>NZ_JBIPKE010000019.1:0-653884 GCF_044005705.1 Marinoscillum luteum | reverse complement strand
CTTTTGCTTCGTTTTCTTTGGGCAAGCAAAGAAAATGAAGGGTAAGTGGCCAATCAACTAGATTGAGGTATATAAGGTATCAGATCACAACTTCACCATCCATCTTTAATGCAATCTCCCCACAGGAATTCCGCTTGATCCGTTTTAATCGATGGGCCGGTTCGCCATGGTTTTAAACAAAAAAAGCAGCTACAAATAAATGTAACTGCTTTTGCAAAGGGTGGAAGACCGGACTCGAACCGGCGACCTCCTGAACCACAATCAGGCGTTCTAACCAACTGAACTACAACCACCGTCTAAATTGGGATGCAAATGTAAATGCATTCAAGGATTTTAGCAAAAATTAATTGCGCTCAAAAGTAAGTCGAGCTCCTTTTTTACTTTCATCAAATTTTCCCTCCGCATAGGCCAGGTGTCCCGACACCCAAACCTGCTCTACTGATGACTGAAACGTGTGGCCATCAAAGGGTGACCAGCCACATTTTGACAGGATGTTTTCTGGCGAAACCTTCCAAGGCTTGTGCAGGTCTACCAGCACCAGGTCAGCAAAATAGCCTTCCAGAATATATCCCCGCTCTGTCACCTGAAAACACTCAGCTGGCGCATGGCATGCTTTTTCTACTATCTTCTCCAGGCTGATCTTTCCCTGATGATAAAAATCCAGCAGGGCCGTCAGTGAGTGTTGTACCAAAGGTCCACCGGAAGGTGCTTTGGTGTAGGGGTTGTTCTTTTCAGCGATGGTATGGGGCGCATGATCCGTGGCGATGATGTCGATCCTGTCATCCAAAAGGGCTTCCCAGATCTTATCCCTGTCGTTTGCGCTTTTCACAGCAGGGTTCCACTTGATCCATTGGGCTTTGTTCTTATAATCTTGATCTGAAAACCACAGGTGATGGATGCAGGCCTCTGCTGTAATTCTCTTGTCTTTAAGCGGGAGGGTATTATCAAAAAGGGCGGTTTCAATGCCCGTGGAGATGTGTAGAATGTGGAGCCTTGTGTTGTGTTTTTTGGCTAGGGCCACAGCCATGGAGGAGGACTTGTAACAAGCTTCAGCACTCCTGATGACCGGATGCAGCTCAAAGGGAATCTGATCTCCATATTGGGCCACATAGTGCTCCATATTTTGCCTGATAGTAGCCTCATCTTCACAGTGTGTGGCAATGAGCATCGGGGCATTTTTATAAAGCTCTTCCAGGGTTTTCTCATCGTCCACCAGCATGTTGCCCGTAGAGGATCCCATGAACACTTTGATGCCGCAGACTTCCGCAGGATTGGTTTTGAGCACCTCATCCAGGTTGTCATTGGTGGCGCCCATGAAAAAGGAGTAGTTGGCCAGTGATTTTTGTCTTCCTATTTCATACTTAGCTGTCAGTAGTTCCTGAGTGGTAGTTTGTGGGATGACATTGGGCATTTCCATGAAAGATGTAACCCCACCAGCCACCGCAGCTTTGGCTTCTGTGTAGATTTCCGCCTTGTGAGTCAGCCCAGGCTCCCTGAAATGCACCTGATCGTCTATGAGGCCGGGCAGGAGGTATTTTCCTTCTGCATTGACTTCCCGGACTGCTCCATCCACCTTCAGGTCAGCTCCTATTTTTACGATCCGCTGACCCTCTATCAACAGATCTGCCGAATGGATGCTCCCCTCGTTAACTATTTGTGCGTTTTTGATCAGGTACTTTGATGCCATGTGTTATTCATTTCTAAATCAATCCAGGCGAACCCGGTCCTCTCGGTTGGCCAGCTCCCAGGCTGTAAAGAAAACAAGCTCCGCTCTTTTTTGCATGAGTTCAAAGTTAATTTTCTCGATCGTGTCCGTGGGGCGATGGTAGTCGGCGTGCGTTCCGTTGAAGTAGAAGATGATAGGCACATTCTTTTTAGCAAAATTGTAGTGATCGGATCGGTAGTAGTACCTGTTCGGGTCCGTTTCTGCATTGTAGGTATAGTCTAGCTCCAGTTTTGTGTAGGTGTTATTGGCCTTTTCGGAAATGTCATGTAACTCCTTCGAGAGTTTATCTGCACCTATCACATAGACATAGTTGGGGTTTTTCTCATGCCCTTCATCCACTCTGCCCACCATGTCCACATTCAGGTTGGTGACGGTGTTTTCCATGGGGAACACCGGATTTTCTGTATAATACTCACTGCCAAGCAAACCTTTTTCCTCCCCGGAAACGGTCATGAAAAGGATGCTTCGTCTGGGTCTGATGCCTTTTGCTGCAGCTTCAGAAAAGGCCTGGGCGATCTCCAATACTGTAGAGGTTCCTGATCCATCGTCATCAGCGCCATTATTGATCTCGCCATTGTCAGAAATACCAATGTGGTCATAGTGTGAGGTTACCACCAGCACTTCTTCGGGTTTCTCACTGCCCTTGAGGAACCCCAGTACATTCTCTGCGGTGATGTCTTCTACCAGCATGTCTGCATTGAGGATCAGCCTTGCGCTTTTATTCTTTCCAGTTTCTTTTAGTTTGTCATATGGCATGTCAAACATCCAGGAGGCCAACTCCGGGTCACCAATAATAATCTTGTTGCCAGCGGTGGTGGACTCAAGCGCCATTCTGGATCCCTGCAGATACCTGCTATATCTGGTCATGATGAAGCTAAATCTGCTTTCGTCCTCCACAATGAGTATGATGCCTGCCGCATCCAGGTCTTTGACCTCAGCAAGCACTTTCCTCCAGTTGCCCATTTCTTGCGTGACCACAGCTACGAACTTTCCGCTGAGGTTCATTTTCTTCAGATTGTCTATTGTCTGAATACCAGCAAAAAGGATGTCCACATATTCTTCACCTATTGTTTCCTCACGGGAGTTATAGATGAAATCCTCAAAGTTGGTTTTTACTTCTTCACCTTTTTTAAGGTAGGCCGTACGGTAAGTCATTTTCTTCAGTGGGTAGCTCTGGAAGTAGGACATACCGTCATCGGTTTTTACCGGAGCCTCCAGGCCAAAAGAATTGAATTTTTCGGCGATATAGGCGGCAGCCATTTTCTGACCTCTTTCACCGGTTTCACGCCCCTCCAGACTGTCAGAAGCCAGCACGGAGAGATAATCCTTCAAATCCGAAGTTGTTATTGTTTTTGAGTATTTGACAGCTCTTTTATCCTGTGAATTTGCATTTATAAAGAATAAAAGCAGGATTGAGCCAAATAATAAGTGCTTCATTTTATATAAATTTTGAAAACCACAAAGCTAAACAAATATTATACGTTTTTATCCAGCAGAGATGGGCGAATAAAATGTTGAATTCATTATACATTTGCAGCTTGAAATTCCATCCATAATACCACCACATTATGACTGTTGATTTAAACGAAAGGGTAGCCTTCCAAACACGCCACAATGGACCTTCTGAGAAGGAAATCCAGGAAATGCTGGATGCCTTGGGTGTCTCATCTTTGGACGAGCTGATCTCCCAAACCATTCCCGGGAACATTCGACTAAAACAGGGACTCAACCTGCCCGCTCCCTTGAATGAATATGAGTATATCAACAAGCTCAAGAAGACCGCAGGGAAAAACAAGATATTCAAATCTTTTCTGGGTCAGGGGTATTATAACTGTGTGGTACCGGCGGTGATCCAGCGAAATATCCTTGAGAATCCGGGGTGGTATACGGCCTATACACCTTATCAGGCTGAGATTGCTCAGGGAAGATTGGAAGCCCTCATCAATTTCCAGACCCTGGTCTCGGATCTCACGGGAATGGAAATAGCGAACGCGTCTCTTCTGGATGAAGGTACTGCAGCGGCAGAGGCAATCGCCATGCTACATGCCACCCGAAAGAAGGAGAAAAAACAGTCCAATAAAGTAGTCGTGGACGAGCGGGTTTTTCCACAGACCTTGGAGATTTTAAAAACCCGAACCAAGCCCCTTGGTTTGGAGCTGGTAGTGGCCAGGATAGAAAATATTGATCTTAGTGATTCCAACTTGTTTGGGGTGTTTTTCCAATATCCGGACAATTTCGGTGAGACTTTTGATCGCTCTGCATTCGTAGCAGAGGCCGCTGAGCATGGGGTTTCCGTAGCAGTGGCATCGGATCTTTTGGCACTATGTCTCCTCACCCCTCCCGGGGAATGGGGAGTGGATGTGGTGGTAGGTACTTCACAGCGTTTTGGAGTCCCTATGGGATATGGAGGCCCGCACGCAGCATTCTTTGCGACAAAAGAAGAATATAAACGATACATTCCAGGAAGGATCATTGGTGTTTCAAAGGATGACGAAGGTCATCCTGCCTATAGAATGGCACTACAAACCCGTGAGCAGCACATCAAAAGAGAAAGAGCTACCTCCAATATCTGTACGGCTCAGGTTCTGCTGGCGGTAATGGCTTCCATGTATGGAGTATACCACGGTCCTGCAGGACTCAAGCAAATAGCTTCCAGGGTAAGGGGGTTGGCCAAAGCAACTGCCGCCTCGCTCTCAGCCATGGGGTTGAAGGAGGAAAACGCAGAGTATTTTGATACCCTCAGATTCACGCTGAATGATGACGACCTCCAAAAGGTGAAGAACGTGGCAGAATCGCATCAAATCAACTTCAGATATGCCGGCAATCAGGTGATGTTATCTTTCGATGAGACGCATCTGCCTTCAGACGCTCAAAATGTGGTGTCTATTTTTGCCGAAGCGCTCGGAAAAGAAACACAGACCATCAGCACGGAGGTTGAAATAGCCTATCCGAATGGGCTGGCCCGGCAGTCGGACTTTATGACCCATGAGGTGTTCAATGTGAACCATAGTGAGCACGAGATTCTGCGCTATATGAAGCGGTTGGAAAATAAAGACCTTTCACTGGTTCATTCCATGATCTCACTGGGATCATGCACCATGAAGCTCAATGCCACTACTGAGATGATACCGGTCACCTGGCCGGAATTTGGAAATATCCACCCTTTTGCGCCTAAAGATCAGGCGGCTGGATATGCTGAGGTGATCGGGGAGCTGCACGACTGGCTGGCTGAGATTACAGGATTTTCGGCAGTTTCGTTTCAGCCCAACTCCGGCGCTCAGGGAGAGTTTGCCGGACTCATGGTGATCAGGGCATATCATCAGGCCAATGGACATCATCATAGAAATATTACCCTGATCCCTTCATCTGCCCATGGCACCAATCCTGCCAGTGCGGTGATGGCCGGTATGGAAGTGGTGATTGTCAAGTGTGACGATCAGGGCAATATTGATGTGGATGACCTTAAAGGCAAAGTAGAAACACACAGCGAAAACCTTGGTGCTTTGATGGTGACCTATCCATCTACTCACGGGGTATTTGAAGAGAGCATCATAGAAATCTGCGAACTTGTTCATGCCCATGGTGGTCAGGTGTATATGGATGGAGCCAATATGAATGCCCAGGTGGGGCTGACATCTCCGGCGATGATCGGGGCGGACGTTTGCCACCTGAACCTTCACAAGACATTCTGCATCCCTCACGGTGGTGGAGGTCCTGGTATGGGCCCAATTGGAGTTGGAGCGCACCTGGCGCCTTACCTGCCCGGTACTTCGCATATCGGAGTAGATGATGTGAATGTGTCCAGTGCTCCCTATGGCAGTGCCAGTATTTTGCCCATCTCTCATGCCTATATAGCCATGATGGGCGGCGATGGTCTTAGAGCAGCCACTCAATTGGCCATCCTCAATGCCAACTATATTGGGCAGAAGCTGAAAGATCACTACCCGGTGCTTTATGCTAACGAAAAAGGCAGAAATGCCCACGAACTGATCATAGACTGCAGAGACTTTAAGAAATATGGCGTGGAGGTAGAGGACATTGCCAAGCGACTCATGGATTATGGTTATCATGCCCCTACGGTTTCGTTTCCGGTAGCTGGTACCATGATGATAGAGCCCACAGAAAGTGAAACCAAGTCAGAGATAGACCGGTTTTGTGATGTGATGATTTCCATCCGCAAGGAAATCGAGGAGGTCATCAGCGGAGTGGCAGATAAAGACAATAACGTGCTGAAGAATGCACCGCACACTCAGCGCACGGTCATCGCCGAAAGCTGGGACCTGCCCTATAGCAGGGAGAAAGCCGCTTTTCCACTCCCAGAGTTGAAATACAATAAATTCTGGCCTTCTGTCAGCAGAATAGACAGTGCTTACGGAGATCGAAACCTGATGTGCAGCTGCGTACCTGTAGAGGCTTATGCCGAGGCTGCGGAGTTGGTATAGGTGTATTTAATTACAAAACTCCAAAAGGAAGGAGCCCTGCACGGTATTGTCATCGTCAAAATCGGCACTCATGTATCCGATTAGTTGCTGACTACCTACTGCTACTACTTCAACAAATCCGCCAGTTGCGGTGAATCGTTTGACCCCATTGGGCAGGTTGAAGATGATGGTGGCCTCACTATTGAGAGACGAATTGATGTTATAGCTTCCTTTTCGGCCAGGTATTTTTATGGAAAGATGGAGCTTGCTGGAGACCCTGATGGCACAGGGATCCTGAGTACTTTCACCCACGATGAGCCCTTCCAGGTAGTAGGAAGAATTGTTCACGTTGGCACTACCAGCGGCATACTGCCATTCTTCACCTCCTATCTTACCTTTGAGTGGATCCTTCTCCAGGTCAAAGCCACTGATATCATCTTTGCATGATGATAAGCATCCTGTGGCTGCTAAAAGCACTATCATGAACAGTCTTGGAACAACGTTTTTCAGGTTCAATTCTTTTGTGTTTTAAATTGATAATTTACGGTCTTCTCCACTCTGTCCCCAACCGGGTAGGACTTTTCTGAAAATTCGATTTGACCATCTCTGTCCATGGTAATCACTGTGGAGCAGCAGGTGCCGTAATTTTCCATGCGGATGCACATGGCCGATAGAGCCTTTTCCATTTCTTTGGACACTCCGGTGTCTGGCAAGATACTGTCCCCGGCGGTTGAGGTGTCACTCATCATTTCTATTAACTCCTCGTGACTGAAGCTATTGCCAATCAATTCCTGAAATTTAGTCTTTGCCAATTCTACCTTGGGCCATGGCGTATCCAGAAGTGCATTGCTCAACCCATGAATGCCCGGAGCAATGACGTTCGCCTTGCGCTCATAGTTGCTATAGTGAGTCATCATTTGAGGCGTGGCGGCCAACACATTGAATCCGTTATATGCTGTGGAGCGCTCGTGCAAATCCTCGACATAGTTTAGGGGTTGCTGTGCCGGATCCATAAAACGAATAGGAATCTCCCCCCTCGACCTTACGTTCTCCCTTATGTTTGACAGGTCCCTATAGTTGGTGACTGCCGCAAAATGTCCCTGTTTAGAAACGGTCATCCAGGATCCGCCCGCTTGGAGGTCGCGACCACCCAGAATGCTTGGTTCATCATGCCAAAAGGCAGCAGGTGCAGTGGGCCGAGCGTAAAACTCATCCCGATTGGCCGCTACGATCAGCTTATATTTTGGGTGTACATCCCAGGCAAATACTATGAGACACATATCTTTGGGCAAATTTTTAGCATGCGGCAAATTTTTGAGTACCTAAAAGAGTATCAAAGAAAGCACTTTGACCTCAAACTCTACCTCCTCATCAGTCTATTTCTGACCATATGTTTTGTCTTTAACTATACATATGACTTTGAAGATTCGGTGATCGATAGCTACAGAGGGACGTTCCTGCATTGGCTTTACATGTTTTTGTGGATGATATTCCCTTTTTTGGGCGTGAGTCTGCTCATCGCACGGGTAAAACAAATACCCGTGTTCACGGGTTCATTCTGGCTGATGTTGGTGATTGGGTTTGCCATTCTGGCACTGGACAGATCCTTTATAGGGCACCTACAGATCATCAAGGGCCTTCGTCCGATAGACTATCGTTTTGCAGCCAGGTGTCTCAATTGGTCATCCAGTATTTTTCTGAATGTGATCCCGCTGATGCTCGTCTATGCCATTTTCGAATCTGAGCGTCCGAGAAACTACTATGGACTGGCCCTCAAGCGGTTTGACCCAAAACCCTATTTCCTGCTGCTGGCCGGAGCCATGGTTTTCATTGGTATCGGTTCGTTTTTCTCTGACATACAGAGTTATTATCCCCGGTTTCAGTATTCCGGTGGTGACAATTTTGCCGAAGCACACGGTATTCCTGTCTGGATGTCAGTATTGCTTTATGAAATCACTTATGGCAGTGATTTTGTATCAGTGGAAGTGTTTTTCAGAGGATTTCTGATCCATGCTTTTGTAAAGACCCTTGGAGGGTATGCCGTTTTACCGATGGTGGCTTCTTATGCTTTCCTCCATTTTGGGAAGCCTTTGACCGAGGCTATCAGCTCGGTTTTTGGTGGATATATTTTGGGTATAATCTCTTACAACAGTAAAAACGTGTGGGGAGGAATAATAATCCACATGGGAGTGGCGTGGACCATGGAGTTGTTCGGGTATCTGCAGAGTTTCATTTAACTTTAACCTATGGAGTTTGATTCGTTGATGGTATTGATCATTGGGTTGGTGGCAGGAGTGATTATCGGTTTTCTGATAGCCAAGCTCCAGTCCAAAGGAGTGGTGGACGATGCCCCCAAACTGCGGATGGAGCTGCAAATGGAGCAGGAGCGCTCCAATAAACTGACGGCAGAGCTGGCACAACTGAATGGTGAGCTCAGAGAGGAGCGAGAGCGCTTTATGGACATTAATAGTGAGCACTCCAGTCTGAAGGCCAACTTCAAAAACCTGCAGGAGCGCCTTACTGAGCAAAAGGAAGAGGTAAACAACCTCCAACAACGATTTGCGGCAGAGTTTAAAAACCTGGCCAATGAGATATTTGAGGAGAAGAGCAGGAAGTTTACGGATCAAAACAAGTCCAATCTGGACAATCTGTTAAAGCCCCTTGGTGAAAAACTCGTGGAGTTTGAGCGGAAGGTGGAGCAAACCAATAAGGACAGCCTGGAGCGAAGCACTGCGCTGCGAGAGCAGATCATTAGCCTTCGTGAGCTGAACCAGCGGATGACCAAGGAAACCGAAAACCTTACCAAGGCACTCAAGGGCGATACCAAAGTACAGGGTAACTGGGGAGAGGTTATTTTAGAGCGAATCCTGGAAAAATCTGGACTGGAGAAGGATCGGGAGTACTTCACCCAAGAGTCTTTTACCAACGAGGAGGGCCGTAGGCTCAGACCTGATGTGATCATCAGATTGCCGGACAATAAAAATCTGGTCATAGATGCGAAGGCATCCTTGGTGGCTTATGAAAAATACGTGAATAGCGACTCAGAGGAGGAGCGGGAGCAGCACCTGAAAGATCACCTCATTTCCTTAAGGGCCCACATCAAGGGCCTGAGCGAAAAAAGTTATCACAAGCTATTTGAATCCGGGACATTGGATTATGTGCTGATGTTTGTACCCATAGAGTCAGCCTTTGCGCTACTCGTGCAGCAGGGCGGCGAGCTCTATAATGAAGCGCACAATAAGAATATTATCATAGTGAGCCCGGCTACATTGATAGCTACCCTGCGTACAGTCGCTAGTATCTGGAAGCACGAATATCAGGACAGAAATGCGCTGGAGATCGCCAGACAGGGGGGAGCTCTGTATGACAAATTCAAAGCATTTGTGGACGACCTGATGGAAGTGGGTAGGTCCCTGGATAAGTCGAAGCAGCAGTATACAGAGGCCATGAAGAAGCTCTATGATGGCAAGGATAACCTGATCAGGAAGACGGAGCGTCTGAAAGAACTTGGGGCCAAGACCAGTAAAGACATGAATGAGAAATTGCTCGAACGGGCAGATGCTTCTTCAGCGATCAAAAAACCTGAGGAGACCCCTTCGGGAAATTTGTTTGGTTAATGAGTGACAGTAGAGAAAATGAGAACGCAACTCACAGCAGAGAATAAACTAAAGAATATTATAGTGGTAGGGGATCGGGTCCTGATCAGACCCAAGGCCGAATCGGAGAAGACCAGTAGTGGTATCTATCTGCCACCAGGCGTACAGGAGAAAGAAAAGATACAGACCGGTTATATAGTAAAAGCCGGACCTGGCTATCCGATTCCCGTATCGGCTGACGAAGATGATTCGTGGAAGCAGGAGGAGGAAAGAGTAAAATATATACCTCTACAGGCCAGAGCCGGAGATTTAGCTATTTTTCTTCAAAAAGGGGCTTTTGAAGTGGTGTATGAGGGTGAGAAGTATTTCATTGTACCGCAAAGCTCCATACTCATGCTGGAGCGGGAAGAGGATTTGTTTGACTAGAGAGCGGTCACTCGCTGGATGTAGCACATGTGTATGTATTTGTTCATCGACGCAAGCTTATGGGCAATTGAGGGGTTGTCTCTGTGTTTAACAATGTTTTTTTCCAGGTGACGGACGATTCTTTCGGCGCATTCAATCAACTCTTGTTCAGTCATGTTTTCCATATTTGTGAGGTCTTATGTCACAAAACTGATTCATTTATCCATCCTAAATAATGGTTTTTAGGTGAGTGACCCTATTTAGTCGATGAGTTATGCCTGATGGAAGTTTGGCTAATGACGGTACTATTTGCCCGATGTGCTCTTTTTCTGATAACTGACTTAGGCAGTTTCGGCCATATTATGGATATAATTCATTTGAATGAATTTATTCATAGATGCCAGCTTGCTCGCCATATTGATGTTTTCGCGGTGCCTGACAATGTTTTTTTCCAGATGTTGTACGATTTTCAAGGCGCATTCAAGAGTCATCTGGTCTTCGTTGGGGTCATTGTCTATAGTAATCATTGTTGCTAGGGTTTGGTTGTATATCGAATGTACGAATGCCAGCAACTCTTGCATAATGTTGTTAGTCCAACAGGCCAATTTTGTCGATTAAGCTGTCAATTGAGGGCAAGGAATATATGACCGAGACCTATGGGAGTGTATTGAAGCCTGTGAGACTAAATAAAATGCGTTAATTCTCACCCATCCGCTTGGATCAGGCTCTGGTTTGAGAGCAAAACTCCTTGGCGAAATAGGTAAGGATCATGTCTGCACCAGATCGCTTGATGGACAGCAACACCTCGTCGCGCACCCGGTCTGCATCCAGCCAGCCCTGAAGACCGGCTGCTTTGATCATGGCATATTCTCCAGATACATTGTAGGCGGCTATGGGTAAGTCGTAGTTGGCTTTCAGGTCGGAGATGACATCAAGATAGCTGAGCGCAGGCTTTACCATGAGCACATCGGCACCTTCTATATAGTCGAGCTCCGCCTCTATGAGGGCTTCCTTGCGGTTGGCCGGATTCATCTGATAGGTTTTCTTGTCTCCAAACTTGGGAGCTGAGTCCAGGGCGTCTCTGAACGGGCCGTAAAATGCACTGGCGTATTTGGCCGTGTAGGCCATGATGCCTACATGAGAGAATCCCGCCTCATCCAGGACGTTTCGCAGGTGGCCGACACGCCCATCCATCATGTCTGATGGGCCGATCATGTCAATGCCGGTTTCAGCCTGTGCCAGGGCCATTTGACCCAATACATCGAGGGTCTCGTCGTTGAGGATTTTTCCGTCTTTCACGATACCGTCATGTCCATCTGAGCTGTATGGGTCCATGGCCACATCAGTGATGATGAGGGCCTCAGGAAATTCTTTTTTGATGGTATCGAGGGCCTGGATGTAGAAAAAACCACGGTCGTAGCTTCTCGTAGCCAGTTTGTCTTTGTGGAAATCTTCCACCACTGGAAACACATCAAATCCCTTGATGCCCAATTTGAGACATTGCTCCATTTCCTGAAGCATGAGGTCAAGACTCAACCTGAAAATCCCCGGCATGGACTTCACCTCAGTTTTTTTATGACTCCCTTCCAGGAGAAATAATGGATAGATCAGATCATTGGCGGTGACAAGTGTTTCCTGACTCAGATCTCTGATGGCCTGTGAGGCACGGTTTCTTCTGGGACGTCTTTCCATGACACAAAGTTAACCAAGAGACCATCAGCGGAAAAATGAAATTGGTTCACTAATCTGAGCACATGGATGAAATCACTGCGACGCTACTGGACGGTGAGCTTCAAAATCTTACCATCCGTGCCGGTGGCCAGCCCAAAGCCGGAGAGGTGCAGGTCCACAGCCCAGTAGTTACCGGTGTCCAGGTTGATATAGGTCTGTCCCAGGTCGGTACTGTAATCAATGCCATTTGGTCCTGAGGCGATGAGTATGGAGGCGTTTTCCCATGACATCAGGTCACTTCCGTAAAAGGCTCCTTTGGTCACCGGGCTTGTCGTGAGTTGCCAGGTCTGCCCCCCATTGTTGGTGAGGGCTATATTGTCAGTGTACTGATCAGTGATGGCCAAGTCACCACCCACTATGAGCCCTATTTGATCGTCCGACATTCGGATAGAAGTGATGCCGGCTGAGGATCCTTTGACCAGAGGGACTTCATAGGTTTCCCAGCTATCTCCATAGTCGCTGGTGAAAAGCACTCTTGTGTTCCCGCCAGCTCCGGTACCTATCCAGGCCTTGCCTCCTGGTCTTGAAGTGATACAGGTGCCACTTGCCGCAAAACCACCCTCACCTTCTCCGGCAGGTGGTAGCTGGTTGGGATCTATTCTGGTCCAGCTCCGACCACCATCTGCTGTTTTTAAGACAAAAAGCTCCCCATTGAAACTATCCCCAAATGCCAGCCCTCTCTCGTCATCCCAAAACTCTATCGTATTAAGGAAACCCTGCTCATAAGGCATCACATAGGTTTCTTCAAAACCCGCCTGAAGGCTGAATCGAAAGATCCGGGAGAGGTTGCCAGGTCCGGCACTCATCAGGATGATTTCCTCACTGTTGAAGGCATGGAGGTCGCGAAACTGGAGAGAATCAATCGGCTCGTAGGAGAATGCGCTCCAGTCCGACCCGCCGTTGACGGTGCGGAGAAAAGTTGCCCGATGCCCACTTACCCAGGCGGTATTTTCGTCCACAATACTGATGGCCTGCAGTAACGATTTTGTTGGGCTTAATAAGTGGGCTTTCTTGACTATTGGCGTGTTTGGGGTACAACCCATCGCTAGGAGGAGGAAGATTATACCCAGGGATTTACTTACCTGCATTTACTTGTATTTATCGTTTAGACCCATTCCTGCCAAAATCATCGGAGTGATCTTTTCGAGCCTGTTTTGTTTGGTTTCGGGGCGTTTGGCTTCCTGAATATACTCGGTATAGTCACGCTTTTTAGAAAGGCTTAATTGGTCAAATGCCTCTGAGAGTTTTCCGTCTTTGCTCAGTTGCTCTTTCAGCTCGTCGGGAATCACCAAAGGCTTTTTCTCCGGTTTGATTTCCTTACCCTGTTTCTGGTTTTCAATGGCTTCCAATAAATAGGAGCGAATGATTTTTTCATCTATTGCTTCGATGGACTCAAAGCGCATCTGGCGCATCCCCTTGGTTTTTCCCTCCTGTGCGTTGATGAGCAAACCTTTTTCGTCTTTGAGAAACGAACCCTGAAAAAACCACAAGCCTGCGTAGCTTTTGAAAGCGCCTATTCCCACCACATTCTTATTGTTAATGGTGTAGGTGGGAATCCCCCATTTGATCGTCTCTGTCAGCTCGGTGGTACGAATGATTGCTCTTAATTTCCTCAGCTCTGCGTGGTATTCGGGGTGCCTGGCAAAGTATTCTTCCACTGTTTTGCTGATATCCATGGCTTTGCTTTTTGGTGAACATTTAATCAGGGCAATATATAAATACCCCGTCTTTTCAGAAATAATTTTTTAGTGGTGCCCAGGGTTGGTCTTCCGGATTTGGCACTAAAACTCCCGATTAGACATTCCTTTCTCCTGTTCAGCCTGAGCCCGTTGTATAGGCTGGCAATAATGAACATATTTAGACTATGTATCGGCAATTATTCTTTTGGACCTTTTTGTTTCTGATCCCGTCATTGGCCATGAGTCAAACCTGGGGACAGGCTCAAAAAAGCAAAACCGCCACACTAGATGTTTATTGGTTTACTTCTGTGCCCTTCATCTATGAGGAACAAGGCCAATTGAAGGGTCTTGAATATGATCTGCTAATGGAATTCACGGAGTATCTGAAGGAGACCCATGGCGTGGAGTTATCCACTCGGTGGGTGGAGGCAGAGAGTTTTCACAGTATCCTGGATATTATGAAAAATCCTGAAAAGCCCAATATTCTTGGAGCCTCGGCTTTCTCCATCACGGAGGATAGAAAGCAGTATTTGAATTTTTCGGAGGCTTACCTACCTGACATCACGGTGCTGGTCACAGGTCAGGGAACCCCCATTGCCAGAACCTACCAGGAGCTTAAAGAAATGCTGGATGGGAGGGTAGCGGTCACCATCAAAGGCACCAATTATGAAAACCTGCTTCGGAATCTTAAGGATCAGTTGAATATCGACTTTGAGACTCTGCACATACATAGCGACCAAAACATACTGGATAACATTGCAGAAGATGAAAATCGCTTTGGATTTATCGATTTGCCGATCTATCTGATGTTGATCAAAAAGGGAGGCGACCTTACCCGCCAAAACCTCTATAATGTTCGCGGGACAGGCTATGGGGTGACGATGCCTAAGTCCAGCGACTGGCAAACACCTTTCAATCAATTCCTGTCTGATCCACGCTACCATGAAAAAGTGGGTCTCATTATTTCCAGGTACCTGGGGGCGGAGTTGTATGAATTTATAGAAAATCTCTATGGGGGAACTGAGATAGGGACCTCCATCCTCACCAAAGAGAAGGAGCTGCAGTTGGCACTGATCAAGAATGCCAACCTGAAACTACAGAAGGATAGGAACGTCAAACGTGTCCTCATTCTTGGAATCACTTTTGTCAGTATCTTTTTGGGAGTGATTGGCTTTTTGTTTTTCAAAAACCGGCGAAATACCAGACTGCTGGTGATGCAAAAAGATCAGATCGAGGAGCAGCAGAATGATATTCGTCAGAAAAATGAGCAGCTAATGAACAGAAATATGCAGCTGATTGCCCTCAATGAAGAAAAGAATGTTTTGATGAAGGTTTTCGCTCATGATCTGAGATCTCCCCTGGGCCATATTATTGGTCTTTCAGATTTTTTGAATGCACACGCCGAGCAGATGTCTGAGGAGGATAAGGAACTACTGACACAGATAGGTACCGGTGCCAAAAGGATCAATCAGATGATTTCCAAAATCCTGGATGTGGAAGTGGCAGAAGGAGCACGAAGCATTGTGCTTCGTGAACAAGTGGATATCACTCAGATCACCCAGGATATTGTGAGTCGTTACCGGGCTGCAGCGGCCCAGAAGTCCATTGAGATCGAATTGATGCACAGACACGGCGATCAGATCATCGAGACTGATCATATGCTGCTTTTTTTGGTACTGGAAAACCTTGTATCGAATGCGGTGAAATTCTCGAATGCCAAAACCCGGGTCAGACTGGAAACAGAAAGGCAGGAGGGTGCTGTGCTTTTCAAGGTTTGTGATCAGGGCCCGGGATTCTCGGAAGAGGACAGATCGTTGCTTTTCAATAGATTCCAAAAATTGAGTGCTAAACCTACCGGTGGAGAGCAGTCCATAGGTCTTGGCCTTTCCATTGTAAAAAAGTATGTAGGGGACCTGGGGGGAAAGGTATGGCTGGAAACGCCAAATGGTACGGGTAGCACATTCATTGTCAGTCTTCCGGTATAGCTTTATGGTATCAAGAGACTAATGAAAACCATCATCGAGGTATGTATTGATTCGATAGAATCTGCCATCAACGCTGAGGCTGGTGGGGCTGATCGGGTGGAGCTTTGTGATAACCTGGCAGAGGGGGGGACTACGCCAAGTGCAGGACTCATCAGAGCAGTGAGCGCACAGATAGGTATCGGACTCCAGGTGATGATCAGGCCAAGAGGCGGAGATTTTTTGTATTCATCTGCAGAGATAGAGGCCATGAAATACGACATTCAGGTGGCCAAAGACCTAAAGGCTGATGGGGTAGTGTTTGGCTGCCTTACCAGAGAAGGCGATGTGGACCTGGAGCGTATGGCCGAGTTGATGGCCGTCGCCAGACCTATGAACGTGACATTTCACCGTGCATTCGATATGGTACAGGATCCGATGAGGGCACTGGACATGCTGATAAGCTTAGGGGTGGACAGGGTGCTGACCTCAGGGTTGCAGCCTACTGCACCGGAGGGGGCGGACGTGATTGCCAAGCTGGTCAGCCACGCAAGGTCCAGGATCATCATACTCGCTGGAGGCGGAGTACGACCTCATAATATTCAGCATCTCATCGAACAGACCGGGGTGCGAGAGTGTCATGTATCAGGCCGCACTATCTTGGAGAGCAAAATGACCTACCAGAACCCTGGAGTAATGATGGGAGGCACTACCCACCCTTCGGAGTACGAACGCCTGGTGGTGGATAGTGCCGTGATTAGATCCTTTCGGTCCGCCTAGCAAAAGACCAGTTGGTCAACCTTCTTTTTGATCCAGTTCTTCGTATTCCAATTCGCCATCCGTGTCGACCAATGAATCCAACAACACCGATTCCTTTTCCTGATTCGGTGCAATGTCCAACGCATGATGCTGACCTGAGAGTTTGAGGATACTTACTCCTGCTTTGAGGGATTCGGCCACCTCGGCGAGTTTCTGTATTTTCTGATTGTAGACTTCCATCCCGGTAGATAGCTCAGCCGCAGAGCTGGCAATTTGTTCAGTGCCGGCGGCTGTTTCTTCGGCGATGACTACAATTCCCTCTGTGATGTTCACCACGTTGTTGATATCCAGAATCTGATTTTGTGTGGCATTTAGAATCTCCTCGGAGATTTCAAGGTTTAGATGCGAGGAATCATGGATTACCTTGAAAGAATCCGCGGCTGCCCGTGAGGTAGTTTCGCCGCTTTTTACGCTCGTGCTCATCTGTGCCATGGCATCCGATGCCTTGAGGGTGTCATTTTGCACATCCATTACCAGCGCTTCGATTTCCCGTGCAGATTTTTTGGAGTCTTCAGCGAGTTTTCTGATTTCCTCAGCCACTACAGCAAACCCCCTGCCGGCATCCCCAGCCTGTGCGGCCTCTATGGCAGCATTGAGTGCCAGCAAATTCGTTTGTGAGGAGATTTCCGTGATCACGCCCAATACCCTGGAGATTTCGCGAGAGCGCTCAGTGAGCACCTTGATGGAATCGTTGGTCTTATCTGAGAATCCGGCGATCTGTCCCATGTTGGCCACTACTTCATCAATCATCACATTGCCTTTTTTACTGTTTTCTGCCACCATTTTGGCGGCATTATGAATGGTCTCGGCCTTATGACCCATTTCTTTCGAAGAGTTCAAAATGCCTTCCATGAGACTTGAAGCATCATCCACTTTATTCACCTGGAGGTGTGCTCCATTGCTCATCTCGGCTATAGAGGAGGCGATTTCATTGGTATTGGAGCTCATTTCTTCACCCGATACCCGCATGTCGCTGGAGGATTCTTCAATAATCGTGGCGTTTTGTGCTACCTGACTCAACAGCGCATCAATATTGCTTAGGGCAGAATTCAGGCTTTGAGTCATTTCTAAAATGTCGCCTTTGGCCTGATCGTCATAGCGGTTGGTAAGGTCACCATTGGCCAGGGCATTGATGATGGTGTTGAATCTGAGCAGTGGCATCGAAAAGGAGACTAACAGACTGTTCAGCGCTTCCCCGAGTTCCCTCCAGGCTCCTTCTTTGCCGGTGGTTTCTATTCTGGCTTCTAACTTACCTTCTTCGGTGGCTTGCCTTACCACAGCCTTGGAGTCGTCGATGACGGCCTTTAGGTTATCCCTCATTTTGATCAGGGAGTTTCCCAGAAGATCATTTTCACCAGCGGAGATAAATTCTACCTCCAGGTTTCCGTTGCCAATTTCCGAAGCAAACACTGATACATGGTCTATCCGCTGAAGGTAGGCATGCAGCTGCCGGAACAACCCGCCCGTTTCAGCGTCTTTTTCCAAAGCGCTAGAGTTCTCAATGGCCATGCTGCCAGTAGAGATGGCGTTGAGATAGCCACTCATTTCCCGAAAGGGCTTTCGCACAACGCGTATAATCGCCAAAAGCGCAATCACACCAAACCCGCATCCAAGGGGAATGGTCAGGAACAAATACTGGATTCCAAAAACACCAACGAGCATTGTGATCAGGGCAATGGCACAAGTGAAGACAATCAAAACCACCCCTATCCAATACAGGAATGATTGTTTTAACAAGATGTAGTTGGCTCCAAACAAAATACTCCCTGCAGCCAGGATGGCCAGGGTAAAGATTAAGAAGTCATTCATGAATAGCTGGACTAAATAGTGAGTAATGAGTATTGATTAAAATGTACTAACTGTTCTAACCAGAAAAAATACACAATTAGATTTTAAAACAAGAGCGTTAGATGAAATAAAGTGGGGTTGTTACGGAACTGGTCGAATATTGGTCCCTATCTATAGGTTCTCCAAATAGAAACGGGCATGCCCATGTGAGCATGCGTCTGGTCTCTGATGTTCAGGAAAAACTCAAAGAGATCAACGCCAGGAAAATTCTCTACCGAGCTCTGAAGGAGGCAAATAGCTGATCTACCTCAGCCAGCCTTTGCGGATTCCAAAGTTGGAAAACCAGACCAGAAAGAAACCAAAAAGGATAATCAGCACAGGCATGATGGCGGCCCCGGGTCCGTACACATCCATGGCTTTGGCTATGAACAAACTGTGAATCATCTGAGCGATCACTGCCACCAGTGAAACGATCAGGATCGATCGGGACCAGGCTTTGCGGAGGAGGAGGCCCAGCGACCCGATGGCGCCACCGAATACCGCCACGAAAAATGCGACCTTCGTCCAGTTGGGGTAGTTGGCATACAAATCCTGCTCTGCCTGAGGGAGCGCTTGCAGGGCCTCTTCCGACATCATCATATTTTGGATGAAGGAGCCTACTCCCATAAGGTTCCAAATGAGCATGATCACAGCCACGACCCAGAACCAGGCAGGGACTTTTATTTCTTGATTTTCCATTTTTTTAAAGGTTGGTTGGGTTGAGGGAATCTTCCTTCAATTTACCAGAAAAGTAGCATTATTGAAAATCAACCTTCACATGATTTCAAGTGAGGTAGGAGGAGAACTCACTGGTGATTTGCCTGATTTTGGGATCAATATAGGTTTTACAAAAAGGCTTTTCAGGGTTTTTGAAATAGTAATCAAGGTATTGCTCACTATTCAATCGAAAGACATCAAGCGGCAATATTTGAGTGATCAGGGGTTGCTGAAAGTGAGACTGAAGGGTTGCCAGGGAGGCTCTCGCAGCCTGGGCATCGGATTCATTGATTGTATAGATTGCCGACCGATATTTGTGCCGCATGGTGTGATGAGATGTGGAAGAATGGGTGAGCAAATGGATATGGATGATTATCTCCAAAGGGATCCGCTCATGGTCAAACTGTAGCTTGATGGCTTCTGAAAAAGTCTCATCAGGTACTACTGAGGAGATCCAGCCCTGCGCTACGGAAGATACTCCCCTGAGCCGAGCAAAAATGGCTTCTGTACACCAGTGGCATCCTCCGCCAAGCCCGAGTGTCATTAGGCTACCCAATTTTCACGGAAGTCATGGTGAGTGATCCAGCCACGTACTGATCATTGAAGATTTCCACCTCCTCCTTCTGATCCTGTAGGGCCAGGGCATAAAGGAGGGGATAATAATGATCCGGAGTAGGGATGGCCAGCTTGGCAGCTGGCCCCAGTTCCGTATAATTGATCAGCCTGGAATGCTCCTTTGAGTAGATGTAGGTTTTGAATTTTTCATTCATTTCCTGTGCCCAATCGAACCCATAATTGGGCACTTCGAAATGCTGCCAGTCTACCATGCGCAGGTTATGCACCATGTTGCCGCTGCCCAAAATAAGAACCCCCTTTTTGCGAAGAGCAGAGAGCTCTTGCGCCAGTTGATAATGATAGCCTGGTGGCTGATGGTAGTCAATGCTGAGCTGCAGTACCGGGATGTTGGCTTCCGGATACATGCGCTTCACCACCGACCAGCAGCCATGGTCCAGTCCCCAATCATGATCCAGTCCCACGTTGGTAGATTGAATGAGTTTGCTGGTTTCTGCAGCCAAAGCGGGATCACCAGGCGCTGGATACTGTACCTGAAAAAGCTCCTGTGGAAACCCTCCGAAATCGTGAATGGTTTTAGGGTGGTTCATGGCAGTGACATGTGTACCCCGCGTAAGCCAGTGTGCGGAGATACAAAGCACAGCTGCAGGCTGGGTGATCTCTTTGGCAATGCTTTCCCACTTTCTGGTGAATTCATTGTCTTCAATGCCATTCATCGGAGACCCATGGCCCATGAAGAGTACTGGCATTTTTTTATCCTGCACGGGCAGGTCATTCGTCATTTTGGCAAAAGACTTGAGTGATGACATGGCAAATAGACTGCTTAACGATCGGTAAATAAACTCTTTCCTATTCATCGGTAATAGAGATGAAACAGTGGAGAACCTACAAATAGTTTACAAGAAGTGAAAGAAGAGAAGTTTATTTTCGATCCAGGTATTGGGGAGTTCCTATGAAAGTACCCTCCAGCTTGCGACCGTTTTCCATCAGGATGTCATATTTCATGCGGTACACCCCCTTGCTGGTGATCACTATGGTGATGGTGCCGTTTTCGCCGAAGATGGCTTCTTCCAATGACCTGCCAAACTGTACGCGTCGGAATACAAATTCTCCTTCGGCTTCTGAGAGTTTGCGATTGCCCAAAGCTGTAAAAGTGCCTTCCTGAAACCCCTCTTTGCCCGGAGAGAAAAATTCCGTGAAAAGATAGCAGTCAAAATCCTCGCTAAGGGTAAAATAGGTCTCACCCAATGCATTCTGGTTTTCTTCGAAAACGGATGTTTCTCCAATGATGGTAAAATCCATGTTATAATGCTTGCCTGAGTGAGCACCCCAGTCCTCCTGAAGTACCCCGGACAGGGCATAATCCCTGCTGCCATATTGTACCAGGGAGAGTTCTTCCTCATACTCAAAGCAGGAAGTAAACAACAGGGAGGAGAGCAAAAGGCAGGTGTAGAGAATCTTCATGTGTTCAATAGAAACAACCGGTTTCTCTAAGATACTTATTCTCAGCTAACTTTTTTAAGCTTTCATGTATTGTGCCCGGCCATTCTGTTAATGAATGGGGTAGATCTCGGGGTTTTTGAAGGGGACCAGTGCCAGCATCACGGCCTGCACATAGTACTCCGTGCGCCCAAGTACGCCACCGGTGAGTGACCCTACTGCGCCACCTTTTTGTTTAGAGTTTTTTTCGCCAAATACCTGATCGTTGGCATGCCCCAGTTCAATGCCTTGGTGGATCAGCTCCGTGACTTTGGGGGGAAGGTGGAAAGTGCTGGTACGCGACTGTCCCATTTGGTTTTGGGAGAGAATGACCACCCAGGCAAAGGCGATGAGCCCCTGTGGAGTTTCATCAAGGCCGCCTTCTATGCCCACCCAGTAGTCGGCATCAGGCTGCTCATGGCGGGCGTTCCGTGCCCGGTTGGCCGCTCCCTGCAGTGTTTCTTCATCAGTCATGGGCTGGTCTGATACACCCGAAGGCACACTGAGTCCGGTAACGGAGAGTTCACCTTTCGGGAATATTTGCCGGAACCCCTCCTGCGTGGCATTGATTTTTACTGGGTTTTTAGAAGCAACAACTACCTGCATCTGTTTTGATCGATTGGTTGGTAGCGAAGATAAATATTTGCAGTGTTCGGCCGAAGTTTATGGCACCCGAAAGCCCAGGCCAACACTGAACAGGTTATTGACTTTGAGCTCATCGTTGTATTGGCCGACAAAAAAGGAATACTCTGGCATAATAGCGAACCGGTTGCCAAGCTTTAATCCCACAGAGTTGCCTGCTCCCAGTCCGGAGTTGTTGTGTGATCTTTCCTGGCTATTCCTTAGATCGAGGTAGTAGAAAACCCTGGGGTTGAGATAAAGCGTCAGTTTTTGACTGGAGGAGTGAAAGCTAAAATAGGCCGGGAAATGAAGGGCCACTCCCTCATCATCTGCGGTGACGGCTGAGAGCCCAATGCCCAGGGCGCTGTTGAAATTGGGTGACTGTGTGGCCAACTGTTTTTTGATATCGCCCATGATCAGGGTGCTACCCCAATTGGTAAAGTTGGCTTTCAGACCGATGTCCACACTGTCTTCCAGCCCTACCCGCAACGCCAGGTCCACAAAACTCTCTTCTCCCAGGTAATTATATCCAAGGCCTGCCGTACCTGATACTTTGCCTTGAGGTAATGTTCTGGCGGTTTGGAAACTCGAATAGGAGGCGCAGTTAATGAGTAATCCTGACGAACAGATGGTCAGCGCAAAGAGAACAGCGGTCAGGTACCTTTTAGGTCTCATGGTCCAGGGGGTTGTAGTTCATTAAAGTTAGAGATTCCTGATAAATATTGAAAAGAACTGTTTTGAGGATGATTGATAAGCACGCGCGTGGAGTTGTCTTTCTCTAACTTTGTCGCCACCAAATGACCGATACACCATGTGGCTCATCCTGGCTTTTGCCTCAGCATTTTTTCTTGGTTTTTATGACATTTTCAAAAAGATTTCGCTCAATGAGAATGCTGTGATTCCGACGCTTTTCTTTTCTACAGTGATGGCTTCAGTGATCATGCTCGTATTGGTAGTGGTGTCAGCCATGGGATACCTCACGCCTGATCAGCTAATGTATGTGCCGCCAGTGAGTGGAGGTGATCATCTGAGGATTATCCTGAAGACGGTGATTGTACTCAGCAGCTGGATTTTTACCTTTTTCGCGATGAAAAACCTGCCGCTGACCATTCTTGCTCCCATTCGTTCCACGGGGCCCCTTTGGACTATGCTTGGAGCTTTTGTGATTTTCTCCGAAAGGCTAAATTTCTTTCAGCTCGCCGGGGTGCTGGTAATTTTTGTCTTTTTCTATCTCTTTTCCACCGCCGGAAAGCTCGAGGGTATTTCTTTCCGAAGCAATAAATTCATTTGGTTTCTGATCGCGGGTACACTTTTGGGCACTTGCAGTGCCTTGTACGATCGGTACCTGCTCCGTCAGACAGATGTGATGGCTGTCCAGGCCTACTTTACCTTTTACCAGACATTGTTATTGGTGCCTGTACTTCTCCTGCTCTGGTATCCGGGACGTGCCAAAACCACGACTTTTCAATGGCGATGGAGTATTCCCTTTATTGGTATTTTTCTGTTGATCGGTGACTACCTCTATTTTTATAGCATATCACTACCCGATTCACTCATCTCGGTCATCAGTCTGGTGCGTCGGTCGAATGTGCTCATCGTTTTCCTCTTTGGGGCCATTTTCTATCAGGAGAAAAACATCAGGAAGAAGGGAATCTACCTCGCTGGGATACTGCTGGGTCTGTTGCTTCTGATTTTGGGAAGATAGGTTATTTCACACTTGGGTCTATCCACAAGTGACTGTACCAATACCATTGACCATTCTTATCCGGTACGGTGACCGTGTAGAGTGTCCTGCGCCGGGTGAGTTTTCCTGCTGATGTTAATTTTAGGGTGGTTTCACCTTCTTTCTCAGTTATAGTCATCTGGCACTCACCTCCCTGAATGAAGCACTGGAGCTGATTGATTTGTAATGCACCCGTAACAAACTGCAGGGTCAGTTCCGGGCGGTGATGCTCAGGCATCATGAAGGAGGTCGGAGTTTCTTCTTTCGGGACAAGGGCATTCATGCGGGCCTTTGAGGAAAACTTGTCCAGCGCGGCATAAGATTCAGACATAGGGAATCGGGGACACCGCATCAAGTTGCTCTGAGCGGAAATCACCCCGGAATTTTGTGCCGCTGCCGCCTTAAATCCCGCATTGCGAATGATCGCTTCCATTTTAGGATCCAGCTCTCCATAGGGGTAGGCGAATGTGGTGGGCGTGAGGCCCAGCTGCTCCTTGATGATCTTTTGACTCAGCCGGATTTCGTCATCGAAGGTTTTATAGCGGCTGTTTTCGGGCAGATTGAGAAAATAGGCGTGGCTGTGGGTGTGATTGCCAATCTCGATTTTTCGATTGCCGGCATCTTTGAGTTCGGACCAGCTCATGTAGTCCCCACCACCTACCGTTTCGGTATTGATAAAGACTGTGGCAGGGTATCCGTATTTTTCCAACAGGGGAAGACCATTGGTATGAAAGCTTTTATAACCATCGTCGATCGTGATCACAGCCGTTTTGCGATTTTCCTGATTGGATTGTAGGTAATCAATGGCATCTGCAAAGGTCAAGACCTGATAATCATGATCCCTGAGGTATTGGAGGTGGGCTTCAAAATCTGCCAGTGAAATGTTGGTGGAAGGGTATCTGTCATCACCAAAGCGGTGATAGACGAAACAAACCACCTCTTTATGGTCTGTGGCCACTGAGCTTGTTGGGTTGCTAAATAAGCTAAATAATAAGCTTAGCATGAGCAGAATAGGTCCGGAAAGAGCTGTCATCAGGGAAGCGTTTTGGGGATAAAATAAGCCGGGTCCAGTTGGTGCCTGTCATACTGTGTGAGCTCATTTTGCCGGATGATGGTCTGGAGTTGTTCCACGTACTCATCGCGTCGCTCGGAGTAATATCGGAGATGGGGCACCAGTGTGGCGACTTCACTGGTGGTTTTGCGGGCTTCCCGGAAGTGTCTGTAGGCGCGTGCCCTGGCCACGGTTTCAAAATAGTCCACAATGGATTCTGAAATATTGTCATACTTTCTCAAATAGATGCGGGTCCCGTTTCTGCTTTTTCCCGCTGCTATTCGTGGCTCTGAGGTATTGTAGGACCAGATTCCAAAGAGGTTATTGGCTTCCTGGAAAAACCTCGATGATCCCCAGCCACTTTCCACTATGGCCTGTGCCAATACGATGCTGTTTGGGTGTGTCTGCATCTTATCCAAAAGCGATGAGATGTTTTTCGCCCTGAAGCGCTCGGTCTGTGTGCGGTAGAGAGCGGAGTCTGTCGGGGTCCATTTCTTTTTCCGGGTCAGGGCCATGACCTCCGTACGCACACTGTCAATTTTGAATTTGGCAATGAGGATGGCGGGTAGTACCGCCCCTATAAATTTCGCCTTGGATTCTTCCACTGGGAGTTCCTCAAAATGAGGGAGGTTGTGATAGAGCATCGGCCTCACCAGTGTGTCGTCGATGACCAGGATGTCATCTGCATGCTGTACCGTCACTTGAGTGGGAGAGAGCACCATGACCATTTGGGGTTCACTGCAGCTTAGAAGTCCCGCTAGTGCGATAAGGGCAATCAGACGAAAATATGGGCGTTGCATGAGGCTAGTAAACTCAATTATGTTGGATAAGGTTTTGTTAAGGCTGGATCAGGAGGGCATGTTGGCAGCCCTCCATTCCTCCGATGAAGTACGAATATCCTGGGGGTTGGCGAGTGTTTTCTGAAGTTTTTCCATTCCACGCTCCAGGCTCTTGCTGATCATAGGATGTGTGATGGGTTCATTCTCTTCCATGCCCATTTGCTCCATGAGTCGGAGTATCCGCTCTGCTCCGAAGACTTCAAACAGTGGCTCGTCCATACCAATGTAGTAGGTGATTTGGCCACTGGCTTTGTGCTGAAATGCCTCCTCCACCAGCGCGTTGACCCGGGACAATGGATGCACCTCTATGCACACAATCTCTGAGGAGTCAAGCAAAGGAAGCTTGCCCAGATCATAAGCCTTGATCAGCGTGATGTCCGCTCCTGAAGAGCTTCCGGGTTCGGATATCGTTAGTTCAAGGGCTTCACAAAGCTGACGAACTTCTTTACCCGTTTGCTCAAAAAAGTAAGTCACGAGTCTTCTGTCGCCTTGATTTTTGAAAGCCGTCATTACATTCCGGTATTTGGCCATTTTAGACTTGTAAGCGATGTACTTTTTAGTCGGACCTTTGGGTTTTCTGGAGAAAAACATCGTCGTTATTTTTTGCAAAATAAAAAACCCTGACGGAAAACCGTCAGGGCAAACTATGCACCTTTCACTTGACCATTGAAAGATGGATAATTGGAAAGTTATTTGATGGCATTGTCGTAGAAGGCTTCCAGGGCCAGATCAATATATCCGTTGATGGCTTTGGTAGTGGCCTCTACATATTTCTGCTGGTCGCAGGCGGCGGTGTTGGTGACCTGATCTTTGGTATTGGTCACAAATACGATCCCATAATAGGCAGGGGTGCTTTTGGCCGCAGAGAATTCTTTGAATTTTTCATCTTTGAAAACCCCTTCGAGGGCTATGGGTTTTTTGAGATCTGCTGCCAGGTAGGCATCTGCCGCAGCTCCGGGACCACTCCCGGCGGTGAACTTCACCTGAGAGTTTTCAAATAGATTTGCGAGCCCGTCAGAGCCAGCTGCGCTGCCCAGCTCAAAGTTGGTTTTAGCTTTGACAGAGGAAAAGCCCACCATATTGGAAGAATTGGTTTTCATTTCTATGAATGGGAAAGCAAACGTCGCTTCAATCACGATGGCATCCTCCAGCTCTTTGGAGATACGTGGGGTGCGGTCGATGAAGGTGGATTTTTCCCGACCTTTTCGCGTTTCCTTTTTTACCATATACTGGGTGCCAGTGGGGGTTACCGACACATAACCAGGCACATTGGCGTAGTTCACCTGGCCACCCTCTTTTATTTCCCAGTCTTCGTAAAATTCTATTTTAGACGCCTCAGCAGTGCTGATGATTTCGAACCCCTTAGACTTCAGATCCGCGACAAAACGGTTGTAGGTATCGTCCGTTACTTTTTGGAAATCGGGCACATCTACCCCGTCTACCGCTACGGTCATGGTAGTGGAGGTGCTGCCCTTGTATGAACCGCCACCAATAGTCGATCCACCCGTGGATTTGGCAGTGGCTGAAGCGATTACATGGAAGTAGACCCTGAAGTTGGCGATGTAGACCTTTCTGGGAGCTTTCTTGAGTTTTTTCTCACCGTACCCTGAGATTTTCACCTCTTTTTCGGTGACCGATTGAGCCAGAGCTGATCCGCAGATCATAGCAAGGATGGCCACAGTTAGAATGATTTTTTTCATGTCAATAAATTTTTTTGAAAAGTGCATATGAATGATTGAATTGTAGATTCAGAGGTTATCGGTTGTTCATGAAGGCAAAACCCCAGGACATGTTGAATAAAAACCCGGTGAGCGGGCGCTTGCCCAGTTCTGCTGTGAAAACGGAATTACTTAGAAATTTATAGTCGCCATCATGTGGGCTCACATACCACTGAAAACCCAATCGCCAGCCTATGGCACCGTCTGGCTTTAATCCTTGGTTAGCTGCTGCGTCTCCCAGGGTGGAGACCGGCAGCACTAGCAGGTCTGCATAGACTCTGGTGAATCCTGCGCCGATGCGCTCTACATCATTGTTGATCTTGGTTTTCACATAGGCCTGAGAGGTCCACTGTCCGCCCAGGTAGGCGCCTGTGAGCAACACGAAGGAAGAAGCATTGCCAGCCAGGCTCTCTGCTCCGGTTTTGCGCATATACAGTCCGCTGCGTCCTCCCAGTTCGTTTCGGTACTGGCCGTCTGGTATTTTGATGGACTTGGTTTCCTCTACGTTGTAGGATCGGCCATCCTTATAGACCGTACCGGCATAGGGGTTATAACTCAGGACTATCGGCACCTCCTTCTTTTTGATCTTGGAGGTAAGTGGAAGAAACCCGCCTGCCTCCAGCAGGAATGAGGGGCCTGATCCGCTTATTTGGTAGAGGTCCAATCTGGCGACTCCTTCCATCGTGATGGCTTCCGTCAGACCCATCCGGGTATTGGCACCCAGAAAAAAGGATAGGTTAGTAGAATTGGACTCCATGCCGTACTCCGGGGCGATAAACTTGGTGTATACTTTATCCGGATTGTCTTCCAGCACCTGATAGGTGACCTGCTGCGCTTTCAGTGTGACTACCGCGAGTAGCAGAATCAATATTGTGAGTATTTTCTTTGTTTGGGCGATCATGTAAGTGACAGTTTGAATGAATTGGGAAGAGTGTATTTCTATCAATAAATGGTGGACTCGAACTGACCATTCGTAGCTGAAATGGTGGCGCTGGCATCTCCGGCATCTATTGCGTCGAATGAAAAAGTGCCTTTGATGAACGTTTCGTCATATTTGGTTACTGTGACCACTCCAGTAGTAGCACTGTAGTAGTTTGAGCCATCACCAAGGTTGAAATTGATTTGCACTTCGGCGCCTGTCCTGGCTACGGTGTGCTCCCCGATCATATTGTCGATTTGGGTCATGTCCATCATGATCCAGATATTATTTTCCTCCAGATCAGAGGCCTTCACAATAAAAAGCCCTGCATGAGTATAAGCCGTGAGGGTGTCGTCCTCAAAGTTCATGGTGCTGGTCCCTGAGATGTCGACCGTAAGCATGCCTTTTTGATCTACTACTTTGACATCATCAGGATCCTCTGAGCAGGAAAGTAGCGCAAGCGTTAGCAAACAGAGGGAGAGAAGTTGGATGGGATTTTTCATTGATTTTTTAATACAAATCTCTGAATGAAGCCAGAAGGAATCCATCCGTATGGGAACGTAAAATGCATACCCTGAGCAGGGTATTTTTGAGGATAACAGGAGTGGTGTCTACAAGACCATCATGAGTGCAGCCAGGGCGGTGGTGGCAATGATGAACCACCGGTAATACTGCTCGGGTATTTTTTTGACAATGGTGATCCCCACGAAAGCGCCGAGCGCCACCGCAGGAATGGAGGTCAGATCCAGTAAAAAACTATCCAGGGTAATCGTCTCCCAGGCGAATACATGAAAGGGGATCTTAAAAAGATTCACAATCATAAAAAACCAGGCCGCTGTGCCGATGAATTCATTTTTGGGCAGACGCATGGACAAAAGATACAGGGCCATCACCGAGCCGGCCAGGTTGCCCACCATGGTGGTGAACCCACCCAGGACTCCCAGCAGGGCTGCGAACCAGATGCCCTGAGGGATGTGCTGGTTGGTGGATTTTTCTCTCCAGACCATAATGGCCAAACTGACGAAGATGATCACAGCCATGATCATCCGGAAGGCTTCATCGTCAATTTTTCCTCCAACGTAGGTGCCTAAAATCACTCCTCCGGCGGCCCACGGAAACAGCTTGCCTAAATGCGTCCAGTTGGCGTGCCGGTTGTAATAGGCTACCGCAAAAATGTCTGCAATACAGAGAATGGGCAGCATAATGCCACTGGACAGGCGCCCGCCAAAGACCAACGCCAGCAGAGGCACAGCAGCCATACCTGCACCATGAATGCCGGTTTTGGCCATGCCAATAAGGAATGGGACACACAGAAAAAAGCCGAATTCCAGATAGGTAAACTGGAAAGAAAAGAGTTCGATCAAATCAGGTTGTTTGCGTAGGCGAACTTAATTAATCCTACCAGGTTATTGGTTCCGGTTTTTCTGAAAATATTTTTACGGTGGGTTTCTACAGTGCGCTCAGAGATAAATAACTCCTCGGCAATTTGTCGGTTAGTAAACTCTTTGGAAATCAGTTTAACGATCTCCCGCTCCCGTTCAGTAAGGAGCCGTTGTTCTTCTACTCCATTGAGTCCCTTGATCAGTATTTTGCTGACGTCTGAACTGAGATAGGTCTTGCCGGATTTGATGGTATAGATGGCATTGATCAGTTCATTGTGAGAGTCTTTTTTGATGAGATAACCCTCTATGCCCTCTTTAAGAATCTCTTTGACCAGGTGGGCTTCGTCGTGCATGCTAAGCACCAGGATTTTGATGTCGGGGTATTTTCGTCTTACTTTTCTGACAAGGGTAAGTCCATCTTCATCTGGCAGATTATAGTCGGTAATGAGGAGATCCACTTTTTTCTGAGTGAGCTGATCCATGGTGTCGGACACGGTTCCGGCGCTTCCTACTACTTCCAGGTCGGGTTCAGATTCAATGATTTTGATCAGTCCCCCGATCAGCACAGCATGATCATCGGTCAAGAATATTCTCATGGTCAAGGCGGCAGTTTTGATTTTGAGGAAAGATAATAAATTCATGCGTATCCGTGGTTTTAGCGCCTCATTGATGGTGAATAATTTTGGGCTAAAATTAACGGCACCCCGTCTGTCATCACATACCGTTGGGAGGGTATTCTTATTCGCTTGCTACCTCAAAATCGTAAAATTGGATCTCATTCTTTCCTATGGAACAGCTGCTCAGGTCGGCTTAGGCTATCAGTGGAGTCTCGGGCTCGGGGATTTCTGCCCCTACCGGAGCATTCACGATCAGGGTGTTGCCTTTCATACCCGGGGTGGTGTCCAGCTCCAGCTCACCTTTGATCAGGTTGGCGCGGGAGTTCATATTTCGCCACCCATTGCCCTTGCCTGAGATCAAAGCTTCGGGATCAAATCCCGATCCATTGTCCTCAATCATGAGCGTGATTTCCTCCTGATCCTTGGTAATCTGGATGCTCACCCGGTCGGCATCACTGTACTTGAGGATGTTATTGACCCATTCCTGTGTGATTCGGTAGAGGGATATTTCCTGCACTTCTGTTAGTCGGTCTTCCAGCCCAAAGAAGTCGGTCTCCAGAGCAACCTTTCCTGTGGTGTTGACACGAGCGGCAAACTCCTGTATTGCCGCAGAGATTCCGCTTTTGATCAGGGTTTGAGGCATCAGGTTGAAACAGATGCCTTTCAGTTCCTGGTACATTTCTTCGAGGACTTTGGCAGACTCTTCAAACACCAGATGACGGTCACGGTTTTCACTTTCAAGGGATTTCAGATTGAGGTTGAGGATGGAAATCATCTGACCAAACCCGTCATGTAAATCTTTGGCGAAGCGGGAGCGCTCGCTTTCCTGTGACGAAATGGCTGCTTCTATTTGTGTTTCGCGAAGCTTGATTTGACCTTCTTTGACCAACAGGGCATGCTTTTTTCGGGTTCTGCTTCTGAGGAGTAGCAGGATGACGGTCAGGAGAGTGATCACCACTACTAACCCGACAATCAGGGCCAGGTTTCTCTGGTTTTGGGCTTTTTGCTCAGCGATTTCTACGCCCTGAAGAACAATTTGCTGTTCTTTTTTATCCGTTTCATATTTGGTTTTCAGGTCTGAAATGATTTCTTCCCTAGAGGTATTGAAAATGACATCAGAGAGTTCCTTGTATCGCTTGTAGTTATCCAGCGCAGCCTGGTAGTTTTTGTTGGATTCTTCTAACTCACTGATGCGCAAATACGACTCCTGTATGGCTTCCTTGTATCCGATTCGTCCGGCGATTTCCAAACTTTGCGTCATCAGGTCTATGGCTGGGTGGTAGTTACCCATTTCGGCATGGGTTTTGCCGATATTGACAAACGAAGTGGCGATCCCCGTGCTATCAAAAAGCTCCTTTCTTATCTCAAGGGAGCGGTTGTACAGCTCCAGGGCTTCGGGGTATCTTTTCATATCAAAATAGCAGTTTCCGATGTTATTGTACCCGTTGGCAATGCCCCTTGAATCTTTGTACTTCATTTTGATCTCAAGTCCTTTTTGGTAATAGGTGATGGCCGAGTCATACTGTTCCTGATTGTAATAGATGGTGGCCAGGTTTGAAGCGATGTAGCCCTTGTTTAGATTGGCTTTGCCCATGTCGGCATAGATCATCGCTTCATTGTAGGTGTTGATGGCCTGGGTATAATCCTCCTGAGCATACTGATAGATGATGCCGATCCAGATCAGCGCACTGGACATGCCCGCATAGTTGCGGATGGATTGATAAGTCTCAAGGCACTTGAAGTAGAATGGTAATGCTTCACTGTAGTTGGTTTTGTCGTACTCGATATTTCCTAGGGTCATGTAGCAATTGGCCACTGTGGAGGTGTCTCCGGCTAATCCTGCATGGCGGATAGATTCATGCAACAGCGGCACGGCTTCATCACCTTTGCCAGTAAGGCTTAACGCTACGGCGTGGTTGTTGGCCGATAAGCCAATCCCTTTGTCCCACTTGATTTTTTTAGAGAGCTCATAGGCTGTTTGAGCATATTGGGCGGCCTGAGGAAAATCCGACAATCGGTACTTGTCATGTAGGAGCAGGGCCGTATTGACTTTGCTGGTGTCGTCCGGAGCGTTGGCGAGAATCAGTTTTAGACTGTCGGTATTTAGTTGATCAAACTGTGGCTGAGAATGTGTGGTGCCAGTGAATATCAGTACGGCAAGGAGGAAAAATGAAAATTTCATAATCTAGTTAATTCAATATGGGTGGAGTTAATCGGCGTTAATTTAGCAAACTCCTATGCTATATTTTATACCAATACTTCATTTTGATGGTGAGACAGAAAGTGCACCGGCGCATTCACAATGAGTGTATTGCCTCTGAGACCCGGGGTGGTATCCAACTCCAGCTCTCCTTTGATGAGGTTGGCTCGGGAGGTCATGTTTCGCCAGCCATTGCCGGATCCTGATCGGAGCACTTCTGCATCAAATCCACTTCCATTGTCTTCTATCATCAGGGTGATTTCTTCCTGATCGGTAGTGATCTGGATGCTTACCTGATCGGCATCACTGTATTTGAGAATGTTGTTGACCCATTCCTGCGTGATTCTGTAAAGGGAGATTTCCTGCACTTCGGAAAGTCGATTGTCCAGGCCAAAAAAGTCGGTCTCCAGGGAGATTTTGCCAGTGGTGTTTACCCTGGCGGCAAACTCTCTGACGGCAGCCATGATTCCGCTTTTGATCAAAGTTTGGGGCATCAGATTAAAGCAAATGCCTTTGAGTTCCCGATACATATCTTCGAGCACTTTGGCAGATTCTTGAAACACTTTATGCCGATCATGATTTTCATTTTCCAGGGATTTTAGGTTCAGATTGAGAATAGAAATCATCTGGCCAAAGCCATCGTGCAGGTCCTGCGCAAACCGGGTGCGTTCCTTTTCCTGTGAAGAAATGGCCGCTTCGATTTGGGCTTCCTTGAATCTGCTTTTTTCTAAAGTCAATTGGTTTTGATGCACCAGTTTTTGGCGCTGAATATACTGTGCACCCAGTATGATTAATAACACAAGGCCTCCCCCAAGACCTGCCGTGAGGAGATTGCGCCGCTGGATGGTTAGGTCTTTCTGTGCCAGCTCCTTTTCTTTTTGTGCTGTTTCATATTTGGTTCGGAGTTCATCGATGATTTTGGATTTTTCCAGATTAAAGAGGCTGTCTTCAAGGTCTTCTGCCAGCACATGGTGGCCAAAAGCCTGTTGGTAATCTCCAATGAGTGAATAAGCACTGGCCAACGAGTCGTAGGATTTGCGCGCCAGGTCCGGGTAGCCAAGTTGCAGGCTTTCTTTTGCGCATTGCTGGTAAAACGGGATGGCGGTTGCATAGTCCCCCACATCCATATAGAGATCGCCGATCATTTTATGGTTGTCGGTCACGCCCTGCTCGTCCCCAATGAGTCTCCTGATCTGGTTGGATTGTTCCATATAGCCGAGGGCTCCTTTCAGATTTCCTTTGCGCTGTTCCATATCGGCCAGGTCTACAAGCACATAGCCCAACCCGACACTATCGCCCTGCTCCATCCGAATATCGTAGGTTTGAAAGTAATAAGCATCCGACACGTCGTACTGCTTTTTGAGCCAGTAAAAGGTGCCTTTCATGCCATAGGTGGTGCCGAGCGCTTCCAGATCGTCTGCCTCTTTGGCCAGGTCTTCGGCCTGATTCCAGAGGTTCATGGCCTGCTCTTCATATCCGTGTTTTCTATAAAAGGCACCCATCTCATTACACACACGAGCCAGGCCACTTTTGTCTGAGAGCGAGTCGTAAAGTTTATAGGAGCGAAGAAAAGCGACTTGAGCAGGCTCATATTGGCCCTGCATGTAGAGCACGACCCCTAAGTTTTTCGAGGCCAGGGCCTCTTTGTCGGGCCAGGCATTTGCCTGGCTTATCGCAATGGCCCTTTCGGTTTGTACTTTGGCATTTTCAAAGTTTTGGCTGTGGAGTTTGTAAAAATGCTGGTTGATGGAGTCGACAAAAGCGAGCGCAGAAGCGGATTCCGGGAGCATCGGACCCATGGGGTCGTCTGACAACTCGCACCCGATGAGCACCACGCACAGGAGGATGATTAGCTTTTTCATTTGGCAAGGCAATTTCAGCTAATTTAAACATTCATCCACCTTTCAGAAACCCAATGAAGGGTATAAAAAAAGCGAATCACTTTCGTCATTCGCTTTTTTAGTCCTTTTCGCTTGACAAAGGCTAAGCCTTCTGCTTGAAATTCAGGATGGTTTTTTCGATGATGTCACAGCACTCGTGTAATTGCTCCTCGTCCATCACCAAGGGGGGCGCAAAACGAATGATGTTGCCGTGTGTGGGTTTTGCCAGCAGGCCATTTTCACTCAGAGCAACGCAGATGTCCCAGGCTGTGCTGCTGTCCGGATGATCATTGATGACGATGGCATTTAGCAAGCCTTTCCCCCGCACCAGGCAGATCAGCTCAGTTTTTTCAATGAGCTTTTCCATGCGCGTCCTAAAGATCTTACCCAGTTTTCTTGCATTTTGGGTGAGCTTCTCATCTCTTATCACTTCCAGGGCGGTCATGGCTACTTTGGCACCCAGAGGATTTCCACCAAAGGTGGAACCGTGCGTGCCGGGAGTAATCACCTCCATGATCGGATTATCTGCCAGTACTGCAGAGACCGGGTATCCACCGCCGGAGAGGGCCTTTCCGAGAATAAGCAGGTCTGGTTTGATGTAGGTGCTTTGCTGTTCGCAATGGCCACTGCAGGTACAGTTGCCACAGACTGCCAGCAAGCTACCGGTTCTGCCTATGCCGGTTTGGATCTCGTCGGCCATGAACAGCGCGTTATGTTCCTTGCAGATTTTGGCAACATTCTTCAGAAAAGATTCACCAGGCACCATCACACCGGCCTCACCCTGAATAGGCTCCACCAATACCCCTACAATGTTTTTATTGTCCTCGAAAACTTCTTTCAGTGCATCCAGGTCATTGTAGGTGACCTTGATAAACCCATGCGTATAAGGGCCAAAATTCCTTTTGGCATCTGGATCGGAAGAGAATGAAATGATAGTGGTTGTCCGACCGTGGAAGTTTTGATCAAAGACCACAATCTGACCTTTGTTTTCTTCCACTCCTTTTTTCTCATAGCCCCATTTTCTGCAGATTTTAATCGCTGTTTCCACAGCTTCTGCTCCGGTGTTCATGGGAAGTACTTTGTCAAAGCCGAAGTATTCGGTGATGTATTTTTCAAATGGCCCCAGGACGTCATTATAAAAAGCCCTGCTGGTGAGGGTGAGCGTTTCGGCCTGCTGCTTCAGGGTTTCCACTATTCTGGGGTGGCAGTGGCCCTGGTTGACGGCCGAGTAGGCTGATAGAAAATCATAATATCGCTTGCCGGATACGTCCCAGACGTACACACCTTCTCCTTTGGACAGCACAACCGGTAGGGGGTGGTAGTTATGCGCTCCATGTTGATTTTCAAGGTTTATGTACTCCTGACTATTTTTTTTGGAAGTTGATGTTGTCATATATGCTTTTGGATTAACTATGTAAACAAACGCTTCGAATAGAAGTTTCCAAAAGTACTATTTAGTCTGAAGATGTCACAGGGAAAGCAGCCCAAAGGATTAGCGGAAGAGGATTATTACTTCACGAAGGAAGGTTTTATCGTATTCACTGAGAAGTATCATCTGAAAAGAGGTCACTGCTGCAAAAGTGGATGCAGGCATTGCCCATACGGCTATAAAAGAAATTGAAGGCCGGGTTTGCTTATTTAAACTTTCTTGCGATATTTGCAGTCCGTTTTCAAAAAGCCGGTAAATCATGTCAAAAGTTTGTGAAATTTCAGGAAAGAGACCAAGAGTGGGAAATAATGTTTCTCATGCTAACAATAAGGTAAAAAGAAGATTCAATCCAAATCTTCAGAAAAAGAGATTCTATATTCCTGAGGAAGATAAGTGGATCACTATTAGTGTAGCTACTTCTATGTTGAGAACGATCAACAAAAACGGAATTTACGCTGAGATCAAAAAAGCCAGAGCTAAAGGGACTACTTCTCTTTAATCTCCGGATTTTTCCTTTCAGGTCTGAAAATATAAAAGCCCTGTCACGTCCCGATCACATCGGAGCGAGATTGGGCTTTCTTTATTTGCGGCCGCCGTACTTTGGAAGATTTTGATAAATTTAGCACCTCAAATGATACAACTATGAACCCATCCAAGTCCCTCACCCTTCTATTCGTTTTATTCCTCAGCACTGCGGGCTTTGCCCAGGAAAGTTTCACTCGACAGGATACCCTCCGTGGTTCCATTACCCCGGAGCGTGGTTGGTGGGATTTGCAGCATTATGACCTCAGTGTGAGCATTGATACTGCCGCTCGATCCATCACAGGATCCAATGTCATTACTTACAAAGTGGTGTCTGCAGCCACGGAGTTCCAAATAGACCTGCAGGCCCCTATGGAGATCACTGAAGCGAAGCAGGGGGATCGGGTCTTGACGGTACGACATGAGGGAGATGCGCATTTTGTGACCTTGGTGGATGATCAGCCCGTGGGCAGCATTCAGAAATTGACTGTCCGGTTTGCTGGTACCCCGGTGGTTGCCAGAAGACCTCCATGGGACGGAGGATTCACATGGAACAAAGACGAAAACGGCAAACCCTTTATAGCGACTTCCAATCAGGGGATTGGTGCCAGCATCTGGTGGCCTTGCAAGGACCACCCCGCTGACGAGCCAGACAATGGTGTCACCATGAATTTTACAGTGCCCAAAGACCTCACTGCTGTCGGGAATGGTAGGCTGATTAAGGTGAAAAAAGGAAAAGGCACCCGTACATTCACCTGGCAGGTCACCAATCCTATCAATAGCTATGGTGTAAACCTGAACGTGGGTGACTATGTAAAATTTGAGGAAAAGTATGATGGGGAAAAAGGAAAGCTGGACATGATTTATTATGTGCTCTCCCACAACCTGGAAAAAGCGAAGACGCACTTCAAGGATGCCGGTCGCACGATGGAGGCACTGGAATACTGGTTTGGACCCTATCCATTCTATGAAGACAGTTATAAACTCGTGGAGGTGCCTTATCTGGGCATGGAGCATCAGAGCTCAGTGACCTATGGCAATGGCTATGAGCTGGGATACCGTGGACGTGACCTGAGCCTTACCGGCTGGGGCCTGAAGTGGGACTACATCATCATCCACGAATCTGGTCATGAGTGGTTTGCCAATAACATTACTTACAAGGATGCGGCCGATATGTGGATTCATGAGAGTTTTACGACCTACTCTGAAGGGCTTTTTGTGGATTACCACTATGGCAAGGAAGCAGGTGCGGCTTATGTTCGGGGTATGCGTTACGGCATTGGCAATGAGGAGCCGATGATCGGGCCATACGGTGTGAATGGTCGTGGGGCGGATTTGTATAACAAAGGTTCAAATGTGCTGCATACACTCCGTCAGTGGGTAAACGATGACACAAAATGGAGAGAAATCCTCAGAGGGCTGAATGAGACATTTTATCATCAGACAGTGACTACCGCTGATGTAGAAAACTATATGTCAGCGCAAAGTGGACTCGACCTGACCAGCTTTTTCAATCAGTACCTGCGCGATCCCAGAGTGCCGGTGTTGGAGTACTTTACCTATGAGGGAAACCTCCTGTATCGCTGGACCAACTGCATAGAAGGGTTTGATATGCCGGTGAGGATTAGTGTAGGTGATGAGTCGTTTACCATCACTCCAACCTCACGCTGGAACTTCAGGGATCAGGAAAAGATTGCGGTGGAGGACCCCGCTATGTTGAAGGTGGATCCCAATTATTATATCTATCCGGTTTACATCACAGGGGCCAAATAGTCTATCCGTATACAAAAGCTACCATTCAAATAACTTCAAAAGGTTTATTGACCTGATCGGGATAAATTGCCGCAAACGAAATTTGAATGAATATGGTACTTAAAAGCATAGCTGCCGTGTTGCTAGCCGGCATATCCTTCCTTTCATTTGGGCAGAAAGCAGCCCAACTTCCGGATGATTTTCTTTCTACGGAATTTCATCAGGAAAGAAGAGATTTGCTGAGGGAAAAAATGCCCGAGAACTCAGTGGCTGTTTTTTTTGCGAACCCCGTAAGGAATAGGGCCAATGACGTGGATTACATGTACCATCAGGATCCTAATTTTTATTACCTGACGGGGCATAGAGAGCCGCATGCGGTTCTTTTGATCTTTAAGGATGAGCAGGTAGTAACTGACTATGCCTTTGATGAATTGATTTTTGTGCGGAAGCACGATGCCCTGAAGGAGCTCTATGATGGTGCAAGGCTGGGCAAGGAAGGTGCTGTGGACAAATTGAAATTTGAACTGGCCTTTGAAGGGCCGGATTTCGAGGATTTCAATATCGATTTTTCGACTTTTGACAAAGTCCTCTTTTACGATTTCAAAGAAGATGTGCGGGATACCAAGGAGGAAGCGGATTTGTTTGATCTGATTGCCGCCTTCAAGGAGAAAGTCAATTATGGCGAGGACGCTATGGCCATTAATGCCGAACCCAAGGCAAGTAACCTGGACACCAAGTCGCTGGATGAGTTGATGAAAAGCCTCAGAGGGATCAAAACCAAAGAGGAGATAAGCCTGATCAGAAAGGCTGTGGACATCTCTACCATGGGCCAGCGGGAAGTGATGAAAGCTATGAAGCCAGGAATGTCTGAGCAGGAGATTCAGGGATTGCACGAGTTTGTTTTTAAAAAGTATCAGGCTGAATTTGAAGGCTATCCCAGCATTGTGGGAGCTGGTCATAATGGTTGCGTGCTGCACTACATCGATAATTATAAACCAGCGATTGAGGATGGCGAACTCATCCTGATGGACCTGGGTGCTGAGTACCATGGCTATACGGCCGATGTGACCCGCACGATTCCTGTGAACGGTAAATTCACCAAGGAGCAAAAACTGATTTATGATCTCGTGTATGAAGCTCAGGAGGCTGGACGTGCAGCATGCAAGCCCGGAGCTACTTTCAAAGACGTATATGCCGCAACCGCCAAAGTAGTGAATGAAGGCCTGGTGGAGCTGGGATTATATGCCAGCACTGAGGAGGAAGATATGATCAATCCGGAGACGGGAAGAAACAGATATTACCCACATGGGTGCTGTCACCACATCGGGCTGGATGTGCACGATAAGGGAGATTACGCAGAGCTGAAAGAGAATATGGTCATCACCATAGAGCCCGGGATCTATATCCCCGAGGGCAGTCCTTGTGATGAAAAATGGTGGGGCATTCCGGTCCGTATCGAAGACGATTTTCTTATCACCAAAGAGGGATGTGAGCTCCTGTCGGATCTGGCACCCCGAAAAAGTGAAGAGATAGAGGCACTGATGAAAGAGAGTAGTCCATTGGATAATTTTATTTTACCCTCTTTGGAGGACGAATAAGTTGCCCAATTAGATTTTCTTTTCTACATTTGCACTCCTTTTAATAATCAGGCAACAAAATGGCAAAGAAAGGTAATAGAATACAAGTGATACTGGAATGCACCGAGCACAAGACTACAGGGCTTCCAGGTACCTCGAGATATATCACCACCAAGAATAGGAAAAACACTCCTGAGCGCGTAGAGCTTAAGAAGTACAACCCTATCATGAGAAAATATACTGTACACAAAGAAATTAAATAACCATGGCTAAGAAAGTAGTTGCAACCCTGAAACAACCCGGCGGAGCAAAATTCGCTAAGGTTATAAGAGCCATCAAAACTGAAAGCGGTAATTATGTCTACAAAGAAGACATGGTACCTGAAGCAGAGGTGAAGAACGTATTGGCTAGAAAAAACTAATCAGTTCTTAAAAATATTCTAATTAGAAGTCCCTCTTAGTAGGGACTTTTTGCGTTTATACATCTCAAATATAGCTCTATGGGTCTGAAAGGATTTTTCTCCAAGGAAAAAAAGGAATCGCTCGATAAGGGCCTCGAAAAGACAAAAGAAAACTTTTTCAGCAAGCTCGGCAAAGCGGTGGTAGGAAAATCCACGGTGGATGAAGAGGTGCTGGATGAACTAGAAGAAATTCTGATTACCTCCGATGTGGGGGTAGAAACCACCATCAAGATCATTGAGAGAATAGAGGCTCGTGTAGCGAAGGACAAATACCTCAATGCTTCGGAGCTCAACAAGATCCTGCGGGAGGAAATAGCGGGGCTGCTTTCTGAAAACAACACCAAAGATCTGGATAGTTTTGAATTACCTAAAGTGGACGGTCCGTACGTGCTGCTGGTGGTGGGTGTCAATGGCGTAGGCAAGACGACCACCATAGGCAAGCTGGCTGCCCAGCTCAAGGGATTGGGTAAAAACGTAGTGTTGGGAGCTGCCGATACCTTCAGGGCTGCTGCCGTGGATCAGCTCATCATGTGGGGGGAGCGTGTTGGTGTTCCTGTGATATCAAAGGGCATGAATACTGATCCGGCTTCTGTGGCTTTTGATGCCGCCAAGTATGGAGTGGATCACAATGCGGATGTGGTGATCATAGATACGGCCGGCAGGTTGCATACCAAGGTGAACCTGATGAGTGAACTCACGAAGATTAAGAAAGTGATCCAGCGATTTATTCCGGATGCACCCCACGATGTACTTCTGGTACTGGACGGCAGTACCGGGCAAAATGCTTTCATACAGGCCCAGGAGTTTACCAAAGCCACGGATGTTACTGCCCTGGCCATTACCAAGCTGGATGGCACCGCCAAAGGAGGTGTGGTCATTGGTATCTCAGACCAATTCAAAATACCCGTGAAGTATATAGGCGTAGGTGAAAAGGTCGAAGACCTTCAGGTGTTCAATAAAGTCGAGTTTGTAGATTCTTTTTTTAAGAAATAAAAAAGGCGTTTTGAGTACCCCTTTCTTTAAGCACATGGTTAGCCCATAGTGATGAGGAAAAAGAGAGTCCCAAAAATCCCAACAAGGCCTATTATGAATCCGGCAATTGCCATGCCCCGGCCGTTACCATATTCAAGCTTACTCATAGAAATACTGCCAAAAATGGCTGCTAATGTCCCCAGTGGTATTCCAGCTATGAAAAGACTCAGGATACCTAATATCAGGGAGGCCCTTGCCATGCCTTTGGTATTAGAGTTGGTGATATTTTTGACTTCCTTAATGTCCTTTTTAGCGGATTTGAGCTCATCTTCTGAGGTTACTTTTTGAGGAGGAGAATCATCTCCGATTAATGTCTTTTCGGCCGACTCTTCTTTGTCCAACTCAAAAACCTCATACTCATAGGGCTTATATCGGTAGGTGATCAGGTCGGCTGGTGACGTAGTGAGTCCATACAACGATACTGTTTCGGGATAATGATTACCTGGCGCATCGATGAGCTCCTGGTTCGGTTGAATCTTTTGAGATGCTTTGGCTACTTTCCTGGTCTTCTTGAATGACTTGAGTGTGACGTGTTGGCTCCTGATTCTGTCTTTCTTTTTGTAAAACTGAGGGCAATCCATGGCCTGTTTGGTGGAGCCACAGGCTGTGAAAAGCACGGCCATGAGCACCAGGAGTAAGGCGGTGTTGGTTTTCATAGAGCTGGGTTTGGTTAGATCAAAATACTGAAGATAGGATTTATTATCATTCCCGTCAAGTGTCAATGAAAGTCGGTAAACACCAAAAAGTAATGAGGGCTTTTGATTACTCCTTTACCCCACGATGTACTTATGGTACTGGACCCAGTGCCGGTCAAAATGCTTTCAACAAGCACAGGAGTTTACCAAAGCCACGGATGTTCTTTCTTTAAAAAAATAGAAATGGCGCCTTCAAGGCGCCTTTTACTCGAGGTGGAAATGGTCTGTTTGCTGTCACTACACCATGGTGGTAAGGATGATCAGCGCTCCCAGAATGCCCACCAGACCCAAGATCAATCCGGCAACAGCCATCCCTCTTCCATTGCCTTTCTCCAGTCTTCTCATGGATATACTTCCAAAAATCACAGCGAGTATTCCCAGAGGAATACCTGCCACAAATAGACTTACAATGCCCAGAACCAGGGAGGCAATGGCCATACCGTTGGGATTTGAACCTTTGGTCTCTTTGACTCTTTTGACCTCTTTTTTGACGGATTGAAGTTCATCTTTTGAGATTACTTTTTGAGGTGGGAAATCATCTCCGATGAATGTCGTTTCGGCCGACTCTTCTTTTGACTCCTCATGAGGCTTGTACTCATAGGGCTTGTATCGGTAGGTGATCAGGTCAGCTGGTGACGTAGTGAGTCCATACAACGATACTGTTTCGGGATAATGATTACCTGGCGCATCGATGAGCTCCTGATTCGGTTGAATCTTTTGAGGTGTTTTCGCCACTTTACTGGTCTTCTTGAATGACCTGAGTGTAAGGTGTTGACTCTTGATTCTGTCTTTCTTTTTGTAAAACTGAGGGCAATCCATGGCCTGTTTGGTGGAGCCACAGGCTGTGAAAAGCACGGCCATGAGCACCAGGAGTAGAGCGGTGTTGGTTTTCATAGAATTGGGTTTGGTTAGATCGAAATACTGAAGATAGGATTTATTATCATTCCCGTCAAGTGTCAATGAAAGTCGGTAAACACCAAAAAATAATGAGGGCTTTTGATTACTTCCTTGTTTATTAAAACATGGAGCCGTCACTCAATACCTGGACAGTCATTTTTCTGATTGCCGCCTCACAGGGGATCTTCCTGGCGGTAGTGATCTGGACCAAGCGCCACCAGGCCAATGGATATCTGGGTGCAGTGGTGTTGGCTTTCAGTCTGATGCTATTGTACTATGTATTATACTGGACCGGTTATTTTCGATTGGCACCACGGTGGTTGGGTGTGCTTCAGGGCATGACTTTTCTGCTCGGGCCTCTTTTCTACGGATATGTACGGTCCGATGAGCGTCTTTTTCGGGTGGGGGTCTGGCATTTCGTGCCTTTTGTGATTTACCTGATTCATTTTTTGGTGCTTCCATTTGAATCCCTTGAGCTTCGAAGGGTTCTGGTGCGTTCAGTCACGGTCTTGCAAACCATCCATTTGTTCGTTTATGCGGCTGTCGCACTTCGGTGGACATGGGTGAACGCCCTCGCAAGCGGCCGTTGGAGGATTGTGCTGTCGGTACTGTTTATGGGCTATGCCCTCAGTTTTTTGCTTTACTACGTGCTCGTCTGGACGGGCCTTTTGAAGATTGAATATGACTATTTCATTTCCGTGGTGGCGGGAGCATTTATTTATACCATCGGATACAAGGGGTATCAGGGCAGAGAGGTCTTTCATGTGAATACAGGGGTGAAATACGATCGCTCCGGGCTTTCACAAAGTGCGGCAGAAGCGTTCCTGGCAGAGGTTAAGCGCTATATGGAAGAGGATAAAGGTTACCTCAACAATGACCTCAAACTTCAGTACATGGCAGATGAGCTCGCTATTTCGGCCAATCATATTTCACAGGTGGTCAATGAGCTGGAAGGCTGCAATTTTACTGATTTTGTGAATCGGTACCGTGTGCAGGAGGCCAAGAGACTGCTACAGGACGAGGCCCATCACTACAAAATTATTCAGATCGCCTACCTGGCAGGGTTCAACAATAAAGCTACCTTCAACTCAGCTTTCAAGAAATTTGTGGGGGTTCCACCTTCTCAGTTTAAAAAAGCCCTCAATCGCCAGCATCCACAGCTGCAATGATCTCATTTTTGAAAATGATGGAAGTAAAGACGAATCTGTAAGTGCGTTATCAAGTAGATTAATCTTCTTATCAATTTTTTTGGCCATCCCAATTGTACTGATAAAGCCTCCACAATGGAAAGACCAAGAGGATAAGAAATGGCTGACTGGCAATGGATGTGAATTGATAAATAATTCTTCGGGTCTCAATGAATTGGAAAGGACTTAGGAGTGCACTAAGAATGATCAGGGATAGGGACAGAATAAAGCAGGTTTTTGCAATAGTTCTGTTGATAAACAAAGTAAGGATAAGATAATTTAGCCCAAAACCAGCCATCACCACGAACCTCGAAGTGAGCCATGCGCTATTGGGTGGATTGAAAGACATTAACCCCGCCAGTTTATTCATGAATACATTGACCATGTCGATTTGCAGTACCCAGGATAGTCCATCTTGCAAGAAAGCAGGGTAGTCACCTAGATATCTGAATCCGACAAAAACAATCAAAATGAAGATGCCAAACAGATGCTTATGACTAGGCTTCAATGAACTTACGCTTATTGATCACTTCAATCCAAAGAATCCATAGAGTAAATATTATAAGGTAAACAAACCCCAGGTACGTGTACTTATGATTGAATTCAAAGGTGGACGGGTTGTTTAAATAATTAAACCCCAGCAAATAGACCCTGATGATATTGGCCAAAAAAATGAGTAGGACACCTCCTAGTGAGTAAAGAAATTTACCTAAAAAAGAACCTGGGCTAATGATAAGAAATCCGAGAAACAAGGCGAAGAGCTCCAGACCATTGCAACCGTCGGCTACTAAAACAGATTGAATGTCATTTATGAACAAAAATTGGCCGTCGAAATAACTTTTTTGCCCAAACCAATCAAAAAAACCGGCGGTAGATACACCTACCATCTGTGTTAGCCAGCGATTGATAGGAGTATAGGGAGCTATCACTTGTAGATAAGCAATCTTCCAGATGATGATGAGCCCAATAGCCTTTATGATAAATAAATAACCTCGTGATAGCTCCCTTCCAAGTACTTTCATTTTTACCAATACAAGACTAGGCCTTGTTATTCTTGCTTTTTTGAAATTTCCTGTAGCGTGTGGCACCATACCCGATACCAGCCGCAGCCAAGAGACCTAAACCTCCATCGATTGGCACACCAACAGGCCCTGATGGAGCCGCAGATGGTGGCGGTGGAGGAGCCGCCTGTGACATAGCAAAGGTTACCAATACAAATACAAATAAGCTTGATAATAATATTTTGATCAATGAACGATTCATGGCGGTTTATTTAATGATGATTTTTTGGGAGAAGATTCCTTTTGGTGTTTCAACCTTGACGATGTAAAGGCCGCCTTTAGGGTTGAAGATCTCAGAGAATGTATCAACATCATCCAGAACAGACCAAGACTTTACCAATCGGCCGTCCAGTGTATAGACACTAATGTTTCCCAATTGACTATGAGTTCCTGAAAAGCGTACCGTGAGCTTATTATCGGAGTGATAGGCTGAAAGTTCTCGGGAAACCTCAGTGGACAATACGTTATCAGGATTAAGTATACGAAGCAGAAGCTCGTCTTTTGCGTCAACCTTGTTGAAACTCATGGATACCTTAGGATTTGCAGTAAGATCAAATGCTTCTCCCGTTGTTTTATTGATGAGTTCTATCTTGTAATTAGCAGGAACGCGATCCAGACCAATAAGCTCAATATCAACCGGTAGCTGCTCAGAGGTGGTAACGGAAATCGGGAATGAGTGACTTTCGCCTCGCTTTACTGCCAGGATATCAAAATACTTATTGTTATAAGAAGTCTTCACCCTTAACTTACCTGCTTCTTCGAAAGGAATGGAGTAGGCTTCAAAACCCTTATCAAAGGAGGCGCTGAATTCCTCGTCCAAAAGAAAAGAGAGTTGATTTTTAGTGTCGTTCGGGGTGCTGAAATTCAGGACAATTTGTGAGTAGTCATAATCAGCAGTTCGGTAGAAGGTGCTATTATTATCTGCAACCATAATCGAGGGATCAAAGACAATCGGATGATCGCCATCTGCTAATGTGCTATAGTCAAGCTGAATGAAAAATGCCTGACCAGAGGCTATGTAGCTTTCACTAGATCCTAATATTGGGCTATATCCTCCCAGGCCTCCATTATCTGCTGGATCCCAGATATAATAATTAGCAAATGTATTGGCGGCATTGTCACCCAGTGCGAAAAAATTATCCATGCGGATAGCCGCAGGGTATGGGTTACCAACTAGGTGCTGACCAGATTTGTCTGTTCTGGTAGCTTGGCTTGTAAGCGATAAGGACAAATTGACAGCTGCGTTATTCGGTGTTCCCGTGAAAGAGATTGGCCCTTGTTGGTAAATGGCATAGCCAATACCAGCCTCCTTTGGGGCCCCGTTTACCGAGTTAATCCAAGAGCCGTAATCTCCATCTAGTGTACTTTCCGAAAAATAGTACTCGTATGCAGTGTACGTCCCAGTAGTCACGGGCATACTTACGTAGCTATAACCCGTGGCACTTGCTGTCTTTTCAATGATAATATTAGAAACGAACCCACCATCAGTGAAGTCAGCTCCATTGGTCACAAAGGAGCCTCCATGCTCAATGGTAATTGTGGTATTCACATTTCCAGTTAGGATTCCAGTGAGAATCAAGACCCCACCAGACTCCACGGTGAGTGAATTGGTACCATTTAGAAAATCCAGACTTGAGCAGGTGAGTGAGCCAGTCGAAGAAATGGTGAGATCAACCGCATCATCCACTGTTACATCAGTGAATACTTCCACCGTGGAAATTGTAAAAGTTGCGTTATAATTATGGGGGCCAGAAAGCACCGAATGATTCTTGCTTTGAGCTGTGCTCGCAATCAAAATAAAAACAATAGTAAGCCACGGAGATAGTTTCCATGGGCTCATTTCATTAGGAGGTACGTGATTCATATTGGTTACGTTTGATGAATGAGTTACAATCAACCCATGAAAAATTTAAGGTTAGGGACTCAAAAAAATAAGGCTAATGTAGGACATTATTCGTACAATTCTGACGGTTTAGTTATTATAATGTTAGAGAGGTCGATGAATGCGTCAAAAAGACTGATCAACATACCGGTTTGATGGATAAAGGGATCGTTTTCTGTATGACCGACTTCTTTCGTCACTTTCCCGTAAGAACCATTAATTTACAGCACCAAAATAGTTCAATATGCTGGAATTGATTGCCATGTTTTCCATTGGGAAAACCATTCGAAACATCGCAGTGGAGAAACGACTGAAGCCGAGCCCATTCATTGTGAATATGGTGCTCCTTTGGCTGGGGTTTGAGTTTGTAGGCGCGTTTATTGGTCTGACCATCTTCAACAACCTGATGGGTGGCTATTTCTGCGGACTTGCCGGGGCAGCCATCGGAGGCTACCTGGGCTATCAGCGGGTGGTGAGGGCTGAGCCCGAGGTTTATTAAAGTTCGGATTATCCATGATTTTAGAGACCACTTATAACAAGCGCGAAACCATCCTGCAAATCAATCAGCTGGTAGGCAAACCCTATACCCTGATGCAAAGACTCAGGATGGGAGGAATAGGCTCCAGGCGAATGGGGATCTCTCAAGTAAGTCCAGAACACACCCATTACCTGAAAGCCGGACATTACATCACCCACGCCAATATCGAACTCAGACCGGAAGGCATTTTGATTCATTTTCGGTTCAAGCTGGAGTCTTACGCCTGGCCGATGCCCTATGCTGATCTCCAAATCAGTACAAGCCCTGAGCTGACTTTCACCTCAGGTGGAAAATTCATTGTTTTCAAAGACGGGATGAAAGTGAACGGATTCTTCATAGAAAGAATGAAGAGTCATTTGGCCACCGCAAAAAAGTAAAATATCTTAGGATTTTACGGTCTCTCCCTGATTACACCCTACATTGGTTCGAAAAAACCATGAGAATACTTGTCTTTTTACTTTGCCTCGTGGCTGGTCAGCTGCAGGCTCAGCCATCCCGAAAGGATGCCGATGCGCAATACTCCAACGAACAGTGGACAGAAGCCGCAAAAGGTTATCAGCATTATCTCAAAAAGAATGAACAGGATTCTTCCGCCTGGTACAGATTGGCTTTTTGTCAGCTTAAATTGGGTGCATACGAAGCCTCACTCAAAAATTTCGACGAGGCTGTCGCCCGTAATTTTTATCCGGGTTACACGCTCTATACCAAATCGAAGGCCTATGCCCTTCAGGAAAATCAGGCAAAGGCTTATGAAACATTGCAGGTTGCCTTGGACAGGGGCTTTAGCAACTTCCGTCTGATGGAGAGTGAGGAGGAATGGTCACCTTATCAGCAAGACCAAAAGTTTTTGTCTTTGTTGTACGCTTGCAAGGTCAATGCCTATCCGTGCCTCTCCGATTCTGTGCGACGGCATTTTGATTTTTGGCTGGGTGAATGGGATGTATATGTCAAAGGCGCTAAAGTAGGAGAAAACAGCATTACACTCGCCAATGGCGGCTGTGCCCTTCACGAAAGCTATACCACTTCCGGAACTTACACCGGTCAAAGTATCAACTACTACGATAAACTGGATAATAAATGGCATCAGACCTGGGTGGGAAGTGCCGGAGGCGTGCTCGATTATGTAGAAATAGACAAGAGGCCGGGCATGATTCAGTTTCAGTGCGACTATCGTGACCAGCAGGGCAATGTGGTCAAGTCACGACTCACCTTCACTGACAATGGGGACGGAACAGTGAGGCAGTTGTTTGAAAACTCTAGTGACGGGGAAACCTGGACGCCAGGGTTTGATGGATTGTATAAACCAAAATCGGTGGAATGACCCGGGATTATATTTCCGGTTCCTTTTTTCTAAACGGGTTGATTTTTTGACCGGCTTCTGAGATTCCTTCGGCCACTTTCACGCCAGTGTTTTTGATGCCTTCCCAGCCGGATTTCAGGGTGTCCACACCCGCTTTACGGGTGGCCTTGAGAAGACCACTCATGATTTGTCCGGAGGATTTCATCACAATGCCTTTTAGCTGGCTGGCGGATTCCATGAAGGCACTTTTCCGGATGGATTTCTTGTCTACCACCTCGTTGCATGCACAATACTTTTGCGCAATATTGCCTACGCGGAGTGTGAGAAAGGCATTGGTAGAGCCTTCCAGCAGGGAATCCAGAATGATATTGGCTGTAGGGCCGATCACGGGGATGGACTTACCGGCAGAGTTTTTTAGAAATGAACTGATGACCGGCTCCACCTGCTGGGAGACATCCAGATCTTCTATTTCGGAAGCAAGAAAAGAGGACCCCGCTACATTGGCATAGAGATAAATAAGCTCACGGAGCGATGGCCGCTGATAGTAAATATGGGCGATCTTCCAGACCATGCGTGATTGGGTAGCCAGAATGGTGAGCGCATCCAGCTTGCCATTTTGTGATACAGAAGTGGTGAGAAATACCGCAGTGGCAGTTTGCTGAATCACTTTGTTGGCGGACTGGTTAAGCACCAGGATACTCTCGGCAAGGTCCTCCACCTTTTGTGGCTGGATGCCCTGTGCCCGTAGTATTTCATTTCTCCTGAGACGCTTGAGGAGATGCTGTCGGTATCGGGGGAGCTCACCCTCACTTTTAGGCAGGGAGATGGCCCGTGGCAATTTCAGAAAAAGCAGCAACGGCCAGCCAACAAGCCCAATAGCCACTGCGCAGAGGACTACTAAGACCACATTGGCGGTCAGTTGATTGATCTCTTTCAGCATCAGGTAGACACCTGAAATCTGATTGATCATAAAAAGCACAAAGCCAAGAATGACCAAAACAGAAAGAGGAAGAAGGATTTTTTTAATGGTGCTAATCATTGGTTTTACCGGTGATCTGCTTATTTCTCACGGCTAGCAGGCTTTCGGGTTTCAATATGAACTCAAAAGTGGCAAAGTCGCGGGTCACTTTCACTTTGGTACAAATGCCATTTTCGTAGGTATAGACATTGGTGCCATCGGGTGAGGTGAGTGAATACTGGCGTTCTCCCACCTTTTCAAAATTCAGGTATCGGCCAAAGTAGGCAGAAAACACCCTCTTGCTGTGGTGGGGTTCTTCAAAGTAGATTTCCGAAACGGACTCTGTAATGTTTGTTTCGTTAATTTCCGTACGAATACCATCGATCACCAACTCGTAGAATTTTTCCTTCAGGGCCATTTGGGTTTCTTTTTGCACACTTCCATTGAGGGTGTTGAATCCGGTACCCGAAATGAGTTTCCCGTTTTTGAAAGTTTCTTTCAAGTCGTATTCTATATCAAACAGGAAGATTACTCTCAGCTCCGTTTTGGTGTTCAGGTGGTAAGTGAGTTCATCTCCTTTCAGTATTCGTTTGACCACCGTCTGGCCCATAGACTTGTCATTTCTGATCACGTCATAGTTGAGCGTTTGTCCATACAATGACGTATAGGCGAATAACAATGTCAAACAGGCGGCGTTTATACGTATCAATGTTAGATTTAGCTTGAAGGCCGAGAGATTTGGCCTGGGTTTTAACTTTCAAGTTAACGATTTGCAAACTAACGGGTTCAGAAATGAGGTCACAAAAAGTATCGTTCGTCAATAAATCAGGTCAGAACTTATCCGGGAGGATGGATTTCCCTTTGACAGGAAAACCCAAAGCGTTCGTCCTTTTCGCACACTGTTTCACCTGCTCCAGTACACTCAAGGCGCTGGATCATATCAGCTCAGCACTTACTCAAAATGGCATGGCTGTCCTGCGGTTTGATTTCACCGGGCTGGGCCAGAGTGGTGGCGAATTTGAGGATACCAATTTTTCCTCCAATCTTTCAGACCTCACGGAGGCCTACGAGTTTCTGGAAAAGAAATTCGAAGCACCACAAATCCTCATTGGGCATTCCCTGGGAGGTGCGGCTGTTTTGCATGTGGCTGGGGCGCTGAAAAAGGTGAAGGCCGTGGTGACCATAGGTGCGCCTTCCAACCCCACACATGTGAAGGCACTACTCAAAGGCGGAGAAAAGGAGATTCGGGAAAATGGGGAGGCGGAGGTCAACATAGGAGGGCGACCTTTCAAAATCAAAAAACAGTTTCTGGAAGATTTGGAAAAGGATCGAAAAGGCGAAGTGATCAGGCACCTGGGCAAGGCTCTGCTGGTGATGCACTCACCACAGGACAAAATAGTGGGGATAGACAATGCCGCTGAAATTTATCAGCAGGCCATGCACCCGAAGAGTTTCATTACTTTGGATGGGTCAGATCATCTGCTTAGCCGAAAAGCGGACTCCCATTATGTGGGTAATATGGTGTCTTCTTGGGCTTCCCGCTATATAGTACCGAACGATGCTGAGGAAGTAGCGCCGGAAGGCGAGGTTTGGACCCGGCTCTCTGATCAGGGCTTTCTCACCGAGATCACTGCGGGGAAACACCATTTGTTGGCAGACGAGCCAGAAGGTAGCGGAGGTACCGATCACGGCCCTTCGCCCTACGGTTATTTACTATCTGCACTGGGCGCCTGCACGGCCATGACCCTGCGCATGTATGCGGACTACAAGAAGATAGACCTGAAAGAGGTGAAAGTGAAGCTCACACACGACAAGGTTCACCAGCAAGATGGTGGCCAGGCCGAAGCGGCCAAAGGAAAGATTGATCAGATCAGGCGGATGATCAGACTGGAGGGAGATTTGACGGATGCCGAGCGCAAGCGCCTCATCGAAATAGCCGACAGGTGCCCCGTACATAAGACGCTGGAGGGCAAGCCGCAGATTATTACCGAAGAGGCCACTGAGATTTAGGTGTTGTACACTTGCCATGGCTTTGCCATCTTTGCAGCAATGCAAAAAATCAAGTCAGCTATTTCCTTTGGAGCTTTTTGCCTCCTCATTCTTATTTCTGTATCCGGTTTTTCTCAAATGACCTTCCAGCAAAGTCCCCTGCTGGAGGCGAAGATGTTCATAGATACCATGGAGTACTCCTGGTCCCGGCATACCCTTATAAGAAACCAGAAGGAGATGCTGGCTTTCCAGTACGATCGGGAAGATGAAATAGCGGAAGTTTATTTGTTCTTCGACGGGGACTCTGAGGTGGCTGATATCGCCCTGATGCCCTCTGCTGATTATTATCCACTGGACTCCATCATGATGTTCAGTGATTATGCCCGATTCAAAGTCCGCTTCAATCAGCTCACTACGAGCGAATTTTTAAAATTCACCTTAGGGATCAGAGAGGATTCGGTGGTGAAGTACGTGGATATGCCACTATTCCCCTATACCAATACCTATGTGGAGCTATATCCGGGCAGTGAGGAACTATACATTGGGGAGGAAAAGGTATTTGAGCTGACCAGCAACAATTCTGAGAATATTCTGGTGGACAATCGTTGGACAGAGGGCTTGCCAATTAATTATAGAATGACCCGGGAGGGTCCAAAGCTTCTACTGCATTTATTGCCCAATACACTGGGCGATCAGCAAGTAGAAGTGCCATTTACACTGAGGAAACCTACCATGGAGGCTGGGCGCCCCAAGTATCAACTGAAGTCGCTCAGCTATACCTTCAAGATCCGCTCTGGCCGGTTGGCCTTTTTGCAGTTTGATGCCCAGGAGGTGACCCCAAAAGATGACAAGAAGGAGGCCATAGAGGTCCAGATAGATAACAATCGGTTTCTCAGGCTTGGGAAAACTTACCGAATTGAAGACCAGGAAGAATCCGGAGGAGCGTTGATCGCGGAGCTTTACACCAAAGCCCGACTCAACAATGACAAGGTACTTTGTCTCCTGCGGCCCTACAGCTACCACAGAAAATCAGATGGCTATTTGTACATCAAGGACGGGGACGATGCGCGCTTTGTGAGTAATCTGGACATCACACCCAAGACCACCATCCAGGAGATCTTTATCCAGCGAGAAGGGAAGGACTGGCAGCGGGGAACCACCGTATACCCTGGCGAAACCTTAAACATCAAGCTGGAGGGTGAGGGACTTCACAAAGCCGCTTTTAGTTTTCCGGGCGCCAGCAACCTGGAGTATGATTCACTGATCAAAAATGAAAATATATCACTCTTTAGAATCAAGGTACCGCTGACCATCAATACCAACAACATTGAGATTTTTAATCACAATAAGTCCACTGGGAAAAGCCTCAAAGTAGAGGAGTATCAGCGTCCGCGACCTTTTGATTTCATCAACCTGGACTTTGGTGACCGACAGCTGGTGGTGAGCGATATCGAAAAGCCGATCTACTATGAAAATACCCTTACGGATCTCGTCTTTGATTTTGACCGGGGTAAAATAGATGAAGGTAAGGACCTCTTTGGCAAGCAATACCTGACCATCAAGGTGAAAATTTCCAACAAAAAAGGAAACCTTATCGAGCTATATCAATTTGATGAAGTGGTGATATGCCCCGGAGAGACCTCTCCGAGGTTTGTGCATTATGATGATAAGTACTGCCGGAGCGAAGACATCAACCTGAATAATTTCCTCTCCAAGAAGACCTCCGAGCTGGAAGAATGGTCACGAATAGAGCTGGAGATAAGTCACGTGAAGCCTAAGTATGGTGGCGACGGCCGTACCAAGAAAATACAGATCCACCTGAAGCGGGATTATAATTTTGACATTGATGTGTCATTCCCTGCTGGTCTTTTGATCTTAAAGTCCGGTACCGGAAACTTTGGAAATTTTGGAGGACCCAGCTTTGCCATGATCGCTCAGATGAGCTTTTACCAGCCCGGCCGGATCGCTAAGTACAGGCCATATAAACTAGGAGCCGGTTTCATCGCTATAGATGCTTTCAACTTTACAGAGAGTAACAGCCGGGATGTGGGTTTGGTGGTCATCGGTTCGCTCTACCCCACGTCCAGCGATAACAAACTGACCTTTCCGCTTTATGCAGGTTTTGGCTATCTGCTCAGCGAGCAGAAGCCTTTCTTTCTGATAGGTCCGGGGATCAGGGTGAGATTATAAAGGAAGCGCTGAGGGCACTGCGTCCTCCAGCAGTACACGGATCTCGTCGTTACAAAAGCCCATCTCCTGACCCATCATAAAAATCTGCTGTTTGTTAGCTGCTACAGAGTTTCCTTTTTTGATTGTGGTTCGTACCATTTTCACAAAGTCGTTGGTGAGGTCTTGCTGATGGTCATGTACTCTGAGCAGTGTCATAGGCGTGTTTTTTGTGATTATGATAGCAAAATTAAGCAATTACTGATTTTTTTGCAATATTTGGCTTTCTTTTTGCTGATCACGCAATCACACAAGCGATTTGTTAGGAATTGTCCCAAAAGGCACCATCAAATCGTTTGATCTTTGTTATTTCTTTAACCCTTCTTTTTCTTTTCGGCCAAAACGATCCCGCCAATGATCACGCCTGCACCCAGGAATTGTGTCCATGTGAGGGTTTCGCCCAGAAACAGGTAAGCAAGGCCTATGGTGGAAATGGGGCCCAGGCTCCCAAAGATTGAAAAGTCGTTGGCCCCTAATATTTTGATGGCAAAGCTGACCAGATAGGAGGGAATGACCGTGGCAAATATGGCCATGGCCAGCCCGATCCAATATACTTCGGGTTGAAAGTCGAGGAGGCCCACAGGTCGTTGTAGGGAGTAGTGAAGGATCACTGCCATACAGGACACGATCATGGCGTAGGAGGTGAAGGCGGTGGCGCCAAATTTAGGAATGAGCCACCCGGAGCCCACCAGATAGCTGGCATAGGTGAGGGCGCTCAGAAAAATGAGTACACTGCCCAGTATCACAGATGAGTCATCGCTGATGCTCAGCTCCGACACAAAGATGATCAGTACACCCAGGTAGGTCACCACCACTCCTATGACCTGTTTTCTGGTGATCTTTTTCCTGAGAAAGACAAATGAAATGAGCAACACCAGCGTGGGGTAGATGAACAAAATCAACCGCTCAAGACTGGCTTTGATGTAAATGAGACCCAGAAAATCAAAGTAGCTGGCCAGGTAGTAGCCAATGAATCCGAAAAGAATTAACCACATGTAGTCTTTCCCGGCTACCTTTTCCATGGGCCTGTTGAACGCTGCGATCACCACATAGATGGGCAGTGAAAAGACCATTCGAAACAGCAGTAAAGAGACGGTGTCTACTTCATACTGATAGGCCAGCTTCACCATGACGGCTTTGCTGGAAAAAAGTAAGATGCCGGTGATGGCCAGGATTACTCCGAGGGATTTTTTTGGTAACAACGGATGCTGTGGTTTGATTCGCCGGCTAAGTTAAACCCCGCGGTTTATTCAGGTTGACCTTTCAGGCAACTATTTGACAGAAAACTAAACGTAATGTCACAATCCTTTGAGTCAACCCTTTGACAGGATGATGTGTCTAATAGAACAAACCCAAAGACTATGAAACCGACATCCATCCTCATTCCTTTTGTTTTGCTGCTAATCTCCTCCTGTAGCCAGTACGACTGCTGTGTGCTGATCGATGATGAGCGCTCACTGGTAGGCAAGTGGCAGGTATTTGAATATGGCTACTCGCCCGGAGGTGGATACATAGTGGAGCAAGTACCGGACTCTCCGGTTCAGATCCTGGAATTCAAAGCCGGCGGAGTGTTTTCTTCCAATTATACCGGACTGAAGGATTTCAACACTTATCGGGTGCTGGTGGATAGCGCCACTGACGGCTACATCCTTTCCCTGGCCGAGGTGAGGACCGGGCGCAAAACCAAAGAAACAGCAGAATACTCCTTAGTGGGTGAAGGCGATCACCTGAAACTATACTACCGATACTGTATAGAAGGCTGCCACATCGGCATCAAACCCCTCAGATAGCTTCTTTCTGGATGAAGTAATAAAGTTGTGGGGAGATTGTATTAAAGGTGGATAGTGATCCGTAATCTGACATCTCATATGACTCAATCCAACCGATTGGCTACTTACCCTTCATTTTCTTTGCTTGCCCCGGGCCGCGTAGGCAAAGAAAACATTTGGTGATCCCACAGAAAGGCACCAACCTAGCCGGTAGCACGCAAAAAATCATTTTGACTCATCGTTTTTGGCCTTTTTTAAAACTTTCTGGAGTCAAAATGATTCACACTTGTCCCGGCCGGGCAAGGCTTGGATGCCCCACCCGCCTTTGCGTCTTAACTTTTCTGAATCCACAGTGGATTAATTCGGTATAACTATAGAGTGATACCCAACACAAATATTGCTTGATCCTTCTTTCTGCCCTTACGTTAAAAAGGGTTAAAGCTTTCATTGATTAGTTGTACAAATCAACAGGATACTGTATCATTGTATCTTTGTACAACTAATATTTCTCATGAAACGAGAATCAATAGGAGAATTGGAGGAGCTGGTGCTCCTCACCGTAGGGGCTTTGATAAACGAAGCATACGCCGTAGCCATCCTCGATGAGCTCCATCAGCAGGCCAACAGATTGATAGACGTGACCGCTGTACACTCTGTACTCCGGAGGCTGGAAAAGAAAGGCCTGGTGAGCTCAGAGATGAAAGGAGCCACTCAGGAGCGTGGTGGTCGCCGAAAGCGCTATTTTTTATTGACTCAGGCTGGCCGGCAGGTGCTGGAGGAATCCATGGCGGTCCGCATGGAGCTCTATCAGAAGTTACCCAAACTCACCTTTTCCGTTAGCTGATGGGTCAGGCTTCCACACAAGGTCATCTGCCCCCCCGATGGGCAAGCCGCTTTCTGGAGTGGTATTGCGATCCATACCTGTTGGAGGATCTCCAGGGAGACCTGCTGGAAATCTTCTATCGCACCACTTCTCACAAAGGTCCCAGAAGGGCCAGCTGGCAATATACCTGGTTGGTATTGCGCTCTTTTCGCTGGTCGGCCCTCAGAAAAAACTCAAAACTCAAAAACAACATCATCATGAATTCAGGACAACACTTCAAAGTAGCCGTCAGGGTATTATGGCGGGATAAGTTCAACACCATGCTCAACACCCTCGGGCTCACCATTGGCATTGTCTGTTTTGTGTTGATGGGATTGTATGTGACTCAGGAGGTCACTTTCGACCACTTTCACACCAAAAAAGACCGGATCTACAGGGCTTGGCTGCTGGAAGATTATGGGGAGGGGAAGATATTTTTCAACTCCAATACTCCGGTGCGGTTTGAGAATTTGTTCGAGGAGAACTTTCCGGAATTTGAGGAAGTGGTACAGTATCACCTGAGAAATTTTCCGGTGAGCCGAAATCAGCAGGATGTGATCAGCGAGCCGGTGGCGGTTATCAGTCCTGAATTTTTTGAAGTCTTTGATTTCGACCTGATCCATGGCAATGTGACCGAACCCCTGTCTGGCCGGTATGACCTCATTATATCCCGTGCCTATGCCGAAAAATACTTTGGTGACGAAGACCCTATCGGTAAAACGCTCCAGCTTCAGTTCGATGAAGATGTCACACCGTTTACCATCACGGCGGTTTTGGATGATATCCCACAGAGTTCGAGTATCAAGTTTGATCTGGCCATTTCCAATGTGCTCAACCGGGAGCTGATGGGAGAGCGCGCCCTGACTGCCTGGATGATGGTTGGGCCAGAGACTTACGTGCTCATGAAGGATCAGACAAGTATAGAGACGGTCAATGCCAAGTCGCAGGATGTGGTGATGAGCTACCTGGGCGAGGAGATGAACAGGGATGAATACAACATTGGGTTTCAGCCCCTCACAGACATCCACCTGAACCCCGAGATCCCGGCAGGAATAGCACCAGTGAGCAACCCGGTGTATGTCTATGTGCTCGGCATTATTGGTCTGTTGGTGTTGTTCATTGCTTGTATCAACTACACCACCCTGTCCATAGGTCAGTCCATTAAGCGCTCTCGTGAGGTGGGCATGCGTAAAATATTGGGAGCTGCGAAGCGAACCCTCATTTTTCAATACCTGAGTGAGAGTGTACTGGTGGCTCTGGTCTCGATGCTGGTGGGGGGCTTGCTGGCCGTACTGTTGATCCCTACGTTCAATCGCCTGACCGGAACTGAACTAGTCTATGTTTTTGAGATGTGGCACCTGGCCATCTTTTTCCTCATTGCCTTGTGTATTGGTACACTGGCTGGGATTTATCCGGCCATTATTCTCACCAGCACCAAGGCACTTGCGATCATGCGTTCAGGCAGCACCTCCAGGGGTAAACACTGGGTGAGAAAAGTCATGGTGACTTTTCAGTTTGTGATCACCGTGTTGCTCATCAGCAGTGCGCTCATTATGCAAAAGCAGATCCGGTTTCTTCAGGATAAAGACCTGGGTTTTGAATATCAGGCCTTCGTGTCGGTGCCGTTGTTTTCCAGCTCAGAGTCTGGTCGTACCACCGAGCGGATAGCCTCCGCCAGGGCTAATGGAGCGCTGCTAAAGCCTAAAATAGAGGCACATCCTCAAGTTTCGAGTATTACCATGGCCAGTCATGCATTCGGCACCCCTGGCTGGGCCGCACTGTCTTTTACAGACGACAAAGGCATCTTTCGCACGTTCAGCATGCTGGCCGTAGACGCAGAATATTTGTCGGCTTTTGATATAGGAATCGTTGAAGGACGAGACTTTGAAAAAGGCAGCGGATTGGATGAGCGACAGTCTATTTTGCTCAACGAAACCGCCGTGGACTATTTTGGCTTTGAAAATCCGATTGGAAAGAAACTCCCCGGCGATAACTTCGGAGAACACCGGATCATTGGGGTGGTCAAAGACTTTCATTTTTCCTCCCTCCATCAGGAGATAGCCCCGCTGGTGATTACCCAAAATGTCTTGCCTATGTTTCTGGGCATTTCTGACGCTGAAGTAAAGGATTCCATGATCCCAAAGCTACTTTTCAAATTTACCGGCTCGCAGCTTTCGCAGGTACAGGAAATACTCACGGAAGCGTGGGAATCAACGTTTCCCAACAGAAACCTGGAGTATACCTTCCTGGACGAAAATGTGGCCCGGCAGTATGAAAATGAAGCCCGGCTCAATAAACTCATTGGCGTGGCTACGGTTATTTCCATCCTGATAGCGGCCATTGGCTTGCTTGGCCTCACCGTGCTGGTGGTGAATAGTCGGGAGAAGGAGATCGGTATCCGCAAGGTGATCGGGGCCTCTCCGTTTCAAATCTTCCACTTGCTGGCCCGTACTTTTTCGTGGCAGCTCATTTTGGGGGTGGTGCTTTCCATTCCCCTGACCGTATGGCTGATGCAACAGTGGCTGGAGGATTTTGCCTACCGGGTGGGGATAGGTGTAGACATGTTTGCGCTGAGCACCTTTATTTCCTTTTTTGTAGCCCTTGTCGTCATTGGTTTTCAGGCCTGGAAGGCTGCAGTGGTCAACCCGGTGAAGAGCCTGAGAACTGAATAAATCCATGCTCAATTTACCCTGAGAATGTTTGATACGGGAGTGCGTTATATTTGCGGCTCCACATGAAGCAGTTAGACCCTCAGGAATTTCTTTCACTCGGAGAAAAGCTCCCCATCATAGACGTACGCTCGCCCGTGGAGTATGAGCAGGGCCGTCTGCCCAATGCGCTCAATATGCCACTGCTGTCTGATGAGGAGCGGGTGATCGTAGGGACCCTCTACAAGCAGGACAGCCCCCAGGCGGCTTTCAAAAGGGGGCTGGATTTTATCGGTCCGAAGATGAGTGGTTTTATAGAATTTGCCGAAGGCCTTCAGTCTCAGGAGCTGCTGGTGCACTGCTGGCGTGGCGGCAACCGCTCACACAGTGTGGCCATGCTGCTGGAGACCAACGGGTTCAGCGTGTCCATTCTCAATGGTGGGTACAAAGCCTATCGCCGCGAAGCCCTGGAGTTTTTTGACCAGCCTCTGCCACTGATGGTACTGACCGGCTATACCGGCTCACTCAAAACGGAGGTGCTCTATGCCCTGCAGGAGTTGGGAGAGCAGATGGTGGATTTTGAGGGTCTGGCTTGTCACCAGGGTTCGGCCTTTGGCCGACAGGAGTCGGAGGAGCAGCCTACCTCAGAGCAGTTTCAGAATTTGTTATTTCAGGAGTTTAGAAAGCTGGACCTTACTCGCCGTATCTGGGTGGAGGATGAGTCCATGCGCATCGGGAGGGTGGACCTGGTGGCGGAACTCTATCATCAGAAGGAGCAGAGCCCCCACGTATTTCTGGAAGTGGCGCGGCCTGTACGGGTCAAAAACCTGGTGCTGAACTACCGCCATGTGTCGCTGGAGCGGCTGGTGCTGGCCACCAAAAGCATACAAAAAAAGCTGGGGAAAAAGGAAGCCCGACAAGCCCTGGAGTTTATTGATCATGGCGATGCGCCTGAAGCAGCGGCGATCATTCTCAAGTACTATGACAAACGATACGGAAAGTCCATTGAAGGAAAAAGGGACCACATCCGCCTGCACCTGGAGACCCTGAGCAGCGACCCTATGCAGATCGCACAAGAAATTTTATCAAAAATATAATGGAATACAAGCTCACACAATATAGCCATGGAGCCGGATGCGGCTGCAAAATAGCCCCTGAGGTACTGGACAAGATCATCAGCACCGACGGGCAACCAATGCCTTTTTTTAAAAACCTGCTGGTGGGCAACGAGTCCAAAGACGATGCGGCGGTCTACGACCTGGATGGCACCACAGCCATCATCAGTACCACAGACTTTTTCATGCCTATCGTGGATGATGCTTTTGACTTTGGGGCCATAGCCGCCACCAATGCCATCAGCGACATCTACGCCATGGGGGGTACGCCCATCATGGCCATTGCCATTCTGGGCTGGCCGATAGACAAGCTGCCCATAGAGGTGGCTGGCAAAGTGCTGGAAGGTGGCCGCAAGGTTTGTGCCGATGCGGGGATACCCCTGGCTGGCGGGCATAGCATTGATGCTCCGGAGCCCATCTTTGGGCTGGCCGTGACCGGCAGGGTGCCAGTGACTCAGGTGAAGAAAAACGCTGCGGCAAAGCCCGGAGACCTGCTGTACCTGACCAAGCCATTGGGCATAGGGATGGTGACCACTGCACAGAAGAAAGGACTGGCCGACACTAAGGACCTGGACCTGGCCAAACATACCATGCTTCAGCTGAATAAGATCGGGCAGGAGCTGGCGGCCTTCGAAGGGGTGAATGCCCTCACAGACGTGACGGGCTTTGGCCTGGGCGGACACCTGCTGGAGGTATGTGAGGCGAGTGGCTGCGCTGCACAGATTGACCTGAGCAAGGTGCCGAGGTTTGATTTTGTGCAAAAGTACCTTGACCTCAACTGCACCCCCGGCGGCACCAACCGCAACTGGAAAAGCTATGGCCACAAGATCACACTGGCGGAGGGGATGGACCATCGCCTGATCGCTGACCCACAAACCAGTGGTGGGCTGCTGGTGACTGTGTCGGCTGATGCTCAGCAGGCATTTGAGTCGTTCATGCAAGAGCGGGGTTTTGACCTGGAGGCTTTCGGTACCCTGGCGGAAGGTACGGGCGTGGTGGTTGGTTGAAGCCTGACGGGTCTTCGAGACCGAGTCGCGTAGACCTGTCAGGTTTGGAGAGTCAAAAGTCCAAAAAATACCATTTGCCCATTCGACGGACTAGCTTGATAACTTCCAACCTATTTGAACTCCCTCCATAAGCAATTTCGATTTCAGCTGTATCATTTGAAACTTTAGGTTCACCCATTATGCGGCCCTTCTTAAACATCTCCCTGAATTTTGAACGACTATCCTCGGGAAAAATTTCAATGAAACCGATCTGTGCAACATCTTTGGTGAACTCCCCATAAGGGTCGATTAGGTTCCTTAGTTTGCTAAGATTTCCAGATTCGGAAGCTTCAAATAGGTGCTTTACTGCACCTTCTGGAGTACTTTGGAACTCATGTGATTCAAATAATTTGGTCTTTGCTATTTCTGCTTGAATAGATGAAGAGAGTCTCTCTAACTGACTGATTCTATTACGTTGGTCAGCGATTTGCTGCTCTTTTGTAGACAGAGAGCGCCCAAGTTGAAACTCATTAATTTGCCGCAGTTTCTTTTCAGCTTTTAGTATTTCAGCCTTGTTCAATTCCAAAATCTCTTTCAAATAATTTTCCTTGACCTGTTTCCCAACTTCGATCTTCTCGTAGTGGATTCGAAGGGATTCTTTTCTTATGGAATCGACACGTGCGGTTGAATCTGCAACAAACTTATTTCTTTGTTCTATTTCAGATTTACTGGGACCACATGATATGATCCCATAAATTAATGCAACACATAAAATATGACATGTTTTCATTCTTGTTATTAGTTAGGTGGCTAATGAATCAGTTAGATAAGATAAGAAAAGTGATTTTTATGAGTGTTAATTTATTTTGGAGAAATGTGAATAGATGTCGTAAAGCACTGTGTTAATCAATCCCCAGGAAACTAAATATTATTCTATTGGCCTCTTCGGTTGTTGTGACCGTTTTATGAAGCTGGAATCTCTTTACTTCTGATTTATTGAGCCAGTCGGACCAAAAGACTCGTAGTATTTCTTCATCGGTAGGATGGACACGTGCGCTTCCCGAACGGGATAGCGATCTGTCATACAACTCCATGACCAGCACTTCCAAATTTTTTAGATTGGGATTGTTTACAGGGACAATACCAAAGCCTTCCTCATCAAGAAATGTTTGGAGGTCTGCCGTTTGTGAGTCTTTGAAAGCGTCTCTGAAGGATTTGACTCTTTGTCCACTCAGGGAGTAGCATAACTTTTTTGAAATACATCCTTCATCCCCATATAGGGCGGTTTCCAGGTATCCATCTGTCACCAGAATGAGAATGTTTCTGAACTTGTTCCGATAATGTCTGCCATTGTAGACAACGATCTCTTCCTGATTTTTAACATTCAGGTTATTCAGGCCAGCATTTAGATAAGACCATAAATCAGCACCATGTGTTTGATTTATTGAGGCCTGTATGATGCCTTGGTACTCTTCTAAGAATTCCTTTTTGTCCAGGCTAAATTTTCTTGATGATCGGTCTTTGATATAATCAATCCGATCTCTTTGATTGTGAAATTTCCCAAAGTTGATTGTGAGTTTCGACATGTCCACGTCGTACATATTTATCAGACCCGTATTGATAAAGGAGAGGCTGAAAACATCTCTTTGTTCTTCTGATCTTCGGTATTTGAGAATGTTGTCAATTCTACTTATCAGCTGCCGAACAATATCCAAATCAGTAACGGGCTTCGGATAAATCTTAGGATCAACCCGATTGGAGAGATCAGGAGCAATGATAAAATTGAAGTGAACAATCTCTGTTGTGTCGCTTTTTAATGATGCGGAATGCATTTTCTCCCTTGACCCACATGAGGTGACGAAAGCGTAAAGTAGAATCAATAAGTAAGTGGTTGGTGGTTTCATAAGGTGTTATCGGTTAATTCGGGTGTCCAGGCTTTTAGAAACCAGCTTATCCTCTTGCCAGAGGATGGCTGCATCACGGGATAGTCGTGTAATATTGGTGGCCCTCGCTATAGAATACTCTTCGTGCAAGTACTGAAACCAACCATCTAGAAACGTGCTGATTCGGTCCCTAATAGCGTGGAATGAAATGAGGTAATTGTCGTTTTCGATATGACTGATATACACGTCGGTAATTCTTGTTATCCCCTCAATGCTGATATTGGTTTCTGATTTGGTTCTGGCTATTTCTGATTCCCGGGTTTCAGGTAGGTGATTGAGGGCGTAATTGTCTCGGGTGACATCTCTGTCACAAATAATATTGGCTTGCTTGAATTCGTGAATTTCGATTGATATTTGAGCTTTCCTTTCTTCAAGTTCACTGATTTTTGCTCCGAGCTGTTCAATTATTTTTTTGCTCCGCAGTTCGGCTATTTGAGGATTTCTATCTTCGAAAATGCCCATTAGTTTGTCAAATGCGAATTTGAATAAGAAAAGACCTAGGGCCCCCATAACAAAAACCAGATAGAAATTGGGGTTAGAGAGCACCATACTCAGTTGCCAAACCTCATTTACGTTTCCAGAAAGGTACTCCACTTCATGAATGGACTCGCTCACCACATAAGCAATCAAAGCGTCTACGACGACCACTCCGGTGAAAAGTAGGCTAGTGTTTAAAAGGTGTTTTGTGCCAAGTATTTTGCCAATTATGGAGAGGGTCATCGGTACAAAGACAAAGAGAAGAATGAAGGGAATGGCCGTGCCTCCTTTGTCAACAGCCATGGAAAGAGCGTTGGGATTGAATACCTCTGGCGGTAAAATGGAAACCCCGCTCATTTTTGCCTCTTTTGCATCCAGTTTGCTAAACATGAGGATGTATGCTGCGGAAGAGTAAAACAGCACTAGATAAAAGAAGAGCCCGAGATTGATCACAATAGCTGGGAGAAGCTCGAACCATTTGAGCGCGGGCCTGATGAATTCCCTTTCTTGAATGTTTATATTTTCTTTGATGCTTGCGACTTGTGCTTCGATTCTTTGAACATCGTGAGACTCTAATCTTTCAATTTGTGCTTTGTTGAGGTCTATCTGGCTTTTTGAATTGGCAATTTGGGTAGTCAATATCTGATTTTTGGTGTCATACTTTACTATTATAGCATTAATGTCCAGTTCTTGTTTTGCCTCCAGATTCTGGATGCTTTTTGCTCTTTGTTCCTCTATCCGATTGAGAAGGCGATTCTTTTTATCTTCCAGAGCATCAATATCGGCGATGAATGAGGAGTAAACACTGTCAAACGCGTTCGGTAGAACTTGATGATCTCCGTTGGTTGACCTGGCCTTTTGGTAGCCCATACTAACTATCTCAGATCGATTGTAATGACTTACCTCAGCCGCTATCATCGTGTCTAGTACTTCCTCATATTCTCGCTTGCGTTCTTCCATAACTTCCAGTAATGGTTTGTTGGACAGCTCTTCGCGCTGAGGGGTTAGTAAAATCTCAGGGTTGTTCTTAAAATGATCTTTAATAGCTCTTGTATCGGAGAGGCCGTGTTCTTGGATTTCCTGCAGTCGATTTTTAATGTCCTCAAAGTTGAGGATTAGTTCATCTACCGTTTGCTTATGATTAGTGATAATCACGCTCTCCTGGTTGTTCTTTTTCGCATTAACCGTCCAGTTGTAAGAGCCATGAATGGCCATGGTTCGATCAATTACACAATACTTTTGGTGCATCATTCCATAACCCACATTTCTTACTTTGAGTACATTGGTGGCGGCATCCGGGAAACTGTCAAAGTCAAGCCTTAGGTTGTCCTCATTATCTGAGACAATGATCTGGACAGTGAGGCCTTCCTCTGACTTTCTTTTGAGGAGTTCTAGTAAGGAGGAATCTGTAAACCATGCTGCCACAACCAGTATTTCGGTCTGGGCTTTTTCTAGTTCGGTCGTGATGGTTTCGAAAATCTCCTGATTGTTCGAAATAGTTCGTTGCTTTATTTGATTGTCAGAGACCGTAGCTCCATTATATCCTCCGGAATGCCCGGGGATTTGGTTAGAAATGTTGGACATTTGAAGTGGGTTGGTTTACTTCAAAAGAAGCTTGTTACTATTAATTCGGATTCATTTCTTTTCCGAACCGGTGGAATTCTTTTCCGAAATCATTTTTTTGCATCCATGTCTGAGGGTGATAAAAATCAATCGGGATAACTATCCGATCAATTTCTTATCATTTTGCGTGACTTTATTGATGATTTCGTCCCCCTTCACTGTACGTCAATTCCTCAGTTAGTCCATTACTCATGCTGCCAGCATTTGCCACTGGAGCTTTTGGTCATTCGCTTGCATTGGGCACCTGCCTGTGTGGTGGCACTACAGCGTCTGGAGACTCCTGGAGAGCTGGTTGGTTTTGTGGTTGTTTGGATCTTCTGGGTAACCTGACTTGTGGTATCGCTGCTATTCACAGACGGTGAAGGTTTACAAACCTTGCACGCTTCATAGCCTTTTTCCTTTGCTGATTTTATCGTGAGTTCTGATCGGGAGTATCGGAGATACTTGCAGTTTTCCCGGTGATACTTAGTGCCGGTATCGGTCACGAATACTTTGGCCTCCTGGGTATAGGCAGAGGTGCAGGCCACCAAAAAAAGAAGGAACACAAATAATGTCCTATCCTGAAATGTCGGTTTCATCATCATGGGCGATGAGTTTGAAATAAGTGAATTTAACCAAAAAGATTAAGAACAACGCTACGTTATAGATGACCACTGATGCTATGTAAACCAGCCCGAAGACCACCAGGATCAAAAGACCTTCCTTACTTTTGCTCCAGCTGGAGCGATAGGAGAGACCTGGGATACCAGTGCGGAGAGAAAAGCCACGAGAACCAATGGTGCCATGCCTCGTTCGGTAGCTCGTGGATATGCTTTTCTTCCCGATGTTCAGTCCCAACCCTTTGCCGAGGTTGACACGTTTTTGATAGCGGAAACCCATATCATCTACACCTGCACCCTGTGCCCACTATCCATTGGCAGCAAGAGGAGGCACAGGCTGATTTGTTCTTGTTGGAGCAACCACAGTTGGATGAGGTAGGGCACCCGCCTCCTCCCCCGTTGCCATTATCCCGAAAGTAATCTTCGCAAGCCTTGCCATCACTATCATGATCGAGATCATTTCTACATTCAGGGTCAGACTCATAAGCTAGCTGTGCCGCATATTGTGAGCTATAATCTGCACAATTGGTATCGATGCAGGAGCCGTTGTCCGGTTCGGTGCATGCGATTGCGCATATACAAATAATAAAACATGCGATTCTCACGAGTCAATCATTTTTTGGGTCCTACGGTGTGGTTTTGCCGGAACTGTTTTAGCTCCTGGTTTGGGCTTATTTGGGTTTGGCCTTGGGGAAGGAGAAGGCGTAAACCTTCTATGTTGCTCAACCGGGTCAGTTTTCTTTTTCCTGTTAAGCGTTTTCATTTTTCTTTTTTAGTATTTCTCTAATAGATCTTAAAAGATCAATTACCTCATTGATCCGTAGCATCCACGCACCAAATAACCTGGTGAGCAGTACAAAGCCGAACATCAAGGCTAATAAAACAATCACTTCCCACCCTTCTGGGGTAGAAAATCCGAGTACAGTTGGAAAGGTGTTCATTACGAGGTGTGACATTCGTTACAGCAGTAATAACAACCATTTGATTGTTTGTAGGACTTTTTGGCCTCTTTAACAGCGTCCTCACAGTTGGAGAACTCTCCCAGGTACTTTCTATTTTCCTCGCTTGGCATATAGATGCAACCTGCTTTGTGAACTTCGTGATCACCGTTTGCCTGGGCTTTCTTGTTTACATAGTGTTTAGTCATCATTTCTAAGATTCAGTTTAGTGATTCAATTTTTGATTTGGCTTCTGAGAATAACCTTTCCACCTCCCCTAGGTGCCTGGGAAAGATCGTATTTCCGGATCCATAACTTTCGAGGACTAGATACCACTGTAGTTTGCCTTTGCTACAGTAGTAGCCTAACTGGAACCCATCATCAGTTACAAACTTGTTTTCTAGGTATTCCGGGCTTTTGGATAGGTCATTTGTGGACTCGGATTTTAATATTTCCAATGCCTTTATAAGTTCGAGCAGGTCCTCATATGCAATGGAAGCTTTTTTATCTCCATACTTTCCTTCATTGGAAATTTGAAGAAAGAAGCCTATTTGGCCTCCACTTTCTATTTTCCGGACTTTAACCTCGGAAGTAGTTCCATATATCAATAAGAGCTCAGAAAGAGAATAATCCTGGTACTTAATTATTGAACCTGTTTTGGAGGTGAATCTGTCAAGTTTTGATAGTTCTTCTGTTTCATTTTCTTCTTGCGACAGACCTGAGAGGCTAGCACAGAAGAGAAGGGAAAGTAAATAAAGGCGGTAGATCATAGAATTAGTTTTTTAAATAGGGCGTTTTATATGTCTTCACTTGGGGTAAAGTGACGGTCTGTTCGGCATACTCCTGCTCATGGACGATGGCTACTACTTCCACTGTGACATGAATGCCAAATGAACCGGATGGATTTCTTATTCCTAGGTAGAGTTGTTGCTGGGCTACCCAGGGGATTTCGACGATTCCAGATTTCATATTCTCTCTTGATCCGTCCGAATAATGTCTGAGTAGATGGTCTTCTTTCCGTTCAAAGAATTGCTTGTTTTCGAAATCCAGTAAATAAATATCGCATTGATCGGCTCCAGGGGGAGTGGCTAGCAAGTTCATACCTATGTTGGCGATTGCCATACTTGGCTCAATTGAACTTACTAGCTGACCCATAAGTCCAAATGATGATTTTACATTTTCAACGTCTGACTTTTCGCGGGAGGCGCTAAACTCATAAAACCATTTGACTGTATTGGGTGGCATATTCAAGGGAATCGTGATGCGAGAGGTTCCCCCCAACAGCATGGCATTGGAACCGCTATTGATATAAAAATCCGAGGAGGGAACAATCACCTTTGGCACGTACTCATCTCTGGACAGATAAGTCTCTATTTCGTCCACCCACGTAGTGTCGTAGTGTGTTTCCCAGTACACAGAGGTATTGAAGTTTTGGGTGTCTGGTGAGGAGGGTTTGCGGGTAATACTGTACTTACACACCCTTCCAGAAATAGACCCGTTATTGACGCGAAACTGGTAAATACCAGTCCTGGCTACCTCAAGTGTTTGGTGGACTTTGCTGCTTTTGAACTGTGAATACCGAGAGGAGCTGGGGTATTCGATGATCTCAATCTCACGGATGTCTTTGCCCTTCTCTTCCGTTAAAGAAAAACTGATTTCGTCTCCTTGTGCAAAGCCAAAGGAGAGGGTCTCCTCTGACAATCCGGCTACCTTGAAAGAACCCTGCGCTATAGTGATGGTGGATTGCGCCAATGTAGCATGACATAAAATAATGGACAATATGATAATGCCCAATCTCACAACTTTTCGAAGTAATTCGTGTTTACATTTTGACTGATGTATCGATTGAGCCCCTGACCAAGGACAGCCAATCTTTGCATCTGATTGACATGATGAGAGCCTGGTTTGATATGATTATAAACATATTGACTATCACCTTTGAATTGAACAATTATTTGACCTTCACTTATGGCATAACCTGTTACTCCAGAGTTGCCACTCTTGTTCTTATACTGTTGCATGTCACTTTATTTTGATCTAAAGTCGACATCAACATGGGTAAAGGTTGAATTCTTTTTCTAAACCACTTAAAATTCTTTCTGAACCCCTTAACTTCTAAGGGAAGTATCCAAAAAACTACTCTTAGGGTTATTTGATTTGCGTTAAAGTCCACTTATCGTCAATATTGGAGAAGTAGTATTGCTCCTGAGTCATGAAACCGTGGATAGAGTAGGTGGTATGTTTTCTTTGGGACGTTTGCGGGCCATACGCGTAGTGAAATATTACCAGCCTAAGTGGTTCGGTATAGCTGATGGTCACTACGGTGAGGCTATCCTGTAATTCGGTTTTATCGATTTCAAATCGAGTTTCCTGTGTGTTGAAGAAGAAAAACTGAAGATCCCAGGCTCCAGTACTGGTATTACCTTTGGCCATGTAGATTTGAGGGTATTTGAACCCATAATTATCAACAGGTGACCAGGATTCAAAATCGATGCCAGAGGCAGGACCTACATTTTTCTCGAATTGCAGTTCGGTGATACCGTTAGTAAATTCATAAAAATTTCTATACTGAGCTTCGATGGTACTGAATGAATCAAGCAGTCTGATTACCTCTTCACGGGAAGTGGGCTCTGCTCCTTGTTTTGCCAAAATAATAGAAAGGTTTTTTTCAAGATTGCTTTGAAACTCCCTGAGCCGTAGAGTGACGGCATCAATGATTATGCCCTTAGGTAATATTTCTCTTTCTGCTCTCCAAAACATCAAGGCGGTCAGACAAAGGGCGATCAATAAAAGGGTGGCGAACCATTTTTTCAGTCTGGTTTTCTTTTGCCTGGTAACGATTGTTTCTTCTGACGCAGAGATGTATTTGGCAATTTTGTCACATACTTGGTCCAGACCGATCTCCGTACTTAGTGCCCATCTTTCGGCCAAAGCAGGGTTAATAAGGCCCACTTCTTGTGGGGTTATTCGATGAAATACAGGTATAATTACTTTTCTGTTCTCTGTCTCTCTGGACCATAGGGCTCCCAGTTCCTGTAGGGTATATTCTGTTTTGAAGTAATGAGGTGAGATGAGCAATATGGCAAATCGTGATCGCAAAAGCCCCTCAGTAATGGTTGATTGAATGCTACTTCCTAGTAAGAGTTCTCTCCCAGAGTACCAGACTTTCAGACCTTTTTCCTCCAGTTTGTGATGAAGCAAAGTGGCAATTTCTATTTTGTCTTCTACTGCGAAGGATAAGAATGCGTCGTATTCGTATGGTTTCAATATGTAGGCTTTTTTTAAAAGTACGAAAATCACTACAGGCACAAAACTTCTTTTCTAAATCAGGTAAATCCGTTTCCGAATACCTCCTTATATGACATTGAAATTTTCCCTGATCACATCACTATAGGTTTCTCCCACTGCAATTTTGACTCCTCGGATGGTGATTAATTTCCCCATGATTCGTTCAACGTGATTTTTGTTCACCGAATAGGACCTTGATACTCTGATCAAATCCGGATAGGGTATTCGTTGAAGCATTTTGTTCATTGGCATGGTTAGGGTGAATGACTTTTGGGTAGTTACCACATCACAATATGACCCTTCCGCTTTGAGATAGAGTATATCATCGTAAACGATCTTGATGAGCTCTGTGCCTTCTTTGAAAAAGCCAAAGCGCTCCCCAGTTACTGTGCTTGCCCCATTGAAAATAGCTAGGTCTACCGCGATAAGTAACTGATGTGTTTGAAAGGGTTTGATGAGATAGTTGGCGGGTTTGCTTTGTCTAGCCTTATTCAAGGTAATAGAATCCTGCATGTCTGTGAGATAAATGATCGGTACTCGGTACTTTTTCAAGATTCGCTCTGTCACTTGTATCCCATCTAGCTTGCCTTGTAGTTTGATATCCATAAGAACCAAGTCTGGAAGATTTTTTTCTATAACCAGCAAAGCATCCTCTCCCGATTCACATATCGCTGCTACGGTATAGCCATGCGCTTCAAGGTCCCGGGCGACCGCTTGTCCAATAATAAGATCATCTTCCACAATGAGAATTTCAGGTTTCATAGGCCAATGGGATTGAAAGTTGAAATACGGCACCGTTTTGATTAAAATTAGTGCTTTCTGCCTTTAGTTGACGGGTCAGCGTTTTAATAAGTTTGGTTCCAAATGACGGAGAAGATTGGTTAGGATCGTACCCTGTTCCATTGTCTCGCACTTCTAAGAAAATGAGGTTGGTCATTTGTCCCCGAACGGTTATATCTATCTGTGGAAGTTTATTCGTTTCAGTAAATGCATACTTAATTGCGTTTGTGATCAACTCGTTCACGATGAGGCCTATGTATAAAACCTGGTCCACGTCTACTTTAATCGATTCTACATGAGTCTTGATATTTAGTTGTTCTCCAGGACTGAATGAATGTCGCAAGAAGAGACATAATTCCTCCAGGTATTCTTGCAGGTTGATGGTTCGCTTGTTTTTATTAGCGAATAGTTTTTGGTGAACAATAGCCATGGAATTTACTCTACTTTCCGTGATTTTGATCAAATCAGAAGCCTCTGAGGTGGCTGATAGATCACTGGACTGCATCTTCAACACTCCCGAGAGCAGTTGGAGGTTATTGCTAATCCGATGCTGCATCTCTTGATTAAGTTGCTCTATGTGATTCTTACTTTTTCTAATGGTATGAAGAAGATAAGATATGCATATGACCATGATTAGAAAGAATGTAGCTGCAACTATTGCGATAGAAGCCATCTTTTTTTGGTGAACGATTTCCTCCTTTTGTATTGATTCTACATTGTGGAGATAAGTGATTTCTTGATCCTTTTTATCAGTTTCGTATTTGGTTTGCATCTCCGCAAGTGCTCGTGCTTTCTCTTGATTGAGAAGGATTTCGTTGAGTATTATGAATTGACCAAGTGTAAGTGCTTGATTTCGGAAGTCCTTTATAGCGGCATAGTAGAGTGCCTCATTTTCCAGGCTTTGAACTTGAAGGTTCAAGAGACCAAGCTTGCGTGCAAGCCGTCTAGTTTGAGTGATATAGCTCCACGCAAGGTCAGGGTTGTTTTTCTCTAAATATAATTTGGAAAGAAGATTACTTGTATACACCAGCGCCAAGGAATCCTTTAGCCTCAGCTTGGATGTATATGCATGGATGAGATATTGTTCGGCACTGTGAAGATCCTCTTTTTCAAGATAGGCCCAACCGATATTGTGCATTACAGTGGCTATCTCTTTTTCCTCCCCTATTGTTTTTTTGATTTTGAGTGCTCTTTGGAGATTATGAATTGCGCTATCATACATCTGTCCTTCTATGTAAACATTTCCTATGTTGTTAAAGCTCTTTGCTATGCCTTTTTCATAACCGTGATCTTGACGGATTTTTAGTGCTTTATAATGAAATTCAAGTGACTTATTTAGATCCCTAATATGAAAATAAATGGTACCTATGTTGTCTAGGCAGGATGCCTGGTCGATGGATGAGCTTGAGTAATTCGCTAAGGCCGCAAAAGCTTGCTCCAAGGCCATTTCATACCTTCCAAGTTGTTTGTAGATGATTGAGGCATTGGTATGTAGTTGAGCTATTGTCTTAGGGTCAATGGCTGTATGAAGTGCCTTTTTGTAATAAAATAGGGCTGAGTCCAGTGATCCTGAAGATTGATATCCGTAGGCTAATCGGTAGTGCTGAAGTGAGGTGTTGTGTTGCATACTGTCAGAACTTTGACCGAATGCCACTACGGTAAGTAATGTTAGAAAAATTAGGAGAATTCTCTTCACATCATAATCTAAGAAAAATATCCCTGAAAGTTGCACATGACTACTTTCAGGGATATACTACTTACAGCCCTCCATCTCCAACATTGAGTACTCCTCCGCCTTCAGGAGGAGGAGGAATGGGGTCGTCATCGTCTTCTCCACCTCCATCAGGTGTGGTGGCCATGGGTATATCCAGTATTTCTTCTGCGCTATCGTAGCAACTCGAAAATGCCAATCCCAAAACGATGATACATAGGTATCCTAACTTTTTCATGATCAATTATTATCATGTGAAAAAATGATGTGCATGCACTAAGGCATGATCAAGAGAAGGGGATGGACAGAAACAAATGGATCTAAGGAGCAACTCCCCCGAATGGATCACTTAGATCAATTCTTTCTGTGATGCGAACAATACAAAACTGGAGAAGTATGGGGAGGTGAATGTTACAGTTTCTTGCCGTTAGTTTCCAGTTTTATTACTTTGTTTTCAGAATAACTTCGGAAAATGGAAATCCAAAAAGAGGAGCTTATAAAATTGTTCGATTTTCTTGCCCAGAAAACGGGAGAGTCCCTCGATTTTACTGGTTTTGATGCAATGGAAGCGAAGCTGGGTCCCAATATCAACGGTAAGTATCTCTACACAAAGTATAATGAAGCTATTAGGTCAGTTACTTCTTCATGTTCCATTCAGGAGATTAAACTGAGAAGCCTTTTGAATTATCTGGGTTTCGAAAATTATTCTGAGTATCAAACCTTCTTAAATGCGCCGATTCCTCAAGTGCTTGCAAGTTGCTTTGGGGTTTGGGTATCTTTTGTAAGACAGAGCAGTGATGAGGGCCTTATATACCAATCTCCAGTACAGATTTACCAAAAGAACCAGAAGGCCTATTTCGTATTGAAAGGTCCAAATACGACCTACTCGGGTGAAATGACCTACGCTAATGGATGCTTGACAACCTTATTTACTGGAAGTAGTGGAAAACTTTTTCATCACATATACAAAATTGGGAATCGCAAAGAACCAAGGGTTTTACAGGGAATATACTCTGGGATTTCGACTGCAGATGACCCTATTGGTGGAAGAGCTGTTTTATATAGGTCGGAAAAAGCCTTTGAGGAAATTCGAAATTTGGTACTCAAGTCTGCTGACTTAATTAACTCGGATGATCCTTTTTACAGGAATCTTGGGAGTTATTTTGGGGCTTTCGAAAAGAATAACCTTAGGTTAAACCGTATTATTTCTTTTGATTCGGAAGACTTGAAATCCTGATGCGAGACATAGGTCTCAAAACGAAAACTTAAACCCGTTGGTAAGGGAGTACACCAGCTTATTGATCGGGATGATGGGGTGGTCTTCGTACTGAGCGGAAAAAGACGTATTGAAGGCCAGTAGGTTGGTGAGTTTCACGTTTAGCACGGCCTCACCACTGATCCTGCTTCGGAAGACATCCGCTTCCCCATCATAGTCACCCTGATAGTAGGCCATCACATTGATGTTCACATGCTCATTGAAGGCCTGCTTATAGCTGATGTAGTTGGTGGATTTCAGGAGGTTTTTGTAGATGATCTGAGTTTCATCGGTGAGCATTTTCCAGTTTTCTTTTTCATACATCATGCCGATGCCCACAAACAGGCTGGAGCGCGCACTGCTGGCCAGCCGCAATCGCGTGTTTCCGCCAAGGAGATACCTCAGGGGCATCTTCCGGCCACCGTCGTACTGTATCTGGGTGAAGAGTTCGTAGGAGAGTTGCTTTTTGCGCAGAAAGTTGGTTCTGAAGTGCGCATAACCCGTGCTGATCAGAGGCCCGCCAGTAGATTTGAAATAGTTGAGCTGGTTGATGAGGATATAGGCATGTTGCTTCCCGATGAAGGCCAGGTCGGCATCCGCCTCCAGGCCCGTGTAGGTGATGCTCTGCTCGGCGGTAGCGCTTTTATTGTTTAGGTTGAAGTCCACACTGGTGCTGCCCATCAAATAGCCGGAGGAGTCTGAGTCGATGCTTCCTTTGTTGACTTTGAGGATCTGTGCGTAAGTGGCCGTGGACAGTACCAAAATGCCCACTGACAGAAGGAATGATTTCATGTTTGTGGTATTTATGATCGGTAAAGCAAAGAGGTGCGGAGTGTCAGGAAACAATCAAACCTGACAGGTCTCTGGAACTTGTCAGGTTTTCTGATGTGCTTGTGCGGTGGTGCCCCCTATTATGGCTCCACCTTCACTTCCGTCTGGTCCGAACTTTCGGTCTCATGACCGAAAAAGCTCTTCTGAAAAATGAGGATAAACGTGATCCCCATGAAGATGGAAGCATCTGCAATGTTGAAGACCGGCCACAGGGCCATATAGTCTCCGCCCAGGATCGGCACCCAGTCGGCAATGCGGCCCTCCCAGATATCGATGTAAAACATGTCTACCACCTGGCCATAAAACCATGGAGTGGGGGCATCGTAAGGCGCATTGTCCAGAAAGACCCCATAAAAGATACTATCTACCAGGTTGCCGATGGCACCACCCAGGATCATCGCTATGCAGATGAGCAACCCTTTGGAGGTTTCCTTCTTGTAAAGGGTGTAGAGGTAATAACCAATCGCCACCATGGCGGCCAGCCTGAAGAGGGTGAGCACGAGCTTTCCATTGTCGATAAACCCGATCTGCATGCCAAAAGCCATGCCGGGGTTGGTGAGGTAGTGCAGCTTAAACCAGTCCCCAAAGATCTTGATCTGACCCTTGGCACCCAGGTCCATGTTGAAGTGGACAGCCATTTTCACCACCTGATCGATGGCAATCACCAGCAAGCTGATCAGGTAATAGATGTATAGAGGTGTTCGTTTTTTCTCCATTTTAATTTCTGGTATTTTAGTCGATGGCCTTAGTCTTTAGTCCACTGCTCGGTCTGTGGACTAGTAAACTATTGACTATTGACTGTTTAATTCTTCGCTATTTCAATCGCCACGGTCAGCTCCAGGCCGTCAATATCCAGCAAGGTGCCACCATTGGCCTCATTTACATACTCCAACGAGAGCGCCTGGGTTTCCTTTTGGATATAACTTTTGAAAGCCTCCACCGCAGATTTCAACGATTCGTCATTGGTATGGTAGCTCACGTTGATCTTGTCCTGTACTTCCAGTCCCTGATCTTTTCGCAGGTTCTGAAGTCTGTTTACCACATCGCGGCTCAGTCCTTCTTTCTTCAGTTCATCTGTAATGGTGATGTCCAACGCCACGGTGAGGCCGTCCTCACTGGCTACCAGCCATCCCGGGATATCCTCAGAGGTGATCTCCACATCCTCCAGTCCCAGCACCACTTTTTCACCTTCCAGCTCCACGGCATATTCGCCGGTTTGCTCCAGTTCTTTGATCTGCGCCTGATCCATCTGGTTGATCAGAGGGGTCAGGAGCTTCATCTTGGGCCCGAAGTGCTGACCCAGCTTACGGAAGTTGGGCTTGATCTTCTTCACCAGTATACCCGAGGCATCGTCCACGTACTCCACTTCCTTCACGTTGGTTTCAGAGATGATGAGCGCCGCCACCTGAGCGATTCTATCCTTGTCCGCTTCATTGAGGATCGGGATCAGGATTTTGTGCAAAGGCTGGCGTACTTTGATTTTTTCTTTTTTGCGCAAGCTGTGTACCAGTGAAGAAGCGCTCTGTGCCAGGTGCATTCTTTTCTCCAGTTCCACGTCGATGAGCCCTGTATCCGATACCGGAAAATTGGCGAGGTGTACCGATGCGCTGGTGTCCAGGCCAGAAACTTTATTCAGGTCCTGGAATAAGTGCTCGGCATAGAACGGCGCAATAGGTGCAGATAGCTTAGCCACGGTCATCAGCGCGGTATAGAGCGTTTGATAGGCCGCTTCTTTGTCGGCGTTGTATTCACCCACCCAAAACCGTTTCCTGTTTAGGCGCACGTACCAGTTGCTCAGGTCATCCGTCACAAAGTTTTGGATGGCTCTGGCTGCCTTGGTAGGCTCATAGTCGTTGAACGCTGCATCCGCTTCCGCAATCAGGCTATTCAGTCGGCTGATGACCCAGCGATCGCTTTCGGTGCGCTGATCCATCGGCAGGGCAGGCTTTGAGAAGTCAAAACCATCCAGGTTGGCATACAGTGCAAAGAAAGAATAGGTGTTGGTGAGCGTACCGAAAAACTTACGTTGTACCTCGGCCACACCCTCTATGTCAAACTTCAGGTTGTCCCATGGGTTGGCGTTGGCAATCATGTACCAGCGCGTAGCGTCCGGGCCGTACTTATCCATGGTTTCAAACGGATTCACGGCGTTGCCCAGTCGTTTGGACATTTTGTTGCCATTTTTATCCAGCACCAGACCATTGGCAATCACATTTTTGAAGGCCACTTTGTCATTGAGCAAAGTAGAAATGGCGTGCAGGGTGAAAAACCACCCACGAGTCTGATCCACACCCTCGGCTATAAAGTCGGCAGGGTAGTTGGCGTCAAAGGTGTCCTGGTTTTCAAAAGGATAGTGCCACTGCGCATAAGGCATCGCCCCAGAGTCGAACCATACATCGATGAGGTCTGACTCCCGATACATGGGCTGGCCGCTGGCACTAACCAGCACCACATCGTCCACGTAGGGTCTGTGCAGGTCAAAGTCGTCACCGACTTCCTCTTTCATATATCCCGCAGCGATGGATTTCTTTACTTCGGCCTGCAGCTCGGCAATGCTGCCGATGCAGATTTCTTCCTTTCGGTCTTTGGTGACCCAGATCGGTAGGGGAGTGCCCCAGAATCTTGAGCGGCTCAGGTTCCAGTCTACCAGGTTTTCCAGCCAGTTGCCAAATCGACCCGAACCAGTAGAGGCAGGCTTCCAGTTGATGGTTTTGTTGAGCTCCACCAGCCGATCTTTCATGGCGGTGGTCTTGATAAACCAGGAGTCTAGCGGGTAGTAAAGCACGGGCTTATCCGTACGCCAGCAGTGCGGGTAGCTGTGCTCGTATTTTTCTACTTTGAAGGCCTTGTTTTCTTCCTTGAGCTTGATGGCGATGAGTACATCCGTCGGTTTGAAGTCCGGGGCGTTGCGTACTTCATCGTCATAGTATTCTTCTTTCACATAGTATCCCGCAAAGTCAGTGACCTGATCTACGAACTGCCCTTTTTTGTTAACCAAAGGCACATCCTGGCCGGTTTCATCTTTGATCAGGATGGCAGGCACATTGTTTTGCTGGGCCACTCTAAAGTCATCTGCACCAAATACAGAGGCTGTATGCACGATACCCGTACCATCTTCGGTAGACACAAAGTCTCCGGCGATCACGCGGAAAGCATTCTTTTCCAAATCTTCGTTGGTCACATAGGGCATCAGCTGCTCATAGCGCACCTCCAGGATCTCCTTACCGGAAAATTCCTGAGTGATTTCAAAAGGGATAAGTTTATCGCCGGCTTTGTAATCTTCCAGTTTGATGTCTTTGGCTTTCTCCGAAAAATATTTTCCGACCAAAGCCTTGGCCAATACCACGCTCACCGGAGCATAGGTGTACTGATTGAAAGTCTTCACTTTCACGTAAGTAATCTTCTCTCCTACAGCAAGTGCGCAGTTGGAGGGCAGTGTCCACGGCGTGGTGGTCCAGGCCAGCATGCGCACGTCTTCGTCAGTTGCGCTGAAAAGAAATGCTGACCGGTCATCCTTTTTGACCTTAAACTGTCCGACCACCGAGGTGTCTTTCACATCCTTGTAGGTACCTGGCTGGTTCAGCTCGTGGGAGCTGAGTCCGGTGCCTGCGGCGGGCGAGTAAGGCTGTACGGTGTAGCCTTTGTACACCAGGCCTTTGTCATAAAGTTTTTTCAGAATGTGCCACAGAGACTCCATGTACTTCTGATCGAAGGTGATGTATGGGTCATCCAGGTCTACCCAGTAGCCCATTTGCATAGTCAGCCGGTCCCACTCATCCTTAAACTTCATCACGGCCTCTTTGCACTTCTGATTGTAGTCAGCTACCGAGATGGTTTTGCCAATGTCATCTTTTTTGATGCCGAGCTCCTTTTCCACCTGCAACTCCACTGGAAGTCCGTGGGTATCCCAGCCACCTTTTCGCTTTACCTGAAATCCCTTTTGGGTTTTGTATCGGCAAAAAATGTCTTTCACGGCCCGAGCCATCACATGGTGGATACCGGGGGTGCCATTGGCCGATGGCGGGCCTTCATAGAAGGTGAAGGTAGGCGCACCTTCCCGCTCGGTTACTGACTTTTCAAAAATCTCATGATCCTCCCAAAATTTGAGGATCTCCTCTGCCACTTTCGGATAATTGACCTGTTTGTACTCTGGATATTTAGCCACCTATGCCTCTATTTTTTATGTGTTTTTATCTTCTTCTGTTTCTTCGTCTTCACTGTCATAGTCTGCTTTCGCAAAATCGTCTATGTACGGATGATCTTTCTTATTGCGTTTTCCACTGTCAAACTGGAGCAGCAGCGCCGGCAACACGATCAGGTTGGTGAGCATAGCAAACAACAAGGTGATGGAAGTAAGTTTCCCGAGCGCCACTGTGCCGCCAAATTCCGATAGGGTGAAGATCACAAATCCAAAAAACAAGATGATGGAAGTATAGATCATGCTGGCGCCGGTTTCGCGCAGGCTACGACTCACCGCTATGGGAACGAAGAAATTATGTGCGTGCAATTCCTGACGGTATTTGGCCAGGAAGTGAATAGAATCGTCCACGGAGATACCAAATGCGATACTAAAGATCAATGCCGTACTAGGCTTCAAGGGAATCCCAAAAAAGCCCATGATGGCACCTGTCAGCAGCAGCGGAATCATGTTAGGGATCATGGAGATCACGATCATTTTGAAGTTTTTGAACAACAGCGCCATGATCACCGCAATGATGAAGAACGCAAAGATCATGGAGGTGATCAGGTTGTCGATCAGGTATTTGTTGCCTTTGATAAAGAGCGGAACAGTTCCGGTGATTCTCACGTCCATTTTACTGTCTGCAAAAATCTCGTCAATCTTAGGACTGATGACGGTGTTCACAAGGGAGTCCATCTTGTTGGATCCAATGTCCGGCATCTTCAGGGAGATTCTGATAAATTGACCCGTGCTGTCCACAAAGGATTTGGCAATGCCCCCTTCGTCGCTTTCTTCTTTGAGGTAGCGAAGGATAAAGGCACTTTCCCGGTTATTTGGGATCGAATAAAAAGCCGGATCCTGGTTGTAGAAAGCCTGTCGGGAAGCTTTGATAAAGCTGACCACTGAAACTGGCTGGGAGATGCCTTTCAGCGAATCCAGAAACATCTCAAACTCATTGATCTTGCGCAGGTTGCTCAGACTCTGAACTCCCTTTTTGGTACCCGTGTCCACAATCACTTCCAGGGGCATTACACCGCTGAAATTTTCTTCGAAAAACTGAAGCTGTTTAGCCAGTGGGCTCTCTTCGGGTAGGTCGTCCACCATGTAAGAGTTGGACTGAAGCTGCATCACGCCATACACCGATACGGCCACCAGTATGCCAGTGGTAATGAAGATCAGCTTTCGGTGGTTATGCACCAGTACATCCAGTCCCACCAGGGCGCCATTGAGCATTTTAAAGTCCAGGTGCTTGAGGTGACGGCTGGTCGGCGGTTTGAAAAGGGAAAATACCGACGGGATCATGATGGTACTCACAATGAACGTACACATGATGTTGATTCCTGCCACGATCCCAAATTCTACCAGAATAGGAATGCCTGTAAAAACCAGCACGAAAAACCCCACTGCTGTGGTGAAGTTGGTAATGAAGGTAACGATCCCTATGTTTTTGATGATCTTGGTGAGGGCCTTCATCTGGTCACCATGGGTAGAATACTCATGATGATATTTATTCAGCATGTAGACGCTGTTGGGGATACCGATGACCACAATGATCGAAGGGATCAGCCCTGTGAGCAAGGTGATTTTGTATTCTAAAAGAGAGATCGTGCCCAGTACCCATACCACGATCATACCAATGATGATCAATGGGAAAACTACCGCTTTGAGTGATCGGAAGAATCCAAAAAGGATCAGCCCGGTGATGATGACCGAGTAAATCAGAAATCGATTGAGTTCCTCCTTAATTTTTAGGGTATTGACTGAGCGTACATAAGGCAGCCCGGCATAGTTCACGTCGATCCCCGTGGCATCATGAAATTGGTCCCCTGCCCGTACAATGTCCGCTACCATGATGTGTCGGTATTCTGAATTCAGCGCTTCTTTCTCCACAGTGACGAGGATCAGCGTCGCTCCATTTTTTGCATTGATCAGTTGCCCTGAGTAAAACTTCAGGTTTTTGGCAAAGGCCAGCATGGTATCCAGCTTGGACTGATTCTCGGGAATTTCGGGAAACACCGGAACCAGCTCAAAGCGCTTCTTCTCGTTGTTTTTCTCCAGCATTTTCAGGTTGGCCAGACCGAGCACATCCTTTACTCCATTGATGCTTTCCAGCTCGCGGGTCAGGTATTTCATCTTCTTGAAATTGTCTGACTGGTAGATGGCGCTATCCTTGAAGCCCAGGGCCAGAATGTTGCCATCCTCACCGAAAGTTTGCTTGAACTGCCTGAAATATTCCTGGTCCGGATCGTCCTCAGGAACGATGTTGGCCATGTCGTATGACCACTGAATGTACTGGGCCTGGTACCCCATATAAATGGTGATCACCCCTAAAATGATCATTAGGGAGATGCGGTACTTAAGGATAATATTGGCTAAACGTGTCCACATGGAAAATGAAGCTGCAAATGTAATGATTTTATCAGTTCCGAGAACTCAATTAAGTAGTTGATAAAGAGGCTTTTTATGCTTTGGAAACCGGAAGTGAAAAACCGTAAATGGTTTTGTATAATTTAATGGCGTGTGAATCCGTAAGACTGGAAATAAAATCCATGACAATGAGCAGTGAATCGTAAATGGTAATTGGCTCTTGCTCCAGTTTATCCTGAAAAGAATCCGGGAGTAGTCTGAAAATGGATTTCATTCGGGGCGTATAATTTTCCTTGTCAAAAAACTTGTGATAAGTCGCCATGCAAAAGGCTTCCATCAGCTTGCCGATGACTTCAAAACCACCTGCTTCGCGTTCCAGAACTTGTTTGGACCGGTATATTTTTTCTATCGAAAGGGTCGTAATGGCCTGAAGAGCCTCCGCCGACGGTATGTGCTCAGTGAGCGCACCATCAAAAGCACCAGAGCGGATGTCTTCTTCTTTTTCCAGAAACAGGTCCACACATTCACCAATGAGCTGCGAGATGGCCAATGCCCGGAGCAAACCAATTTTCTGGTTGACATTGCGCGAGCGTTCCAGCTTTTCCTGCTGGTATTTTTCGCCGATGATGGCGGCCATCAGGTCCCGGGTGGTTTCATATGGGACCAGCCCGAGGCGACAGCCGTCTTCTAAATCTATGATGTTATAACAGATGTCGTCAGCAGCTTCTACCAAAAAGGTAAGTGGATGCCGGCACCAGGCCGCTTCGCCAATCGGCGTGAGCCCCATCTCTGTGGCCAGTTCGGAGAATTTTTTGCTGTCACTTTTGTAAAAGCCATATTTCTTCTGACTCTTTCGGTTTTGGTCTTTGGGAGCAGAGGAAGATCTGGGGTATTTGGTGAATGCCCCCAGGGAAGCAAAAGTGAGCCTGAGTGCACTGTTTTCTTCGTCATTAAGGATTCTGAACCCCTGTGCGTTGCCCTCAAAGCTGATGAGGTCTGACCATTCTGCAGGATCCACTTGCTGCTGGAATGCTTTACCCTTCGGATGATCTGTGAAGAACGAAGAAATGGCTGACTCTCCCGAGTGTCCAAATGGTGGATTGCCCAGGTCATGGGCCAGGCTGGCTGCCGCCACTATGCCCCCAAAGTCGTAGAAAGTGAAGCCCCTTTCAGAGAGCTCCGGATGTTTTTCCAGGAGACGTTCGCCGACCGCTTTGCCCAAAGATCGCCCCACGCTGCTCACCTCCAGGCTATGTGTGAGCCGTGTGTGTACAAAATCATCTTCCGGTAGGGGAAACACCTGGGTTTTGTCCTGAAGTTTCCTGAAGGGATGAGAGAAGATGAGCCGATCATAATCCTGCTCAAACCGGCTTCTGCTGTCTTTTGAAATCGTTGCTTCGGTTTTATCACCGAATCTTTTGGGAGAGAGTAGTTGTAGCCAGTTCATGCTTTAAGTAGAGTCGCTCAGGTTCTGTGGACGCAAACTTAACCCCGAATTTACTTAAACCCTTTATTCCGCCTTATTTTGAGGTGTTTAAAGAAATTAGTATAAGGGTGTGTGGCACTTTCGTCAAATTGAAAGTACCGTCCAGGCCATATGAATTATAAGAGTAACATTGGATCCTGCTTTAACAACCGGGCCAAGGCACCGTACAGGGCTGGGTGGTAATCGTGAAATGCCACCGGCCGTTCAAAGAAATTCTCTACCGCCACAGCAAAAAACTCTGCATGATTGGAAGCTCCATATTCGCGAAAAAATGAGGTGGTATCATGCTGCATCTTGGTGATCTCTGCTGAAGCCAGCGTTTGCCAGTGTTTAATGGCCTCACTGTCCAGGAAGTCATACTCATCATTCATCACGATGTTCTCCAACTGCAGCGCATGGGCCATTTCATGCAAACCAAGGTTGACGCCATCAGATTTTGAATACCCTTCCACAAAATGCTTCCAGGAGAGCACAATGGCTTTGGCTTTTGGATTCACTTCTCCCTTGTGATAGCGCTGTCCGGCATTGCTAAAAAACTGATCCGGGAAGACGATCACATACCTGAAGTAGCTCAGAAACACTTTAGGATAACCAAAGGTGAGCTGGATGGCAGAGGCAGCAATGAGCACTTGCATCTCTTCGGTCACATGGGTCATGTTTCGGGGCACAAACTCCTTCATTCGAATGAACTTGGCTACCCGATATTCAAAAAGGGCCTTTGATTTGGGAGGAAGGAGCTGATAAAACTTGAAGTGACGGCTGAGCCTGTCTTTTTGTGCGGGACTCAGGCTGGCAGAGATTCTCAGCCTGGCCAGTGTGCCCTCGCTCAGGAGCTTGCCGAATAGCAGGTAGTAAACCCCCAATCCAAACAAGCCCCCCAGGGCAATGACGATCCCGGATATCAAGACTTAGAGTTTTTTAAGCAGTGTTTTCATGCTGACCTTCTCCTCCAAAGTGCCGATTAGCTCTTCGATAGATACTCGCTGCTGCTCCATGCTGTCCCTTTCGCGGATGGTGACGGTGCTGTCTTCCAAAGTCTGGTGATCCACGGTCACACAATATGGGGTACCGATGGCATCCTGCCTTCTGTATCGCTTACCTATGGCATCCTTAGCATCATACTGGGCGTTGAAGTCAAGCTTGAGTTCGCGCATGATGGCTTCAGCTTTTTCTGGGAGCCCATCTTTATTGAGCAAAGGCAACACAGCCACTTTTACAGGAGCCAGTACTGGCGGTATTTTGAGAACGGTGCGTTCGCTGCCATCAGCGAGTTTTTCTTCTACATAGGAAGCGGACATCACAGCCAGAAACATTCGGTCCAGACCTATGGACGTTTCCAGCACATAGGGTGTGTAGCTTTCGTTGGTAGCGGTATCAAAATACTTTAGTTTCTTTCCGGAGAATTTTTCATGCGCACCCAGGTCAAAGTCGGTACGGGAGTGGATACCCTCCAGCTCCTTGAATCCCATGGGGAAATTAAATTCTATGTCACAGGCGGCATTGGCATAATGGGCCAGGTTCAGGTGGTCATGGAAGCGATAGTTGTCATCACCCAGTCCCAGTGCTTTGTGCCAGGCAATTCTTTTAGCTTTCCAGTGCTCGTACCATTCCATTTCGGTGCCAGGCTGAATGAAAAATTGCATTTCCATTTGCTCAAATTCCCGCATTCTGAAGATAAACTGACGGGCGATGATTTCATTTCTGAAGGCTTTTCCGATCTGAGCGATCCCGAAAGGAGGCTTCAGGCGGCTGGTTTTTTGTACGTTCAGGTAATTCACGAAAATACCTTGGGCAGTCTCAGGTCGGAGGTAGATTTTACCTGATTCTCCCGCCACTGAACCAAGCTCTGTACTAAACATGAGGTTGAACTGACGCACGTCCGTCCAGTTTCGGGTGCCCGAAATGGGGTCGGCAATGTCCAGGTCCACGATGAGTTGTTTTAGCGCTTCCAGGTCTCCCGATTCGATGGAAGACTTCATTCGGCTTTCGATTTCGGCAATCTGCTCTGCGTAGCCTACCACCCTGGGGTTGGTGGAGATGAACTGATCTTTGTCGAAAGCATCACCAAATCGCTTGGCGGCCTTGTCCACTTCCTTATCGATTTTGGCCTGAAGCTTAGCCATTTGCTCTTCTATGAGCACATCCGCACGATAGCGTTTTTTTGAATCTTTGTTGTCGATCAAAGGGTCATTGAAAGCGTCTACGTGACCCGATGCTTTCCATGTAGTCGGGTGCATGAAGATGGCGGCATCAATGCCCACTATGTTTTCATTGAGGCGCACCATGGCTTTCCACCAATATTCCTTGATGTTGTTTTTCAACTCTGAGCCGTAGGGGCCATAGTCATAGGTGGCTGCCAGACCATCGTAAATCTCACTGGATGGGTATATAAAACCGTATTCCTTGCAGTGTGAGGCTATATTTTTAAGCGTTGCTGCTTCTTCAGAATTTGCCATAGCCGCAAAGATAAAATTTTGACCATCTTTTGGGAGTTTAAATGACGAATTTAGATTCTGGCCAGCAATTGAGTAAAAAAACGGTTGCCGTCGGCATCATCGGCAATGCCTATTCCCACATGGGTGTAATCTGATTCAATGTTTTCACGATTTTCATCACTGGCGAGCCATGCTTTCACGAGCTCAGCGGCATTGGCGTAGTTACTTCCCACATTCTCCCCAATGGCAGAGGCTCCGGTTTCTTTACTGGCTTGCTCAAACCGCTGAACAAATCCCTCATGGCTCAATGGAATGTCACCGTCAGCCATGTTGGCGCTGTGTTCCGTAGCTATTCTGTCCAGAATGTCATTTTCTTTTAGTGCGGTCAGCCCCAGCGACACTCGGTGATGATTGATGCCAATCAATATGGCCGCCTGCAGCTCCTCGTGTGAAGGTTTTGGGTCCTCTGACTTGTCACGGCATGAACTACCGGAAAGCAATACGGTGATTATCAGGAGAATCAGATTGGCAGAACGTTTCATAAGGTGGTGATTGGTTTTGTGGTAACAATCATTTCTGATAAATAGTTAAGTTACCCTGAGTTTCATTAAAAGTAATTGGAATAACTAAACCTGATCATATGCGCGTGACCATCTTATTGGTTGGTTTATTCTTTATAAACGCCTGTGGAACCCTAAACCCTCAACAGGCTAAAACAAAACCCGTGAGTCATCAGATTTTTGACGAGCTGCTGAAGCGATATGTGACGGACGAAGGATTGGTTGACTATAGGGGTTTTATAACGGATAGTGTGCAACTGACGGAGTACATTGACCTACTTAGCAACAATGCGCCCAATGACTCCAACTGGTCGGAAGATGACCAAATCGCCTACTGGATCAACTTATACAATGCTGCCACCATTGATTTGGTGTTGCAGTACTACCCGGTAGCAAGTATCAAAGATATCGGCAGCAGTATTCAGGTGCCTTTTGTAAACACCCCATGGGATATCCAGTTTATTGAAATTGCAGGTGAGAGGTATGATCTGAATAATATTGAGCATAACATCCTCAGGAAGAAATGGGTGGAGCCGCGAATCCACTTTGCCATCAATTGTGCTTCATTGTCTTGTCCGAAATTAAGAAGGGAAGCATATGAAGGAGAGTTATTACAGCGTCAGCTTGACGAACAAGCCCGGGAGTTTGTTAATGATGACTTTAGAAATGACATTACGACAACTGGCGCTAGCCTCTCCAAATTATTTGATTGGTTCGAGGGAGACTTCAGGAAAAAAATGCCCCTTAGAGCTTTTATTAACCAATACTCGGAGGTAAAAATCTCCGAAGAGGTAGAAATTTCTTACAAGGAATACAATTGGAAGCTGAATGATGTCAATTAGTTCTTAGCTTGCTTGACTTCCCAATCCCAGGCACTCTTCAGCATCTCTTTCAGATCAAACTGGGGAGTCCAGCCTAATTTTTCCTGAGCCAGACTAATATCAGCATAGACTGCTTCGACATCACCCGGTCTGCGGTCACTAATTTGATAAGGCACGTCCAGTCCTGTGGCATCTACGAAGGCTTTGATCATTTCTATTACCGAGCTGCCATTGCCTGATCCGAGGTTGTAGACCTCATAGCTCGATTCGTTTTCATTGCGAAGTAACCGGGACAGTGCATTGACGTGTGCCCTGGCTATGTCCATCACATGGATGTAATCTCTAATGCAGGATCCGTCTCTGGTGTCATAATCTCCACCAAGTACGGATACATATTCTCGCTTACCAGCTGCGGTCTGCGTGATATAGGGAACCAGGTGATGCGGTACATCGTGCTGAACCTCGCCAATAAGTGATGAAGGGTGGGCCCCTATTGGATTGAAATATCTAAGGGAAATGGCCTGGAGACCATGCGCGGTACAGGCATCCTTGATGATTTCTTCGCCAATCTTTTTGGTGTTTCCGTATGGAGATTGGGCCGGTTTGATGGATTCGTTTTCTTTTACGGGCAGGCTTTCGGGATTACCATATACCGTACACGAAGAAGAAAACACGACATTCTTCACTCCAAACTCCAGAGAAAGCTCCAGCAGGTTGGTGGTGGAAAGAAGGTTGTTGTGATAATATTTGAGGGGTTGCTCCACAGATTCTTTCACCTGTAGAAACGCCGCAAAATGAATACTCCCAACAAGATCAGGAAATTCTGCAAACAGCGCTCGAAGAGCCTCCTTGTCACACATTTCCACTTTTCTGAACACCGGACGTACACCCGTGATTTCTTCCAAAGCGTCTAAAACAGCTTCGGTGGAGTTATAAAGATTGTCGATAATAATTGGCTCATATCCGGCATTGTGGAGTTCCACTACCGAATGTGAGCCAATATATCCGAGACCCCCGGTGACGAGGATTTGAGGCTTAACCATTGATTATTTTTCTTCCAATGCTGTGGTAAGTAAACCCAAGCTCTTCCATCTGTCCGAGCTCATATAGGTTTCTTCCATCAAAAATTACTTTGTTTTTCAGGCGGGCTTCTACCTTGTCAAACTCCGGTGTGCGGAATACTGGCCATTCGGTCATGATCATCAACGCATCAGCATCCTTAAGGGCATCATATTCATCTTCAGCGAAATAGATTTTATCACCAAACACCCCTTTTACGTTTTCCATGGCTTCAGGATCGTAAGCCTTTACTTTAGCTCCCAGACTCAAAAGCTTTGAGATGTTCTCAAGGGCCGGAGCCTCACGAATATCATCTGTGTATGGTTTGAATGCCAGTCCCCAGATGGCGATGGTTTTTCCGCTCAGGTCATTATTGAAATAAGCTTTCAAAGGATCGATGAGCCTTTCTTTTTGTGCCTGGTTCACTTCCATCACAGAGTTGAGGATTTTGAAATCATAATCCGCCTGGTTGGCCGATTTGGCCAGTGCCTGTACGTCTTTTGGAAAACAGCTTCCACCGTATCCAATCCCCGCAAAAAGAAATCGCTTGCCGATACGTGTATCCGTACCCACACCTTTTCTGACCATATCCACATCCGCTCCCAGAAGCTCGCACAGGTTGGCGATCTCGTTCATGAAGGTGATTTTAGTGGCCAGAAAGGAGTTAGCTGCATATTTGGTAAGCTCTGCAGACTTCACGTCCATGAAAATGATAGGGTTACCCTGACGCACGAAAGGTCCGTAGAGTTTTTCCATCACCTTCTTGGCTTTGTCAGACTCTGCTCCGATGACCACCCGGTCTGGTTTCATAAAATCATCTACTGCTACTCCTTCTCTCAGAAACTCAGGGTTAGAAACCACATCAAAGTCAACTTTGGCATTAGCCGCGATTGCAGCATGTACCTTATCTGCCGTGCCCACTGGCACAGTACTCTTATCTACGATCACTGTATATTCTTCCAGTATAGGCCCCAAATCTTCGGCTACCTTGAGGACATACTTCAGGTCTGCAGATCCATCTTCACCAGGAGGTGTGGGCAGAGCCAGGAAAATGATTTTCGCGCCTTTGATACCTTCTTTGAGGTCGGTAGTAAACTCCAGCCTACCCTGACGAATGTTTCTTTCAAAAAGGACTTCCAGCCCGGGCTCATAGATGGTGATCTGCTTATTATTAAGCATTTGTACTTTTTTCTCATCTATATCCACGCAGGTTACATGGTTTCCTGTTTCAGCAAAACAGGTTCCCGTAACCAATCCTACATATCCGGTTCCGACTACAGCGATTTTCATTTTATAGTAACATTTAGTTGAACAGGGGGCAAAAGTAATTTTTTTGGTCGGAAAATGAATAACCTAAGCCTATCATGTAAAAGTTTATTTAAAACTGAAACACTGAGCTTAGATTGCTAATTTTGTGAAGAACAACATTATACCCCAAACAACATGCAACTATTAACAGACGATCCTCGGATAAAACAGGAGGAGGAAAACAGAGCAATGATCTCGGAGATGATCCGGGATTTTGGCGCTAAAGAAATAGAACCCTTCAAGATGGAGTGGGACGAATCTCAGGAGTTTCCCAGAGCGCTGTTTCACAAACTTGGAAAACTTGGCCTGATGGGCGTATTCATACCCCACGAATACGGAGGATCAGGCTTTGGCTATCATGAATATGTTACCGCTATTATAGAGCTATCAAAAATTGATGGTTCCATTGGGTTGTCAATGGCTGCACACAACAGCTTATGCACCGGACATATCTATCAGCATGCCAATGAAGCACAAAAACAAAAATACCTTCCACTGCTGGCTTCAGGAGAGTGGTTAGGGGCATGGGGCCTCACGGAACCCAATACCGGCTCAGATGCAGGCAACATGAAGACCGTAGCTAAGAAGGAGGGAGACGAGTGGGTTTTGAATGGAGCAAAGAACTTTATCACCCATGGCATCTCCAGCGATGTGGCAGTGGTCATAGCCCGGACAGGTGAGGCAGGTGCTTCACGCAATGCTTCTGCGTTTATCGTGGAGCGGGGCACTCCCGGGTTTTCTGGTGGTCGCAAGGAAAACAAATTGGGAATGAGGTGCTCAGAGACTGCTGAGATGATCTTTGATAATTGCCGTATACCTGCTGCTAATCTGATTGGTGAGGTGGGCGATGGTTTTGTTCAGTCCCTCAAGGTGCTGGATGGTGGACGAATTTCTATCGCAGCATTGAGTTGTGGGATCGCTGAGGGAGCACTGGATGTGGCGGTGAAGTACTCCAAGGAGCGTGAGCAATTTGGAAAGCCCATCAGTAGTTTTCAGGGCATTTCCTTCAAAATAGCGGAGATGGCTACCAAGCTGGAGGCCGCTAAGTTATTAACCCATCAGGCGGCGGACCTCAAAAACCAGGGCAAGTCAGTTACCAAAGCTGGCGCAATGGCCAAGTTGTATGCATCGGAGATTTCGGTGGAGCTGGCCAATGAAGCTGTGCAGATTTTTGGAGGCTATGGTTACACCAAGGACTACCCGGCAGAGAAGTATTATCGGGATGCCAAGCTTTGTACCATTGGAGAAGGCACCTCGGAGATACAAAAATTGGTGATTTCCAGAGAAGTATTGAGATAATGCTTTGCTCGCAATAAAATTTCTTCTACTTTTGCAAGCTCAAATAGAAAAACGATGATTGTAGTAAACGTAAAAGAAAACGAGTCAATCGACAAGGCGCTTAAAAGGTTCAAGAAGAAGTTTGAAAAAACAGGTGTTTTGAGAGAACTCAGAGAAAGAACTTTTTTCACTAAGCCTTCTGTAAAAAGGAGACACGAAGTGATCAAGGCTGAATACATTCAGCACCTGCGCGAGCGTGAAAATAACTAATCCCAAACAGGGATAAATGATACTTAATTATTAAGTTAGTATTTCTCAGCTTCTGGGAAGTACTAGCTTATGATTGACACCTTCCTCAAATACTTACGATTCGAAAAGCGCTACAGCGAACACACGCTCACGGCGTACCGTAAGGATTTAACTCAGCTAGAGATTTTTTTAAGTGAAGAATTTGAAACTTCTGATTTCAAGGAGGTTCAACATGCCCATCTGAGAAATTGGATGGTAAGTCTGATGGAGTCTGGCCTTGAGCCAAAGTCTGTCAACCGCAAAATGGCCTCTGTGAAGGCTTTCTATAAATTCCTTCTGGCCAGAGAATATGTGGCCAGCAACCCAACAGGCCGTCTTAAGTCTTTAAAGGTAGACAAGAAACTTCCTTCCTTCGTGAGGGAGAGTGAGATGATCACCCTCCTTGATCAAATTGAATTCTCCAGAGATTTTTTTGGCGCACGGGATAGACTCATTCTCGAACTGCTGTATGCTACTGGCATCCGTCTGACTGAGTTGATTAACCTTTCTGACCCGGACTTAAACCTCTACCAGGGCTCCATCAAAGTTTTAGGGAAAAGAAATAAGGAAAGAGTTATACCAATGGCCGAATTTATCGTTAAGTCCATAAAGGAATACCAACAATTGCGAAATGCTGAGTTTGGCTACTGCGATTATTTGTTGGTAACGGATAGCGGTAATAAATTATACCCTATGATGGTGTATCGGATAGTGAAAAAATACCTTGATCAAGTCACAACCATTGCTAAAAGAAGTCCTCATGTTCTGAGGCACACCTTCGCCACGCATTTATTAAATAAAGGGGCAGACCTCAATGCGGTAAAGGACCTTTTGGGTCACACCAGCCTTGCGGCCACCCAAGTTTATACACATAATTCAATGGAGAAGCTGAAGTCGGTTTTTGACCAGGCTCATCCTAAAGCTTAATGGTTTAACCTTTTAAATTCTAGTATCATGAAACTACAAATGCATTCTATCCACTTCGACGCTGACGAAAAATTGGTCAACTTTATCCAGCACAAAGCTGATAAACTGGATACTTTCTATGATAGGATTATAGATGGGGAAGTGTTTCTAAGGGTAGAGCAAGATGATGCAAACGAAAATAAATTAATAGAGATCAAATTGAATATCCCTGGCAGTCAGTTGTTTGCCAAGGAGAAGTCCAGATCTTTCGAGGCAGCTGCGGACGAGGCAGTAGAGGCCTTAAGAAGGCAGCTTAAAAAACACAAAGAGAAGTTGATTGCCAATCATCATTAAGAAAAGCCCCTTGGATGTGAATCCAAGGGGCTTTTTTACTTTTAGTCCCTTATTCCTCAAACGCCCAGTCTATTCCGGTCTTCATGTCCTTCACGATCACTCCTTCCGACTTTAGTTGAGCTCGGAGTTCATCCACTTTTTCATAGTTTTTGGTCTCCTTGGCAGATTTGTATTCATTCAGAATCACCTCCAGCAGATGATCAGAAGAGACGGAAGATTCAAGCTTCAGGCCCAGAACTTCTTCAGTGAAAGAAATAAATGTCTCTTTCATGCGCTCAAAAGTTTCCTTTCCTATCGCTGCCAGTTCCAATTGCCCCGTTTGAATGGAGTTCACCTTTTTTACCAAATTGAATAAATGACCAATTGTCAACGCCGTGTTGAAATCGTCATTCATGGCATGGTGGCAGTTGTCACAAATCTTATTGATCTGCTCTACTTGTTTGGGGTCCGGGTTTTCTTCGATTCCCTCAGGAAATTCATAGCCTTTGATCAGGCGAAGGCCATTGGCCAGCTTTGTGTAGCCCTTCTGAGCGGCATTGAGCGCATCATTGGAAAAGTCCAGTGTGCTGGCATAATGAGACTGAAGCATGAAAAACCGAATGGTCATCGGACTATAGCCGCGCTGCAACAGTTCATGATTGCCAGAGATCAGCTGGCTGGGAAGGAATGAGTTGCCCAGCGATTTACTCATCTTCTGGCCATTGACCGTGAGCATATTGGTATGAATCCAGTACTTGGCACCATCTTTTCCTGTTGATCCTGCATTCTGAGCGATTTCACATTCATGATGGGGGAATTTCAGGTCCATACCTCCGCCGTGTATGTCAAACTCGTCACCAAGATACTTGGTGCTCATCACAGAGCACTCCAGGTGCCAGCCCGGAAACCCGTCACTCCATTTGGTTTTCCACCTCATGATGTGTTCAGGGGCAGCTTTTTTCCACAGCGCAAAATCTAAGGGATTTCGCTTGTCTGACTGTCCGTCCAGCTCACGGGTTTGGTTGAGCAGGTCTTCTGTTTTGCGACCACTGAGCTTACCATACTCATGCGCCTCGTTATATTTTTCTATGTCAAAGTATACAGAGCCATTTGACTCATAGGCGAATCCCTTCTCCACCAGCTGCTCTATCATGACCAGCTGCTCCATCAGGTGACCCGTAGCTGTGGGTTCGATATCTGGTGTTAGGGCATTGAAGGTATCCATCACCCGGTGGAAGTCATTGGCATATTTCTGTACGATCTCCATCGGTTCCAGATTGTCCAGCTTGGCCTTTTTGGAGATTTTATCTTCACCGGAATCCAGCAAGTGGCCTACATCGGTGATGTTTCTGACATACCGGACTTTATAACCGAGAAACTGGAGATACCTGTAGATGACATCAAATGAGATGAATGTGCGCACATTCCCCAGGTGTACATCACTATATACCGTAGGTCCACAAACATACATTCCTACATGCGGAGCGCTCAATGGCTCAAAGACCTCTTTCTCCTTGGTGAGGGAGTTTACAATTCGGAGTTTACCGATCATCTAATTAAATTTTTTAAAAATATCTACTTTATGACGAACTCAGCGCCTAATAGTTTGTTTTTTAGCCAATTTGAAATGAATATTTTTTCTGTTAGCTTTGCATGCAAATATAGAATTTAGGTTCGAGGGGACGCAGGTCCCCTCTTTTTATTCATAATAAATGGTTGTGGTGAAACCAGTGGAAGAAGAGATATCGCAATTTGTACATGAGATCATTTCCGATGATCCTTCGCTTTTTGTGGTTGGGGTTATTCTTAAAGGAAATGCTGGTAATCAGCGCCTTATTGTATTGCTGGATGGTGATCATGGGGTGACCATAGATCAGTGTAGCTCTGTGAGCCGACAACTTGCGCAGATTCTTGAAGAAAAAGAACTTTTTGAAGACAAGTACTTTTTGGAGGTTTCTTCTGCGGGGGTTGATTTCCCATTGCAAAATGTAAGGCAGTACACGAAGAACATTGGCAGGTCTCTGAAAGTGGAGCTGAATGATGCTTCCACGATTAGCGGGTTGCTCAAGGAAGTGAACAATGAAATGATCATGATTGAAGTGCAGGAGAAGAAAGAGCTCAGGCAGCATCAAATCAATTTCAATGAAATAAGTAAATCAATGGTATTAGTTTCATTCAAGTAAACAATGGATACTGGAATTTTAATCGATTCATTTGCGGATTTTGCCAGGGGCAAAAATATCGATCGACCTACGATGATCAGAATTCTGGAGGATGTCTTCAGAACCATGATTCGCAAAAAATATAAGACAGATGATAATTTTGATATTATCATCAACACCGACAAAGGTGATCTTGAGATTTGGAGATTCAGAGAGATCGTGGATGATAACTCAGAGGATATCTGGGATCATGACAAGATTAGTTTGACCGAAGCACGTAAGATTGAGCCGGATTTTGAGATTGGAGAAGAGGTTTCTGAGGAGATCAAGCTTGAAGATTTTGGAAGAAGGGCCGTGATGACTGCACGTCAGACACTCATTCAGAAGATCAAGGATCTGGAGAAGGACATCCTTTTTCAGAAGTATAAGGATTTGGTTGGGGAGATTATCACTGGTGAGGTGTATCAGACATTGAGCCGTGAGATTCTTTTGATCGATGGAGAGGGCAATGAATTGAACCTTCCTAAAAACGAGCAAATCCCAAAAGACCGATACAGAAAGGGAGATTCAGTACGCGCCATTGTACACAGGGTAGAAATGTCCAATGGTAATCCTAAGATTATCTTGTCCAGAACTTCCCCAACATTCCTGGAGCGTCTTTTCGAAAGCGAAGTTCCTGAGGTATATGATGGCCTGATCACCATGAAGAATGTGGTACGGGAGCCAGGCGAGCGCGCCAAGGTGGCCGTAGAATCTTACGACGACAGGATAGACCCTGTAGGTGCTTGTGTGGGGATGAAAGGGTCAAGAATTCATTCCATCGTAAGAGAGTTGCAAAATGAGAATATCGATGTGATCAATTTCACAGATAATCTTGAACTTTACATCGCCAGAGCACTTAGTCCCGCTAAAATCCTCAGCATGAAGATCAGCGAGGAGAAGGACAGGGTGTCTGTTTATTTGAAACCCGATCAGGTATCCCTTGCCATAGGCAAAGGAGGACAAAATATAAAACTGGCTTCAAGACTTGTAGGTCTGGAAATAGACGTGTTCCGTGAACTCGATGGCCTTGAAGACGAAGATGTGGATCTGGATGAATTTTCAGATGAAATTGAAAGTTGGGTAATTGACGAACTAAAAAGAATTGGTTTAGATACCGCAAAGAGCGTTTTGACATTATCCGGAGAGGAGTTGGTCAGGAGAACTGACCTTGAGGAAGAAACTGTTCAATTTGTATTGAGCATCCTCAAACAAGAATTTGAATAACCAGCTACTTTAAAATACAGGACAAAATTATATGGCAGAAGAGAAAACTTATCGATTAAGTCAGGTTGCTAGAAAACTGAATGTCGGCAGAGGCACCATTCTGGATTATCTATCCGGAAAGGGCTTTGAGGTGGATAGCAGTCCCAATTCGAAAATTACCCAGGAGCAATATTCTTTGCTTTCCAAGGAATTTGCGTCTTCTGCCATGGAAAAAGAGGAAGCCTCTGGTTTAACCATAGGAAACAAGCATGTTGACAATATGGTCATCAAAGATTCGCAGGATTCCGACAAGAGCGAAGGAGATGACGAGGAAGAGATTCTCATCAAGGACAACAATGCGAAAGAGGCTCCTAAAGAAAAGGAAAAACCGGCAGAGCCAGTAGAAGATGATTCTGACAAGGTGATCCTTCGTCAGAAACTGGAAGGACCAAAGGTGGTGGGTAAGATCGATCTGGAACCTAAGAAAAAGGCGAAGGTGGAAGAAACCCCCGAGCCACCTAAGGAGGTAGAGAAGAAGAAGGAAGAGGAGGCGCCTAAAGTGCCGGAACCAGTAGCTGAGAAGCCCGCTCCACCGGTGGAAGAAAAACCTGCCCCGGTAGAGGAAAAGCCAAAAGCTGAAGAGAAAAAGCCGGAGCCACCAGTAGAAGTGGAGAAGGCGAAGGAAGAGGTGAAAGAGGCTCCTAAGCCTGCTGCACCGAAAGCAGAGGAGAAGAAGCCCGAAAAACCTGAAGAAAAGACCATCGCTGCTAAGGCAGATTCACTGAAGGGCTTGACGGTTTTAGGTAAAATCGAACTGCCGGCAGATAAGAAAAAACCGAAACCGGTGGCCAGCTCTGATGAGCGAAAAGATCGCAAGAAGAGACCTAGGAAAAGAATTAACAGCCCTGCACCTAACAGACAGGGTAGAGATAATGCGGCTTTGCCTCCGAGAGGAGCACCAGGCAGCAGAGGTCAGAAACGTGATCTGAGAAAGACTGAAGAACTTTCTGACAAGGAAATCCAGGATAAAATCAAAGCCACACTGGCGAAGCTTTCTGGTGGTAAGTCAGGAAGCGGTACCGGAAGGTCCAAATACAGAAAGGATAAGCGAAGCGCCAAAGCTGAGGCTGAGGAAGAAAGGCTACAGGCGGAGCAGGAAGATGCAAAAACACTAAGAGTGACCGAATTTATTTCGGCCAGTGATTTGGCCTCATTGATGGATGTTTCCGTGAATGAAGTCATTTCTATGTGTATGTCACTTGGAATGTTCGTGTCGATCAATCAGCGATTGGACGCAGAGTCGATCACGGTGATAGCCGATGAGTTTGGCTACGACATAGAGTTTACCTCTGAGGATGATGATACTGAAATAGAGGAGGCCGAAGACAGTCCTGAGGATCTTACAGATCGCGCACCTATTGTTACCATCATGGGACACGTGGATCACGGTAAAACATCCCTGCTTGACTATATAAGAGACTCTAAAGTCACTGAAGGTGAAGCCGGAGGGATCACACAGCACATTGGTGCTTACGATGTGATGACCGAGACAGGGAAGCGCATTGCATTCCTTGATACACCAGGTCACGAGGCGTTTACAGCCATGCGAGCCAGGGGTGCGAAAATCACGGATATTGCCATCATTGTGGTGGCTGCGGACGACGCGGTGATGCCACAAACCAAAGAGGCGATCAACCACGCTCAAGTGGCTGGTGTACCGATTGTGATTGCCATCAACAAAGTAGATAAGCCCAATGCCAATCCTGATAAAATCAAGGAGGAGCTTTCCGGGATCAATATATTGGTAGAAGACTGGGGTGGTAAATACCAGTGCCAGCACGTTTCTGCCAAGACAGGCGAAGGCATCGATGAATTGCTCGAGAAGGTATTGCTGGAGGCAGAGCTCTTGGAACTGAAAGCCAATGCGGATAAGCCTGCAGTTGGTTCAGTGATAGAGGCTACCCTGGATAAAGGCCGTGGTTATGTGACTACCCTTATGGTTCAATCAGGTACTATGAAAGTGGGAGATGTGGTACTGGCCGGATCAAATTTCGGTAAAGTAAAAGCCATGTTTGATCATAGAGGCAAGAAATTGACCAATGTAGGACCATCTACTCCTGTGTTGATGCTGGGACTGGATGGAGCACCACAGGCGGGAGATAAGTTCAACGTGATGGAATCTGACCGGGAGGCTCGTGAGATTGCCACCAAGCGGGAGCAGATCCAGCGTGAGCAGTCTATCCGTACCAAGAAGCACATTACCCTGGATGAGATCGGTAGACGATTGGCCATTGGTAGCTTCAAGGAGCTTAACGTGATTGTGAAAGGTGACGTGGATGGATCTATCGAAGCACTTTCTGATTCATTATTGAAACTCTCTACTGAGGAAGTTCAGGTGAACATCATCCACAAAGCTGTGGGTCAGATTTCCGAATCTGATGTGTTGCTGGCTTCTGCATCGGATGCGGTCATCATCGGTTTCCAGGTAAGACCATCTTCCAGTGCACGTAAAGTGGCTGAGAATGAGGAAATCGAAATCAGGCTATACTCCATCATCTATGACGCCATCAATGATGTGAAGGATGCGATGGAAGGTATGCTTGAGCCGACCACCGAGGAAGTGATCACGGGTAACATTGAAGTGCGTGAGGTGTACAAGATCACCAAAGTGGGAACGGTAGCCGGATGTTATGTGACGGAGGGTACTGTGAAGCGATCTAATAAAGTGAGACTGGTACGTGATGGTATCGTGGTTCACACAGGTGAAATCAACCAGCTGAAGCGATTCAAGGATGATGTAGCCGAAGTGAAGCAGAGCTACGAATGTGGGGTTTCTATTAAGAACTTCCACGACATCAAGGTGGGAGATATCATAGAAGGATTCACAGAGAAAGAAGTGAAACGTACGCTGTAAAAGCTTACGACCAAATATATTCATACAAACGGGCTCCCAATTTTTGGAGCCCTTTTTTTATGATTGATTCGATCTGTTCGGATATCCCACCGCTTTTTGGTATTTACATTTTTCGGTTCTATTTTCATCGCTGGTTTCCAGTTACTCACTATCCTGAATGAAGAGATTGCGCCTTATATGTTCCCAGACATTAGGCAGACCATGGATGCGGTACATTTTTGTGCTGGTTTATTGGGTGCTGACCTATGGCGCACATGCCCAAACCTACCCCGTGCAGGTCACCACCACGCTGATTCCCCCATACAGCCCAGTGCTGTCCTACTACACGGCCGCAGATGCCAACAACCTGCAAGTGATCATCCACGTGATGGAGCTCGACCGACGTGACCTGCGGGCCAAACTGCGCGTGACCATAGAAGGAGCCGGCGTGCGGCTCTACACCAGCCCTGCCTATGTGCCCCCGGCCCTCGTGCTGCAGGGTGGCGTACCCGAAATGCTCTCAGGCTTCGACATTCGAGGCTACCTCAACCCCAACAACCTTATTTTCGAAGGCATCACCCGCGCAGAGTTTATCAAAAGCGGTAAACTGCCCGAAGGCTTCTACACCTTCACCATCGAAGTGCTGGAGTACAACCGCAGCGTGCGCATCTCCAACCAGTCCCGGGCCAATGCCTGGGTAGTACTCAATGACCCACCCCTGATCAACTTTCCCTTTAGTGGTGACAAGCTCCGCACCACCGACCCCCAGAACATCAGCTTCTCGTGGGTAGGCCGCCACCTGGCATCCCCCAACTCCGCCTTTTCCACCGAGTACGAGTTTACCCTCTATGAGCTGTATCCCGGACAGACCAACCCCGAAGTGGCTGTACGCTCCTCCAACAGCATCTACCGAACTACCACCACCCAGAGCTCCCTGTACTATGGCCCTGCCGAGCCCCAGCTGATCCCCGGAAAGAAATATGCTTACCGCATCAGGGCCTATGATGTGAGTGGCAGAGACCTGTTCAAAAACCAGGGCTATAGCGAGACCAACTGGTTTCAGTATGGAGATGACTGCCTGCCCCTGCGCAGTGTCACTGCCGAAGCCCTGGACCCCTACAGGATCAGAATCTCCTGGGAGCCCGAGGCTACCCATACCGGCTTTGTGGTCAGCTACCGCGAAGCAGGCACCGACACGTGGTGGAAGGAAACCACCTTCAGCACCTCCCTGGTGATCCCCGACCTGAAAAGAGGCACAAGCTATGAATACCAGGTGATGGGCCAGTGCAACCAGTATGAAGGCGAGACCAGTACCATCCAGACCATCAGCACCGAGGCAGAAGAGACCGAAGACCCCAACTTTGCCTGTGGCACCGATCTGATCATGCCCGAGTTGAGCCCCAACCCTTTGCAAAAGCCATTGCTGCCCCTGGACCTGTTTCACATTGGTGGACTGGATGTGGTGGTACACACTGTTACCCTCAATGCCGATGGCTCCTACAGTGGCATGGGCCATGCCCCCATGCCCATCTTCAATGGAGCAGGCATGCGGGTGAAGATCCGCAATGTGATTATCAATGAAGACTACTATGCCATTGCAGGCTCCGTGGTGACCGTCTATGATACCGAAGGGAGGTTTATCGTGGGCAATACCGATGACCTGAAAGGCGACCTGTCCGAAGAAGACGCAGCTGAAGATACCACTACCACCGATGCACCCGACGACAACCTGCTGGCCGTAGAAGGCGAGATAGGCCATGTGGAAGTCATCGCTGGCGAACTGGTGGTGACTGATGCAGAGGGCAACCCGATGGACATAGGCACGGTAGAACTCCCTGCAGAGGGCGAGACCCTCACCCTGGAAGATGCCAGTGGCGATACCTGGGTGGTAGACTCAGAAGGGAATGTGACGCCAGGAGCAGGAAATGGTAGCACCGACCCCAACACCCCGGGAGCAGTGGGCAGCGATGTAGAGCTGGATTATATCGTCACCTTTTCACCCAGTGAAAAACAGACCTATGGTTTTGATGAGAAAACCCAATCCACCCTGAGCGGATATAACCAGACCCAGCTCAATGGAGAAAACCACTGGATTGCCTGGAAGTCTGTGGAGAGTGGCCACACCGACTATGTACAGGTAACAGCCGAAGACCAGGACGAATTTCCCGAATACATTGGCTTCAAGACCCCCACCGGCACGATACCTTCCCAGCCGGGCAAAGACAAGAACACCCGCGAGCTGACCCTCAGTGGTATACTGGCTGGCAACCCTACCACCCTGACGGCCTATGCTACCCAGGAAGATGAAGAAGGCAATGCCACCGAGGTGACACTGGGTAGGCTGGATGTGGTAGCCTACGACATGGAGCGCCAGAAAGTGGTGATCGTGCCGGTGAACGATGCCCAGACACCGGATGCCAGTGCCCTGTATGAATCCCTGAACAAGATCTATGCCCAGGCCGTGGCTCATTGGGAAGTGGTGGTGGATCATGCCTACAGCGTGGAGCCAGAAGTACTCCAGACCTTGGACGAAGGAGAGAGCGGACTGCTTTCGAGTTTTCCGAAGAACATGAAGCAGTTCCAGCAGGACTTTAAGAAGAGCCGCGACCTGGACAAAGACGCCTATTACCTCTTCCTGATTCCTGGTTCGGGTGCCCGGGCAGGCTTCATGCCCTTCAAGCGGCAGTATGGCTACATCTGGACGGGGGCGACCAGCGATGTGCCCCGCACGATTGCCCATGAGTTGGCTCACGGAGCCTTCAGGCTGCGGCACACCTTCAGCCCCGAGGCCTTCATTGCCACGCAGGGCTCCACCAACAACCTGATGGACTATTCATCAGGAGCCACCCACCTGTACAAACACCAATGGGACAATGTACACAACCCTGAGAGTGTGGCCAGCTGGCTGCAGGATGATGAGGAGGGGGCGATGAGCAAGGATTTTGAAGACTACCTTACGGAGATCATCAACCTTTACTGGTGTGCGAAAGCAAATTCATCTAATTATTTTACTTACTATGAATTTAATAAGGCAGTCAAAAATCAAAGCTTTTTGTGGGATAGTGATTTGCTTGATCTTGTCAAGCTAATTAGATCAACAGGGAGTGCTGGTGTTTATGATTATTCAACTTCTTATACAGATGATATATATCAAAGCGGGAATGGTAGAAGTGCTCACACCTATTACACTCTCGATTTTTCAAGGTTAAACTCAAATGAAACCCTAGAATTATGCTTTAACAGTGAGGAAGATAGAACCTCATTTAAGAATCAGGTTCTTGAAAGCCCTAACTCAGATTGGGATTTTCACTACTCAAGGCTGTCTGAAAGTCTAAGTAATGCAATTGAGCGAAGTAGCTATGACGATATCCTAACTATACTGCTCAACCTACCATCTTGCGGTTTTGAGGAATTGAGTTCTGAAATGAGAGTTCGATTAATAGCGAAACTCCTTGATGAAACATGGACAGACGGTGTGGAGGAAGTTATTATCCTAAAACTAATCAACGAAATACCAGAAGTCAATACTCTAGCAGAAGAGATGAAGTCTATCAATTGGTCTTCTTTCTATTCATCTATAGACGATGACCAATCCGAAACCCTCTCTGTATTACTAATAGATCTAGCAAAACAATACCATGGGAATAAGGAAGTCAATCCGATAGCTCATGTTAATTATGAAGCCTTTAAGACATATGATTTTGTAAATAGGTATACGCTCTCCCAAGAGTCAGATAAGGTAGGAGTATCAATAAAAACCACCATACCTGGGGGCTATCTACAGCCGCCCTATGAATCTATCAAGGAGGTTTTGCCTCTTTCGGATCCGTTTGACGTTGTGACGTTATCCACGGGAGGTAATGTTTCAACAGGCCAATTGCCAACGATTCCTGTAGCTCTGGTTTACAAGATGATTCATCAGCAGGAATCTGATAGAGTCATCGATCAAGCTTGGTTAACCCTTGATGTTGCTAGTATGATGTTATGAGTTGGCGAGATCTCCCTTGCGATTAAGTCCCCTCAAATTGTTGCCAAGGTTTCTCGAATATTGCTGGGTGCAGCTGACCTCACTGCAACAGCCACCGATATATACTGTAACAGTGAAGTGGATTCAGAATTATGCAAAGAATGGCGTGAATGGGGAGTTTATATTCAATTGGGACTAATTGGTGCATCAGGGTTTGATCAGATTAAGAGTTTGCTGGGAAGGAGTGACGATTTTCTGATTTATTTGAACAGGCTGGATGGACATGAAAATCTTCGTGATCTCAAAAATCGGCAACTCGTTCAGAAACTGGAAAATTGGACTGAAGATCAACTAAAGCTTCTCGATTCGGATTTGGCGAATTCTACTTTGAGGACTAGCTTTATCAATAATCCAGAGTTGGTCAACTCGTGGGCTATTGTCAAAAATACTGGCTTTGATGACCTTGCAAGGAACACAGATGTTTTATCGGAAGTATCTAAACTCGGTACTAAAACTTTAGATGGAAACCCTCTTGATGTTGCCAAGCTTTTTGATAATGGTTTGGCTAAGACATTGGATGAGGTTTCGGATGCCGATAAGACTAAGATACTTTCAAGGATCAATGAATGGGATGCCAGTAAAGTTGATGATTTAGCCCGAAGGTTAGGGAAAGACAATTATCCAAATCTAGCTGATGATTTGGCTGATCCTGATTTCTTTAAGCTTTATGACGATATAGTTAATGATCCAGAAAATGCTCTGGATATAGCGAAAAAGGCAGGTGACGGGAATTTAACAACTACAGCCAAGAGTACTTTTTTCAATGATATAACAAAGCTAGGAAAGGACTTTGAGGGAGTGGTCACCCCAGCATTAAAGTCAGGGCCTTGGAGGGATAAACTTAAAACTTTGTTGAGGAATAAATTTGGCGTAGATGATTTAGACTCTTATGAAATTTTTGAGCAGGTTCAACTAACATATAAAAAATCAACGGGAGATTATTTTATTGCTGATCAAGTTTTTGTCAAATACAAAACTGTCGCTGGACAAAAAGTCATTGACGACTTGATTGTTGTTGAAAATAAGTTATCCTCAGCAACTAGACTTACCCCCAATCAGTCAGCTGCGAAAGGGATAAGTGATTACTTTACCAAAGGAGTCAAGCTAGGTGTTCCTCAAGGCTCTGCGGCAACTTTTAGGGATAAGACAATAAAGTGGGTTCGCGCTTATGGCGCAGGTGATGGTAAAACGATAGTAGATATCACAGATACATTCAATTAATCGATGGAAGAAGTCATTAAGGAAATATTCAGTGGAACATACCATATTGAAAACTTGAAAAAAGATGGGGTTGTTTTGGTCAACGAAACAACCGAAAACCCATCAGCAGTTTTTATTGGCTGGACTAACTCCTTTCAATCAATGAAATTTGATGCAGCTATTGGGCTCTTGAGATTCGACTCAGTAGAAAACCTCTTAAGACCTATTCTAAAGAAGCTCCAAATAAGTTATCCAGATTTTGGCGGATGGACTTCCACACTCACTCTTTTTGAAAGAGTTGAACTACCAGAATTTGATAAAAACAATATTGAAATGCTTACCGAGCAGTTCAGCACTATCAAAGAACAATTGAAGGGAATTGAAAGAGATTTTTTCGACAAACTCATTTCCTTAGGAGCGGTTAGTGAATATTTGGGTACTTTGAATGAAGAGCAATTATCCGAAAGGGTAACTAATCCGGTCTTGGTGAGAAAGCTTGTCATCGATACGTTATCAGGAAATGTAGCTGATCTAAAGGGTACTTGTAACAAGATTGCCAACGAGTATGAGGAAGCTGAAAAAATGTATCCTCAGATCTTTAATAACCATAACAAGGCCACCAGAGAAGTATTCAACGTATTAGCTATCACATAATAGACTGAATCTTCCTTTTAGCGATAAAGGCATCTATTACAGAATAGATATTGTTGCGATCTTCCTGATCAAATTTAGAGACTTCAAGGATACGTTTTTGAATGTCTTTGTCCATCTCCCCCGCTAGCGCACGCGTGTGCCAATAGCAAGACATTACATCATCCAGAGAATTGTTTCTATAGTCGGCTCTTCCATTAAGTGCTATGCTCTAAAGCGATTATCTTTCCATCATGAGTCGGAAGTATAAATTTCATAATCCGAAGGGCATGTATTTTGTCAGTTGGGCTGTGGTTTACTGGATCGATGTTTTGTGCGCGATGAATACAGTATGTTACTTATTGAAAGTTTGGACTATTGTCGCAAAGACTCATCAAAGCGATATCAGAAAACCCTCAGGAAAGTCGAAGACAATGGTTGATGTGGATGTTTGAAAGAGCAGCAAGTAAAAGCAGCAATGTGTGAAATCAACTTTTTAAAGATTGGGAACTATTAGCATGTTGACATTACAGGATTTATTAGATAGCGATATATCAAGAAAAGATAAATGGTTGATCAAAGTGGGTCAGCTAGAGAACAAGAATAAGTTTTCTGATAACTTTAGAAATTTGCATTTAAGACAGGGAATACTAGCAACTTCCTTAGGCGATTATTTTCAAGCAAAGTTTGACTTTGCTATATGTGGCCTTATTGATGAGCTTAGAATAAGTCAATTCAACAGTCGTTTATTTGATTATGGACTTCCGCAGGTATGCTATGTTCTCTTAAGCGATTATGAGGGTTTGATCCATCGTTATGCTAAGTTACGCTATAAAGCCCATGGTCAGATACCAGATATGGACACACGTGTATTGAAAGGAGAGAGTCCGATCTGGTGCAACACGATCCAGTTTTTTATGGAAGACAATGTAGAAGGTGTGAAGCGGAATTTGGATATACTGGAAGCCATCACCTTGAAAAGACTGTCCAAGAAAGAAGAGCTTTTAAGAATAGATTATGCCTATTATCAGGCATTGCTGGAAAAGGATAGAGCTAAATGCGAAGAGTTGTTGGCAGAGTTGATCAGCCCTACAATCCACAAGAAAAGAAATGACAATCCAATATTGAATCAATACATATCTCAACCAGCGTTGGGTTATGCTAAACTGGCCTGGAGGCAAGGAATAAAGGTTGACATTGATAGTCCTTTAGTTCCAAAAGAATTATTGCCAATAAAAGCGAATGACGATTATCCCATACCTTATGATTTTTTGAAAGAAAGTTAAATAGTCCTCTGCTCTTGTTAGCCTTGTCTTAAATAAGTAGCGGGATCCAAGCCGCTAAGGTGTGGCAGGAAGGATCAGGGCAACGGGGGCTCCCCCCGCTAGCTCACGCGTGTGCTAATAGCAAGACAACGGAGTTAAACTGATTCATGAGAGTTGGGACGGGTTTTGGAAGTTAAAGCAAGGCAATCCGCCAGTCGAGTACGACCAATACATTTTATCAGCTTATGACGAAATGCTTTGGATGCTTTCTTTGGGTTATTTGCTTGATGTGTCAAATGAAGAATTTAAGAAGCTTGTGGAGGTGATAGACCAAGATAAGGTTAAAGATAAACTTTATGAGTTTATCATCTCCGCTAAACTTGAAGATAGGAAGTTTATTGAGGAGGAAAGTTACCGTGATGTTTTTTACATTCGGGATATTTTCTCAAAACTACGAGATGCAACCCAAGTACATGACCAGATGGAGGCTGCAAGTCTAATCAAGGGTTTTCTAAACAAAGACTGGTATAAAGGACATAAAGATGCCGGCTGGTATAATAGCCATCAAAGCAGGTATGATACGTATAGTGGCTATTGGTGTTTTGAGGCTGCTGCGGTGACGTGTATCATGGGGCTAGATGATAGTAGCTATAGAGATCAGCAATACTACCCTAAGGACTTGGTGCATTACTACCGGGCCAATCACTAGATTTTTTTATGCATACTATATGCCCCCCGCTAGCGCACGCGTGTCGCGTGTGCTAATAGCAAGACATTACATCATCCAGAGAATTGTTTCTATAGTCGGCTCTTCCATTAAGTGCTATGCTCTAAAGCGATTATCTTTCCATCATGAGTCGGAAGTATGAATTTCATAATCCGAAGGGCAACTTCATCATTTTTGTTGGTCTTTTGACCAACAAGCAATATGAGAAAATTCAGCCTCCCCAAACATGAGCTGGAAAGTCAAACTCGATGTGCACAAAAATTACTTTCATAGGCATAAGTGATGGATTTCATAGGCACGAATTTTTTTTTCATGCGCATGAAATGGGAAAAACGTAGGCACGTTTTCGCTCTTTTCTACCTTGGATGTGTTGCTCCCCTGATCAATGTCACCTACCCTTATGAGGCAGGTTATTTTAAGAGTAGGGCAGGCAATAGAACTTTGATTCATGGTAAGTCCAGTAAGTATTCACTAAGTTTGGTTAGGATACAATTTAGACTGATGATGAATTCGGATCTCTCTACAGCATTTTCTCTTCTGGGCATCGGCATGATCACCGTTTTTGTGGTTTTGCTTCTGGTGGTCATCACCGGTAACCTGCTGATTCGGGTGGTGAACAGGCTGGCTCCCGCGCCGGCAGATGACTCGCTGGAAAAAGCTCAGGTGGCGGCCATTACTGCGGCGGTTAATATTTTCACAGAAGGCAAGGGACAGGTGACCCGTATAGAAAAGTTAAATTAATAGATCATGGCAAAGGAAATTGGACTCGGTCTTGTCTACAGAGACATGTGGCAATCGTCCGGTAAGTATGTTCCCAGAGTGGATCAGCTGGTCAGGGTGGCAGAACCCATCGTGGAGATGGGCTGTTTTCGTCGGGTGGAAACCAATGGGGGCGGATTTGAGCAGATCAACCTCCTGTATGGCGAAAACCCGAACAAGTCAGTTAGGGATTGGACGCAACCTTTCAATGACGCAGGAATACAGACGCACATGCTTGAGCGTGGACTCAATGGGCTACGCATGTATCCAGTCCCCAGAGATGTGCGCAGGTTAATGTTTAAACTGAAAAAACTCCAGGGCACGGACATCTCCCGGTCATTTGATGGGCTCAATGATACCCGAAACCTTAAGCTCTCCATCGACTATGCCAAGGAGGGTGGAATGATTGCCCAGACGGCACTATGCATCACCCATTCCAAACTTCATACCGTCGATTATTACATCAAAATGGCGGAGGAGCTGATGGAAATGGGTGCCGAAGAAATTTGTATCAAAGACATGGCGGGAATAGGCCGTCCAGCTTCCATGGGTAAGCTGGTTGCTGGCATCAAAGCGCTCAATAAGGACATCCCCGTGACCTATCACGGGCACTCCGGTCCCGGATTCTCGGTGGCGTCTTCTCTGGAGGCGGCCAGAGCCGGTGCGGACTTTATAGACGTTGGGATGGAACCCCTTTCATTTGGTACGGGCCATGCCGATCTGCTCACAGTACATGAGGTGCTTCGAGATGCGGGCTTTAGCCTCCCGGATATCAACATGAAGGCCTACATGCAGGCACGATCACTTACTCAGGAGTTTATCGACGATTTTTTGGGGTATTACATCAACCCTAAAAATCGCCACATGAACGCTCTACTCATCGGCCCGGGCTTGCCCGGAGGAATGATGGGTAGTCTCATGTCAGATCTGGAAAACAACCTCAAAGGGCTCAATAAGTGGAAAGAGAAAAACAATCAGGCGCCTCTTTCCCAGGATGATTTGCTCATTAAGCTGTTTGAAGAGGTGGAGGAAATCTGGCCCAAGATGGGTTATCCTCCGCTGGTGACTCCCTATAGCCAATATGTGAAAAATGCGGCACTGGTCAATGTGATGCAGATGGAGAAAGGAAAGGACCGCTGGTCGCTCCTGGACGACAATACCTGGGATATGCTCCTGGGAAAATCAGGAAGAGTACCCGGAGAGCTGGCGCCCGAGCTGAAGAAGCTGGCCAAGGCCCAGGAGCGGTCTTTTTTCGAAGGAGACCCGCAGGACCTGCAGCCCGATGCGTTGGAGGATTTCCGTAAGAAAATGAAGGAACAAGGCTGGGATACCGGGCAGGACGATGAAGAATTGTTTGAGTATGCCATGCACCCACAGCAGTACGAAGCGTACAAGTCCGGCAAAGCCAAAAGTGACTTTGAGACAGACCTGGCTAAGCGCAAGACCGATAGCGCGACCAGCACAGGAGCTTCAGCGGTAGCCAAACCCACGGCACTGGACGTGGAGGTGGATGGCCAAAAGTTTAGAGTGTCCATCAGCTACAGTGCAGCGGATGGTGCCGCGGAGAAAGCAACCGCCTCAGCAGGTTCGCCTGCTTCTAATGGGGCGTCTCATGAAATTATTGCGCCGCTGGAGGGCAAGATCTTCATGACGAAAAGTGCCGGAGAAAAGCCCCTGAAAGTGGGGGACCCGGTGAAAAAGGGAGATGTAGTCTGCTACATTGAGGCCATGAAGGTAACCAACGCCGTGAAGTCAGATACCGACGGAGTGGTACAGGAAATCCTGGTACATGAAGGTGACGAGGTATATGATGATGATGTGTTGATTAAACTGAACTAGGATTGGAACTTTTAGAGAAACTTTACCAGATGACCGCCATACAGAATATGGTGGACGAGCCTCAGATTTTACTCATGATTTTCATCGCCTTCTTTTTGCTTTATCTGGGCATCAAGAAGCAATACGAGCCTTTGCTACTGGTTCCAATTGCCTTTGGCATGCTGATCGCCAATTTCCCGGGAGGTCAGATGGGGGTGGAAAAAATTGATGAAAACCTGACCCTGTACCAGATCGCGAGGGATCATGGCATAATGAACTTTGTTTATTATTCGCTCATAAAGACCGGGTTTCTGCCTCCGATCATTTTCCTTGGGGTGGGAGCACTCACGGATTTTGGGCCCATGCTGCGCAATCTGCGATTGGCTTTTTTTGGCGCTGCTGCGCAAATAGGGATTTTCACTGTTTTGATTTCGGCCGTAGCATTCGGCTTTACACTGAAGGAAGCAGCTGCCCTGGGTATCATTGGTGGAGCAGATGGCCCCACAGCGATTTATACCACCATCAAACTGGCTCCACATTTGCTCGGCCCTATAGCGATCGCCGCTTATTCCTACATGGCGCTCGTGCCGGTAATCATTCCATTGGTGGTTCGGATTACGACCAATAAGAAGGAACTTCTCATCAACATGAAACAGCAGGATAAGCTGTATCCATCCAGGCGCCCGATCAAGGACCTTCAGACCCTGAAAATACTTTTTCCCATAGGCGTAGGCACCATCGTGGCCCTGCTTGTACCCTCATCCGTACCGTTGATTGGTTTGTTGATGTTTGGCAACCTGGTGAAGGAAATAGGAGTCTCAACGGGTAGGCTACATAAGGCTGCCTCTGATACCATTCTGAACGCTGCAACCATCTTTTTGGGACTGGCCGTTGGAGCTACTATGACAGCTAAGGCTTTTCTGAATATGGAAACCATCATGATCATCGTTGGGGGCTTTATTGCGTTTGCCATCTCCATCGCTGGAGGGATTTATGCCGTGAAGGTCTATAACCTCTTTGCCAAAAAGAAAATCAATCCGCTGATAGGAGCGACTGGCCTCAGTGCCGTGCCCATGGCCTCACGTGTGGCCAACGAAATCGCCCTGAAACATGACCCCAACAACCATCTTTTGCAATATGCAATGGCTAGCAACATCTCAGGGGTGATTGGTTCGGCCGTGGCTGCCGGTGTGCTGATTTCATTTTTAGGATAATCAGCTGGTATTCGGGCCATGAATGGAATGATCTAATCATTTTGAGGGCTGTGAAGAGTTTCTTCACGAGATTGAATGAAAAATAGACTGTAAGGTGTAATTTTAATTCCATGAAAAAATGGATCAAACGTATCGCTTACTTTCTGCTTCTCGGATTAATCATCATTCAGTTCTTTCCTGGGGAGAAGCCAGCAGTGAGCGCTGATAATCCCGGCGACATTCACAACGAAGTGTTGGTGAACCCCGAAGTAAGTGGTATCCTGAAAGCTGCATGTTACGATTGCCACTCCAACGAAACCAATTATCCCTGGTACGCCAGTGTGGCTCCTGTATCTTGGCTGGTCATTCACGACACTAACGAGGGCAGAGATGAACTGAACTTTTCGGAATGGGCTACTTACTCTGCCAAGCGGAAGCACCACAAACTGGAAGAGGTGATAGAAATGGTGGAAGAGGGCGAAATGCCCCTTGCCGTTTATAACATCACTCATCCTGAGGGGAGACTTACTGATGCTCAAATAGAAGCATTGATCAGTTGGGCCAAAGCGCGAATGGAAGAAATTACTCTTTAGGAGCGCTTATTCGCTTTCTCAGTTTTAGAGGGTTTCTTTTCTTACGCATCTTCATGTTGAGCATTTCCACTACCAGAGAGAAGAATACTGCAAAGTAGATATAGCCTTTGGGTACGTGGTAATGGAGCGCCTCAATCATCAGCATAAAACCTATGAGGATGAGAAATGATAACGCCAATATCTCCAATGTGGGATGCTGGCCTATGAAATCACTGATTTTCTTAGAAAAGATCATCATAATGACGATGGAGATAACCACAGCAATGATCATGAGAAGGATTTCCTCTGTGAGCCCAATGGCAGTGAGGATGGAGTCAAACGAAAAGATGATGTCCAGCAGAATGATTTGAACGATGGTGCCCAGAAAGGACCGCACGGCTCGTTGGTTTTCATGGTCTTCTTCGCCTTCCATTTTATGATGGATTTCCAGGGTGCTTTTGAAGAGTAAAAAGAGTCCCCCGACGAGTAAAATGAGGTCTCTTCCGGAGATCTCAGTATTGAATACAGAGAATAGGGGCTCTGTAAAGGTAATGATCCAGGTGATTCCCAAAAGCAGCCCGATGCGAAACAACAGGGCCAGGGCCAATCCAAGTGTTCGTGCCTTCCCTTGCTTTTCCCTGGGGAGCTTATTGGTGACGATCGAGATGAAAATGATGTTGTCAATGCCCAGCACCACTTCTAAAAAGGTAAGGGTGAGGAGAGCGATCCATGCTTCTGGCTGAAGAAATATTTCCATGAAGGAAATTTAATGAATCAGGAAAAACTGAGAGATCATTCTGTGAAAAATTCAGTCAGCCGGTTATTTAACTTCGCCTGAATCCAATACCACCTGATATTCCAGGCCAAGAGGGATGGCAAACCAGGTAGCGACAGGCTGGCCATCGGCAGTGGCAGGATGCCATTCGGGCATTCCAGTCACCAGACCAATGATTTTTTCTTCCAATAGAGTATGTTCCAGGGCATTCACGCTTATTTTAACAGGCCGGCCAGTTTGATCAATCATAAAATTAACGGTTGTTTTGGTGCTGGTCACGGGATACTCACCAGACTTCAGGAGGTCATGAATGCCTGTGTTGAAGTAAGCATATAGACTGTCCATTCCCACTGCAGGGTATGCCCGTGTGTACTCAGTAGGTGTGAAAGTCTCTTTGTCTTCCTTCCTTTCCAGCTCATTTTCAGGCTTCTCGTTGGCTGCTGGAATCGCCAGCTCGGTCTTAGAAATTCGTTGGGAATTAGCGGGGATTTCCACCATGCTTATGGGAGCCAAGAAAGGGCCGATCTCCGACGAAAGAGGTGCTGTATGAATGTTCGGAGTTGGGGACTCTGTTTCAGGCAGATTAAAGAGGATTATGGTGAGTACTCCTATTCCCATAATGGATGCGGTGGATGCTTGGCGCCAGATCTTCACAGTAAACTTTCGCTGCTGCGCCCGACGAACCAGTCGGTCGAAATCTTTGGAGGAATCGGAAATAAATACCGGTTCTTCAGGGTTCCATATGATTTTCCTGTCATTGCTCATGCCTTCTCCATTAGTTCTGTTCTTAGTTTTTCCAGCAGCCTGTACGTCCTCTTTTTAGCGTTTTCATGGCTCATGCCGAGTACCTGCCCTACTTCTTCAAATTTCAGACCCTGATAAAACCTGAGTTCCAGCAGGGTGAGGTCTTTTTCCTTTTGTTGGAGGAGTATTTTTTCCAGCCGCTCAAGCACTTCATGATCTCCAGGCAGTTCAAAAAGATGAAGAGGTTCTACTAAGGTCTTCCTGTCAAATAGGTAATTTTCTTTTTGAGTTTTCCTAAAATGCATTCTGATTTCGTTCAGTGCTATTTTATAGAGCCAAGGAGAGATGGAATGCCCTGAGGGCCGGAAAAGGTTAATTTTGGTCAGTGCTTTGAAGAAGACATCTGAGGTGATTTCTTCAGCCAGGGTGGTATTCCCTATTTTCTTTGCCACGTACCCAAGGATTTGGCCATAGTATTTTTGGTAAAGGGGCCGGAAAGCTCCTGGCTCCTTTTTGCTGGCTTCTATCAACGCTAATTCTTCTTCCCTGGTCATGTCAGGAGCTTATTGATCCCTGTTGAGAAAGTAAATATCGGAGAAAAAATAGCTGGAGTCCTCGTTGTAAAACTCATTGGTGAGGGAGAGATGATCAGAATCAGACCAATTGATTTGAAAAATACCATAGATCAAAGTGTTGGGCCCTAAGTCGATGGCGAAGGTGACCGAATCCAGCGTTTCGTAGGAATACTTACCATAGAGGTTGTCTGGTGCATTTTCATTGTAGAAAAAGACGGAGTCTGAGGTACACTCCATTCGGGATATCCAAAATGCATTGATGGAGGTATAGCTCTCCACGCTGCATTGATTCTCGGGCAGCTGACAGAATGTGTGTTGCTCTGAGGTGGTAGTCCAATCACCCTGAATAGAGTAATCGGCAGTTTCAGGGTCCTCGGTGCCATTTTCGGAAGTAGTATCCACTTCCTGTTCGGCGGGTGTTTGGTTGGGGACAGGGGTGTCACTCTCGGTGCACGCATAAAGCAGAAATAGGTAGGCAATCAATAAAACGGTTCTCATAGGGTTCGGTTTTTGAATTGTTTAACCCTACAATGCCACCATTGTAGAAAAGGGACATTCTGAAACAAAAAAAAGGCGACCATTGGTCACCTTTGAATTATTTAAAGCGCTTTAGTAAAGTCTTTATAGAGCAAATGCTGCCTTCACCTTATCTATATAGTCTAGTTTTTCCCAGGTAAAAGTTTCAAAAGTCATGGACTTGGTTTCGCCCTCACCATTGGTGAAACTTCGTGTCACCGTCTCAGACTTTCTTCCCATATGTCCATATGCCGCAGCATCCAGATACATGGGGGTTCTAAGTTTCAGTCGGGTCTCTATTCCATATGGCGTCATATCAAAGATCTCTTCTACTTTTCTGGCAATCTCTCCGTCCGTAAGACTCACATTGGAGGTGCCGTAGGTATCAATGAAAATACCCATAGGCTCCACTACACCTATGGCATATGAAACTTGCACCAATACTTCTTTACATACTCCCGCCGCTACCAGGTTTTTGGCGATGTGTCGGGTAGCATAGGCAGCAGATCTGTCTACTTTAGAAGGGTCTTTACCAGAGAAGGCTCCCCCTCCATGTGCGCCCTTTCCACCATAAGTATCCACTATGATTTTACGGCCTGTGAGGCCTGCATCACCGTGAGGACCGCCGATTACAAATTTCCCGGTAGGATTGATGTGGTATTTGATGTTATCCGTAAATAGTTTCTGCAATTCCGGGCTGAGCTGGGCTTTCACCCTCGGGATAAGAATGCTGATAATGTCTTTTTTGATTTTCTCCAGCATTTTGGACTCTTCATCAAAATCGTCGTGCTGTGTAGAGACCACTATAGCCACTATTTTCACTGGCTGATTGTCGTCAGAATATTCGATAGTCACCTGCGACTTGGCATCCGGACGCAAGTAGGTGATTTCGTCGTTGGCCCTTCGGAGTGCGGCAAGTTCTCTCAGAATTCGGTGAGAGATGTCCAAAGCCAAAGGCATATAATTCTCTGTCTCATCAGTGGCATAGCCAAACATCATGCCCTGATCGCCTGCACCTTGTAGCTTAGGATCCTGTCTGTCTACCCCCTGATTGATGTCTGGAGACTGCTCATGGATGGAAGATAGAATACCACATGAGTTGGCTTCAAACATGTATTCAGACTTGGTATAGCCTATTTTCCTGATGACATCCCGCGCAAGCTGCTGCACATCCAGGTAAGTTTTGGATTTTACCTCCCCGGCCAGCACTACCTGTCCGGTAGTTACCAGCGTTTCGCAGGCTACTTTGGATTGCGGGTCAAAAGCCAAAAAATGATCGACTAGTGCATCAGAAATTTGATCAGCAATTTTGTCCGGGTGTCCTTCAGACACGGACTCAGAGGTAAATAGGTATGACATAAATCTATTTTCTTAAAAGGGAGCAAATTTAGGATTTTCAGCGAATTATCAGAAGGTTTTAGGAGAAATGACCAATGCTGAACACAGACGGTATTTTGTGCAAATCTTTTTTCTGTTTTCTCCAGGCCGCAATGGTTTGTGTTTTGATAAATTCATGCTGTCCGAATATATCTGCTGCGATGTTCAAATTGACATGGTGAGAAAGGGTGTCTACGAGATCGGATATCAGGCTCATGTTACGAAAGGGTGTCTCCATAAATACCTGTGTGTACCCGGTGGAGGATAACTGCTGTTCCAGGTTTTTAATGGCTTTCAGGCGCTCAGCTTTTTGAATCGGCAAATAGCCATGAAAAGTGAACTGCTGACCACTGAACCCTGAGCTGGTCACCGCTGTTTGGATGGATGAGGCGCCCGGAAGAGGAATAACACGCAGGCCATTTCGATGAGCGAAAGTCACCGCTAGTTGACCTGGATCGGCCAGCCCGGGAAGACCAGCTTCAGAGATCACGCCAACGTCTTTTCCTGCTATGACAGGAGCCATATATTGGCTGATTTCGGCAGGGGTCGATTTCTTATCCAGTACCTCAAATTCTAAAGTGCTGATGTCCAAACCAAGTTTCAGACTACTGATAAACCTGCGGGCTGTCCGCACATTCTCTACCAGGAAGTAGTCGGTGTTTTTGATCACGTCCAGCACCATTGGAGCCAAAAATGAAGCCTCATGGTGATCTGAGAGGTATGTGGGGATAAGAAAAACGGAGCCTTTTTGCATGAATATTTTTATTGTTGAAGAAATGCTAATACCAGTGTTTTCAGTTCCTCTGGCTTTTCGGCGTGTACCCAATGTCCGGCACCCTCGACCATCCGTATACGTGCCTGAGGAAAATGATTCTGGATCGTCTGATGATCTTTTTGCTGAATGTAGTCACTCTTGGATCCTCCAATAAAGAGGGTTTTTTTATCGAAGGTTTGTCCCTCAGTAAGGCCGCTGCCTAACGTTTCTATGTTTTGTTCTATGGCCTCCAGATTAATTTTCCAGGCAAATTGATTCTCCTCGTTTCTGGTGAGGTTTTTCAGGATGAACTGCCTTACCCCGAACTCTTTTACTTTCTTGGCCATCTGCTGATCGGCTTCCTTGCGACTTTCAATGCCTTGGAGATCGATAGAATGAAACCCTTCGAATATTTGCTGGTGATGCGGGGGGTAATAGATTGGTGCAATGTCCACTACAATCAATTTTTCAACCCTTTCGGGAAAGGTCACAGCAAAATTCATAGCCGTTTTCCCACCCATGGAATGCCCTAAAATATCGATGGTATTGAGCCCTTCGTTGTCCATGAGTTCCCGCAGGTCAGATACCATTGCCTCGTAACTCATCTCGCTGCTGTGCGGAGAGTTCCCGTGGTTTCTTTGGTCGATCAGGTAGACGGAGTAGTGTTCAGCAAACTCTTTCCCTAGCGTTTGCCAGTTGTCGGAGGAGCCAAATACTCCATGTAAAATAAAGAGCGGGGATCCGGATCCCAGCTTTCTGTAGTTTAATTTCATAGTCTATTCTTAACTCATTGTATCTGTCGGAGATACATCTGAATAGTGTTTTCTAATCCATAGTATAAAGCATCACAGACGAGCGCATGTCCAATAGAGACTTCATCCAGGAAGGGAATGTTTGTTTTTAAGAATTTGAGATTGTTCAAATCCAGATCGTGCCCGGCATTCAAACCCAGGCCAAGTTTCTGAGCGGCCTGAGCAGCCATCACATAATCGGCGATGGCCCCGGCTTTATCTTTGGCAAATCCCGAAGCATAAGGTTCGGTATAAAGTTCTATTCTATCGGCACCTATTGCCTTGGCACCTTCCACCATTTTAATGTCCGGATCCACAAAGACAGACGTACGCACTCCCCACCCTTTGATGGTGCTGATCATATCGGTGAGTTGCTTTTGGTGCTGAATGGTATCCCACCCGGCATTGGAAGTAAGCACATCGGGACCGTCCGGCACCAGCGTGGCCTGAGCCGGGCGCACTTTTTCGATAATTTCCATATACCTGGCATCCGGGTATCCTTCTATGTTAAATTCCGTTTTCACAACCTTGGCCAGCTGCATGACGTCATTGTATCGGATGTGTCGCTCGTCTGGTCGCGGGTGCACGGTGATGCCCTGAGCGCCAAAGCGCTCACAGTCAAGAGCTACCCGTATTACGTCAGGATTATTACCCCCCCGAGCGTTGCGAAGGGTTGCAATTTTGTTGATGTTTACGCTAAGTTTGGTCATAGTTGTTACACTGAATCCGTAGCAAATTTGTTTATAAAAAATAGATTATGAGTTTAAAAACGAAAATAGAAGCCGAAATAAAGCAGGCCATGTTGAATAAGGACAAGGAAAGACTAACCCCTCTCCGTGCTATCAAGGCGCTTATTCTTTTGGCTGAATCGGAAAAAGGAGGCGGTGACGAAATGTCCGAGGAAGTGGAGCTGAAGCTGCTGACCAAGGCTGCTAAACAACGAAAGGACTCATTGGCCATTTATCGTGAGCAAAACAGGGAGGACCTTGCGGCTAAAGAAGAGAGTGAACTGGCAGTAATAGAAGAGTTTTTGCCTAAGCAAATGACCGAGGAAGAATTGGAGCAGGGTCTCAAAGAGATCATCACCCAGGTGGGAGCGTCCGGGCCTCAGGACATGGGCAAGGTGATGGGAGTGGCTACTAAAAAGTTTGCCGGAGTGGCCGACGGAAAGACAGTGTCAATGTTGACAAAGAAGTTATTGAGTTAAATAGTGAATTATCTAGACATTTTTTTTCTGGTGGTGTTCATTATCGGTGGCATTAAAGGCTACATGAAGGGCTTTATTATTGAGATATTCTCTTTTGTTGCCTTTTTTGTCGGTTTGTTTGTGGCTATTGAACTTACCATACCTGTGGCCAATCGCTTTTTTGATTCCAGTGATTATTATCAATTGCTGACTGTGGGCGTTTTTGTGGCTTTATTTTTGGTAGCCGTGCTGTTGATCAATCTGGCTGCTAAAGTCATAAAGAAGGCTGTGGATCTTACTTTTATGGGATTCCTCGACAACATATTGGGGGCACTGGCCGGAATCTTCAAATGGGCTTTTATTGTGAGTGTTTTCTTTTGGGTATTTGATTCCATAGGGGTGCACCTCCCATCCGGACAGTCAGACGGATCGCTTATTTTTCCGTATATAGAGAGCATTGGCCCGAAAACCTTTGAGTGGATTTCGAAAGTGCTTCCTTTTATGGAGGACATGATTGATTCATTGAAAAATATTGGTGAGAAAGGGAAGGCAGTTTATACCTTTTTGTAAATTCTTTTGTTTATTTATACAAGATGCATATTAAAGAACAAGACGGTTTTAGGTTTATAGATGAAGGAGAAGGAGAAGTCTTGCTGCTGCTGCATGGGCTTTTCGGGGCTCTGAGCAATTGGGATGGAGTGGTTCAGCGGTTCTCTTCCAACTACAGGGTGATGATTCCCTTGCTTCCTATATATACCATGCCAGTCAGAGAGGCTGGGCTGGATACCCTCAATAAGTTTGTGGAGGATTTCGTGGAGAAACAAAACTTGAGCGGTCTCAATATCATTGGAAACTCACTCGGGGGCCACATTGGTTTGATTTTTACTCTGAAGAACCAGGAGAAAGTCAATTCACTGATCCTTACCGGGAGTTCGGGTTTGTTTGAAAACTCTATGGGAGGATCTTATCCGAAAAGAGGATCTTACGAATACATTCAGGAGCGGGTGGCGTATACTTTTTACGACCCAAAGACCGCTACTAAAGAGTTGGTGGATGAGGTGTTTGAAACGACCAAAAGCATTCCCAAAGCCTTGCGGATTGTGGCCATTGCCAAATCAGCACAGCGTCACAACATGGCGGATGATATTCCGAACATAAAAGTGCCCACTTTATTGATATGGGGACTGAACGACACCATTACACCTCCTTATGTCGGCCATGAGTTTGATCGATTGATTCCGAATACTACTTTGAGGTTCATAGATAAATGCTGTCACGCACCGATGATGGAGCGTCCGGAGGAGTTTAATGAGATTTTAGAAACATTTTTGATGAAAGAAGTGGCCGTATGATTGCCAAAGATCTGATAAACTATATGATTCCACCACTGAAGCCTCAGGATGAGATATCCAAGGCCAAGCAGTGGATGGATGAGTTGCGCTTATCAGAGTTGCCAGTGGTGGAAGGTGGTCTTTTTCTCGGATTGATTGATGAGGAGCTGCTGCTCAATGATGAATTGAGGTATCCGGCAGTGGGAGATTACCCCCTGGTAGGCCAGCAGTGTATGGTTCATGCTGGAAATCACTATTATGACGTACTCAAAACTTCAGGGTTGGAGGGCTTCAGGATAGTGGCGGTGATCGATGAGCTCAATCAGTACCTTGGAGTGGTGTCAATAGAAGATGTGGTGGAGGCCTTCGCTCAAAACTCCTCAGTGAATACCCCCGGTGCCATTCTCGGCTTGCGTCTGAAGTTGCATGATTACTCCCTTGCGGAGATTAGCCGAATCATAGAATCTAACGAAGCGAAGATTCTGAGCAGTTACCTCAGCCCGCACTCCATAGAACCAGGAGAGCTCAACCTCACCCTCAAAATCAATAAAGAAGAAATTACCCATATTGTGGCTTCATTAGAGCAACACGGATTTTTCGTGGAAAATTCATACAATATGCGAGACTCCAGCTACGAGGAGAAAGAGCGCATTGATATTTTGATGAAGTACCTAAAAATATAGATGGCATGAGGAAAATTGCCATCCACGGACGCAGGATATCCCCGGATTCTGCCAGTTACGTTCGCGATATAGTAAAGATCATCGAGTCAAATGGGCGAAAAATATTCGTTAGCCCGGAAATGTCTGCTATATCTGAGTCTAAGGAAATTTTCAAGAACTATCCTCATTATGTTCCTGGCAAGGATATGGAAACGTTCGAGGCTGTTTTCAGTTTGGGTGGTGACGGAACTTTGCTTGATACACTGACTCATGTAGGGTCTTCCCAACTTCCCATACTGGGTATTAACCTGGGGAGACTCGGATTTCTGGCTGTTATTTCACGAGAAAATATTCGGGATGCACTCACCGCTTATTTCGCTGGTCAGTTTACCTATGAGGATCGCTCCCTTCTGGCTTTGGAAACCGACGTGCCATTGTTCAACGGAAAGAATTACGCGCTGAATGAATTTGCGATCTTAAGAAAGGATACTTCATCCATGATTGTGGTTAAATGCTATTTGGATGGAGAATTTCTCAATACCTATTGGGCCGATGGGCTGATGATTGCCACACCAACGGGCTCTACGGGGTATTCTCTCAGCTGTGGTGGTCCGGTCATCATGCCCAACACCAGCAATTTCATCATTACACCCGTCAGTCCTCACAACTTGAACGTGAGACCTCTGATTATTTCCGAAGACAGTGAGCTGATCTTTCGGGTAGAGTCCAGCAACCAGTCCTATCAGGTTTCGCTCGATTCCCGGTCTGAGTCCATAGAAGATCAAATAGAATTCAGGATCAAAAAGGCACCATTTACCTCCCGGTTAATTAAGGTTGAGGGGAGTTCTTTTCTGGATACTTTGAGAAATAAGTTAACCTGGGGCTTGGATAAGAGAAATTAACTTAATATTTCTAGATGTAATCCGCTTGGAATATTATCTTTAAATTTGGGTTCTCTTACTAAAAGACTAATGAAAGGCAAAATTTTACTATCTCTCGGCTTAGTTCTCCTGTTTCTGTTTTCGACAATAGACGCTGAGGCGCAAAGGAGAAACAAATACCGCAAGAGGAAAAACAAGAATAAATCCATCTCCAGATACCATGGTGGAGCAGTTGGGGGAAAATTCCGACCATACAGTTTCCTTTCTGGTAATGTCAATGCGCTGAACTATTACGGAGATCTTGCTCCAGTGAATAAGGCAGCCAGCACTGATATCTCGTTTACTCAGCCTGGTTTCGGAGTGAACGTAGGGTATAAGTTTTCACCTTATGCTTCGGTAAGAGCAGGCTTTAACTATGGAAGACTCAAGGGAGATGACATCTCATCGGATCCGGCTGAGACACAGGCTTACCCTAGATATTTGCGAAACCTGAGTTTCCGGAATGACATTAAGGAGTTTCATATGGGCTTCGAGATTTTCCTGCTTCCGAACTACGGCGGTCCAAATATAAGACCACCTTTTAATGTATATCTTTTCGTAGGTGGAGCAGTCTTTCATCATGAGCCTAAGGGTCTGGTTCCTGATATGGATTATACCACAGGAGGCACTGAAGTGGCTCCCAGTGCAGGTGAGTGGGTGAAATTGAGAAAATTGGGCACGGAAGGACAATTCCTGGATGGAAGTGACGTTAAGAAATACAGTCCGTTCCAGCTTTCAATCCCGTTGGCTATAGGAGCCACTTTCAGGCTGCCTGGCCCATTTGATGTGGGACTAGAGTTAGGGTACAGGTATTTGTTTACAGATTATGTTGATGATGTGAGTACGAATTACGTTCCTTTTGATCAATTTGATGACCCTCTTGCCAGAATCATGTCTGATAGAAGTGCCGAGCCTGTAGCAGCATGGAGCGGTATTGATAGGAGTGGAGTTAAGATTGCTAGTAGCACCATGTCTGATGGGGTTGAGTACTATTCATCGGTTGACTTAGGTGGCGGAAGGGATGATACAGGTGAGGGAATAAGAGGTAACTCCAAAGATAACGACATGATGTTTATGACTACTTTGAAACTTATCTGGATCGTTGGTAAGACTGGCTCATCAGCAAAATTCAGATAGCCCTTGGGTAAGTACAAACTCATTTTTCTTTTTTTACTACCTCTCACGCTTTCAGCTCAGTTTGTCGAGTTTGGAGGAGGTTTGGGAGTTAGCCACTATACAGGTGATTTGAATGGTGTGCCCAGATTGGATCATACCAATCTGGCTGGATCGGGAATCTATCGCCTCAATTTTTCGGATATAATAAGCTTCAAATTTGCCTTTACAGCCGGGAGTATCTCAGGGGATGACAGGAAGCCTGTTGATGCCCTGGGAGAGAATCGCCAATATCAATTTAAGCACAATTTTCTGGAGTTAAGTGGGGTGTTTGAGTACCATTTCATGAGCTACCGATCAGAAAAGTATAAAAACAAGTGGTCTCCTTATGCTTTTTTTGGATTGGGGTTTGTCAAGCTTAACAATACGGCCACAGCTTATGAGGACTATCTACGTATCCAACCCGTGCTCCCGATGGGTGGAGGAGTGAAGTTCCTTTTGAGTAAGAGATTTACGCTGGCAGGTGAACTCGGAGCCCGCAAGACCTTTTTCGACTACCTCGATGGAATATCAGATGGGGATCAGAGTATCAAAAACTATCAATATGGTAATCCCAATGATAAGGATTGGTATTTCTATACCGGGATCAGTCTGACTTATGTGCTTTACAAAATCCCTTGCCCTTTCCCCTACATCCCAAACAAATCTATCCTTAACCGCATACGGGCCTATTAAGCGTTAAAAAATGTTTAATCATTCATCGTTAGTAAAAAAAACCACAACTTTGTGGTCTTTCGCATTTTAGCCTAATCAGGGGATGAAGGAGCAAATTAATCAGGGCAATTTACCTCAGCATATTGCCGTTATCATGGATGGAAATGGGCGATGGGCAAAACAGCAAGGTGCGGCCAGAATTTTCGGTCACAAAAATGCCATCAAAGCGGTTCGGGAGGCTACTGAGGGTTGTGCAGAGCTGGGAGTGAGTTGCCTCACACTTTATGCCTTCAGTACAGAGAATTGGTCGCGTCCAAAGCAGGAAGTGCAAGGACTTATGACCTTGCTGGTGGCTACCATCAATGATGAGGTTCCAACATTGATGAAGAATAATGTGAGCCTTCATTCGATTGGAGATATTTCTCAATTACCCGAAAAGGCACAGAAAAAGCTACAGGAGGCCATTGACAAGACCTCCAAAAATGATGGATTGAAACTCATTTTGGCACTTAATTATAGTGGGAAGTGGGACCTGACCCATGCCATGCAAGCATTGGCTTTGGAGGTAGAAAAAGGAGTGTTGAGAGCGGATGCGGTGGATCATGAACAGATAGAAAAACATCTTTCTACGTACGGCTTTCCGGATCCGGAATTGTTGATACGTACAAGTGGTGAAATGAGAATAAGCAATTTCTTACTTTGGCAAATGGCCTATACAGAATTATTTTTTACTCCCGTCCTCTGGCCGGATTTCAGAAAAGAACACCTTCATGAGGCCATAGTGTCTTATCAGAAAAGAGAAAGGCGTTTTGGAAAGATAAGTGAACAGGTCAACCTCGGATAATGCAAAAATATTTACTAATACTAGCAGTTTTAATATCGTATGGTGTAGATGGCCAGATTCGTTTTGGTCAGAAAAGTAGCCCTGCGAGTGATGGAGTGGCCATCAATTACTCCAGTCCGAGGGAATACGAAATAGCTGATATCCGGGTTCAGGGTGTTCAGTTTTTGGATAACAACGCCTTAATCTCGCTATCCGGTCTTCGCGTGGGAGATAAAATCAAGATTCCCGGGGATGAAATATCTGCAGCGATCAAGAAACTGTGGAAGCAAGGGATCATCGGAAATGTGTCTATTGAAGCAGAAAAGATAGAGGGAGACAAAATCTGGTTGATCATTACACTCAGTGAACGACCCAGGCTCACCAAATATGAGTTTAAGGGAGCAAACAAAAGTCAGATTGCTGAACTCAAGGATAAGGTAGATCTGGTAAGGGGAAAGATCCTGACCGATGTGGTGATCAAAAACACAGAACTCTCGGTAAAGCGGTATTTCGAAGGTAAGGGGTATCTGAATGCAGAGGTGAAAATCAAACAGCAAAAAGATACGCTACTGGCTAACAGTGTCAATATTGTGATCATTGTGGAGAAAAACCAAAAGGTCAAGGTCAAGAATATAAATTTTTACGGGGACGATAATTTCACCGCGGCGAAGCTCCGAAGTAAGCTGAAAAACACGGGTGAAAAGCCAAGAATTGGACTTCCAGTAGATCTGATTGAAAAGACCCTGATGGTTTTGAAGCCCAAAAATCTCTTCTATTTTCTAACCCACAAAAAGGAAACGAGTACTCGCGAACTCAAGGAATATTTGGGAGAACAGGTAAATGTGAATGTGTTTAAGTCTGCTAAGTTTGTCCGAAGTGAATTTGAGGAGGATAAGAAAGGACTGATTACTTTTTACAACTCCAAAGGGTATCGTGATGCAGAAATTGTAACCGATTCGGTATACAGCATAGACCGAAAGTATTTGAATGTGGACATCAACATCAACCCGGGAAACAAGTACCGGTTTAGGGATATCATCTGGTCTGGCAATTACATCTACGATGACGCTTTCCTTGATAGGGTTTTGGGCATCGAAAAAGGTGACGTTTATGACCTGGAGTTGGTTAATAAAAAACTGAATTATAATCCTACCGGCGCTGACATAAGCTCCCTGTACATGGATGATGGCTATCTCTTTTTCAGAGTGAATCCTGTAGAAGTAAGTGTGAGTCAGGACTCCATTGATCTGGAAATGAGGCTGTATGAAGGACCGCAGGCCACCATCAATGAGGTCACCATCAGCGGAAATGATAAAACCAATGATCATGTGGTGCTACGGGAGATCAGGACTTTGCCTGGTGAGAAGTTTAGCCGATCTGAACTCATTCGTACCCAAAGGGAATTGTCACAGCTTGGGTATTTCGATCCAGAGCAGGTAAATCCTGTACCCAAGCCTAATCCTGCGGATGAAACCGTGGATATCGAATGGCAATTGGTGGAGAGACCCAATGACCAGGTGGAGCTATCTGGAGGATGGGGTGGAACCTTCGGTTTTGTAGGTACCCTTGGTTTATCTTTCAACAACTTCTCGGTGAAGAACATCCCGCACCTGGATAAGTGGCGTCCACTCCCTATGGGAGATGGACAGAAGCTGTCGGTAAGGATGCAGGCCAATGGAAGAAGATATCAGAGTTATTCCATGAGCTTTAATGAGCCTTGGCTTGGCGGGCGCAAGCCCAACAACTTTGGGGTGAACTTTAGCCACTCTGCTCAACGATCTCTGAATTTGAGTAATGAGACCATTGGAAAACTCCAGGTGTCAGGTGCTACAGTATCCCTTGGTAGAAGGGTCACCTGGCCGGATGATTACTTCACTGTGAGCAATTCTTTCTCCTACCAGAAATATACATTGCAGGGTTCTTTGACTTCTTTTTACGGCTTTTCCGGAGATTCACACAGTTTGACCTTTAACAACACCCTGGCGAGAAACTCAGTCGACAATCCTATGTATCCAAGAACCGGATCGTCGCTTTCGCTCAGTGCTTCTTTTACGCCACCCTATTCGCTATGGAGCAAGCTGGACTATGAGAATGCTTCCTCGCAAGACCTTTATAACCTTCTGGAGTATCACAAATGGAACCTCGATTTCAAGTATTATTTAAAGTTGGCAGGGAATTTGGTTCTAGCTCCACGTGCACACTTCGGTATGCTGGGTTCTTATACGGATAAAGTTGGGGTGGGACCTTTTGAAAGGTTCCAATTAGGTGGAGATGGTTTGACAGGTCAGAATTTCCTTTTGGGTACAGACGTGATAGGTTTGAGGGGCTATGAGAATAATGTAATCACGCCTACGGATGCTAACGGGACCAAAGGAGGAACGATGTTTACCAAGTTTGTCATGGAGCTTCGATATCCGATATCACTTAACCCATCGGCTACCATCTATGTGCTTACGTTCTTTGAAGGGGGTAACAACTGGAATAATTTGGATAATTTCAATCCTTATAACCTGTACAGATCAGCCGGGCTTGGTGTAAGAATCTTCATGCCTGCGTTTGGGTTACTGGGTCTGGATTGGGGATATGGGTTGGATCCGGCACCGGGTTCTCTGGAGGTGAGTGGTCCACAATTCCACTTCTCTATCGGACAACAAATCAGATAAAACTATGAAGAAAAGCGCCCTGTTAGTGTTCTGCCTGTTTTTGTTCGCAATAAGTAATACTTTTGCCCAGAAATTTGGGTATGTGGATACCGAATACGTGCTGAGCAGAATGCCTGAGTACAAGGAGGCTCAGGCGGAGATCGAAAAGCTGGCCAGGGGATGGGAGACGGAGATTCAGGGCATGTACAAAAAGGTAGAGGAGATGGAGGCTGCATTGCAGGCCGAGGAGGTACTATTGACGGCTGAGATGAGTGCTGAGCGCCGCCAGGAAATAGATCGGGAGTGGAAAGAGGTAAAGGAATATCAGAAGCAAATTTTTGGATTTGACGGCCTTTATTTTCTAAAAAAGAAGGAATTAGTAAAGCCTGTACAAGATCAGGTGTTTGAAGCAGTGGAACGTGTCGCAAAAAACAATAGATTGCAGATCGTTTTTGACAAGTCGGGTGACTTAGTCATGATTTATACTGACCCAATTCATGACTATACTGATTATGTATTGGAAGAATTGGGTCTGGGTGAAAACCAGGAAAGTAGTAATTAGGAAATAACAATTTTATTATGAAAGCAAAAATTTTAAGTGTAATTGTGGTGTTGATGGCATGTGCGGCACAGGTGTCGGCGCAGGAAAATCTCAAGATTGGCTACACCAATGCAGACTATGTTCTCAGCCTGTTGCCTGAGGCTAAGCAAATCGACGCTGAGCTGAAAGCATATGAGAAGCAATTGCAGAATCAGATACAAGCCAAATACAACAACCTGCAAACCAAGATGAGCGATTATCAGGCGAATGCAGCTACCTGGGACGACCTGATCCGCACGGATAAAGAAGAGGAAATCCAGAGCCTGCAGCAGAGCATTCAGAAGTTTTCTCAGGATGCCGAGACTTCCATGGGCAACAAACGTAACCAGTTGCTGAAGCCGGTTTATGAGAAAATTGGCAATGCCATAGAGCAAATAGCTATCGAGAATGGCTATACGCACATTTTTAGTGCTGGAGCTCCAGGATTTGACGTGCTGTTGTACGCCAGAGAGCAGGATGATGTATCGAATATCATTTTGAAGAAATTGGGAATCACCCCTCCTGCAGTGGAAGGAAAGTAATTCCTTTTAAGAAATTAATGGATTAAAAAAGCCCGGTTTTCCGGGCTTTTTTTGTTTTACGACTTCACGGGGAAGGGTTTATCCCAGATCACTATGTCCCCCGCTTTTCCCTATCCGGCAACCGAGCAATAATGCAGAGCCCTATTTCAGAATAATCCCCGTAATCAGGCCCACCAGGATAATCACAGGGGTAGGCACCTTGGTGAAGAACATCAGGCACATTGTTCCTAGCATTAGGGAGTAGTTGAGGGTGGTGGGGGCAATGGGCTCAAACAGGAAAAAAGCCGCAGCGATCACCATTCCGGAGCTCACAGCGTTGATGCCCTCGAGCGAGGCTTTGACCATTCGATATTTTTTCAAATCCTCCCAAAACCTACTCACAAAGAAGATGAAGAAGGTGCCGGGCAAGAATACTCCGGCAGCTGCCATCACGCCACCCATTATTTGCTGCGGAATATCCGTATTGTGCATACTCACGGCCCCCACATAGGCACTGAATGAAAATACAGGCCCGGGGAGCGCTTGCACAAATCCGTAACCAGAAAGAAACTCCTCTGAGGTGAGCCAGCCTTTGAATTCGACAAACTCCGTGTAAAGCAGCGGTACCAGCACCTGGCCTCCCCCAAAAATCAGGCTTCCATTTCTATAAAAATTTTCAAATAGCCTGATGGGAAGATACTGCGTCACTCCACCAAGCACCGCAGCGAAGACCAGTACAGAGATCCATAGAATAAAGTTGGACCAATTGATTTTGATGGTTGATTTCTCTTCTAGTGGCTGTTGTTTGAATTTGAAGGCTGTAATGGATCCACCTATCAGCAGCATGATAGGAAAGGCCCATGGTGTTCTGAATATATAGGAAGCCATGGTGGAAATAATCATCAGGAAAAAGCCCGTACGCGAACTCACCACGCTACTGGAGATTCTATAGGCTGAGTATGCCACGATACCCACGGCAATAGGCTGTATGAACTTAAGAAATGACAGTGAGATGTCCATATCCTGAAAGACATTCACCATAATACCCATACAAATCATGATGGTGAGTGCTGGCAGGGCCCAAATGAGCAGCGTGAGGTAGGCCAGGCTTGGTCCACCGATTTTAAATCCAATGGCGGTAATGGTTTGTGTGGAAGTCGGGCCGGGCAGTATCTGACAGAGGGCGTAAAGCTCCATCAGGTCGGTCTCCGACAGGTAACCACGTTTGGTTACCATCATGTCCAGAATCAATGCCAGATGCGCTGTAGGACCACCAAATGAGGTAACACTAAGGATCAGGACATCCCTTAGAAATATGAGGTATCTGACCCTTCTGACCGACATTAGGATTTCAATCCGATTTCTCTCAATCTTTCATCCAAAAATTCTCCGGCGGTAACATCTTCATATTGCTTGGGGTGATCAGCATCCACGCAGCTGTCCAGACTGGTAAGGTCCATGGAAGAAATGGGGTGCATGAAAAAGGGAATAGAAAAACGAGAAGTTCCCATTTTTTCTCTTGGTGGGTTCACCACTCGGTGGATGGTTGATTTTAATTTATGGTTGGTGAGCCTGTCCAGCATATCCCCTACATTCACCACGATCTGATCCGGCAGAGCCGTAATCGGAATCCATGTGCCATCTCTCCTGAGTACCTGGAGTCCGTCAGCACTCGCCCCCATGAGCAGCGTGATCAGGTTGATGTCTCCATGTTCGGCGGCTCGCACTGCATCTGCGGGTATTTCATCGGGGTTTTCTATTGGGAAGTAATGAATCTGTCTGAGAATACTGTTTCCCTGGCGGACTTTATCATCAAAATACAGCTCGTCCAATCCCAGGTGTAGGGCGATGGCTCTGAGCATTTGAATGCCCGCTTCCTGCAGGGTCTTGAAAGCTTCCAATGTCAGGGCCTCAAACTCCGGAACCTCTGCGGGCCAGATATTTTCAGGGTATTCATCCAACTTATTCTCCGTGGGCTGCCCCACATGGTAAAACTCCTTTAGGTCACCGGTATTTCTGCCTTTGGCTTTTTCTCTGCCTTTGCTGATATAGCCACGCTGACCAGCCAGTTCTTTCTTTTCATACCTCAGCTTCACTTCATCCGGCAGCATGAAGAACTTCTGTACAGAGTCATAAAGTTGTTTGGTGAGATCATCTGAGAGGCCGTGGTTCTTGATGGCCACAAATCCAATGTTTTGATAAGCATGTCCCAGATCGTTAACAAACTTACTTTTGGTAGCAGCATCCCCTGAGGTGAAATCTGCAAGATCTAGTGAGGGGACTTCACTGTAGAGAGTGTTGTTCATAGAAATATTGGATTAGCTCAAAAATAAAATCATTTGTACAATTATCTGAACACTTGGTGCAACACTTTTAAAGATTTGATCTCACCAAGCTGTGTGGTATGGTGCTCATAATAATTCAAAATAAGTTCCAGGGCTTTGAACCGCAAAGCACCTGATCCATGCACAGGCTCAGTGTAATCCGAACTAATGATGCTTGATATAAAGGTAATAAGATTATGATCTTCCTCGATCATTTCCAGCTCCATACTATGAATGAGGGCCGTGCCATCCTCCACATCCAGGCCAACAAATGGCAACATTTTAAGTAAGAAGTGAAGGTGAAAATTTTCGATTTCTGATTGGAGGCTGTCGAATGTAATTATGGCATTGGATAGAAAGGCGAACAGTCTTTCGTGTGATTCGCCCTGCTCATGGGTGAGTAGTTTGCTCAGAATTTCCGATAGGAAAAGTACAATGGTTCCCTTGCGAATGTCTTGCTGAATATGGTGAGCCGTGGCGTAATACTTGTATTCTGAAAGCCTCTGAATCGATCGGTTGGGTTTGATGTAAGCGACCAGCTCCAGTAGAGAAAAGGCCTGAAAGTAGCCGATACTGCGCTTCGACCTGGGGCTTCTGATGCCATTGACCATGAAGGACATGAGTCCGTACTGTTCAGTAAAAATCTGAACGATGATGCTGGACTCCTGATACTTCAGGTATTTGATTACAATACCCCTGGTTTTTGTGACCATTAGTTTATCACGGCTATTTTGCCAATGTGTGTTTCTGAACCATCCTGAGAGGCGTTGAAAAGGATATAAATCCCGGACCTTACTCTTTGACCATTGTAGTCCAGCAAATCCCAGGAGGCGGTGCCGCCTTTAGCCGCTACCTCACGGATAAGCTTACCGTTGACATCTGTGATTTTCACCGAGGCATCACGCACCAGTCCGGTTATGCCCACCATTCCTTCATATCCCGGCCGTACCGGGTTGGGGAAGACAGAGACGGACCGATTGGTGATTCCACCTGCCGATGACCCGCTTCTGTAGGAAACGAGTCCTTTTTCTGTAAGGATGAACATCTCACCGTTTTTTGAATTGTAGGCCATCTTTAATATTATGTTGGAAGGAAGGGGTGAATTATCCGAGGTGAAATGGGCCTCGAGTTGACTCAAACTGTTATCAAAAATCCAAAGACCTTCTCTGGTGCTCATCCAGATTCTATTGCCCCCATCTACCGCAACGGCCGTCACGCTTTCATCTTCAAAGACCTCTTTATTATCATAAATAGGGATAATGGCATTAATGTCGTCAAAAATGAATGATGCTTCTGTGAAAATCGCTGGCCCGCCCACAGTGGCTATCCAGGTTTCATCGCTCAGGTCAATAGCCACACCGTTGATCTGATTGGAGGGGATCTTATCAGCAGTGGTCAGCTCCCTAAAATCCTGATTGTTCAGGTTTAGAGCAATAAATCCTCCACCATCGTTAATGCCTCTGGTGATCCAGAGAACCCCCCTTTGGGAGAGGGATACGGCCAGGGGAAAGGAAGTGCCTATAAAGGAGAGGCTATATGGGTTGAGTTGACCCGCTTCATCCAGGGTGTAAAGGGGCTCTCCACTTTCGTAGGAGGGGATATAGAGCAGGTCTGATGAAGTGGTGAGTTGAGGGATGAGTGGGTCGTAACCTTCCAGGTTTTTGGAGAGGCCAGTCACCAGGGAACCTTCGGTTTGATTATAAAGACCATATCCGGTTGAGGAGAAGTAGTGGTTATTTTCAAAGAAAGCCACGTCTGTGATGTTATAAAATCCATCAATTGTCTCAGTGCCCCAGGAGGTATTATCAAAAAGGCTATAGCCCAGTGAGTCGGTTTGCCCATAATAGTCTTCAGGATGAGGACCATAAAAGGCATAGCAATGCTGATCTGTGTACCTGATTTGGGTGATATGATCACTCAAAGGGCCATTGGGGATAATGGACTGCCCGGCAGGATCAATAAGCCCAGAGCGGAGATCACCAATCCAAAAGCCATCAGATGGCAGGAATGTATTGGCCTGAAGGGGAGCAATAGACTTTAGCGCAGCAGGGCCAGCGCTGTGATATTGATGAATATTGGAGGAAGTCAACAGATAGAGAAATTCATGATTAGCTTTTATGTCTATTATCGATTCATCGCTCGCCCAGCTGGCATCTATCCATTGATTGCCCACTCGTTGAGCAATGAGCGTGTCGTTTTTGATGACAAACACGTTTTCACTGGTGGCCGCCAGGTGGCTGAAGCTGGCACTATCTGCTTCCAGTATCCAGCTGGTGTAAGTAGAAAGATTACTCTGAAGGGAGGCACTCAAAAGCCCTGCATTGGTAAGGGCGAATAGTCGTTCCCCAAATACCAACATTTCGGTGACTGTGACATCCGTCGCATTGGGGCCAAAGGAGCGATGATTGTCTACTATTTCGCGTCTTTCCAGAGAAACGACAATAATCCCGAAGCTGGTACCCACATAAGCCAGTTTCCCATGCGTGATAATCTGGTGGATTTTTTTGCTCCCCACCAGGGTGGCGTTCTTTATGTCCCGAATGGTTGTCACCTTCCCATCGTGATGCAGATCCACCAACCCCGACTCATAGCCGATCACCAGTGTCTTGAAGTCTTCGCTATAGCTGAGAGAAGTGATCCCTGCATCTGAGAGCCCATCGGTTTTTGAAAGGGTATTGATGGCCCCTGTTGCCAGGTCTATATAAAAAAGCCCGTTCTCTACTGCACAAAAGATTTTTCCATTGCCCTCCTCCAGTATCCGTGCATTGTTGTAGCTGAAGTGAGTTCTCCACGTATCGATGGGGATGTTCTGAGCAAAACAAAAGGTCAGTGCGACTGACCAGAAACTAACGAGGCTTGTGATCCATTTTTTCATAAAAACACTTTCTGCATAAGGCCTCATAAACATCTTTTTCACCTAGAACGACGGTTTGCTTGGATTTAGTCCGTCGGTAGGAGTAAGAAGCGATATTTCCGCATTCCATACAGATGGCGTGTACTTTGGTGATGTATTCTGCGGTGGCCATCAGTTGGTCCATGGGGGAAAATGGCTTCCCCATAAAATCCATGTCGAGTCCGGCTATGATCACTCTTTTTCCCTGATTGGCCAGTTCATTGGAAACCGAAATAATTTCATCGTCGAAGAACTGTGCTTCATCAATACCTACTACATCACAGTGTCCTGCACGCAGGAGGATGTCATGAGCGAAATTGACTGGTGTGGAGTGAATGGCGTTTTCATTATGAGACACCACCTTTTTTTTGGAGTACCGCTTGTCGATGGTAGGCTTGAAAATCTCTACATTTTGCTGGGCGATCAGTACCCGGTTGAGCCTACGGATGAGTTCTTCGGTTTTTCCTGAAAACATGGATCCGCAAATCACTTCTACCCAGCCAGCCTTGCTGATGGACCTGCCGCCAATATTGGGTTCTACAAACATCTATTCAGAATAATCAATGTGTGGAAGTTTATATGTACCAGGTGCCTTTACGGTCACATTTCCATGCACCTCTGCCTGACATGCCAGACGGTCACCTTCTTTTAATCTCCCTAAGTTAATAAATCTCCTTTCAGCCTCCGTATACCCACTCAGGGCATCTTGTCCCGCCAGAATCTCCGTGGTGCAGGTGGTGCACTTCCCTTTTTTGCCACAGGCATGCATCCAGTCTGTTTCCGTCAGTAAAATATCCAGAAGTTTTTCCGTTTTAGAGTTGCAATGAATAGTTTTACTATTGAGGTTTTTTATTGTGACTTCAGGCATTTCAATCTTCCATTCTTATGCAAAGGAAACTAAACGATGAGTTTATAAAGGAATATAGTGAAGAGTTTTCCGAAAAAATCGCCTCTGATTTTTTTCAGCAAAAAGAGAAAATTTCTGGTAAGCAAATACTCAGCCTGACTCCTTCCAAGCAGGTTAATTTTTTTGTATTAAAAATCCTCTTTCGCAAGTGGCAAGAGGAGATGAAGCGGCTTGAGAGCCCGTTTTTTAATTATAAGAATACGGAAGTAAGAAAAGCCATGGTTCAGTTTATGAACACCCTGTCTCAGCACATAGAGATGGGTAAGGAGCACCTGGTGGGCATGTTGGAGGAAGCTGTGGCTGATACGCTGCTGATTGCAGCAGACCCGGGGAGCTACCTCATCATGGAGTTTGACGCCCTGGATGTGCCTCAGGTGAATGAGAAACTCACCAAACCTATCCTCAAATACCTTAGGCTACATAAAGAGGAGGTTCAATCTTTCTTCGAAGAAAATAACGAGGTGTCTCTGGATGAGTTTCTGGACAATGCCGAGGCCCACTTTGACGAACTGGATACTGCGGAGGTAGTAGCTCATGAGTTGGAACTCCTGTCAAGGGTAGTGCTATTGTCAGAAGAGGAGCTCTTCATGGATGAAGACTCTTTCGAGAGCCATGAGGAAAGCGAGGAGGAGATTCCCGAAATGGAGGATGATTTGATGGAAGAGGAGCCTGATGAAGAGGAGGATGTGGAGTTTTACTCAGACGAAGAGGCATATGAAGATGAAGAATTGGAGCGTGAAGTCATTGAAGAGCCGGAAGCGAACGAAGAGGAAGATGAGGAGCTGAGTTTTGAAGCGGCTGAGGAGGAAGAGGAGGCATCATCTGATGAAGTGGAAGCAACCACGGAGGTAGAGGAAGAGCCATTACACGAAGAGGAGGTAGAATCTGATGAAGAGGTACCTGAAGAAGATACCAAAGAAGAGGCCGAGCGTGCATCTGCTGCGGAGGATTGGCCGGAAGAAACTCCCGATGAGGAAATTGCCCCTGAAGAATCTGTAAACGAACAATTTTCAGAGGCCGGAGAAACGATCAATGACACCTTTAGCAAGAAAAGTAATACCCTTGCTGATCAGCTGGAGCAAAAGAAGGTACAAACGATCATGGAAGCGATCTCCGTGAATCATCGATACATGTTTACCAAGGAGCTGTTTGATGGGAGCCGCGAGGCTTTCACGGAGGCCATTGCCGCCATTGAGGCCTGTGAATCTTTTGATGATGCCGTGGAATTGCTGGTGCAAACTTATGCCAAGGAGCGTGCCTGGGACATGAACAGTGAAGAGGTCAAGGAACTCCTGAAAGTAGTCTTTAGAAAATTCAGATAAGATTTATCACCACCGCTGAAGTACCTGCATCCTGTGGGCGTCCAATTTCAGAAAAGAAAAGAGCAGGATTGAAAATCCCCAAAGGGATGAACCGCCATAGCTGAAAAAGGGTAGCGGAATACCGATGACCGGAAACAGCCCAATCGTCATGGCTATATTCACTGCAAAGTGGAAGAAAAGGATAGAGGCCACGCCGTAACCATAGATACGAGCAAAGGAGGATTTTTGTCGTTCGGCCAGATAGATGAGGCGTACGAACAGTGTGCTGAACAATGCCACCAACAAAAAACTACCGATCCAGCCCTGCTCTTCACCGATGGTGCAGAAAATGAAATCTGTGGTTTGCTCTGGCACAAAGTCAAACTTTGTCTGTGTACCCTCCAAATAACCTTTTCCGGTGAGGCCTCCAGATCCGATGGCAATTTTAGATTGGGTCACATTCCAACCTACTCCCAGGGGATCAGCATTGGGATTGATCAGAGACATCACACGCTTTTGCTGATGTGGTTTGAGTACATCAGTCAGTATGAAGTCCACACTTCGGATAAATCCCGCTGTGAGAAGTCCTGCAATAAGCACAATGGCAATTTTAGGCGGAGACTTGGCCACCAGACCCAGCGCCAGCAATGTGACCACCACTATCCCGATGAGCAATACCGTTTGACTGACCAGCAGGGTGAGAAGAAAAAGAATGATAACACCCAATCCGAGGATAAGTATGAGCGGGTGCATTCCTTCTCTGAACATGACCAAAATGAGACTTCCGAACACCATGGCACTTCCCAGGTCACCTTGTAATATGATGAGGATCATGGGTAACCCAATGAAAAGAAATCCAATACTTTGGACCTTCAGGTCTGAAGATTTACGTGTGGACTTGCTCAGGTACTTGGCCAGACCAAGCGCCGCAGCAAACTTGGTGAATTCAGCCGGCTGGAATTTGAACGCGCCTAGCTCAAACCAGGATTTGGACCCGGCCACTTCCTTACCAAAGATCAGGACGACGATCAGCAGGAAGATCAGAATTCCATAAATAATGTAAGCGAAGGAGTCATAAAAGCGAAAATCCAGCAGCATGATCAATGCGATGAGCAGAAAAGAGGAGCCTATCCAGATCAGCTGCTTTCCCGAACTCATGCTGAAGTTGAGTATGCCATTGTTCACGTCCGGGTCGTAGTCCGCCGCATAGATGTTGAGCCACCCGCCGAATACCAGGATCAGGTAAATCAGTATTACCTGCCAATCGAGCTTATTGATGAGTTGATCGTTTCTCATTGGTTAAGCTTGGCCATGTTCATTTCTTTCAATGTCTTTTTCTGCTTTTCATCCAGGAAGTCTCCCTTCAGAACAAACTCCTCTACCCACGGTCTGGAGATTTCTCCTTTGATGTATTTTTCTATCACCAGACTGGCTGTGCTACCTGCGGCACGTCCACCCCAGCCGGCATTTTCCACATAGACTGCTATGGCGATCTGCGGATTGTCCTTTGGAGCAAATCCCATAAAGCCGGAGTGGTCCATTCCATGGGGGTTTTCTACCGTACTGGTTTTGCCACATATGGGCAAATCAGGGATGTACGCGCGTCTGCCAGAACCTTCCTCTATCACTTTTTCCATACCGTCTATCACCACTCCAAAATACTCAGGCTTAATATCAATGCTGTTTTTTTCAATTTTCAGGGCGGGTTCACCTTCCACTGATTTTACAATGTGGGGCGTATAATAGTATCCTTTATTGGCTAATATGGCTCCCAGATTAGCCATCTGTAGTGGCGTAACCAGCAGCTCACCCTGTCCGATGCTGAGGGAGTAGATATTACTGAATGCCCACCGGTTGGTGCCAATGTATCGGTCATAATATTGAATATTGGGGACCAACCCGGCTTGTTCATTGGGAATGTCCACGCCCAGTCTGCGGCCCAGTCCAAATTGATTGACATACCCGTTCCATTTTTCCAATCCTATTCGCGAATCAATAAACCTGCTTTCGTGCTCACCTTGTTCGATTACCCTCTTGAATACCTTGTAGAAGTAATTATTCGACGAATAGGTGATGGCTTTTACTACATCATAACTCCCGATGGGAGCGAGATCACCGATGAGGTTGCCTTCACAGTAGATCTGTTCTCTGGGCCTCAATACACCTTCCTCCATGGCGATGAGCGCCTGGAGGGTCTTAAACATTGATCCCGGAGGATACATGGCCTGCAAAGGCCGGTTGAAAAGTGGAGTAAGAGAGTCTTCTCTGATCTTCTGGAAATTTTTACCCAGATCCCGCCCACTGAGTAGCGCCGGGTCATAGGAAGGGGTGGAGACCATGGCCAGTATTTCACCGGTTCTCGGATCAATGGCTACTAAACCCGCCACTTTACCTTTCAGTAATTTTTCGGCATACTCCTGAAGTTCCGTATTGATGGTGAGGTGAATGCTCTTGCCAGGAATAGACACCGTATCGAAGGCTCCGTCCCTAAACTTTCCTTTCTCCACGCCCTGAACGTTGACAATCTTATACCTCAGTCCTCTTTTGCCCCTGAGCTTTTCTTCATATTGCTTTTCTACCCCGGAAATCCCAATGTAGTCACCGGACTTGTAGTAGTTGCTGGTGTCCCGGATAATCTGACTTCTGTTGATCTCACCCACATATCCCAGTGTATTAGAGAGCATGTCGTGCTGATAGCCCCTTACTGTTCGGGGTAGCACATAGAAGCCATCATAGGCGACCAATCGATCTTGTATTTTGGCGAAAAAATCATTGGGTATCTGCTCCATAAACTTGGATGCCAGAATAGAGGAATACTTTCGGGCCTTCTGATACCTGGACACGAAGGTCTGATGGTCAATTTCTAAAAGCTTTATTAAATCGGAGGAATCGCTCAGGTTCACTTCCTTGGGCACAATCATGAGGTCATACACAGGCGTGTTGTAAACCATCAGTTCGCCAAACCGATCGTACATCAACCCGCGGAAAGGGTAATCCACTATTTTCTGAACAATATTGTTCTCAGCAGCTAGCTTATACTCATCATCTATCACCTGTATCGAGAACAGGCGGATAGAAAAGATGAGCGCCACCAACAAAATAAAACCTTGTATGATGATTGCTCTGGTGTTCATATTCTTCTTGCTTTCGGGGCCATCAGGAAGCTGAGCCCAAATACAATGATGAAACTATACAGAGTGCTGTATAGTATTTTACTGAACAAAAATCCGAACGAATTAAATCCACCATTTTCTACTGTAAAAATGATGATGTGATGAATGAATATGAGGGGTAGGAGATATTTGATAGATCCCCAGACTTTCAATTCATTCCAGTCGAGGTAAACATCATCATCGGAGGTGCCCATCATGAGGTTAAACCAGCCATCCTTTACAAAAGCTACCAGAATGCATGCTGAGGCATGGATACCCGGGGTGTTGGAAAAGGCATCAATGATGAGGCCTGTCAGAAAGGCGATGACCATGGTCAGGCTCCTGTTCAAAGCATAAGGCAAAAACAGGATAAAACCGATGTAGAAAAAACCAAAAGCACTATTGAACAAAATAAGCTTATACAAAAAAGGTATCTGAATCACCAGAAAGACGATAAAATGCAAAACCTGCTGTTGTATGTTGACTCGGATCATTGCACCATTTGGGTTTCGGTTTCCAGACTATCCTGCTCAGCTTTCATTACATTTTGTACCAGGTACACATATTCCAGCGAGCTGAAATCCACTGCCAGATTGATCTTGGCTTCATAAAAAACGTCGTTGTCTTCCAACTGATACTCGCTGATGGTGCCGATTGGTATGTTTTCAGGGAATACCGCATTGAACCCCGACGTGACAATGGTGTCCCCAATATTGATGGGGATGTGCCTTGGGATGTATTTTAATGAAGCTTCCAACGGGCTGTTTCCATCCCACTGAACAGTACAGAGGGTGCGGGTGCGTTTTACCGAACTGGAAACCATCAGATTTCTATGAAGTAGTGAGGTGACCGTAGCAAAATTGCCGGATACAGACTTCACCTGACCAACAACTCCTTCCCCACCTATTACACCCATACCCGGTAGCACCTGATCTTTTGATCCTACATCCAGAGTGAGGTAATTCATAGATCGCTGGAATGTGTTGTTGATCACCTTGGCCTTGAACAGATTATATTTTCTGACCGAAGAATCTATTTCCACAAGTCCCAGACTCACATTGGCCAGTTGCTCACGCAGAAGCAAGTTTTCACGGATCAGTTGATCGTTGATCGTTTTTAGCTGGAAGTAATCTCCGGTGTTGCTGGTGAGGGTGTTGATGCCGGCTACCAGCCTGTTAGATGAGTTAAGGAATGCAGCATTTGGCTGATTGTTGTAACCGATAATCAGCCAGGCACATATCCCTTCCAATAGCAGAAATAACCCAAAGGTTCTAAACCGATAGAGGAAGTAGAGTAAATTTTGCATTCAGAAATTACGTCATTAAAACAGGCTTGAACTGGTTCAGGTTTTTTAGTGCCAGTCCGGTGCCTCTTACCACTGCTCTCAATGGATCCTCAGCGATATGTATTGGTAGTTTTGTTTTCATAGAGAGCCTCTTGTCAAGGCCCCTGAGCAATGCACCACCCCCTGTGAGGTAGATACCATTGTCGTAGATATCTGCAGAAAGCTCCGGCGGAGAGATCTCCAATGCTTTAAGTACAGCTTCTTCTATTTTGGAGACTGACTTGTCAATGGCAAAAGCGATTTCGGAGTAAGAAATCTTGATCACTTTTGGAATACCCGTCATCAAATCACGACCTCTGATCTCATAATCTTCCGGTCCGTCATCCAGTTCGGTAAGGGCTGATCCTACCTCAATTTTCACCCGCTCGGCGGTTCGCTCACCAATCAGCAGGTTGTGCTGACGTCTCATGTAGTCGAGAATGTCTTTGTTGAATGAGTCACCGGCCACACGAATGGACTGGTCACACACTATACCGCTCAAAGCAATAACAGCGATCTCTGTGGTACCTCCCCCGATATCCACGATCATGGAGCCTATAGGCTGCTCAATGTTGATGCCGATACCGATGGCAGCGGCTATTGGTTCATGGATCATGTAGACCTCCTTGGCTCCTGCATGCTCTGCAGAGTCACGTACCGCTCGTTTTTCCACTTCGGTGATTCCCGACGGTATGCAGATGACCATTCTGTGAGAAGAGGGCAACCATTTTTTGTTGCCATTGTCGATCATTTTGATCATTCCTCTGATCATGTGCTCTGCAGCATGGAAGTCGGCAATCACACCGTCTTTAAGAGGACGGATGGTCTTGATATTTTCGTGGGTTTTTTCATGCATCTGCATCGCCTCACGACCTATCGCTAAAACTTTATTGCTGTTTTTGTCGATGGCAATGATAGAAGGCTCATCCACCACAATTTTGTCCTTGCTAATGATTAAGGTATTGGCTGTGCCTAAGTCTATCGCTATGTCACTGTTGAAGAAATCAAAAAAACCCATGTTCTGCTCGCTGTATTATTGGTAGGGAAAGCTACGAATTTAATATGTATTGTACTGTTTTACTAATGTTTAAAATGACGGGTTCCTGTAAAGACCATAGACATGCCATTTTGATCACAATAGTCGATAGAAAGCTGGTCTTTCACTGAGCCTCCTGGCTGGATCACCGCTTTTATCCCTGCTTTATCGGCTATTTCCACGCAATCGGGAAATGGGAAGAAAGCATCTGAGGCCATGACAGCTCCCTGAAGATCAAAACCAAACTTCTGAGCCTTGGCAATGGCCTGCTCCAGGGCATCTACGCGCGAAGTTTGCCCTACACCACTGGCGTACAGTTGCCCGTCTTTTGCCAGAATGATGGTGTTGGATTTAGACTGTTTACAAATTTTTGAAGCAAACAAGAGGCTCTTTACGTCCTCAGTCGATGGAGCTACTTTGGTCACTACTTTCAAATGTTCCTCACTGTCAGTGATGTTGTCATAGTCTTGCACCAAGGTGCCGTTGAGCATGCTCTTATGGATCTTTTCCCTGTTCCAGCTTTTCTTCTGGACCAAAAGGATTCTGTTTTTCTTTTGTTGTAATACGGTGAGCGCCTCATCGCTGAATGCAGGGGCAATCAATATTTCAAAGAACAGGCTGTGCATCTCTTCGGCCGCTTCCTTGGTGATTTCCTGATTGCAAATGAGCACCCCGCCAAAGGCTGAAATGGTGTCAGCAGCAAACGCTTTTTGGTAAGCAGTTTTGACATCATTGCCAGTGGCTACGCCGCATGCATTGTTATGCTTCAGTATCGCAAAGGCTGTCTCTTCTTTGAATTCTCCAATGAGCTGTATGGCAGCCTCTATGTCCACAAGGTTGTTATAAGAGATTTCCTTGCCATGAATCTGATCAAAATAAGATTCAGACTCTTCGTAAAACACTCCCTGCTGGTGGGGGTTTTCACCATATCTAAGTACTTTTCCATTAGCGCCGCTTACCTTGAATGAAGGAACAGAATTATCTCTGTTCATGTAGGTAAAAATGGCAGAGTCGTAATGGGAGGAGGTGTCAAAGGCCCGGGTAGCAAACAGCTTTCTATCTGCCAGTTCGGTATTTCCGTTTTTGTTATTCAGAAGGTCCAGCAGATCTCCGTAGTAGTTACGAGAGCTTACAATCAGCACATCCTGAAAGTTTTTAGCTGCACCTCTGATGAGTGCAATGCCACCAATATCTATTTTTTCGATGATATCCTCTTCGCTGGCACCGCTGGCTACGGTTTCCTCAAAAGGATAGAGGTCCACGATTACCAGATCGATGGCCGGTATTTCAAATTGCTCTTTTTCTTTTTGATCCCCCTCGTGGTCTCTACGGTGCAGAATCCCTCCGAAGATTTTCGGATGTAAGGTTTTCACCCTGCCGCCAAAAATAGAAGGATACTCGGTGATATCTTCCACCGGTGTGACGGCCACATTCATGTCCTCAATGAATTTTTGAGTCCCTCCTGTGGAGTAGAGTTTTACCCCCAATTCGTCGAGTTTTTCAACGATTGGAGCCAATCCATCCTTGTAAAAAACTGAAATTAGTGCTGATTTGATCTTTACTTCGCTCATCTATCTGAAAATAAGCTGCAAAGCTAAAGATTTATCATGTTTTTAAGGTGCTATCCCTGATGTAATCCTCCACTATTTGCGGAAAATACTGATGTTCCAAAGCGTGGATTCTCGAAGCAAGGGCATCTGGTGTGTCTTCAGGAGAAATGTCACAACTCGCCTGAAAAAGTATGCGGCCATCATCATATTTCTCGTTGACCAGGTGGATGGTGATCCCTGAGGTTTTCTCTTTTTGAGCAATGACGGCTTCATGTACGTGACTTCCGTACATCCCCTTTCCTCCATATTTGGGTAAAAGCGACGGATGAATGTTGATGATTTTATTTTCAAAAGCCTGGATCAGGTAGTCTGGGATCTTCCAGAGGAAGCCCGCCAATACAATGTAATCAACCTCATGGCGCTCCAGTACTTTCAGAAAATCAGGTGTGATAAATTCTGTTTTGGAAAAGGTGATGGCCGGAATTCCTAATTTTTTGGCTCGTTCGAGTACGTATGCCTCGGGCTTATTGGACAGTATGACAGTGATATTGATTCCGTCTACCTGACTAAAATGTTTGACTAGCTGTTCGGCATTGGTGCCGCTTCCCGATGCAAAAATGGCAATGTTCAAATCCATGTTTTTATGAGTATCATACTCACTAACCCCGATAGGATAATGAGGTTGGTAAATTTAACCAGTGAATTGTATTCTTTCTGTCGATCTGCCATCACCAGCCGATAGATAAACCAGAGAAAAACGGGAACGAGTCCCAAAAAGTAATATCGGACCAACCAAATGTCTACGGTGATCAGAAAGGAGACCAGAAGACCAGCACTCCCCAGGCAGACCAGATAGATGAAGAGTTTGGCTCCCCGAATACCGAAGATCACGGGAATGCTTTGACAGCCAAAGGTGGCGTCTCCTTTCACATCTTCTATGTCTTTGAGCACTTCCCTTATCAGGATAATCGCCATGGCGAAAAGCGAATAGATGTAAACCAGTACTTCACTGCGCTGTAGGTATACGATCACCACAAGAAGTGTAAGTCCTGTCAGCATGGCGATGACTACATTGCCAATCAGCGTGATTCTGCGGAGGTAGTTGGAGTAGTACCAAAGGAAAAAGGAAGAAACAATATGAAGTACGCCTATTTTGATGTCCAGATAAAATCCCAGACCTATCCCACCTAGTGTCAGGAGAAAATGAGCTAGCATAGCCAGTCGCCTTCTAAATATGGTGCCCACCACCACTTTTTGTGGCCGGTTGATCATGTCTATTTTCTGATCGTAGTAGTCGTTGATGATATAACCGCCGGCTGCTATCATCATGGTGCTGACCACCATTGCAAAAAAACCTAGACCGGCAATTTGCTCATTTTTATAGGGGTAGTTGCTTACCAGAAAAAAGGCAGTGAGGTACTGAGTAGCTCCAATCACGATCAGGTTAGGAATGCGACTCGCAATTAGAAACCCTACAAAATCGTATCGGATCAGTCTTTTCATTTTTTGTTTAGTAAACCAATCTGCTCACTGATTATTGTGTAGATGGTTTTATAGTCCGGGTGACGCTCCAGCAAATTCAGGTGTTTTTGAATTACTTCTTCGTCGTGGCGTATAGCCGGTCCGGTTTGTGCCATTCTCGGATTTAATTCAATAGCTTTTTCTACGGTTTCCTGCATGAGATGGTTGAGGTCACTGAGCTGAAGGCCGGTGTCTTTCAAAATATCATCGGCTATGGTGTAAAGGTAATTGGTGAAGTTACTGGCAAAAACTGCTGCCAGATGGATTTTAAGTCTTTTTGCTGAATTTACCTGGTGGATGTCGTGTCCGAACAGGGTAGCCAGTTCAAGGATTTTGGATACGCTCTGCTCACTATTTCCCTCGATTAACAAGGGGATTTGCTCAAAATCTACGGGCTTGTTTTTGGTAAAAGTCTGAAACGGATAGAGCACACCACAGTGAGCCACTCCTTTCAATAAATCCAAAGGCTGAGCGCCAGATGTGTGGATGATCACGGTGTTTTTATGAAATCGGTAATGGTGGATGACCTCTTCAATGGCCTTATCCGGTACTGCCAGGAGCACAAAGTCAAATGGCGTTTCAGAGAAGTTTGTTTCTGAAGTATACGCTGAATTGAGGCTTAAAGTCTCGACCATCGAACGAGCCTTCTCAGCATCCCGTCCTATGACCATGCTGGCCTCATGGTTCACTTCTTTCAGCCTTCTGGCCAAATGATAACCCACATTTCCGGTTCCAAGAATTGCAATTTTAAACGGCATGACCATGCAAATTACTCCATTCCTTTGTCACGCATCTTTTTAAACTCAGTGTAGCGTCTGTTGATAGCGATACCAAAACCGATAACGAGTAGTAACGTGCCCGACCAGAGGATATTGATCCATGGCTTTTCCACTGCCTCTATGATGATCCAGTCTTTTTGCGTGGTACTCAAACCAAAAACAAAGCTATTCTCTTCTGGTCTGATGGACTGAATTGTGATTCTGGAGGCAAGATCACTGACCACATCGGGAATACGGCCGGCCATTTTGTCCTTGATGATATAAATAGGCTCGGCAGTATACGTTTTTTGTTCACCTTCTATTTCAATGATCGCTTTCACTGCTACGTCAGAGGGCCCCATTTCCACTCCTTCTATGCGCGATACGGGCACCATGTCGATAAACCTTGCCACATAGTCATTGATGAAAAACTGATCTCCGGGAGTCACGGTGATTTCTTGAATTTCACTCCACTCCACAGTTTGTTCCGGGTCGGGAAAGGTTCTCACATGCGTATAGAGATCAGCTTTGAGGGTACGGCTGATATCAGGTGAGTACACAATCATGTCCATTGTTTCATTGATTTGCACCCTTGGGAAAAGTGTGAATTTGCTCCCATCCAACTTGCTATATTCTATTTCGAAGTAGCTGTTTTCAGGGTTGATGATGGCTATGGTATCTCCTTTTTTGATGGCTACATCGGTGCTCGATCGGCTGTCATTACCCATTACCAGCTGTAGTGGGCTGATGGCTCCTGCAATGTCGTTGATGTCTACATAACCCGAGTTTTTGGTCAGCTTTCTCAGTCCCTTGTAGTTGAGGGAATAGCCTGCCATCTGCCTTGGCTCATTCAGAAATAAGAGGAGATTGTTTTGGTTGACCTCATCCGGAAATTCTTTACTCCAGAGCAGACCCGTATTGTTTTTCGAAAGTATTTTGGAATACCCCGAGCTGAACAGAATACCAATCAGCATCATGGCCACCCCGATGTGGGCAATGGACCCGCCGGAGAGCTTTATGTTGGATCTGGCTACGGAGATGAGGATTTTCCCATTGGCAAAAATAGAATATACGGAAGCGGTCAGTAATAAAAGATACCAGATATTCTGAACTTTGGCCAAGATGAAAATCAGGGCGGTTACCATTAATGAAAGCATCACTGGTACAGTGAGCTCTTGTTTGAGTTTTTTGCTATCGATCTTTTTCCACCAAAAAAACTGGCCGGTACCAGAAAGTACGGCCAATAGTATGGCAAAGTAAAGTTGAAACTGCGTATAAAAGCCCACTTGGTCTGCAGGAGGTGCCATATTAGAGGTACCTCCGAAGGCTTCCACGATTTCATTCCAGACTGGAATGGAGGTGGGGATGATGACCTGAAATGCCATCAGGGATAGCACTGTGGCTCCCATGAAAATCCAAAATTCACGTGAATAGGCGGAGGTTTCCTCTTTACTTTCTGGAATATTTTTCCAGGCCCTGACAGCCAGAAATATGGACAGGCCAGTGAACACAAACAAGTAGATGAGCAACTGCCCTGAGAGCCCCAGGTCAGTAAAAGAGTGTACAGAGGCGTTGCCCAATACTCCACTTCTCGTGAGGAAGGTGGAATAGACGATGAGTACATAGGTAGACAGAATCAAGATAATGGAAGCCTTAAGCGCGGCATCACTTTTCTTGAAAGCTATCATGGTATGAATGCCTGCCACCATGACAAGCCATGGTACGTAAATGGCATTTTCCACAGGATCCCAGTTCCAGTAGCCTCCAAAGTTCAAGGTCTCGTAGGCCCAGTAGGCTCCCATCAAAATGCCCACACCAAGCACTGCTGCTGAGAACTGAGCCCACGGAAGGGCTGGCCTGATCCATTCTTTGTATTTGCCCGTGATCAATCCTGCTATGGCATAAGCAAAGGGGATGACCGTGGTGGCAAAACCAAGGAATAGGGTAGGAGGGTGAATGACCATCCAATAATTTTGAAGCAGAGGGTTCAATCCTCGTCCATCCTCCGGGATAAAGTCTGGTTGAATCCGGAATATGGCATCGCTCACAACATCTCTTAGCAGGATGAAAGGGGAGCTCCCGATCTTCACATCGAAAATCACTACCCCCATAATCATGGAAACCAGAAATACCTGAGTAAAGGTAAATACCGCCATGAGGGAGGGCCTCCAGGATTTGTTGGTGTGAATTAGGATGAGGCCTAGCACCGCATTCCAAAACATCCAGAGTAGGAAGGATCCTTCCTGACCATTCCAAAAGCTGGACACCTGATAGTATGGTGGCAGGAATTTGGAGGTGTAGTTGTAAACATAATGGTACTCAAACATGTGACCGGAGATCATCACGAAGAGGGTGATCACTATGCTGAATATAGCTATGGCATGTACATAAAAGGCCCCTTTGGCAAACCGGGTCCATTTCTGCTCATGGTCATTGATATTTTTGGCAAAAGCGTAAGTGGCAACTATGGCTGATACGAACGCCAATATAACCAGGAGGTGGCCCAAGTTGCCCGGGAAGTAGTGAATCATAGATTATACATTGACGCCTTCTTCCTGGTATTTAGAAGGGCATTTGAGTAATATTTTGTCTGCTACAAAATTTCCATTTTGGTAGGCTCCCACCACCACTACCTGCTCAGATCGAAGAAAGTCCGTGGGCATGGGGTTAGGGTAATACACGACTTGAGAAACATTGTTCTCATCCAGCATTTCAAATTTGAAGGAAAGCATATCCGGGCTGCTTTCGATCCCAACTACTTCTCCTTCTGAAGTTTTTTTGAGCTTGCCTACCACGTGGATTTTGTTGTTGTTACCCTTTTCGGCCAGTGCTTTGGCGTCCTCGAAAGTGACATAGGCACTGGCGTCACCTGCGGTGGTCATGATGACCACTATGGCAATAGCGATGATGATGATTCCAAAAATGTGACTCTTTTTCATGGGTTATTTTTTATTGATGTCTTCTTCCAATTTCTTCAGTTTCCTGTCGATCCTCAGCAGGTAATAAAATAAACCGCCCAATATGATCAGGACCACCGCCAGGACCACATATATTTTCCCTTCACTTCGGAAAGTGTCCGCCATAGGAATCTGCAAGAGGATGGTGCTCAAAACAACCCCCAGGCTGTTCAATAAGTTCGGTAGTAAGTACATGAGGTTAATCATCTGTTTTTTGAATTAAAAGCGCATATCGGATTTTAATGGTAGCCACCCAAAAGCCGAGGAGTGTCCAGCCAATCACGGCTGGGTAAAAAACCATTCTGAGGTTGCTGTCCAGGTCATAGGCATTAAATCCCGGGTTTCCACCGTTGCCAGGATGCAGGCTGTCTGTCATCCTGGGTAGGATAAAGAGCAATGGGATCAAGGCTGCAAATGCGAAAATGTTATATACTGCTGAAATCCGGGCTTTTTGCTGTTCATCCTGAAGAGATCCTCGCAAAATGAAGTATGCAAAGTAGATGAGTAGCCCAATGGCTGAAGCGTTCTGCTTGGGATCACTACTCCACGGTTCGCCCCAGGTGAAAGTGGCCCAGAACATGCCGGTGACCATCCCCAATACTCCAAATAGAATGCCGACAGTGGCCAGTTGGCTACTGATAATGTCGTGCTTGTGTTCACCATTTGATAAATACCGAATGGAGTGGATCACGGAAGCCAAAAACAAAAAAAGCATGCCAAACCACATCGGTACATGGAAGTGAAGCACGCGGATGGTTTCATTCAGAATAGGAAGACGTGGGACCGTAAAAAGAAGGCCACCCACTACTATATAGGCTAGTAAAATCATTGCCAGCCACTTCCACCAGTCCGTCTTCAAAAGATAATTCATAGCTAGGATTTCCAGGTAAAAGGAAACAGTATATAAGAGAGCGCAATGATAATAACATTCACGCTCAGGAGTGTAATCAGGTTGTCGTTTATGTCACTCCAAGATCCACCCAAAACAATCGTCTTGGAATTGGAAATGGCTAGTATCAGAATAGGTATGATGACTGGGAATCCTAAAATGGCCATCATCACAGCGTTGTTGTTGGTTTTGCTGGCAATGGATGAAACCATAGTAAATGCAGAGGATAAACCAAATGAACCCACCAGTAGGTTGACCACAAAAGGCGCCATTTCTTTTACCGGAAAGCCCAGAAAAATAGTATACACCAACAATGCTCCTCCGATGAGAAGCCATTGGTAGAGGCTATAATAGATGAGCTTGGCCAGAATGATGCGCTCCGGTCTGATCAGATGAAAATAGTAAAGCGTTCGGTCTTCCTCCTGCGAGAAGCTCTTTGCCACGGCATTGATGGAGATAAAGAGTAAAATGAGCCAAAAAAGAGCGTTCCAGGTTTTGGGCTCAATAAAGCCCGTGAAGGACAGGTAACTGGTGATGATCAGTGAGGTGATATACAGCAGAATGCCCGCCAGCGGGTATTTCGAGCGCCAGTCTATTTGTAAATCTTTGTAAATCAACCATCTCAGTTGCTTGAGCATGTGGCAAAATTAAGAGTTAAAAACCTTACAATGCTCATGATTACTTGTAAAAAGGGCACAATGATTTTAGCATTGCATAAAAAAAATCCCTTGGAGAAGCAGACACCCATTTTGGTCACCGGTACAGCCGGTTTTATAGGATTTCATTTAGCCCGCCGATTATTGAACGAAGGTTATCAGGTTGTAGGCATAGATATGGTCAATGACTACTATGATCTTCAGCTCAAGGAAGATCGGCTTAAAATACTCGAAGCGTTCGAGGGATTTACCTTTTACCGCTTCAACCTGATGGACAAACCTAAGGTGTTCGAATGTTTTGAGAAGCATGGCTTTCAATATGCCGTGAATCTAGCGGCGCAGGCTGGCGTGAGGCATTCACTGACACACCCGCAGGATTATATTGATTACAATCTCACTGCTTTCCTGAATATTCTTGAAGCTTGTAAAAAGTTCGGAATTAAGCACCTTGTATATGCGTCCTCCAGTTCGGTGTACGGCGCAAATACCAATTTGCCTTTTTCCGAAAAACACAATATTGACCACCCGGTCTCTCTATATGCCGTGACAAAGAAGGCCAATGAGCTCATGGCTCATGCTTATTCGGTGAATTATAACATTCCTACTACTGGATTGAGGTTTTTCTCGGCCTACGGTACCTGGGGCAGGCCCGATATGGCCATGTTCATATTCGCTACCAAAATGCTCAAAGATGAACCCATAGATGTTTATAACAATGGGCAGATGCTCCGGGATTTCACTTATGTAGATGATATACTTGAGGGCATTTGCAGGTTATTGCCCCAGCCAAGCCTTCCTGATCCGGCATGGGACTCCAATGATCCTAATCCCAGTACAAGTTTTGGACCCTACCGGATATTCAATATTGGAAACAATTCGCCTGTCAAATTGATGGATTTTATTGAGGCGATTGAGAAGAAGATTGGGAAAAAGGCTAAAATCAATTTCTTACCTCTCCAGACCGGGGATGTACCATCAAGCGTGTCGGATGTTTCAGCGCTTGAGGAAGCCGTGGGCTATAAGCCTTCGACAAGTATTGAGACAGGAATTAATAACTTCATGGACTGGTACAGGGAGTACTATAATCTATAAATTGAGGAATGAAAAAAGTGCTTATCACAGGGGGAGCAGGCTTCATAGGATCTCATGTGGTCCGATTGTTCGTAAAAAAATACCCTGAGTACCATGTTTTCAATCTGGACAAATTGACCTACGCAGGGAATCTTGAGAACCTTCGTGATGTCGAGGCTGCTCCTAATTATACCTTTATTAAGGGAGATATTTGCGATGCTTCTCTGTTGGAGGAGCTTTTCAAAAAAAATGATTTTGATGGGGTCATTCACCTGGCTGCAGAATCACATGTGGACCGATCCATCAGTAATCCGATGGCCTTTGTGGAAACTAATGTCTTGGGAACGGTAACCCTTCTCAACGCAGCGAAGGCTAATTGGAAAGGAAAACCAGGCAAGCGTTTTTATCATGTCTCAACGGATGAGGTATATGGTTCTCTAGGAGCGGAAGGTTACTTTACCGAGGCTACACCATACGATCCAAAATCGCCCTATTCGGCTTCCAAGGCTGCATCGGATCATTTTGTGCGGGCGTATCACAATACCTACCAACTACCTGTCATTATCTCCAATTGCTCTAACAACTATGGGTCTTTTCATTTTCCGGAAAAGTTGATCCCACTTACCATACATAATATTCAGCAAGGGAAGTCAATCCCCGTATATGGAAAAGGCGAGAACATCCGGGATTGGTTGTTTGTGGAGGATCATGCGATCGCCATTGACGTGATCTACCACAAAGGGAAAACTGGCGAGACCTATAATATTGGTGGTTTCAACGAATGGACCAATATTGATTTAGTGAGACTGCTCTGCAAGATTATGGACCGGAAACTTGGACATGTGCCTGGCACTTCTGATCGACTGATCACATTCGTCACCGACAGGGCTGGTCATGATTTGAGGTATGCCATTGATGCATCCAAACTTAAAAATGAACTCGGTTGGGAGCCATCCCTACAGTTTGAAGAAGGGCTGGAGAAAACGGTCGACTGGTATCTGGAAAATCAGGATTGGTTGTCAGATGTCACTTCGGGGGAGTATCAAAATTATTACAACGCACACTACCAGCAATGAAAGGAATCATACTAGCCGGCGGCTCAGGTACGAGACTGCACCCTTTGACACATGCCATTAGTAAGCAGATTCTGCCTGTTTATGACAAGCCGATGATCTATTATCCTCTTTCAGTGCTCATGCTGGCTGGTATCCGGGAGATATTGATCATTTCTACCCCAAGAGATTTACCCGTATTTGAGGAACTCTTAGGCAATGGAGAAAATCTGGGCTGTAAGTTTTCCTACGCGGTTCAGGAAAAACCTGAAGGTCTGGCACAGGCATTTATCATTGGTGAGCAGTTCATTGGTACTGACACTGTTGCCCTTGTGCTTGGGGATAACATATTTTATGCTTCAGGATTCTCCAAAAAGTTACAGGCATGTGCTGATCCCACGGGGGGAATCGTTTTTGCCTATCATGTGACAGACCCACAACGCTACGGAGTGGTTGACTTTGACGAGCATGGCCGGGTGCTCTCAATAGAGGAAAAGCCCGCCAACCCAAAATCAAACTACGCCGTGCCCGGGTTGTATTTCTATGACAATGAAGTGGTGGGCATAGCCAAGAGTATCAAGCCCAGCGCAAGGGGCGAGCTTGAAATCACGGAGGTCAACAATCAATACCTAAAGGCAGGAAAGTTAAGGGTGGAGAAGTTGGACAGGGGAACGGCCTGGCTTGATACCGGCACTTTCAAATCACTCATGCAGGCAGGGGAATTTGTTAGAGCGATCGAGGAGCGTCAAGGGTTGAAAATAGGCTGTATTGAAGAAGTTGCATTCAAAATGGGGTTTATCACCCGGAAACAGCTGGAAGCACTAGCCGAACCACTATTGAAAAGCGGATATGGGGAATACTTATTGCAGGTGCCAAGATGGAAGTGATTGAGACAGCATTGAAGGATTGCTTTATCATAAAAACGAAGGTTTTTGGTGATGAACGAGGATTTTTTCTGGAATCATTCAACCAGAAAGGACTGGCCGAGCAAGGCATTCATTTTGACGTAAAGCAGATTAACTTTGCCAAATCTGAGAAAAATGTTTTGCGTGGCCTCCATTATCAGATAGCACCTTTTGGACAAACCAAGCTGGTGGGGGTGATTTCGGGAGCAGTAGTTGATGTGGTGGTCGATATCAGAAAATCCTCGCCTACATTTGGTCAGTCTCTCAAAATCGAGATCAGTACACAGGACACTTTTTTACTGATCCCAAAAGGATTTGCCCATGGCTATTATACCTTAGCGGATGAAACCATTTTCTATTATGCGGTGGACAATTCTTATTCACCCGAAAGTGAACGGGGAATCATATATACTGATCCCGATTTAAATATTGATTGGGGCATAAATGGAACGCCAAAGATTTCCACAAAAGATCAACATCAGTCCCTGATGTCAAAAGCTGAATTATTTGATTAGAATGACAAAGAAGAAAGTATTAATAACAGGAGGAGCAGGTTTTTTGGGTTCGCATTTATGTGATCGCTTTATTGCTGAAGGTTACGCTGTAGTAGCCATGGATAATTTACTTACCGGCGACATTTCCAATATAGAGCATTTGATGGGACACAAGGATTTTGAGTTCCAACACCATGATGTGTCTAAGTTTGTACACGTGGCAGGAGACCTTGAGTACATTCTCCACTTTGCTTCTCCGGCTAGTCCAATTGATTACCTGAAGATGCCCATTCAGACCATGAAGGTAGGCTCCCTTGGTACATTAAATTGCCTGGGCCTGGCTAAGGATAAAGGAGCTCGGATGCTTATCGCTTCTACCTCTGAGGTATATGGGGATCCGTTGGTGCATCCTCAGACAGAGGATTATTGGGGTAATGTCAATCCAGTGGGCCCCCGAGGAGTTTATGATGAAGCCAAGCGATTTCAAGAGGCTCTGACTATGGCTTATCATACTTTTCATGGCTTGGAGACGAGAATTGTGCGAATCTTCAACACGTTTGGCCCCAGAATGAGGTTGGACGATGGCAGGGTGCTACCTGCATTTATTTCTCAAGCCCTTAAAGGTGAAGATCTGACGGCTTTTGGGGATGGTTCTCAGACCAGGTCATTTACCTATGTAGATGATTTGGTGGAAGGGATTTATCGATTATTGAAAAGCGATTATGCCAGCCCCGTGAATATTGGTAATCCGGAAGAGATCACCATTAACGAGTTCGGCGAGGAGATCATCCGGTTGACAGGAAGCAAGTCCAAGATCAGCTATAACCCGCTGCCCAAAGATGATCCGAAGCAGCGCAAGCCGGATATTACCCTGGCGAAAGAACTACTGGGGTGGGAGCCGAAGTACACGCGGTCCGAAGGTTTAAAGCCAACTCTTGAGTATTTCAAAAAGAAAGTATTGGGCTAAGAATAGAAATGGAATTCAAAGTTGCTGTCATAGGTCTGGGATATGTAGGACTACCACTTGCAGTGGAATCAGGGAGGACATACAAAACAATCGGGTTTGATATTAATACCACAAGAATATCGGAGCTGAGGGAAGGCACCGATAGAACTCAGGAGGTGGATAAAGAGGATTTGTTGGGCGCAAAGCATCTCACGTTTTCTTCAGAGCCGTCAGATCTTTCAGGTTGCAATTTTTACATTGTTACAGTGCCCACTCCTGTGGACCAGCACAAAAAGCCAGATCTGAGCCCGATAATTAGTGCATCTAGGATGATCTCTTCCTTTTTGAAAAAAGGTGATATTGTGGTTTATGAATCCACAGTTTATCCTGGTTGTACAGAGGAGATGTGTGTGCCAGAGCTCGAGAAGAGTGGACTGGTATTCAATGAAGACTTTTTCTGCGGCTATTCACCGGAAAGGATCAATCCTGGAGATAAAGTTCACCGGCTGACGACTATCTTAAAGGTTACGAGTGGCAGCAATCCCGAAACTGCAGAAACAGTGGATCATTTTTATAAGTCTATCGTCACTGCGGGTACCTACAAAGCCTCTTCTATTAAAGTGGCTGAGGCAGCGAAAGTGATTGAAAATTCCCAGCGCGACATTAACATTGCCTTCGTCAATGAGCTGAGTTTGATCTTTGATAGGGTGGGAATTGATACCCAGGAGGTTTTGGAAGCTGCTGGTACCAAGTGGAATTTTCTGAAATTCACACCCGGGCTTGTAGGGGGGCATTGTATCGGGGTTGATCCCTTTTACCTTACCTATAAAGCGGAAGAGTTGGGCTATCATCCGCAGGTGATTCTTTCGGGAAGGAAGATCAATGACAACATGGGAGCTTATGTGGCACAGCGTACGATCAAGTTGCTTTCACAGAAGAAGAAGCTAAGTCAGCAAACAAAAGTTCTGATTCTGGGAATCACCTTCAAAGAGAACTGTCCGGATATCCGAAACTCACGCGTCATTGATATTTACAGAGAACTGGTTGACTTTGGGGTGGATACGGATGTGTTTGACCCCAATGCGGATCAGGTAGAAGTGTCAGTAGAATATGGTATAAATATGCTTAATGAGCCAGTTTACAGCAGTTACGAGGCGATTATACTGGCAGTCGCTCACGGTCAGTTTCTGGAATTGGATTGGTCATCAATACGAAATAATATATCAGTAATTTTTGATGTAAAGGGGCTTTTACCTAAAGAATTCGTAGATTCGCGCCTTTAATGGTTTGTTTTTTTCAACAATTCGACAAAAAACTGAATAAATAATCAGTTTCAATAACAAAACATTGAGTATCCAGGAAAACATCATACCGCACGATCATGCCATTAAACTGGAAGACAGAGTCCGGAAGAACGGCTATGCACCTAAACTGATCTGGTTTACAGGTCTTTCAGGATCTGGAAAATCAACATTGGCAAGTGCTTTTGAAGTCTACCTGTTCAATCAGGGATATGGTACGTATATTCTGGATGGAGATAATGTGCGTTCGGGTTTGAATAAGGATCTGGATTTTTCTGATTCCAGCCGAGTGGAGAACATTCGTCGGATTGCTGAAGTGTCTAAACTTTTCGTGGATGCCGGAGTAGTGGTGTTAACGGCTTTTATCTCACCGTTTAGGGCAGATAGGGCGCAAGCCAGGGATTTAGTGGGAGGAGAAAATTTCATTGAGGTGTTTGTGGATACACCTATTGAGGTGTGTGAACAAAGAGATGTGAAGGGCCTATATGCCAAGGCGAGAGCGGGAAAAATTCCGAATTTTACAGGGATAGATTCTCCTTTTGAGACCCCGGAACATCCTGATGTACACATACGGACTGCCGGCCAATCAGTGGAGGAGTCCCTTAAAGAATTGATCGAACAAATAGTACCAAAATTAAAATAGCAAATGAAGAGCTATAATTTGACGCACCTTAAGGAGTTAGAAGCAGAGTCGATATACGTCTTGAGAGAGGTTTTTGCGCAATTTGAAAATCCCGCCATTTTATTTTCTGGGGGTAAAGATTCTATTGTAGTTACCCACCTTGCCAGAAAGGCCTTTCATCCTGCAAAGATTCCATTTCCATTGGTGCATATCGATACTGGTCACAATTTTCCTGAAACCATCGATTTCCGGGATAAGTTAGTGGAGACCCTCGGAGCAAAACTGGTAGTAGGGTCTGTTCAAAAGTCCATTAATGATGGCAGAGCGGCCGAGGAGCGAGGTAAAAATGCCACCAGAAATGCCATTCAGACAGTGACACTACTGGATACAATCGAGGAAAATCAATTCGATGCGGCCATAGGTGGAGCAAGACGGGATGAGGAGAAGGCACGAGCCAAAGAACGGTTTTTTTCTCACAGAGATGAATTTGGTCAGTGGGATCCTAAAAATCAAAGGCCTGAGCTTTGGAATATCTTCAATGGGAAGCAGCACCATGGTGAACACTTTAGGGTGTTTCCATTGAGCAATTGGACGGAAATGGATGTTTGGCAATACATTTTGGCTGAGAACATCGACATCCCTTCATTGTATTTCGCGCATAAGCGGAAGGTGATCAGACGAAGCAATACCTGGCTTCCTGTTTCGGATTTCATACAGATTGATCCAAAAGAAGAAGTGGTGGAAAAGATCATAAGATTCCGAACGCTGGGAGATATTACCATTACAGGCGGGGTGGAGTCAGATGCTGATACCCTTGAAAAAATCGTGGAAGAGGTAGCCGCGGCAAGGAACACGGAACGAGGAGACAGGGAAGATGACAAGCGCTCTGAGACGGCTATGGAAGACAGAAAGCGGCAGGGGTATTTTTAGTGGATTAGCCATTAGCTGTTGGGTATTAGGCTTTGGCGGCTAGGTATAGGTATTGGCCTATAGCTGTAAGCTATTTGACTTTTGAACTAACTAGATGAGGGACTTTACGAAGTATGATGTTTGGAATAACGCAATCAGCTTATCAGTGAAGATTTATTCCCTCACAGCCAACTATCCGGGTGAAGAAAAATATGGACTCGTTAGCCAGTTGAGAAGGGCTTCGGTTTCAGTGCCTTCTAATTTTGCCGAAGGATGTAGTCGATCATCAGAAAAGGATTTCAAGAGATTCATTGAAATTGCGATTGGGTCGGCTTTTGAGCTTAAAACCCAGCTGGTTATTTCCAATAAGTTGGGACATTTATCAGAGAGAGATTTTTCATCTGTAATTGATGATCTTGATATTATTGCAAAACAACTAAATTCTTTTAGGAATAAATTGAATTAAAATGAGCAAAACAGGCGAACAGCCAACAGCCAAAGCGAATAGCTACCTGGACATGGAGCTACTTCGATTCACCACCGCAGGCAGTGTGGATGATGGAAAGAGCACCCTCATTGGAAGACTGTTATTTGATTCCAAATCGATTTTTGAGGATCAGATGGAGCAGGTGCGTCAGTCAAGTGAGCGAAAGGGACTCGAAGGGGCAGATTTGGCTTTGCTGACAGACGGGCTAAAGGATGAGCGTGAGCAAGGAATTACCATTGACGTGGCCTACCGATACTTTGCTACACCCAAGCGGAAGTTTATTATTGCGGATACACCGGGCCATATACAGTATACCAGAAACATGGTCACAGGGGCGTCTACGGCCAATGTTGCTTTGATCCTTATAGATGCCAGAAATGGCGTTGTAGATCAGACTTGTCGTCACTCCATCATTGCTTCATTGCTTCAGATTCCACACCTCGTGGTTTGTGTCAATAAGATGGATCTGGTGGATTATAGCCAGGAAGTTTATGACAATATCGTAGAGAGCTTTGAGAATTTTGCTTCGAAATTGGAAGTAAAGGATGTGAGGTTTATACCCATCAGCGCACTGAAGGGGGACAATGTGGTGAACAGAAGTGAGAATATGTCCTGGTTTGAAGGCTCTACTTTGCTCTATACCCTAGAACATATGCACATCGGTAGCGATCACAACCACATCGATTGCAGGTTTCCTGTACAGACGGTTATCAGGCCTAAATCTGATAAGTATCATGACTATAGAGGGTATGCCGGCCGCATAGCCGGAGGAATTTTCAAGCCTGGAGATGAAGTGACCGTGCTGCCATCAGGATTTAGTTCTAAAATCAAATCAATTGAAACCTTTGATGGCCCTATCGAGGAGGCGTATGCGCCCATGTCGGTGACGATCACACTAGAGGATGATGTGGACGTGAGCAGAGGAGACATGCTCGTAAGAACTAATAATCAGCCTGAAGCAAAACAGGATTTGGAAGTGATGCTTTGTTGGTTGAATCAGAAAGGCCCCATGCCAAGGACTAAGTATACGCTGCGTCATACCACTGCTGACATGAAAGCCATGATCAAAGAGGTGAGGTATAAGCTGGATATCAATACCCTTCACCGGAATGAGGAGGACAAGAATGTAGGGATGAATGATATTTGTAGGGTACAGCTGAGGACTACCAAGCCAGTTCTGGCAGATTCTTACAGAAAAAACAGACAGACAGGGAGTATCATATTGGTTGACGATGCTACCAACGAGACTGTGGCAGCAGGTATGATTATCTGATTTTATTCAAAAACAATAACCTAACAGTCACCTGCATTCTATTATAGAGTGCAGGTGACTTTTCTTTACGCATATGGACTTCAAGAACCTTTTAGAGATAGCCAAAATCGCCGCTCAGAAGGCGAGTGTGGAAATTCTTCGTATTTACGACTCGGGTGATTTTTCTATTGAGGCAAAATCTGACCACTCACCTCTGACCCTGGCAGATAAGGCATCACACCAGGCCATTGTTAAGGAGTTGGAGCCGACGGGAATTCCCATTCTGAGTGAAGAAGGAAATTCGATTCCCTATGAAACGAGAAGCCAGTGGGACTACTTCTGGATGATTGATCCATTGGACGGAACCAAGGAGTTTATCAAAAAAAATGGAGAGTTCACGGTAAACATTGCGTTGATTCATGAGAATCGAGCCATACTTGGGGTGGTTTTTACACCAGTGTTGAATGATCTTTTTTGGGCGGTCAAAGGAGAAGGTTCCTTTAAAAATGGTGACCGCATAAGTTCAAACCACTTCAGCCTGAGCGACAAAGGCCTCAATGTGGTGGCTTCCAGGTCTCATTTGAATGACGAAACGCAGGCCTATCTGGACGGGTTGAATGAGCCTCAGACGCTATCCAAGGGAAGTTCCTTGAAATTACTAATGATTGCGGAGGGGGTGGCAGATCTCTATCCACGATATGCACCCACCATGGAATGGGATACCGCTGCGGCCCAAATTATCGTTGAGGAAGCTGGCGGCACAGTTACAGTGAAGGGAACCAAGAGACCGGTGGCTTACAATAAGAAGGACCTGTTGAATCCACATTTTTTGGTGGCTGGCGGCTTGAAAAGCTAGCTCATCAGGTTTTTTTCATACCAATCAGATTCATCAATCGTTTTACTACCTTTGCATCCGAAATTTGAAAATAGAATGAGTAAAGTCATTATCAGAATTTTTCTGGTTTGTATCATTACGGTTGCACATGTTGCGATTGCCCAAGCGCAGGACGCTTCCAGCATACAGAACCTGCAGAATGTCAATGTAGATGAACTGAGCGATCAGCAGGTTCAGAAGTTCATCGATCAAATGGAGGCCAGTGGGTATTCCGAACAACAGCTTGAAGTCCTTGCCAGAGCCCGTGGCATGTCCTCTGCTCAGATGTCCAAGCTTAGACAAAGAATCGCAAAGCTTCAATCAGGAAGCAGTGGAGGAGGAAGTAAGGAAATATCGAGAGGTAGAACCTCAACGATCGATTACAATAGACAGGCCAATGATGAAAACCGGTCGTCAACATTTGATCCCTTTGCATCCATTTTCCCACTAGATACCTTAAAGGATGATTCAGAATTAAAAATTTTTGGACTTTCTTTTTTTAAGAATCAGAACCTCACCTTCGAGCCGAGTTTAAGTATTGCCACTCCAAAAGGGTATCAGATTGGTGCTGGAGACCAAATCATTATTGATGTGTGGGGCGCTTCAGAACAGACCTATCAATTAGAAGTATCACCGGAGGGGTCTATCATTATTCCAAGTTTGGGGCCTATTTATCTGAATGGACTTTCTATGGAGCGGGCTGAATCAAGAATTTTGTCCAAGTTGAAGGCCATTTATAGCACCCTGGGGGACAATACTCATGCTCAGGTGAGCCTTGGTCAAACAAGAACCATTAATGTTAATGTGATTGGTGAAGTAGACCGACCAGGAACCTATCAGATGTCCTCGTTTGGGACTGCTTTCAATGCCTTGTATTTTGCAGGGGGTCCGAATAACAAGGGTTCGCTTAGGGATATTCAGGTATTCAGGGGCGGGCAAAAAGTGGCTACTCTGGATGCTTATAGTTTTTTGATTTACGGCGAGGGTCAGAATATCATGCTTCAGGATCAGGATGTACTGTTGGTAAAGCCTTATCTCAATCGGATTTCCATTGATGGAGAGGTGAAGCGTCCGGCCATATATGAAATAAAGGCTGAGGAATCTTTATCAAAGCTTCTGGAGTTCTCAGGGGGATTCACTGACAGGGCATACCAGGCAAGCATTTCACTAAGAAGAAATTTGGGAAACCGAAAAACCGTCCAGACCATATCACCTGACGACTTTGCAGGATTTAAGTTACAGGGGGGGGATTACATTGAGATCGGGGCCATTCAGGATCAGTTTATCGGAAGGGTTCGGATAGAGGGAGCAGTGAATCATCCCGGTGAGTTTGAACTCAAAGAAGGCATGATGTTGTCTGATCTAATAGCTGTTTCAGATGGATTCCGAGCAGATGTCTTCTTGCCAAGAGCGATAGTGATCAGGCAGAATGATGATTTAACCCTTTCAAATTTGGCTTTTTCTCCTCAAGAAGTACTGAATGGAACCTTTGATTTGGCATTGAAATCAGAAGATCTGATTAGGGTTCAATCGCTTTTCGACATGAAAGAGAACTATACGGTGTCTATTCAGGGTGAGGTGTTGATCCCTGGCAATTATCCGTTTGCAAAAGGGATGACCGTGGAGAATCTCATTTATCTGGCGAATGGTTTTAAGGAAACTGCAGCTAAGTCTTTTGTGGAGGTGGCTCGTAGGGTTACAGAGGACATGGGAGACGGGAGCAATGCATCTGAGATTTTCAATTTTCCAATTGATCAGAATTTGTCGTTGAATGCAACTGGTTCGCAATTTGAGTTGAAACCCTTTGATCTGGTGGTGATCCGTAAGTCACCTTTCTATGAAAAACAAAGTATTATAGAGATTGAAGGGGAAGTACAATATCCGGGGAAATATGCTCTTCAAACCAAAAACGAACGTATCTCTGATGTGTTGAAGCGGGCTGGGGGATTGACTGCTTTCGCCTATGCCAAGGGAGCCTCTTTAATCCGCCGAACGGAGTATTATGTGTCGGAAGATGAGGGCGATGAAGCGGCAAAGATTAGGAGAGAGGAACTAACAAGCCTACTGGAAAGAGATACGCTCATAGACAAAAGTCAACAAGCATTTAAAGCACAAGAATCCATAGGAATTCGTTTAGTTGAAATTCTTGAAAACCCCGGCTCTGGTTTTGATCTAATCCTCAAGGAGGGGGATGTGATTAGTGTGCCGAGGGAGTTGCAAACTGTAAGAATACGTGGCGAGGTACTCTACCCAAGTACCGTGCGGTTTGATAAGTCGAATTCCTTCAATCAATTTATTTCGAAGGCGGGGGGGTTTGCAGACAACGCCAAGAGAAACAAGTCTTACGTGGTTTATGCCAATGGTAGCGCCGAACGCACCAGAAGTTTTCTGTGGTTTAGGGATTATCCTAAAGTGGAACCCGGGGCTGAAGTGATTATTCCCAGGAGACCTGCAAAAAGGAAACTGAGTCCCGGAGAGATTATTAGCATAACCACGGGTATAGGCACTTTGGCACTTATTATTAATAATTTGACAAGATGATGCTGGGTTACCCTTGGTTTATTTCAGATTACCACTTCATGACAGTATGAACCTTTACCGAAATCCTCATTTTTTAAACTTATCTTTGCGATCGGATTAGTATGAAAGAACCAAACAAAGTCATGCAAGAAGATGTAATTGATCTCCTTGAGCTTGCTCGGGTCATCTGGTCCAAACGTCGCTTTATCCTGAAAGTAACGGGCACCTTCATGGCGGTTGGCCTGCTCATCGCTTTCACCTCCAAAGTAGAATACGAAGCTTCATGTAAACTGATGCCGGAAAATCAAGAGGGGATGAAAGGAAATTTCGGTGGGTTGGGTGGTTTGGCTGGTCTGGCTGGGATTGACTTGGGAGGTATGGGAGCCACCGGATCACTCACACCCGAACTCTACCCGGAGATCGTGAAAAGCATCCCTTTCCAGTTAGAACTCATTCACACCCCCATCCGCTTCGAAAAACTCGACTCACTGTTGAGTAGTTACACCTACTTTACCGAGATCGATAGGCCATCGCTCTTTGGCTTCTTAGCTGAATATACCATCGGCCTGCCGGGGAAGGCCAAAGGACTCTTTAGGGCTGAGGAAGTGGCCCCCACCAACCCTCCGGATGACCTGATCCACCTGACCAAAGGCGACTGGAAGCTACTGGAAAAGTACCGGGAAAGGGTAAATGTATCCGTAGACACCAAGACGGGAGTAATTATTGTAACCACCGAGATGCCTGACCCTTATGCCGCTGCCCGGTTGACAGACCTCTTGGTAAAAAAACTCACTGTGGAAGTGACAGAATACAAAATAGGAAAAGCCAAAGTAAACCTCGAATTTATCCGTGAACGGTATGCTGAGGCTGAAAAGGAGTATGAGGTAAAGCAAAGGCAAGTCGCACGTTTTGCGGATCAAAACAAGAACATCACTAGCTCGATGGTACAGACAGAGTATCAGCGCCTGCAAAATGAGATGAACATTGCCTTTGAAGTTTATAAAGGTTTAGCTTCTCAGATGGAACAGGCAAAGATTAAAGTCAAAGAGGAGACACCTGTTTTTACGGTGCTGGAGCCGGTGAAGGTTCCTGTGGAAAAAAGTAAACCCAAGCGAGTATTGATTTTAGCGAGCTTTTTATTCAGTGGGTTAATTGGAGTTTGTTTATATGTAATTATTAATTATAGTATTTCGAGATGTTAAACAATAAATCAATTCTTATTACTGGAGGTACTGGTTCTCTGGGTAAAGCACTTACCCAACATGTTTTAACCAAATATCCCAATGTAAAGAGATTAGTCATCTTCTCAAGGGATGAACAAAAGCAGTTTCAGATGGCTCAGGAGTATCCGTATGATAAATTCCCCCAGGTCAGGTTTTTTATTGGGGATGTGCGTGATAAGAGTCGGTTGGTAAGGGCTTTTCAGGGCATTGACTATGTAATTCATGCTGCTGCCATGAAGCATGTACCCATTGCTGAATACAATCCGGAAGAGTGTATCAAAACGAATATTGGAGGAGCACAAAATGTGGTGGATGCCAGTCTGAAGACAAAGGTAGAGCGGGTAGTGGCTTTATCTACAGACAAAGCATGTGCTCCAATCAATCTATACGGAGCAACCAAACTGACTTCCGATAAACTATTTATAGCGGCCAACAACATTCGTGGGAATAACCCCATTAAGTTTTCGGTAGTAAGGTACGGTAATGTAATGGGCTCTAATGGTTCCGTAATCCCTTTTTTTATTAATAAGAAAAAGGATGGGGTCTTACCCATTACAGATCCTGAAATGACACGCTTTAATATTTCCCTTCAGGGTGGTGTGAATATGGTGATGCATGCTTTGGAACACGCATGGGGTGGGGAGCTATTTGTCCCAAAAATACCTTCCTATAAGATAATGGATGTAGCCGAAGCGATTGGCCCAGAATGTGATAAGCCAGTAGTTGGGATTCGTCCCGGGGAAAAGGTACATGAAGAAATGATTACTGCTTCAGATTCATTTTATACGTATGATCTGGGTAAGTACTATGCCATACTTCCAGCAACACATCAGTGGAGTTTGCAGGATTACATCAAAGAATTTAATGCCACCAAAGTAATACAAGGCTTTCGATACAATTCCGGAGAGAATACGGAATGGGAAAGTATAGATTCGCTAAGAAGTCTGATAATTGAGCATGTTGACCCTAACTTTAAGGTATGAGGCAGCGGATTATCCCATATGGAAAGCAAAATATAACGGATGAGGATGTTCAGGCTGTAGTTGATGCTTTAAGGTCTGACTACCTGACTCAAGGTCCTCGAATCGAAGAATTTGAAGTGGCTTTTGCTAATTATGTTGGCTCAAAATATGCGGTAGCGGTTGCTAATGGTACGGCAGCTCTACATCTTTGCGCCTTAGCTTTGGGAGTTAAGGAGGGAGATAAGGTAATTACTACACCGATCACCTTCGCAGCTTCGGCAAATTGTGTAAGGTACTGTGGAGGAGAAGTGGTGTTTGCTGATATAGACCCGAAAACCTACCTTCTGGATATCAATAGGGTGCGAGAACTGTTGGAAGCATCGCCAAAGGGAACCTACAAAGGAATAATTCCAGTTGATTTTGCTGGCAGAGCTGTGGATCTGGAAAGATTCAGAGAACTCGCAAATGAATTCGGTTTATGGATCATTGAAGATGCCTGTCATGCTCCGGGTGGTTATTTTGTCGACAGCCAGGGTCAGGAGCAAAAGTGTGGTAATGGACAGTTTGCAGGTCTTGCCATTTTTTCTTTTCATCCGGTAAAGCATATTGCCGCAGGTGAAGGGGGAATGATCACAACAAATGATGAAGCATTATATAAAAAACTACTGAAGCTTCGTACACACGGAATAACCAAAGACTCAGGAGAATTTCAAAATTCTCATGAGTTTGCTTCCAGTGAACAACAAATCTCCAATAGTGGATGGCCAGGTTGGTATATGGAGATGCAGGAGTTGGGATATAACTATCGCTTGACTGACCTTCAGTGTGCTCTTGGATTAAGTCAGTTAGGAAGAGCTGATGGCGGGATCAAAAGGAGAAGAGAAATAGCATCAGACTACAATGAAGCATTTATTGGTAAGCCATTTGTCAAGAGTCAATCAGGGTTTGTAGAGGGTCATGCTTATCACCTGTATATATTGGAAGTAGAGAATCGCTTTGGGCTTTACAATCGTTTACGAGACAGCAATATCTATGCTCAGATCCACTATATTCCATGTCACTTAATGCCATATTATCGTCAATTTGGCTGGAAAGAAGGTGACTTGCCAAATGCCGAGAACTACTATCAAAACTGCATTAGTTTGCCTTTGTATCCTTCTCTTACCAAAGGGGATCTTACCTTTGTCATTGAAACAATATTGAAGTTCTATCAAACAGAAAGTTGAAATATTTTGATTAATAAATTAGCAATTGGTTCCGTTCAATTTGGCTTGGATTATGGTATCAGCAATGAATCTGGAATAGTAGCGAATAATGAAGTAAGAGCTATTTTAGATTATTGTAGGGAGGTAGGAATTGATACGATTGATACAGCCTATGGTTATGGCAATAGCGAAGAAAAGCTTGGGGAGCAGAGGATAGGGGATTTTAAGCTAGTGACCAAATTCCCTGATACGGATGAAATTCAACTATCCGAATACTTACGACAGAGCTTGTCAAGATTAGCTGTTAACAAACTATACGGATATATGGCTCATAATGTCAATTGTTTGATTAAAAACCCATCAATCTGGCAGAGATTGATGGGGTATAAGGAAGAGGGAATTATCAAGAAAATTGGGTTTTCATTATATAGACCGGAAGAACTTTTAAGGCTTTTGGACATGGGGATGGTTCCGGATATTATCCAAATCCCATATAATATATTAGATAATAGATTTGAAGGCCACTTTTCGACATTAAGAAAAGAGAATATTGAAGTTCATGCACGTTCTTGCTTTTTACAGGGACTTTTTTTTCTAAAACCAGAAAATTTGCCTTCTTTTTTTGATCCTATCAAACATTGGATGAAACAGTTTCAGGAAATGTATCTTTCAGCTGATAGTAAAGTCAATGTTTTATTAAATTATGTTCTTTATAATAGTTACATAGACAAAGTTGTAATTGGAATAGATAGCCTTCAACAGTTGAGGCAAAATGTCAATTTAGTTGGAGCTGTTCATGAACAGCTTGCAAGCCCTGAAACACCTGTCTCTGAACAAATTTTATTACCCTTTAATTGGCCAAAGATTGAGCGCGAAACCATTAAGTATCACCACTAAAGATAAAGTTGTTTTGATTACTGGGGGCTATGGTCATCTGGGTAAGGGCATAGTGGATAATTTATCTTATCATGGAGCAACGGTGTATGTTTTGGGGAGATCGGAAGCAAAATTTATGGAGAAGTTCCAGCAAAGTAACTTTGATCAGATCCACTTTGTTTTCTGTGATATTAAGGATGGCGATTCAATGCTGAAGGCAATTGAAAGCGTTTTAGACAAAGAAAAGAGGATTGATGCCATTATTAATAATGCGTTCTATGTGGAAGGTAATAACCCAGAGGAGTTGGACAACACTCAATGGAATATTAGTATTGATGGTACACTAAATACGCTATTTAGATCAATTAGGGCCATAGTTCCTGTTTTTAGAAAAATGAAAGGAGGTAGCATTATTAATGTATCCTCCATGTATGGATTAGTGGCGCCAGATTTTGATGTTTATGATGGTTTATCTCAACTCTTAAGCCCTCCACATTATGGAGCTGGTAAAGCTGGAGTGATCCAACTAACGAAGTATTATGCGAGTTATTTGGGTAAGGAGGGAATTAGAGTGAATTGTATTTCTCCAGGCCCATTTCCCTCATACACCGTACAACAGAATAAAGAATTTATTAAAAGGTTAGAAAAGAAAACAGCTTTACATCGCATCGGGCTTCCTGAAGAAATAGGAGGTATTTTTACATTTCTTGTATCTGATGCATCAAGTTTTGTCACAGGTCAAAATTTCATAGTAGATGGTGGGTGGACAATCAAATCTTAAAATTGGTGCTATTATACAAGCTAGATTTCAGTCAACTCGACTACCTGGTAAAGTACTTATGCCCATGCCTTTTCCTGACGGGCCACCAATTCTGGGACGAATAGCAGAGGCTCTTAGGAAGGTGGAATTGATTGATCAAATTATTATCGCGACTTCCAGGAATGAAGAGAATGATCCAATTGAGGTCTTCGCCAAAAAAAGGAATATTTCAATATTCAGAGGAGATGAAAATGATGTGCAAAGTAGGTTCTTTGATCTTACCCAAACATATAATTTTGATCATGTAATAAGGCTAACGGGAGATAACCCAATGATAGATCCCAAGTATCTGACGGAGGCGATTAGATATCATATTGATTCAGATTGTGATTATACGAAAACACAAGGACTACCATTAGGTTCAAATTTTGAAGTAATAAAGTCTGCGTGTTTGCTTGACAGGATAGGTAAGATCAGAACAAATGCTGAAAAGGAACATGTAACGTATTTCATAGCAAACACAGATTTGATTAAAAAGAACATCATTGAATTCAATTTGCCTAATATGGATGTTCGATTTACTGTGGATTATCCTCAGGATTATGCGATGGTTTCTTTACTTTGTCATTTGACAAAAAGTTCCTTTGATTTAGATCAAATTACGTTGGAATTGGCTCAGCATAATTGGATGAAGGAGATTAATCTGGGAATGACACAAAAAAAAATTGATTGATTTGGGTAAGTTCTACTGTGGGGTTGAGCCCTTTAGCGGTGTAGGATATTGATGAATTGACTGATTGTAAATTGGCGGAAATTAAATATGAGCTCCTATAAGATTTTAAATCGGCAAAAATTTGTATCGGATGAGTATTCTATTATACCCATCAGAATGGAAGATCGTTATGATATCATGAAATGGCGCAATGAGCAGATTTATCACCTCAGGCAAGATAAGCCACTCACGAAAGAAGCGCAGGATCAGTATTTTAGTAATGTAGTCTTGAAACTATTTGACCAAGAGCAGCCCAATCAAATCCTGTTTACTTATCTAAAGGATTCTAAATGCATTGGCTACGGAGGCTTAGTTCATATTAATTGGGTAGACAAGAACGCAGAAATATCCTTTATAATGGATACCGCATTGGAAAAAGAGCATTTTGAGTTTCACTGGACTACTTATTTGGGATTAATAGAACAGCTAGCTTTTGAGGAACTTAACTTTCATAAAATCTTCACTTATGCTTTCGATCTAAGGCCTAGGTTGTATAGCGCAATGGCAAAGAGCGGGTTTAAACAGGAAGCTGTACTTAGAGAACATAGTTTTTTTGATGGCAAGTATATTGACGTAGTGATTCATGCGAAAATTTATTATCAATTCATATTGAGAGAGGCAACATCAGAGGACTTGGATGTCACCTATCAATGGGCAAATGATAAAACAGTAAGAGCCTTTGCCTATAATCAAATAGAAATAGCGAAAGAAGCACATACGGAGTGGTTTAAGGAAAAATTGCGATCCAATGCTTGCGCCTATTATATACTTGAAGCAAATAACAAAAAGGCCGGCTCCATCCGTTTCGATATAGAAGAAAACCAGCGAACTGCAAAGATTAGTTATTTGATTGATTCGCAATCGACCGGAAAAGGTTTTGGCACGTACTTACTTGAGAGGGGCGTAGCTAAGCTACTGAATGATAAGCCAGACCTAGCAACAGTTTATGGCTTTGTATTGAAAGATAATAAGGCGTCTATCAAAATATTTAAGAAGGCAAAATACGAAATCACTTTTGAGAGTGAAACTGAGTTAAAATTTGAAAGGAGATTAAAGTGAAAATTCAAAATAGAGAAATAGGAGAGAATCAGGCCGTATTTATCATCGCAGAGCTTTCAGCGAACCATAATGGGAGCTTAGAAACTGCCTTGGAAACCATTAAAGCAGCTAAAAGGGCAGGGGCAGACTGTATAAAATTGCAGACCTATACGGCAGATACCATCACCATTGATTCTCGCAAGGACGATTTTCTGATAAAGGGAACTATCTGGGAAGGTAAGAACCTGTACGATTTGTACAAAGAAGCCTATACCCCTTGGGAATGGCATGAGGCTTTATTTATGGCAGCAGCAGAGGAAGGGCTCATTTGTTTTTCTTCCCCCTTTGATAAAACTGCAGTAGATTTTTTGAAAAATCTGAACACCCCTGCCTATAAAATTGCCTCCTTTGAGATTACTGATATTCCTCTAATAGAATATGTAGCTTCACAAGGGAAACCTATTATTATATCTACTGGTATTGCCGAACACAAAGACATAGAACGAGCTTTGGATGCCTGCAGGAGAATGGGGAATGATAATATTGCCTTGCTAAAATGTACATCAAGTTACCCGGCACCTATTGAAGAGGCTAATATGGTAATGGTAAAAGATTTGGCAGAACGCTATGGTGTTATCTCCGGACTGTCCGACCACACAATGGGAAGCACAGTGCCCGTGGTGGCTACATGCTTTGGAGCAAAAATCATTGAAAAACATTTTATATTGGATCATTCAGTGGGAGGGCCTGATGCTTCTTTTTCTTTAGATGAAAAGGAGTTTACCGAAATGGTGAAGGCAGTGCGAGAAGCTGAAAAAGCAATTGGTAAAGTAGATTACACACTTACCGAGAAGCAAAAGAAAGGAAAAGATTTTTCTCGCTCCCTTTATGTTGTTGAAGATATCAAAAAAGGAGAGTTAATTACGGAGAATAATGTAAGAAGCATTAGGCCTGGTTATGGCATGCATCCTAGATTCTTACCTGAAATAATTGGTCGAACTTTCACTGTTGACTTGGAGAAAGGAAGTAGATTGAAAGATGACGTATACCATTAATGCTATTTCATATAGCTTCTTAGCACTTCTATTAGTGAGGTGTTTTGATCTGAAAGATGACTTTTTGAATGTCCCAAAGATCCAACAAACAGATTCGGTAGTGATTAATGTGTCAAATTATGGGTCATCAAGAGCTACTGGATATTCAGATTCTGGAAAGTTTATAGAAACTGATTCTACAATTCTATTCACATGGTTAGGGAATGATGATGACGATTTTATCGTTTACGTTAGCTCCTATAATAAACTAACTAGAAAGGTGACTCAGTCGATAGCCATTGATAAAGATGTAGACGATAATCATGGTGGAGCCTCAATGTTATTGGACAGTAAAGGTTTGATTCACATAGCATACGGACCTCATGCTTCTCAAATGAGATATAAGCAAAGTCTAAAACCTGGAGACATTGCCAGTTGGTCAGAAGTAGAATTCTTCGGTGATCGGTTAACCTATCCCTCAATGGTAATTGACAGTAATGACAATTTATATCTAATTGCTCGGCAATCAAACTGGAACGATCATTGGCCATTGGTTTTCTATCAAAAAAGCCCAGATGGCAATTGGCATGGAGGTGAGGAGTTATTGAATGGTTTTTACAAATCTTGGGTGGATAAGGGATATGCCTTTTCTTCAGGGCGAACCAATGGATATACTAGGTACAGCAAATCATTCGTATTGGATTCTAAGCAAAGAATGCATCTCAGTTTTAAGGTGGCAGAATACTTGCCGGAATCTATGAGTTCTCTTTCTCAGTATGAAAATGAGATGGCTTTTTATGTGATTGGTTATATGTATTCTGATGACTATGGTCAGACTTGGTTATCTCAAGGCCAGCAAGTAAGGATACCAGCATCACCATCCGATGTAGAAGTGATCGATGGAAGTTCAGATCCTCTGCTTTCAGAATGTCACCTGGAAATGGGATCCATGTCTGTAACTACAAATGGACTGCCAGTAGTAATCTATTCGCGAAATTATGAGAGTAATACCGAGCTTATTTTAGCGGAAAGAAATGTTGAAGGTGATTGGAATTATACCTCATTATCTGAAAGTTTAAATATTGGTGACAAACTTCCAATTTCTCCTTCTGGCCTGTCCATTGATGCAAATGGGAATGCATATGTGATTTTTACGTTGATTGATAAGGACGCATACTGCTTATGCACTGATACATGGGGCAATCAGACAAACACTGTTATGGTGGTAAGGTATTCTGAATTAAGCGAGATCATTTATGAATATACTTCGAAAGAACAAACATCTCCTGCATGGCTTCCAATAGCTTCAAATACTTACAATGCGGTTGACCCAGCCTTCATGTTCTTAAGTGGAGGGCGAGCTGCGGGCAATGATGAGAAGGTTGCAAATAATGTATATTTTATTGCAATTACAGATTGATAGCTATGATTGATAATGCCTTCAGATATTACCTACAGATGCGGTCTATACTTAGTCGGTTTGATAATGGAGCTTCAATATTTACAAGGATTATAACATTATTTATTGTTGCCATCACCTATAAATGGTTTGGATTTATTTTTGAGAGACTCTTTTCCAAACGGTTCAAACTATGTCTCAAATATTCTTGTATCGTTTTTTCACCAAATCAGCTAAGAGTTGCGGAATGGTGTGAAACTGTAGGAATTGAACTTAGTGTAATTTCAATTGGTCAATTTAAATCACCGTACAATCATATCAATCACCGTCAGTTAATGTTGCTTGCTCTGTGTAATAGTACTGTGTTGTTAAGACACGTTTTTAAATCTTTCCGAGACGGTTTATACCGTGATAACTTTATGAGATTAGTCAAATTATCAGGGATTGATTTGATTCTACAAAAGGTTGACTTTGCCCAGTTATTATTCAATTTTAATGATCACTCACCAGCAAACATCTTATACTATGACTATGGGAAACTAAACAATAAGAAAGTGGTGTATATACAACACGCACCAGTTTCTATTCATTTCCCACCTTTGTTTCATGATTTAAATGTGCTTTTTAGTCAGGATAGTATTGATAAGTACAGAAACCCAAATAATCGAAAGATATTTGAACTCTTCGACTTCCATTTCACAGAAATGGAAGGGCATAAACGACCTGAAGAAAATAAAGTACTAATCTGTACGAATCCTTTAGATTCCTTAGAAGAAATCAAAAAATTGATAGTGTTACTAATTCATTCAGGGTATAGTGTTTTATACAGACCACACCCGAGAGATACCCGTGAGTTAAATTTTAAGTATGCAAAACTAAGGTGTAGTATTGATAGGAATCCGCAAAACGATATTGCTTCATGTATTGCTATGATTACAAATGAGTCTGCCGTTATTTTAGACTCTATATTTCAAAATAAACCAACCTATAAGGCTGCTTTTTTGAGTAAAGATGTACGAGATAATTATGGATTTTTAGCTAAAGGATTAGTAATTAGGGAATTTGAGAATCCTGAATCTTTACTTGATTCGTTAATGAATCTGGAAAAATGTTACAATAGACAAAAGTTAGACTACTTTATTGGTGCCATTCAAAATCGAAACAAAATAGTCAACAAGTTTAAGCGAGTACTATTAGGACTATAAACCCCAAGAAACTTGCGTCTAAACAGAAAATTTTTATTTTATGTTGCAAGAGGAGCCTCAGTTGGGGTTAAGCCAGTTACTCTTTACATATTGCTGGATTTTGGTTTAACAGAACTAGCCAATCTGTTGTCAATCTATTTCCTAGCTTATGCGTCGCTCATGATAATCTTGAATAATGAGGCTCATTTTGATTTTTACAAAAATATCTTTAGTGATCAAAAAATCATATGGGTCTCAAAGGCAAGATCGGAGATAGTTTATTATCAGAGACTTATATATCAATTTATTGTGTTCATAATGATCCTATTTGGTCTTATTTATCTTTATGTTGATGACATCTTTTACAGTTTAGCATTTTTGGGAGCCATTTCATTGGAGAAAGTTATAGATGAAATTCAGCGAATATTACTATTTAAGAAGGATTTTGAAAAGTGGAGTTTGGTAATGCTCTCCAAATCAGTCGGTCCTTTTTTAATATTGTTTGTTCCGATATTTTCATTGCAATCCCCCCAAACAACTCTTTTTTGGATTTTTTTGAGTTCATCTTTAATGATCAACCTTGTTGTGATCTTACTTTCTCTAACACATAATCAACTTAGAAGAATTTATCGGCTCTTTTTAAACTTAAACATTGTAACACTTAAACGATATTTTAATGATTATCGCAGAAAGCTAATATTCAATCAAATACAAGCTGTTTCGACAAGGAATATTCCTTTAACTGATCGTATGTTAATAAGGTTTTTTAAACCAGAGTTGCTCGCTCAATATTCCTTTCTAGCTCAAATAGGTACAATACCAGTTCTTTTTATTGATATGTTTTTAATATCAACAAAAAGAAAGGAATATCTTGAAAGTAAAAAGAAAATTAACGAAGTAGTTTCACCAACGAAGTTAGTACTATATGGTTTAATGAGTTTAGCGATTTTCGGTTCGATTATCCTTTTATTAAATTACGTTGACAGATTGCTTCAAATTGATCTCAGTTTAAGTTTGATCGGTCTAATAGGTGTGTACTTCTGTATTTTTGCCGTATCTCAGCATTTTGCCAATTATTCTTTTTGGAGAGTTAAGAGGAAAGTAACTTTACTTGTGGATTTGTGCTACTATGTAATGACAATTATCATATTCTTATTGCTAGAAGTAAAATTTTCCGCTGTTGAGGCAATAATCATAACTTTGTTATGTACACATGTAATAAGGTTAGTTATTCTCATAGTGCTCAGTCGAAGTTACTACTGTAATCAATAGATTAGGATTATGAGAGCAGAGATTAGTAGACCGGCGATCATCGTATTTACAATATTTATAGTAATATACTATGGGTTACCTTTCCTTACCCAAATGGTATTCCCGGGGCGGTTTGAATATTATTTTAATATGCCTAATCACTTGTTTTTTGTTCTGTGGGTACCTGCGGTTTTTTTACTCGTTCTCATCTTAGATATACTACTGCCACGAGTGAATTTTAACAAAACGCTGTTGGTTGCTGTTGGCCGGTTGGCATCTAATGAATCTTTAAATTTTGTATTGGCCCTTGGTTTTTTAGTATTGGCTTTGATTTTCTCTTCTCAGTATTCCTACAGTTTTAGGCATCATGTCCGGTTTCAAGAAGCAGGGAAACTAGTGATGCTAGTATTTGGGATCAAAGCCTATTTTTCGAGCATGGTGTTTGGTTTATTGTTAATGACCTTAAACGGATTTTACATAACTAAATTTCAAAGACTGATCAATGTACTCGTATTAATCTCTATGGTTTTGACTGCTACATCCTCATATGACGTATTGTTCATATTGATAATCTTACTGTTTTGCATCAAGCTGGAAAAGCCCATTTTCATGACAAAGAAGTCGAATGGAGTGGTTGGTTTTATTAAAACCAACTTTAAATACCTATTTGTAGGTGTTTTCGGATTTCTTGCATTATTTATGGGAGTGGCTAACAAATATGGAGTTGAAACATCAACTCAGCTATTATTTTCTGGAGAGTTTTTCTTTCTGGTGATCAGAAGAATTTCCATGTGGTATGTATCGCTTCAAATTGCAGGGGAATCTATTCTAAATGATTTGAGCATTTCTATGGAGGCCAATGTTGGGTTACTTCAAGACATTTTTAGGAGATTTTCAATTATATTGGGCCAACCGGCTGACAAACCTGAAATATGGGGGATTAATAGAATGAATCATACAATAGTATATCCCGTAATAACATCTCATGCGGGTTCTTCTCCTGGTCTATTTGCTACAATATTTTACATTCCATTTTTCCCTAGTGGGATAGTAGTTGTTTCTCTTTACATCATTTTTATTCTTAGAAATTTTGGGGATCTCTTAAAATATAGTCGTGCAAATTTAAGCTTAGTATCCTACCCCTTATTGGTATTATTTCTAGGAGTATTCTTTGAGTCTCCCATTGAACAAATTAATTTAATTGGTAAATCGTTCATATATTTTATTATCAGCTTAGGTTGGATTTTCTTCATTAAACATCGAATGAGTTATGAAAAATAGTTTGAAATTGTACCTCTCTGAGACCCTTTATAAGTTGAATTATGCTAGTATAAATGCAAAGGAAGCTCATGCGGATGTATTAAGTGGTCTAAAAAATGAAGGATGTTTTAAAATCGAGAGGTTTCTATCAGAAGAACAGTGTCGGGTTCTTGTTGAAGCTGCGGATAATTTTATAATCAACCATCCAAATTTATTAAAAAGAGAATCAAATGATTCCGATGTTAGGGCATATGGTGTTGAGAGAATTGTAAGTGATTTTGATATACCTAAAGTAGATAATCTTTCAATGGAAATCTTCCGAAGATTTGTGGTTCATAATATCCATGATGGATTCAAACTGTTGGGAAAAATAACTGCCTCTGAAGATAATCTTGGATCTGGTGGAGGATGGCATAGGGATGCCCCCTTTATGCATCAGTTTAAAACCATATTGTATTTAACAGATGTTTTAGAAGAGAACGGCCCTTTTCAGTACATTAGGAAATCTAACAGGTATAAAGAGTTTTTGAATGCCAATAAATTTCTTAACAAGAGTATTGCAGACTATCGTTTTTCTGAAGAAGAGGTTGAAAAACTGACTAGTTCTGGTGTTTTGGAAGAACCTACTACCTTTACTGCTCCTGCTGGAACGTTATTGTTCGCAGATACTCGTGGCTTACATCGTGGTAAACCGTTAACTGAAGGAGAAAGATATGCCATTACGCACTATCATTATAACCATAAAGTTGATGAAAATAAGTTTTTCATAAAATGAAATCGCTTCTAGTTCATTAATAGGCCCGTTAATTGAAATAGGGAGATCTATTCTAACATTAGATAAGAGTTTAAGATTACAAATGGAAGAAGGACTTTTTGGAAGACGCCTCTTCAGCATTTGATGGATCAGGGAAAACACAGGAGCAAGACGAGGTAGATGTTGATGTAAGCTTCCCAAGAATTCGTCCATTTAAAATTAGAGTTGGCTGAGCTGAAAAGCGAAGCGATTGCTAACTTTAAATGATACAATAATGAAAAAGACGAGATTCACCGAACAACAGATCATCTCTGCAATCAAGCAAAATGAGGCAGGGATGAAAGCCTCGGAAGTGGCCAGAAAGCACGGCATTAGCGAGGCAACATTCTACAACTGGAAGGCCAAATATGGAGGCATGGACACCAGTCAATTGAAGAGGCTAAAGGAGTTGGAGACTGAAAACGGCAGGCTCAAAAGGATGTATGCTGATTTAAGTTTAGTCCATGAGGCATTTAAGGATGCAGTAGAAAAAAAGCTTTAACAGCTGACATAAAGAGGGTTTTGGTTCATCATATGCTACTCCACTACGAGATAAGCATACGCAAGGCATGTCAGGCTGTGAATATTTCGAAGAGCAGTTATAGTTACATTTCTCGTCCATTGGATGATGACAAGGTGATCGAGGAATTGAAAGAGCTGATTGATAAGCACCCATCGATTGGGTTTTGGAAGTGCTTTCACAGGCTGAGGATAAAAGGCTTTAAATGGAATCATAAGCGTGTTTACCGGGTCTATACCCAGTTGAAGCTTAACATTAGACGTAGGGCCAAAAGACGGTTGCCCGCACGGATCAAGCAGGCGTTGTTTCAACCACAGAGACCCAATCAGGTATGGTCACTTGATTTCATTACAGATAGCCTTTGGGATGGTACCCGGTTTAGGCTACTCAATGTAATCGATGATTTTAATCGTGAGGTACTCGATATTGAAGCCGACACCAGTTTGCCTTCACTCAGAGTGGTCAAGGTTCTGGACAGATTGAAGACTTTTCGTGGCTTACCTGATATGATACGTATTGATAATGGTCCTGAGTTTATATCCAGGCAACTTGACACATGGAGCAAGGAAAACAAAGTAGAACTGGCTTTTATTCAGCCTGGAAGACCCATGCAAAATGGATATGTTGGAAGGTTCAACGGTTCGCTAAGATCCGAACTGCTTAACGCATATGTTTTCAAAAATATCAGACAGGTACGATTACTTACAGAAATTGGAAGCAAGATTACAATCAAAATCGACCTCACCAGGCGCTTGGAAACAAGACCCCCAAACAGGTTTATGAAGAATTTTATTAGGTTTGAAGCTCTGGTTTTGAATGGACCAAAATTCGGGGAAGCTTACAGAGTTTTGTAAATATTTAGATAGATAGCGATGATATATGAGATTCTAAGGCCTGGAAATGAAAGTGTCTCTTTTTGATAAATTCTTTCAGTAATAGATTCTGATGATTCCATTTTAAATTACATTAGCAAAGTGTTCTATTTAATTTTGAAAGATGCTATCAGAAGGGCGACTTGTTTCCATCGTGACTCCTGTATATAATATTGCCGAGTTATTGGAAGAGACTATCGATTCGGTTTTGGCTCAATCATATAGGAACTGGGAGTTGTTATTGATTGATGACAAATCCACGGATCATTCTGCTGATATTATTAGAGAGTATGAAACGGAGGATTCAAGAATTAAGGGGTTTTACCTTCCTGAAAACAGAGGAGCTGGATATAGCCGAAATATTGGATTAGATAATGCCAATGGAGAGTATATTGCATTTCTTGATAGTGATGATATTTGGGTTCCAAAGAAATTGGAGGTTCAAATGTCTTTTTTTCAGAGCAATCCATCGGTCGAATTTTATTGTTCTTGGTACTCCGTAATTGATTCAAATGAGCATGTTATATGTTTTTTTTCAACACCGGGTAAAATTTCCTTCAACTTATTGAAATACAATAACTATATCTTAACATCTACTGTGATTTGCCCTAGGTCTTTTATCGGGGGTTTAAGGTTTCCATTGATGAGAAGAAGACAGGATTGGGTTTTCTTTTTAGATTTATTAAAAAAAACACCCTATGCCTATGCCCTTCCTGAAATCCTGGTTAAGTATCGAAAAACTAAAACCTCTTTAAGTTCGAATAAATGGAATCTTATTAAACCGAATTTTGATTTTTTTAAGTCTTATTTTTATAAAGGCAATAAGACAAGAGCCATATTCCATTTCATTATTTTCTTACCATTTTATTTTCACAATAAGATTTTTAACAAAAAAAGAATGCCCCATTGAAATTATTAATTACAGGTGGTTCTGGCTTTATTGGCACGCATTTGATTGAGTTTTTGCTGATGAATAATGCAGCTGTTGAAATTCTCAATATTGATTCTCAGGAATCTCTTATTTTGGATGGAAGGCTAAAGACCTTCATTTTTGATATTAGGGGTGAAGATCTTAAATCGATTTCTTTAAAAGAGAATTTTGATGCTTGCATACACTTGGCAGCACTTTGCAAGGAGCCAGGCTACAACTGGGAAGAATACTTTGAGACAAACCACATAGGTACCGTCAACACGATTCGACTATGTGAGGAATTGGGCATCGAAAGCATCATATTCACTAGTACAATGATGGTGTATAAGGCTGGAGAGATGCAGCGAACTGAAAATTCTATTACCGCGCCGGATACGGCTTACGGAATTTCGAAGCTTTTGGCAGAGAAAGAACTGGAAGCCTGGAGGGATCGGAAGCCTGGAAGATCCCTTAAGGTCATTCGGCCAGCGGTGGTTTTTGGAGCGAATGAAAACGGGAATTTTACTCGTCTTTACCATACTTTGAACCGTGGCCTCTTTCCTTATATTGGCAAGAGGTCTACGGTCAAGTCCAATATTTATGTGAAAGAGTTAGTAATGTTCATGGAATATCTATTGGAGCACAAAACAAAATCTGATATTTTCAACTTTTCCTTTCCTATAAAATATAGCATCGGGCGAATTGTAGGTTATTTCAAATCGGTTTTTGGGCTCAAGCCCCTTACTCCTGTGTTGCCTTACAAATTGATGTTGTTTGTAGCCTATTGGTTTGAGTTTTTAAACGTAATAGGTTTAAAGAATTCTGTACACCATCGTCGTATTCAAAAGCTTTACTATTCTACAGATATTTACCCTGAAAATGCTATGAAAGAGGGGTACAAGTTCAAATACGATCTTGAGAGTGCTCTAGAGGACTGGAAGGAAGATTGTGGATCACAGGGCCTTTATTGAGAGAGATCAGAGCCATGCAACAAGTCCTTTAGTCTGTCCCTATCTACACTCGCGCTAACCATAATGTTATCGAGCTTTAGTAGTTTTATGAAACGCATAATATATTTCAATGAAAAAAGCCCTAATCACTGGAATTACAGGCCAAGACGGAGCTTACCTATCCGAGCTGTTATTGGAAAAAGGATACGAAGTTCATGGGATTAAACGGAGAGCCTCATCTTTTAATACAGATCGGATTGATCATTTGTATCAGGATCCCCACAGCTCCGAGACAAGGTTGTTTTTGCATTACGGGGATTTGACTGATTCGATGAACCTGACGCGATTGATCCAGGAGATCCAGCCGGATGAGATCTACAATCTGGGGGCCATGTCGCATGTGCGTGTGAGTTTTGAAACGCCGGAATATGTAGCTGATGTTGATGGAATTGGAACGCTTCGGTTGTTGGAAGCTGTTAGGTTACTTGGGCTGAATCAAAAAACAAAAATCTATCAAGCTTCCACTTCCGAGCTTTACGGTCTGGTTCAGGAAGTTCCACAAAAAGAAACCACTCCTTTTTATCCGAGATCTCCATATGGGGTTGCTAAGCTTTATGCTTACTGGATCACGGTAAACTACCGGGAGGCGTACAATATGTACGCGTGTAATGGGATTCTCTTCAATCACGAATCACCGTTGAGAGGGGAGACTTTTGTGACCCGGAAGATTTCCCGGGCTATTGCCAAAATGGCTTTGGGGCTTCAGGATCAGGTGTTTATGGGTAATATTGATTCTAAAAGGGACTGGGGCCATGCCAAAGACTATGTGCGAGGCATGTGGCTGATGCTTCAGCAAGACAAGCCTGAAGACTTTGTGCTGGCTACAGGCGTGACCACAACCATCCGCGATTTTCTGCGCATGGCATTCTCCGAAGTAGGGGTGGAGATTGCCTTCAAAGGAGAAGGAGTCAATGAAATAGGTTATGTCAAGACCGTGTCCAATGCGGGCTATGCTTTCAAGGCAGGTCAGGAGGTGATCCGAATCGATCCAAAATATTTCCGCCCTACAGAGGTGGATTTACTCGTTGGCGATCCTACAAAAGCCAATGAGAAGTTAGGTTGGAAGCCGGAATATGACCTTAAGGCACTCGTACAGGAAATGATGGAAAGCGACCTGAAACTTTTCGAGAAAGATAAGTACCTGCTGGAAGGTGGTCACGATATTTTGAAGCAGGCAGAATAACCGACCTCATTACTATTCTCTTCTAAAGGAATAATTATTCCCTTAATTATGGAAAAAGACGCTAAAATATACATCGCCGGGCATCGGGGTATGGTAGGATCTGCCATTGTAAGGAAACTGGAGCACTTAGGATTCACTAATCTGGTTTGTAAGACTTCATCAGAACTTGATCTGACCAATCAATCAGCTGTGGAGAAGTTTTTCGCTCTGGAAAAGCCGGATTACGTTTTTCTGGCGGCAGCCAAAGTGGGTGGTATCAATGCGAATAATATATACCGTGGCCAGTTTCTATACGAAAACCTTATGATTGAGGCGAATGTGATTCATCAGTCCTATGTGGCTGGAGTCAAAAAGCTTCTTTTCTTAGGCAGTTCCTGTATTTATCCTAAAATGGCTAGCCAGCCCATACAGGAGGATAGCCTGTTGGCTGGTCCGTTAGAAGAGACCAATGAACCCTATGCCATTGCTAAGATAGCTGGGATCAAACTTTGTGAGACTTACCGGGCACAGTATGGTGTTGACTTTATTAGCGCCATGCCCACCAATCTTTATGGGCCCAACGATAACTATGATCTGGCTAACTCTCACGTTCTGCCAGCACTCATTCGTAAATTCCACAACGCAAAGGCGACCGATGCTCAGGAAATATCCATTTGGGGTACAGGATCACCCCTTCGTGAATTTCTTCATGTAGATGATTTAGCGGAGGCGTGTCTTTTTCTGATGAAGAATTATAGCAGTGAAAAGACCATTAATGTGGGCTTTGGTGAAGACTTGTCTATAAAAGATTTGGCACTTATGGTGAAGGGTGTCGTAGGCTTTAGCGGAGCCTTGGTGTTTGATTCATCCAAGCCAGATGGAACTCCAAGAAAACTAATGGATAGTTCGAAGCTAAGGGCGTTGGGTTGGATGCCCAAAATATCACTTTCTGACGGTATCCGAAAAGTATATGCTGATGTGGATAAGTCACATTGGTAGTATCATTATCAAGAGTTGAAGGAATCACCGATTTCGTGCTTTCATTCTACAGTTACACTTTTAGCCAGATTCCTAGGCTGATCCACATTACATCCTCTCTTGAGTGCAATATGATATGAAAGTAACTGAAGTGGAATAACTGAGAGCAATGGAGTAACTACATAGTGTGATTTTGGTATTTCAATGCTATAATCTGCCATCGAAGAAGCCAATATATCACCTTCGGTAACTATAGCAATTACTTTACCTTTTCTGGATTTAACTTCCTGAATATTGGAAACAATCTTTTCATAGGAGTCATCTTGGGTTGCTATGAAAACGACCGGCATGTCTTCATCAATCAATGCAATGGGCCCATGCTTCATTTCAGCAGCGGGGTATCCTTCAGCGTGGATATAGGAGATTTCTTTGAGCTTAAGTGCACCTTCCAGTGCAACAGGGAAATTGTTGCCCCTGCCCAAGTAAAGGAAATTTTGAGCGTCTTTGTAAATTTCTGCTAAGGCTTCTATTTGGTCATTGTTTTTGAGAGCGGTAGCTACTTTTTTGGGAATTTGATTTAATTCTGAAATTAAGAGTTGAAATTGAGATTGGGAGATAGTTCCTCTCAGGAGGCCCATTTTAATGGCAATCATAGATAAAACAGTTACCTGAGCCGTGAAGGCTTTTGTTGAAGCAACACCAATTTCAGGACCCGCATGTAGGTAAGCACCTTCATGAGTTTCTCTGGCTATTGAAGAACCTACAACATTAACCACTCCGAAAACGATGGCCCCTTTAGATTTAGCCAACTCTATTGCAGCCAAGGTGTCAGCGGTTTCCCCGGATTGAGAAATGGCTATAAAGACGTCTCCCTCGTTTATGATTGGATTTCTGTACCTGAATTCAGAAGCGTACTCCACCTCCACTGGGATCCTACATATATCTTCAAATAGATACTCAGCTACTAAACCAGCATGCCAGGAGGTTCCACAACCAAGCAACGTTATTTTTTTGGCATGAATAAGCGACTGGCTATATTCATTTATTCCACCAAGCACTAATTCGCCTTTTTCCAAAACAAGCCGCCCCCGCATACAATTGGCAATCGATTCCGGCTGTTCGAAAACTTCTTTTTGCATGAAGTGATCATATCCACCTTTTTCTATGGCCTCTAGTTCCATATCGATGGTTTGAATACGAGGGTCTTGAACGGCATTGTCCAGATTCTTGATGGTGTAACTCTCGGATGAAATGATTGCTATCTCAGACTCTTTAAGGTAAATAACCTCATTGGTGTATTCAACAATGGGGGTTGCATCTGATGCTATGAAATATTCACCTTGATTGATGCCTATTACCATTGGACTACCTTTCCGTGCCGCAAACAGATAGTCTGGCTCAGTGTTAGAAAGCATAACAACTGCGTAAGCACCAATTACTCTTTTAAGGGCGAGCCTAAAGGCCTCCTCGGTTGATAGGTTTTCTGATTCTCTTATAAAATGAATGAAATTTACAAGTACTTCTGTATCAGTTTGACTTGCGAATTCATACCCGTGGATCTCCAATTCTTTTTTTAATGAACCATAATTTTCTATGATTCCATTATGAATGATAGCTAAACTTCCATCCTGAGATAAGTGGGGATGTGCATTTTTGTCATTAGGTTCACCGTGAGTTGCCCAGCGTGTATGCCCAATCCCAACGCCATGGTCAAAAGAGAATTGATCCTCCAATATCTTGTTTTCAAGCTCAGAAACTTTACCCTGCTTCTTACAACATACCAATTTCCCATATTCAAACCCAGCTATTCCAGCACTATCATAGCCTCTATATTCTAACCGTTTTAGACCTTTAAGAATTACTTCAATAGAGTCTTGGGATCCTTTATAAGCAACAATGCCACACATATCAGTCTATTTTTGTATTAACCTTTATCAAATGCTCGGCAAAAGTAATTAATGTGTCCATCATGGAGTGTGCATTTCATAGCTATACTTACCATGCTCATCTTTGACTCAAAAGGATTATTGTATGAGAATTTGAAATTCCTTTTTTAGTTGTGATGTTAAGCAGTATTTCTTTAGGCGGTAGAAGGAACAAAATGATTGTTCGAAGCTAAGGGCGTTGGGTTGGATGCCCAAAATATCACTTTCTGACGGTATCCGATAAGTATATGCTGATGTGGATAAATCACTTTGGTAAAATTTTGCTACCACTTCTGTAATAATATTTATATTTGCCGTTCATATTTTTAAAATATGTCAGAGCATCGTTTTTCCAAATATTTCCCTGTTCTTTTTTTACTCGCGGATCTGGCTTGTCTGAATCTGGGTATATTTTCGGCTAACTACGAGCGGTTTGGAGGATTACTCTATACCAATGAGAGCTATCTGACCCTACAGGTGGTATTGAACCTTGCCTGGTTGATGATTTTCTTCTCTACCAAGCTTCATGAAATCAGTCGTGAATTTCGGCTGATAGATCACCTCAATAAGGTTTTGACAGGGCTGGTGATCAATCTTTCTGTGGTTTTTGCCCTGTGGTTTGTAGCCAAACCTTTTTATTATTCTCGACAGCATCTGTTCATTACCTACCTGGTTTTCACCCTACTGCTGATTTTCTGGAGATCAGTTTGGCATTATTTTATTCGCTATTACAGAAGGAAGGGATATAACCTAAGGAATGTGGTGATTGTGGGTTATGGAGAGCTCGCTACTGATCTAGAACGTTACTTTCGCTATAATCCCGGGATAGGTTATAAGTTTTTGGGTTATTTTGATAACAATCCAGAGGAGGCCCGTGGAAGATATTTAGGGATGGTCAATGAGGTGAAGAGTTATGTTGGGAAGCATTCCGTGGACGTTATTTTTTGCTGTTTGCCTAGGTTGTATGACAAAGAGATCAAGAAACTGATTGATTTTGCGGAGAATAATCTGATCAAAATAAAAATCATCTCGCAGTTTAGCCGATTGGGAAATAAGAGCCTGAGTATCCAGAAGTATGGCGATATTCCTGTCATTAATGTGGGGGCAATTCCACTTGACAGTATGGCCAATCAGGTTATAAAGCGTGCCTTCGATATTATTTTCAGCTCATTGGTGATGATATTTATCTTTTCATGGCTCATTCCTATCATCTCTTTGCTGATTAAAATGGAGTCTCCGGGTCCGGTGTTTTTCAAACAACACAGAAACGGAAGGGACAATCACCCATTCTTGTGCTGGAAATTCAGAACGATGGTGGTGAACAATGAAGCTGACTCTAAGCAAGCCACCAAAAATGATCCCAGAATCACCAAGATTGGGGCTATTTTGAGAAAGACGAGTATTGACGAGCTTCCCCAGTTTATCAATGTCTTTTTGGGAGATATGTCTGTGGTGGGACCAAGGCCTCACCCTATCAAGCTCAATGAGCAATTTCAACCTAAGATCGATCGCTTTATCCAGCGTCATGCGGTGAAGCCTGGCATTACCGGATTGGCTCAGGCCAAAGGCTTCAGAGGGGAGACCTCCGTATTTAGTGATATGAGTGGCCGGGTCCGTTTGGATCGGTTTTATGTGAAAAACTGGTCTCTTGTGCTGGACTTTAAAATTATTTTACTCACTGTGATCTCCATTATGAAGGGCAGTGAGAACGCCTACTAAACGTTAGTATTAACAGCCCCAACTAGTTTATTTCTTACTTTATCGAAATAAGAATATTAAATCTATTTATTTTTATACTTTAGATGCTAGGTTTAAAGCTGGTTAAATGTCTATCATCATTTCTATTATCGCCGCCTTCATTGTCACCTTTATCCTGCTACCCATCATTATTAAGGTAAGCAGGTCTGTGGATTTGTTAGATGCACCTGACAGAAGAAAGATTCACAGGGTATCCACTCCCGCGCTTGGGGGTATTGGGATATTCGTGGGCTTTATGGTCGCTGTTTTCATGGCCGTTCCTTTGGCTGAATTGGCAACTCTCAAGTTTTTCTTATTTGGACTGATCATCATATTCTTTATGGGAATCCGGGATGATATCTCGAGTCTCATGGCTAAGCACAAGCTTTTGGCACAGGTATTTGCGGCCTTTTTGGTTGTCTACTTTTCGGACATACGGCTCACAGGCTTTTATGGCATGTTTGGAATAGGGGAGATGCCAGAATGGTTTAGCATTCCGTTTACAATTTTTGTATTAGTTGGGCTGACCAATAGCTTTAATCTCATAGATGGTATTGACGGTCTGGCGGGTACCATTGGTATACTGATATTATCCTTTTTCGGGTGGGTGTTTCTTACTGGAGGGTACTATGCATATTCTGTACTCTGCCTTTCTGTGGTAGGGTCATTGTTTGCTTTCCTGCTCTACAACTGGAATCCATCTCGCGTGTTTATGGGCGATACAGGCTCCATGATTCTTGGTTTTATTATTTCATCACTGGCTATCTTGTTTATCAACGTAGCTCCAGGGATGACCCTTGGGTACTTTGAAATTACTTCCAGCGTATCGGTTTGCATTGCAGCATTGATTCTTCCCATATTTGATACAGTGCGTGTTTTTACCATTCGCTTTAGCAACGGAAAGAATCCTTTGGATCCAGATCGGAATCACCTACATCATGGATTACTAAAGCTAGGCTTGAATCACGCTCAGGCTACAATCTTTCTCGGGTTGTTCAATTTACTAATTCTGTCAATGGCTCTGCTGCTCGACCCTTATTTGGGAAATGGCTCGCTTATGCTGATCATTACCGCCATGTGTGTGGGAGTGACTATGACATTGGGTTACAAACTCAAACGAAAGGGGCATCTTGGTAAGATTACTCCGGTGGCCACTAAATCATCTGATCTTTATATTTCTAAGTCTGCTTAAGAAGCTTCTGTTTATTATTTTTGCCCGATAGCTAGAAAAGATGAAAGAGAAGATCGGGACATATATAGAGGCCATAGACAAAGCCATTGCCAAAAATAAGGAAGAGCTCGAACAATTCAGGTTGAGATTTATCAGCCGGAAAGGTGTATTGACTGAGCTTTTTGAAGAGTTTAAGAAAGTCCCGAATGAGCAAAAAAGGGAGATCGGCGGGGAGCTGAATGTACTCAAGCAGAAGGCTCAGGAGAAATTTCAGGAGCTAATCGATCACGTAAATGGCGCCTCCATGAGTGATGCCGGTGCACAAGACCTGGACGTGACGCTGCCCCCTATAGTGGAAGAGGGCTCTGTACATCCCCTTTCCAAAGTTAAAAACAGGATCATCCAAATCTTTGAGCGGCAAGGGTTCAGTGTCAAAGAAGGGCCTGAAATCGAGGACGACTTTCATAATTTCACGGCACTCAACTTTCCCGAAAACCATCCTGCGCGCGAAATGCAGGACACTTATTTTATCTCAAAGAACCCGGATGTTTTGCTAAGGACCCACACGTCCAATGTGCAAATCAGGCTAATGGAGCAAGGTAAGCCCCCATTCCGGTCTATCATGCCGGGCAGGGTGTTTCGAAATGAAGCCATTTCAGCACGTGCCCATTGCTTTTTCAATCAGGTGGAAGGCCTGTATGTAGACAAGGACGTGTCTTTTAAAGATTTGAAACAGACGCTTTATCATTTTGCCAAGGAGCTGTTTGGAGAAGATACTCAGATTCGTTTTCGGCCTTCATTTTTCCCTTTTACAGAACCCAGTGCGGAGATCGACATTAGCTGTTTCATCTGCAAGGGCGATGGCTGCAAAATCTGTAAGCACACAGGTTGGGTGGAAATTGGTGGTTCCGGAATGGTAGATCCCAATGTACTGGAAAGCTGTGGTATAGATCCGAAGGAGTATAGCGGATTTGCTTTCGGTATGGGTATTGAGCGAATCACCATGCTGAAGTATCAGATTGATGATATCAGACTCTTTTCAGAAAATGACCTTAGGTTTTTGAAGCAGTTTTAGGGAATTACTTGCTTATAACAGCTGATCAATAATGGTTTCCTCGGTTTTGCCTTCAGCTTCGGCTTTGAAGTTTTTTACGATTCTGTGAACGAGGACTGGCTTAGCGACTTCCCGCACGTCTTCGATATCTGGTGAGTATTTTCCTTTGAGGAGCGCATTGCATTTGGCTGCCAGGATTAAAAACTGACTGGCCCGAGGCCCTGCTCCCCATTCCAGGTACTCATTGCTAATTGGGTCTGCATTTTCAGTAAATGGCCTGGTCTTATGGACCAGATTGACCACATATTCAAAGACATTATCAGCTACAGGTACTTTTCTCACAAGTTTCTGAAACTTAATAATTTGCTCCTTAGTGAGAATTTCACCTGCAGCATAGTCGTCACCCGAAGTAGTTTGCTTGATAATACTCAACTCCTCCTGAAGTGATGGGTAATTGAGCTTGATCATAAACATGAAGCGGTCCAGCTGGGCTTCAGGGAGCGGGTAAGTACCTTCCTGCTCAATGGGGTTTTGCGTGGCCAGCACGAAAAACGGCTTGTCAAGTATGTAGTTATTACCTCCGGTAGTTACCGCGCCTTCCTGCATGGCTTCCAGTAGTGCAGACTGGGTCTTAGGAGGTGTTCTGTTAATCTCATCTGCCAGGATGACATTGGAGAAAATAGGTCCCTTGATGAAGCGGAAATTACGCTCCTGATCTAAAGTTTCGGCGCCTAGTACATCAGAGGGCATAAGGTCAGGAGTAAATTGAATCCTGCTGAAATTAAGCCCAAGAGACTGAGCCATGGTATGAACCAGGAGGGTTTTCGCCAGGCCGGGAACACCCACCAGCAGTGCATGTCCGCCACAGAAAATGGAAGTGATGAGCAATCTGACCACTTCTTTTTGACCGATTACTACTTTACCGATTTCTTGTTCCAGTTTCTGATAAGCGGCATGTAACTCATTCGCCACTTCTACTTCATTCTCCATTTCAGACATATTCAGACTTTTCGGTTATTGTTCCAGTAGGTTACAGTGATCAAATTCTGGATCGATATCAATGTAAACTTCATCCCTGGCATCATCAAACCATTCGGATAAAATTTTATTTCTTTTATTATTGAGGGTAGCTGCTGCTATTTTTTGATAGTCATCTTTCAGGTTGGCCTGATGAGGGGCCAATCTATTCTTATAATAAAGAATCCTGAACGCGGTGGAGCCATCTGGTTGCTGAAATTCCAGTGGTTTGGTGATGCTCCCGATCTTCATGGTATCCAATGTGAAAAATATGGTAGGGTCCAATTGCTCTACTGAGACCCTGTTGGACTCATTATCATCCAGAAGAAAGCCACCATTGGATGAGGTGAGCTGATCATCAGAGTATTCCTTAGCTGCCGCCTGAAATGTAATGCTGTCATTCACAATGGCGGTTCTGAGACTGTCCAGATAAGTCCGGGCCTTGATCACATCCTCAGACGAAGGTTTGGGAGAGATGAGTATGTGCCGTGTTTTGAACGTATTACCACGTTTTTGCTGGAGTTCTATCAGGTGATAACCAAACTGAGTTTCTATGGGCATAGAAAGCTCGCCTTCCTTCAAAGTCATGGCTGTAGCCTCAAACTCGGGAGCCAAATCTCCCCGCTTGTAAAAGGGGAGCTCCCCACCTCTGGCTGCTGAGCCCGGATCTTCAGAATATTGCCTCGCCAAAGCAGCAAAAGACTCTCCCTGGAGAACCCTTCCCCGGATTTCATACATGAGCTTCTTTACATCTTCCTTCTGCTTGGTACCAGCTTTGGGTTGCTTTACGATCTGCCCTACTGTCACCTCGGTGGAGAAGAATGGAAGGCTATCCTGAGGGATTTTGCCAAAGAATCGCTTCACCTCTGCCGGCGACACCTTCAGATCAGCAGTAATCTCTTGCTGCATCCGCTGGATGACCATTTGTTCCTTGATGTCGTCAAAAAGATCCGCTTCTATCTGATCCATTGACTTCTTATAGTAGGCCTCTATTTCCTCCCGGGAGCCTATCTGAGAGATCATGTACTCCATTCTCCTGCCGAGGTTGCTTCGTACCTCTTCATCGGCTACCTCCACAGAGTCTATTTCGGCTTTGGCTACCAGCATTTTGTTCACCACCAGCTGTTCCAGTATGTTGCATTTGGCAGTGCTTCCTCTGAACTCTCCACGAGACAAGTAATCCAAATAAGCCTTTTCCAGGTCAGATTTGAGGATGATGTAATTGTCCACTTTAGCAATAATCTTATCTACCACCACGCCCTCTGTTTGGGCATTGGTAATAAGAGGTAAGATGAGAGCGATGCTAATCGCGATATATTTCAAACAGATGTTGTTCCTTTGATTCATCATAAATTTTTTCTTCTAGCTCCTTCTTCAGCGCAATTTTCCTCTTATTGATGATTATGTTTTTAATGTCTTCTCTGATAAACTCTAACGGTGAAATCTCATCTGAAATTTTAAAATCGAAGATATTTAGAAAATAGATGTATTCCTCATTTGTCGTTTCGGAGTACTTGTTTTTCGAAAGAAACTGGTTTTTGTTTTCCAGCGTTTCCAGCGGAGTTCCCAGGATGAGTTCATCGAAAATAATCCAGGTAGTATCCTCCAGGTATGATTTAGTGGCAAATTGAGAAACGTATGATTTCAGGTCTTCCAGATTTCCTTCGGGATGTGCCCGGAAGTTACGCCGAAACTGTGCAAGGTTGGGTGCGTTTTTGGGAACTTGCGCAAAGATGCATTTCACGATGTTTTGCTTGAGTAAAAAATTATCGGCTTTGCCGTTGTAGTAGTTGGTGACCTGCTCGGTGCTTACCTCCCGGTCCAGGTTTTGTGTGATGTATTTTTTCTCGAAAGAATGAACCATGAGGGCATAGCGATAATCCAACACTTTACGCTCGATTTCTGCCTCGTTGAAATCTACCGCTTGGGAAGATCGTGAAATCATCAGCTGCTTCTTGATCCAGTCTTCTATGTATTTCTCCGCCAGCTTGGTGCTGTCATCAGAGGAAATATTGGCGGGAAAAAGTCCATCCAGATCGGAAGGGTAGAGGTAGCTCTCCATGCTCCTGGCAATGGGCGCTTCGGTGGCTGTTTCTTTCGGTTTGAAAAACTCGCATCCGTAGGAAAATGCCAAAATTATGATCCAGCCATATTTCATTCACTCAGCTTTTTAGTCAGCTTGCAAATATTGTAATTCTTCTCGGTAGAGAACTCTATTTTGTCCATTATTCTCTTGACCAGCATCAGCCCTACGCCACCTTTCCTTCTGGAAGAGACGATCTCATCCAGCGAGGGTTCGGCATAAGTGCTCAGATTGAAGCTGATCCCCTGGTCTCTGATGACAAAAGTGACTTGCTCTGCTGGCTGAAAATCAACGTAGACTTCAATGGTTTGTGTAGGATTACAATGATTGGAGTGAATGATCAGGTTGGCACAGATTTCATCCACAGCAAGTACGAGCTTGTGTGCTTCCACTTCTTTGATGGCCTGACGATGTAGGATGTCAGCAACAAACTGTCTGATCTTGGCAAGATTCTGCTTGCTACACGATATGGTCAGCTTATTTTCCATTCAAAAGCGCCTGGGCTTCTTCCTTGTTATTGGTAATATTCATCAAATGCTGTAGCCCCAGAATGTCAAAAACCTCTCTGACTTTTTCCTGAAGACCGAAAATAACCAATTTGATGTCATTGGTCTTGAGCTCCTCCAGATAGGAAATAAACACCCCCAACCCGGCGGAAGAGATGTACTCTAGCTTGCTGAGGTTGATCAGTATTTTAGTATAGTTTTCAGCTGCCGATTTCAAGGCATTGTCCAGTTCTATCGATGAGCTGGCATCCACTTCTCCCCTGACCTCTATGAGTTGGTAATCCGACTCAGCCTGTATGTTTATTTCTACCATAGTTATTATTTAAACCTGACGATGGTCAGTGTATAATCATCGTCCAATTTGTTTCCATTCAAAAATTTCAGCAGATCGTTAATGAGCATATCTTTCAGTTTACTCAAAGGCGCATTAATGTGGTTTTGCAGTGAGGATTTCAGGCCATCCGCGCCATATTGCTTCTTGTATTCATTTTTAGCTTCTGAAATACCATCTGTATACAGGAGCAATAAGTCACCTGGCTGGTAGTTTATGGTTTCTTCTTGAACGTATTCGTTGTACTGCGAGTTTCTCAGGATACCCAGTCCCAGTCCTTCTTTCTCTAAAAGGGTGATATTTCCGGTTGAAGCTGAATAATACATGGCCGGGCAGTGCCCCGCTCTTGCATAGCAGAATTTTTTTTCCCGGGTGTTGATCACGAAGTAAATGGCGGTAATGAAGGAGTTTTTCTCCAGGCAACGGCCTATGGCGGAGTTGGCTTTGGTGATAAATTCCTTTGGGGTACTTACATCCTGGGCCAGGCTGTGAAAAATACCCCTCATCTGAGCCATATTGAACGCAGCGGACGTGCCTTTGCCAGACACATCACCGATGATCAGGTTAAAGATGTCCTTAGAAGGCTCAATAATATCATAATAGTCTCCCCCCACTTCATCGGCAGCCATGCTATAGGCTTCTATTTCAAAACAGTCGTTGCGTTCGAGTACCGAAGGCAACAGGCTCTTTTGCACACTTTTAGCAATCTTCAATTGCTCCTTGTAACGCTCATTGTCAAGTGCCTCCCTGATGAGGTGGAAGTTTTCAATAGAAATGCTGGCCTGATTTACAAACGTGGTGATGATGTCCACCATCTCCCGGTTGAAGGCGTCACCTACCTCCTGCAGTAAAGCCAGAGAACCTATTTGTTCGTTTTGTACCATGACCGGCACGGCGATGATGGATTTGAAGTCAGGATGATTGAGGGTGCCAATGACCTTGCTGGGGGCAAATTCATTGGAGACCTGCTGACTCAGTATTTTTTTGATAAAGTCCTGTCGCACACTCTGCTTAATATCTTTCACAGTGAGGGTAGTGACGCCACGGGTGAGCAGGATGGGCTCTTCTCCACTGATCTCCAGCCAGGCCGCATCCGCAAATACGGCACTCATAGAGCTCTCCAACAGGATGTCGTAGGTCTGCTCGGCACTTTGCCCTGCCGGTATGGATTGGCTCAGCTTTTGAAAGTCAATAGCCTCCTGGAGCTTCCGCTCAAAAACAGAAGAAGTGGGTAGGTTGAAGAGGGTAACCAGGATGGAAATGCCCGCATACAAAATGATGAAGATAAACAGCGAAACGAAGTAGGCCCGATCCAGCAGATCCAGATTGAGGGCGCCGGTCTCCGAAAAATTCATCAGGTTCAGCAGGAAATGGTACAGATAGATGCCTGAGAGAATAATGAAAAGAATGCTTTTCCACTTCTGTTTGAAATTGAGGTAGGCAATCCACTTGAGGTTAAAAGCAAGGATAATGCCCAGGCCACCTAAAAAGATCAGTGCCGTATTGAAGTTGACGCTGAGAAATTTGTTGCCAAAGAGATCAAAGATCAGGCTTCCCAGCAAGGCATACTCGAAGAATCCCCAGAGCTGAATGAGGTTTTTGGATTTTTGGTAAAGAATTAGTCGTTTCCAAACCACAAATGTGGACACCAGATAGACGACCACTAACCCGACCAGGATGTTGTAGAGGAAATTTACCGTGAATGGATTTTCACTGATGGTGCTGTTACCGAAAATATAGAAAAACAGCCGGATGAAAAGCGAGCCGATGGTGGTGACCAGGCCAGTAATGAACACCCGCCACAACAGATCGATGAAGTTGATGCTATCGGCTTTGGTGATGGTGTACCGATAGTAAGACAGGGTGGAAAGCACCAGGGTCGTCAGGAAAATCTGCGGCAAAATGGCCGACAAGTCTACATTCAGCTGGTACTGGTCTACAAAAAGGAGGTAGAGATCAAAAAATGTAAACAGTAGCCATGACAGGATGCCTGCTAAAAAGCTAAGTCGTATTTTGAGTTTTTCGGAGAGCATCGGCGTGCCGCAAAAATACGGGGGTGACCCTTAATAAAAAAGCCATCCATATAATGTATGGACGGCTTTCACTTTTTTTAACGAATTCTCGAAGCTCTATCTCCTGCTATAGTTAGGAGCTTCTCTGGTAATGGTGATGTCATGCGGGTGGCTTTCTGCCACTCCGGCTGCAGAGATCTTCACAAACTTAGCATTGTGTAACTGCTCAATAGTCCCGGCCCCACAGTAGCCCATACCTGCTTTCAGGCCTCCGGTAAGCTGATAGAGCACTTCGGAGACCATACCTTTGTAAGGCACCCGGCCTACTATGCCTTCTGGTACCAGTTTTTTGATGTCGTCCTCCGCATCCTGAAAATATCGGTCTTTCGAGCCGTCCTCCATGGCTTCCACTGAGCCCATTCCACGGTAAGTTTTGAATTTTCGTCCCTCGTAGATGATCATCTCCCCTGGAGCTTCTTCGGTTCCTGCTAAAAGAGAGCCAATCATCACACTGCTGGCTCCGCCAGCAAGGGCCTTCACCAGGTCGCCGGAGAAACGTATACCTCCATCGGCTATGATGGGCAGGTCTTTTCCTTTCAGGGCTTTGGCAGCCTCATACACAGCTGATAACTGTGGTACGCCTACGCCCGCTACCACACGGGTGGTACAGATACTTCCAGGACCTACACCTACCTTCACTGCATCAGCTCCGGCAGCGGCCAGCGCCTCTGCGGCTTCATAAGTCGCGATGTTGCCCACGATGAGTTCCAGATCCGGAAAAGCTTTCTTGACGTTTTTAGCTGCGTCAATTACGCCTTTGGAGTGACCGTGAGCAGTGTCTATGCTCACCACGTCCACACCCGCATTCACCAGTGCTTTGATCCGATCTACCATGTCTGGAGTCACACCCACAGCTGCGCCTACTCTCAGTCGGCCGTATTCGTCCTTGCAGGCATTAGGGCGGTCTTTGTTTTTCAGGATATCCTTGTAGGTGATAAGCCCTGTGAGTTTGCCGTCTTTATCGATGATCGGCAACTTTTCTATCTTATATTCTTGCAGAATCTGCTCGGCCTCCTTCAGACCCACTTCCACTTCTGCTGTGACGAGATTTTCGGTGGTCATGATCTCCCGGATCGGGCGCTTCATGTTTTTCTGAAACCTCAAATCACGGTTGGTAATGATCCCGATCAATTTCTTATTTTGGTCGATGACAGGTATTCCTCCAATTTTATTTTCGCGCATGATCTTTTCTGCATCTCCGGCCACACTATCGTGAGAGAGGGTGATGGGATCGAGAATCATTCCACTTTGAGACCGCTTCACTTTGCGCACCTGCGCGGCTTGCTGGTCGGCAGGCATGTTCTTATGAATAAAACCCAGACCGCCTTCCAGCGCCATAGCAATAGCCAGCTCAGCTTCGGTCACTGTATCCATAGCAGCGGACACAAGTGGGATATTCAGCCTAATATTGCGGGTAATTCTGGTGGAAGTGTCGGTATCTCTGGGGAGGATTTCAGAGTAACCTGGAAGGAGAAGCACATCATCATAGGTTAGTGCTTCAAAGAGGAATTTATCGTCGAGATTCATGCAAACAATATTTGTTATTATTTGCCGGGCAAAATTAACTGGTCTTATAGAGATTGCGAAACTTAATGTGATTTATAATTTACAGGCATGAATGAATTCTTCTCGCAGCTACTGGAACAGATGTATCAGACTACATGGCTGGAAGCTGTAGCGGTGTTTTTTGGGTTGTTGAGTGTGTGGTATTCCAAGCAGGAAAATATTTTGGTGTACCCCACCGGTATCGTGTCCGTGCTGATTTATATCTACCTCACACTTGAATATAAGCTCTATGCCGATATGGGTATTAATGGATATTATTTTGTGATGAGTGTGTATGGCTGGTATCATTGGACCGATAGCGAGAATAAGCCGCAGATTCCTATTACAAGTAATAACAAAAAGCAAAATGTGATCAGTATTTTGTTCTTCATTGTGTCTTTCATTGTGATCAGGACCGTTTTGGTTTACTTCACCGATAGCGATGTGCCCAACTGGGATTCCATTACCTCATCATTTGCCCTGGTAGGTATGTGGCTGATGGCCGAAAAGAAAATTGAGAACTGGATTGCCTGGATCATTGCAGATATTATTTCGGTGCCGCTTTACTTGTATAAAGGATTGCCATTTACAGCTTTTCAGTTTTTTGTGTTTACAGTACTGGCCACCTGGGGGTATTTTTCATGGAGAAAAACGTTGCTTAAGTCATGATCAGAAAGATAGCGATAATTGGTCCCGAGTCTACCGGGAAAAGTGAGTTGTGCCAGCATCTGGCACGGATTTACGATACCGAATGGGTGCCAGAGTACGCTCGTTTTTATCTGGACAGACTAGAGGGAGAATACCAAAAAGAGGATCTTCTGCATATAGCGCAGGGCCAGATGGCCTGGGAAGATGATAAGGCCGAGCAGGCCAGTGGGTATCTTTTTTGTGATACCAACCTCATTGTGATGAAGGTCTGGAGTGAGCACAAGTATGGTGAAGCCGACCCCTGGATACTGGAGGAGTTGGAGAGGCGCCAGTACGATTTTTACCTGCTGGGTAATATAGACTTGATTTGGCGGCCTGATCCGCAGCGTGAGCACCCCAAGCTGAGAAAGCACTTTTTTGATGTATACGAAACCTACCTGAAGGAGCATGACCTGCCGTATGCCATTGTATCAGGGATCGAAGACATCAGGGTCAAATGTGCTCAGGATTTAATCGAGGATTTCTTCAACAAATAGTTTTGGCCTAAGTTTGCGGCTACAAAAGGGGTGCCTTACGGATTCTAAAAGAGTCTATCGGGCTGAGATCATACCCAAATAACCTGATCCGGATAATGCCGGCGTAGGGAAGTATGATAAACCAGTAGGGAAGTTCCCCGCTTTCCGTATGGTTAAATGTTAACAACAATTTAAAATGAAAGTTTTTTGGATGTCAATGCTGGCAATGACCGCTGTATTCAGTGCGTTTGGTCAGTTCACTGTGGATGGCAAGGTGGTCACCGAAGCGGGTGAATCTTTGCCCGGAGCCAACGTATGGCTGAACCAGTCTAAGTATGCCACCTCTACAGATTGGGATGGTTTTTTTATGTTGAGCAAGGTGCCAGCGGGTACTTTTGAGTTGAGTGTTTCTTTTGTGGGCTACGAAACCTACACGAAAGTATTGGAGGTGAATCAAAACGTTTCTCTGGAGATTTCGCTGAATGAGAATGTGATTAAAGGCGAGGAGGTTTTTGTTTACGCAACCCGGGCCAATGAGAAAACACCCACCACTTTTTCAAACATTTCTAACAAGGAGATAGAGGGACGAAACATGGGCCAGGACCTGCCTTTTATCCTACAACATACGCCCTCTATGGTGGTGACCTCCGATGCAGGAAATGGTGTAGGCTATACAGGGATCAGGATCCGGGGGAGCGACCCCACACGAATCAACGTGACCGTAAATGGTGTGCCGATCAATGATTCGGAATCGCATGGTACGTTTTGGGTAAACATGCCGGACATGGCCTCTTCTGTCAACAACATTCAGATTCAGCGTGGGGTGGGTACGTCCACCAATGGTGCGGCAGCCTTCGGTGCTTCCGTAAACCTGCAAACGGACATGCCTTCTCAGGAGGCTTACGCCAAAGTGGACAATAGTTTTGGGTCATTCAATACCTGGAAACACACGGTAGAAATGAATACCGGTCTGATTAACAAAAAATGGGCTTTTCAGGGGCGATTGTCACAGATATCCTCTGACGGATACCTGGATCGTGCATCGGCCGATCTGAAGTCTTACTACCTGTCTGGCGGGTACTATGGAGATAAGACTACCGTGAAAGCTGTGGTTTTTGCAGGCAAGGAAGTGACTTATCAGGCCTGGTGGGGTACTCCTGAGGCCCGGCTGAACAATGACGTGGACGGGATGATGGAGGTCATTGCCAACAATGGACTCTCCGACGAACAGGCGGATAATCTGCTCAACTCAGGACGCACCTACAACTACTATCAGTATGACAATGAAGTGGACAACTATCAGCAAGACCACTATCAGCTCCATTTAAGTCATGTTTTCAATCCTAATTTCAATGTGAACGGAGCCCTGCACTATACCTACGGACGTGGGTACTATGAGCAGTACAGAGCGGATGATGACCTGGCGGACTACGCGTTGCCGGAGGTAGTGATTGGCGACAGCACCATCACATCCACAGACCTGATTCGTCGCAGATGGCTGGACAACGACTTTTATGGATTCACCTTTTCAGCTAACTACACTAAGGAGAAATGGGATTTGTCTTTTGGAGGTGCCTGGAACAAATATGATGGGGATCATTTTGGTGAAATCATCTGGGCACAATATGCCAGTACCAGTGCCATTCGGGATCGTTATTATGACAATTTCGGAATGAAGACCGATTTCAATGTTTACCTGAAAGGAAACTATCAGGTAGCTCCAAAAGTGAACCTCTTTGCAGATGCACAGGTCAGAATGCTGGATTATCACACCAAAGGGGTGGACAGCGACCTCAGGAATATAGATACAGGAGATACTTACGCCTTTTTCAATCCAAAGGTGGGCATGACCTATTTGGTGAAGCGGGGCGAAAGTTTTTATGCCTCTTACGCAGTGGGCAACCGGGAGCCGGTACGAGGTGATTTTGTAGATGCTGCCGAGGGTCAGATTCCAAAGGCAGAGACCATGCGCAACCTGGAGGTTGGGTATCGTAAGGCTGCAGGGAATTATAGCTATTCAGCCAACTACTACCTCATGGATTATGAAAACCAGCTGGTGCTCACCGGTGCGGTGAATGATGTGGGTTCATCCATACGGGTCAATGTGCCTGATAGCTACCGGATGGGTGTGGAGCTTGTGGGAGCGGTGAAGGTGATGGACGCCCTGACCCTGTCTGGAAATCTGACCCTCAGTAAAAACAAGATTGCCAACTTTACAGAGGTGATTTACGACTATGGTCCGGCCTTTGACGAGTACAACGAAATCCAAAATGAATACACCGATACTGACATCTCATTCTCTCCCAATGTGATTGGTGGCACGCAGATTGGTTACAAGCCACTGAGCTTCCTGGAGATTTCTTTGTTGAGCAAGTATGTGAGTAAGCAGTATCTGGACAATACGTCTAATGATGATCGCAGCATTGATGCCTACTTTGTGAATGACCTGAAAATGGATCTCACGTTTGCCAGCAAGCAGGTGAAGCAAATTGGCATCTCCCTTTTGGTGAATAACATTTTCGATGTGCAATATGTGAGCAATGGCTACACCTTTGGCTATGCCGGAGGAGACTATGTGGTGCGTGAAAATTACTATTACCCTCAGGCGGGGACTAATTTCATGCTGGCCTTATCACTGAAGTTTTAAGGATAAAAAGCCTTCGGAAGCATATTCCGAAGGCTTTTTTATAGGAATCGTTATTATTTCTATTGGTAGCTGGCCGCTAGTAGTCGGTATTGATTCAAAATACTGCGTACCGAATACCGCACGTCTTTAGAGAAATAAGTTCTGTCATCGAATAGCCCACTGGCGTAGCCCTGCCAGATGACACCATTGGACTTGCGGTCTACAAAGTCAATCAGTAAGGTGCCTTTCTTAAGTTCGTAGGCTTTATTGGTATACTTCGCTTCACGGATGTACTCCAGGTTGCTTTCGTTCTCAGCGCGCTCTGCGTACAGGGCATCCCAGCTCTCCAGCTCCAGCTGCTCGTAGCCTTTGAAGGACATGTCGTTGGAGAATACTTTGTAAGCAATGTAAATTGAGGGCTTATCGGATTTTTTGTAGCCTTGAGAAATCATCCTACGCTCAATCTCTCTTTTGATCATGCTGTCACTAAGGCCATTGTAGTTTACGGTGTCTCCCAGGTTTAGAAAATTGAAGGTATCGTAGCGCTTAAATTTCCCGCGATAACTGTAATCATACTCTACGATAAATTCCCGCTCTGCCATGCATCCGGAGAGCAGGATAAACGAGGTAATTATGAGCAAATTTTTCATTTTTGTAGAAATTTGGCGGGGTTTGGTGAAACGTTCTTATCTATTAAATTCTTTACAAACTGTTTTTGTTTTGGATTTCTGTTATTTAAACACTTATAATTTAGCACCGAATTTTAATATTTCCGAATGTCATCACACCACATTGTCAGAGATCAGCAGGAACCTGCCTTAATTTTGCACCGCCTGGACTCCTTTCCGGTCTCACATTTGCATGCACTCCTGGAGTGGTCACCGACGGTGATCTGTTGTGAACCGGGTATTGATAAATACACCAGTCTGGGCCATAAGCTGGATTTTGCAATGGTGAGTTTAAACCGCTTTGAAAGCTGGAAAGGCCGCCTGGATAATCAACAGCCCGTTAAAATCATCGCCATTGACGATTCCCACTTTTTAATGACCGGGCTGACAGTACTCCAAAAGGAAGGTCATCGTGCGGTGAATATCATCACAGATGAAGCGTCGGTCTTTGATGTGATCCAATTGCTTACCCAGTGGCTCAACCAGTTGGATCTGGTGGTATTTACAGAAAAACAAAAGTTCCTTTTTGTCAAGAATGAGACATTCAAAAAATGGCTGCCTGCCGGTACGCGGCTCACGTTGATGGCCCTGAGTGAGGATTCTAGATGGGATGTCGTGGGATTTCAGGAAGATGTGAAAGCCTCACATGATCAGGAGTTGGAGGTGGTCAAGGCAAAAGAAGGGGAGGCTGAGATCCACTGCAGCCATCCCCCTTACTTGGTGGTTGAGGATTTAGATTACTGAATCCTGTTAGCAATGTTTACCAGTTTGATAAACTCTGCTCTATAGCCGAATTCGTCCACCCCGGCAGACTGGTGGGCCATGGTGAGTATTTTGCTGAATGTGAGATTTCCCTTAAATTCTGAATCTCTCAACACCATCCCGAAGCTGGCTACCGTGGCCGCCCAGTTGAGGTTTTCGTCTTCATCAAATAAGCTGTCATTGGCCAAAGGCTGTTCTATGAGTTGACTGGTATTTTCATCTGGTTCCTTGTATCTGAATTTTACGGTAAGTAACTCATCTGTATCTCCCGTGATGGTCTGCGACTGGTACTTCAGGTCATCTACCTCTTTGGTGAAATTGCTTTTGACTCCTACCGGAATGATTTCGTAAAGAGCGGTCACCGTGTGCCCACTCCCCAGCTCGCCCGCATCTTTTTTGTCATCGTTGAAGTCCTCATCATTGAGCTTTCTGTTTTCATAGCCTATCAGGCGATAGGCCTGCACCACATTGGGGTTAAACTCCACCTGAATTTTCACGTCTTTGGCGATCGTGAAAAGAGTACCACCAAACTCCGTTACCAATACTTTTTTGGCTTCCAGGATGTTATCGATGTAGGCATAGTTGCCGTTACCTTTGTCAGCCAGGGTTTCCATTTTAGAATCTTTGTAATTGCCCATACCAAAGCCCAGTACGGTTAGGAATACGCCTTCCTCCCGTTTTTCTTCGATGAGGCGCTGCATCTCTCCATTGCTGGAGGCCCCAATATTGAAGTCTCCATCGGTGGCCAATATCACCCGGTTGTTGCCACCCTCCACAAAATGCTCCTTCGCAACTTTGTACGCCAGTTTGATGCCGGCACCACCAGCGGTGGAGCCCCCTGCTTCCAGATTTTCCAGTGCTTCGATGATTGCAGACTTATTCGCTCCGTCTGTGGGGGGCAGCACCAGCCCCGCAGCACCTGCGTAGACCACTATGGCCACCTGATCCTGTGGACGGAGTTCATTGGTCAGCATTTTCAGACTGGAGATGAGGAGTGGTAGTTTGTTGGGAGCGTTCATGGAGCCGGAGACATCCAGCAGGAAAACGATGTTGGATGGTGGAAGCTGCTCCATGGCCAGTTTTTTCCCCTGAATGCCAATTTTCACCAACAGGTGATCCTCATTCCAGGGAGCTTTGGTTTTGGCAGTGTGTATGGCAAAGGGCTTGTCGTCTTTAGGCCCATCATAGTCGTAATGAAAGTAGTTGATCATCTCTTCTATGCGTACGGCATCTTTGGGCGGTAGCTGACCCATGTGGAGAAAGCGGCGCATGTTACTGTAGGAAGCGGCGTCCACATCTATTGAAAAAGTGGAAAGTGGCTTGTCGGCACTTTTGTGGAAGATGTTTTCCTCGATGGCGTCATAGGACTCGGTGTTGTGAAATGGGTTGGACTCACCTACCATGTAGGAGGGGCCAGCGGCCCTTGATACTGCCCCTGTGGCATTCAATCGCTTGCGTAAGGAAGATGATGAAGCATCCTGAAGTACTACTTCTTGTAACTGTTGCACATCGGCGTAAAGGATTACGTTGATTTGTTGTTTCTTCCCGACTCGGATTTCTTCAGTTTGAAAGCCCACGAATGAAAAGACCAGGGTGCTGTTGGTATCATTTACCTGAATGGAGTACTTTCCAGACTTGTCCGTTTGTGCGCCGTTCGTTGTTCCCTTTTCTACTATAGTTACCCCAGGAAGCGGGTTGCCGGTTTCGTCATAAACCGAACCGGTTATTGGGAGGGTCATGGCATTCAGACTGAAAACCATCACCATGCTGAGAAGTAATAAGAGCTTTTTCATATCGGTATCATATTTGATTTGTATTCTTGAGATGTGATACCGACCTTAATTCCATAAGTGGAGTGAAATTATTTTCCCACTTAATTTTTAACTGACTGTAAAACAACAGGTTATTTGAAATTTATTTCTTCAAATAAGGACGAACAACCGGATGAAGCACTGCTCATCCGCTACCAACAGACTGGCGATAAGGCTTTGATTGGAGCACTTTTCAGCAGGTATGTGCATCTGGTGTATGGACTTTGCCTGAAGTATTTAAAAGATCGGGATGCCGCACAGGATGCGGTGATGACCATTTTTGAATCTCTTTTTAAAAAGCTTCTGGACCATGACGTAAAGTATTTCAAGAGCTGGCTCTATATGGTGGCTAAAAATCACTGTCTCATGGAGCTTCGCAAAGCCGGAACAAGCAAAGATTTGAATGGATCAATTATGGAAAATGAGGTGTTTTTGCATCCAATAGAAGAAATGCCTACCGATGTGACCGATGACCTTGATGCCCTGGAGAAATGCCTGGAACAGCTGCGGGAGGATCAACAAAAATGCTTGCGGATGTTTTATTTGCAAGAGCTGAGTTATGAAGAGGTGAGTACGAAAACCACTTTTGGGCTGAAAAAGGTGAAGAGCTATATCCAAAATGGAAAGAGAAATTTGAAAATCTGTATAGAAAAACAACATGCCGACAGGTAGAAAACATAGCACATTAACCAGGGAGCAGATCCGGAACTATCTGGAGGGAAAACTGACGGGCAAAAATGCCCATGCCGTGGAGCGTCAGTTGCTCAATGATCCTTTTGACGAGGAGGCTATGAAAGGATATGCACTGTTTGATCCAGAACTTACCGAAACGGATCTGGATGGGCTGATGAAAAGAGTGACAGCAAGGGCCAAAAAGCGCCAGAGTTATGCGTGGCGTTGGGCAGCTACCTTCGCACTCCTTGCGGTGGCTGCTGTGGTTGTTTGGTTGGTGGTACCGTCCTTAGACTCTGCCAGTGACCAGCTATCCCTGAAAGAAGAAGACCAACAGGAAGAAGGTGCGGCTGTTAAGGGAGATTCCAAAATTGTGCAAGAACAGGTTGTCATCCCGGAGCCACCTTTTATCAAAGAAGAAAGCGTCCCGGTTGCTGAAGCAACCCGACCAAAGCCCGAAGAAAATATACTGACGGATGAAAATGAGGAAGGTCCTTCTCAGGAAGATGTTGCGATCACTACCAAGCGTCCGGAACCTTCCGCAGATGAATTGATGGAGGAGGATCAGGTCATTGAGCTGGCAGATGAGACACTGGCTGAGGTGGTGATAGAAGAGGTGATTCCGGAAGAGAGCTCCGCACTGAAGAAGGAAGCGGTAGCTATGAGCAGATCCACAGGAGCAGGGACCCGATCAGCTCTGGGGGCAGATAATGTGGTGACGGGCACGGTCACTGATGAAGCTGGAACCCCATTGCCAGGAGTGACGGTGCTGGTGAAAGGCACCTCCTATGGAGTGATGAGTGATAGCAATGGTCAATACAACCTGGAACTCGCAGATAGAAGCGCTGTGCTTATTTTCTCCTATGTGGGTTATGACCAGATAGAGCTGAAGGTGGGAGACAGAAGGCAGTTGAACGTGGAGCTGGAGACGGATGTACAGGCACTCTCCGAGGTGGTAGTGACCACTTATGCGGAGACCAATGAAATGAGCTTTGAAAACGCTGTGCCAGACGAAGGGTTAAAAGCCTACCGGTCTTACCTGGAGCGAGAACTGAATTATCCCAGGACGGCTATCGACAGCAATGTTTCAGGTAAAGTAATCCTGAAAGTTGCCATTCTCGCCACTGGAGAGATAGGAACGATTGAAGTGAAGCGAAGCCTCGGATTTGGCTGTGATGAGGAGGCGATGAGGTTGGTACGAACAGGTCCCCCGTGGAAAGCAGCCACCAGAGATGGAGAGCCTGTAGAAAGTCAGGTTCGGGTAAAGGTGGTATTCCAACCGGAGTAGGTCAGGGGAGTATTGCCCTTACCATGCGATCTTTGCCATTCAGGTCTTGAAAAACTTTTGCGTCTTCGTATCCTTTTGTTCTCAGCATGTCTTTCGTTGCCAGTCCAAAGGCCTCATGGATTTCGAAATAGAGCTTTCCTTCCGGGGTTAGGTGAGTTAGCCCAATCTCCGCAATGCGGCGGTAAAAAATGAGCGGGTCATCATTAGAGACAAAGAGTGCCCCTTCCGGCTCAAAGGCCACCACATTCTCATGCATTTCGTGACGATCCGCCTCTGGTATATAGGGAGGGTTACTCACGATGAGGTCATATTGCTGTGGCGGAATTTCCCCAAACACATCCTGTACCTCCATGTTGACTTGAGCTCCCAATGCCCGGCTGTTTTTCTGAGCGGTTTTTACAGCTCCTTCAGAGAGGTCCCAACCAGTCACATTTGAGGCCCTCATGGCCAGCGCGAGACTGATGGCAATGCATCCGGTGCCCGTACCTATATCCAGAATATTCAGTTTTTGATGACGATCATTCTCATCAAGTATCAGCTCGACCAACTCCTCGGTTTCTGGTCTGGGAATTAGGGTATGTTTATTCACCAGATATTTTCGACCCATAAAATAAGCAAAGCCGATGACGTGCTGCACGGGCACATTGCTCAGCAGCTGTAGCATGGCAGATCGGAGCTTTTTATGGTCACTTTCTGAAAGGCTCCTCTCTGGGTTGGTGAGTCGGTGGATCCGGGTGATCCCCAAATGATCTTCCAGCAAGAGATTGATGATTGACTCTGCTTCTCTTTCTCCATAGATGGGAGTGAGTTGAAGAACTGATTCTTTGTAAATTGCGGACACTTTGTGATTCACAGCACGAAGTTACCGAATATGTCAGATCAACAATGGATGCAAAGAGCGCTGGAGCTTGCCCGTCTGGGTTTGGGCAATGTGAGCCCCAACCCTATGGTAGGGTGCGTGATTGTGAAAGATGACAAAATCATTGGGGAGGGCTATCACGAGCAGTACGGAGGGCCGCATGCGGAAGTGAATGCTGTACAAGCTGTGAAGGATCAGTCCCTTTTGGTTCAGAGTACCGCTTATGTCACATTGGAGCCCTGTTCCCATTTTGGAAAGACTCCACCTTGTGCCGACTTGCTGGTGCGCCATCAGGTAAAGCGGGTGGTCATTTGCAATGAGGATCCCAATCCTTTGGTGGCCGGGCAGGGCATTGAGCGACTAAGGAATGCCGGAATTGAAGTGGAAATCGGTTTGTTAAAGGAAGAGGGGAGAGTGCTCAATAGGAGATTTTTCACTGCTTTTGAAAAGAAAAGACCCTATGTGATCCTGAAGTGGGCACAGACCACTGATGGTTTTGTGGCCCGTGAAAACTATGACAGCAAATGGATCAGCAATACTTATTCGCGACAGCTGGTGCATAAGTGGCGTGCCGAGGAGGATGCTATTTTGGTGGGTACCAATACGGCTCGTTACGATAATCCATCTTTGACCACCAGAGACTGGAAGGGCAAAAATCCTGTGCGTTTTTTCATTGACAGAACGTTGGAGTTGAACAAGGGAATGCATCTCATGGATGGAACCGTACCTACTTATTGTTTTACGGAAGGAGAGGATGAAAACAGGCAGAATTTGACATTTATTCAGCAGGAGCAGATTACTCCTGAAGCCATTTTAGCTTCGATCAGCGAAATGAAAATCCAGTCTTTGATTATTGAGGGTGGGAGTGGGTTATTCAACTCTTTCATTGAACGTGGACTTTGGGATGAAGCCAGGGTTTTCATTGCCCCTCACACTTTTGGTAAAGGCATTGCTGCCCCTCATATTTCCGGTGAACTTTTGTCAGCAGAGGACGTTTTAGGAGATCGGTTATTAATTTATAAAAATCATTGAAAGCGCTACCATGGCAGAAGAACTAAACATTATCCATACCACTGACAAGAGGGAAAAATACGCTTCTCTCATACCGCAGATAGAATCGCTCATTGCTGATGAGGAGGATTTGATTGCTAACCTGGCCAATATCGCCGCAGCACTCAAATATGGGATGGATTTCTTTTGGGTGGGGTTTTACCTGGTCAAAAATGATCAATTGGTGCTGGCTCCGTTTCAGGGGCCCATCGCCTGTACACGGATCAACAAAGGCAAAGGGGTTTGTGGACAAAGCTGGGCCACTGGCCAAACCATTATCGTGCCTGATGTAGACCAGTTTCCAGGACATATCGCCTGTAGTTCTGATAGCAAATCAGAGATTGTGGTGCCTGTGATCAAAGACGGTGCGGTGATAGGTGTACTGGACGTGGACAGTGATCAACTAAACACTTTTGACGAGGTGGATCAGGAGTTTCTCGAAAGATTGGTTTCCAGGCTCTGATTATAGTGCGGACTTCACCAGTTCCCAGTCAATATTCATCGGCTCAGCTTCGAAGTTTTCCTTCAGTGGATACTCTAGTGCTTCCTTGATGCGCTTATTGAGATTGGGGTGAGACATCAGAAAATCCAGCCGGTCGTCACCTTCTCCGTACTTTTCTTTCAGTCGCCTAAAGATCGTGGAAACATACCGGGGGCTGATGGCTGCTTCTTCCAGTGTCTTTAAGGCAAACTGGTCCGCACTTGTCTCCTGAGTCCTGTCAAATGAGGAGGAGATGGTGGCTTTGGCTATTTCCCCTACCAGTACCGGATCACTTCCGGTAAGGATGGAAAAGACCACATTGATACCGAGATCCTTCAGGATTTTATTCACAACATGGCGTTCTTCCACATGACCCATTTCATGGGCCAGTACTGCTGCCAGCTCCTCTGGGTTCTCTGAGAGCCTGATGATTCCCGAGAAAATAAAGATATGTCCACCCATCGTAGCAAAAGCGTTCACCTCCGGTTCATTCAGCACATGGAGCTGATAGTCATAGTTGGTAGGACCGATGGCCGTCAGGAGTCTCTTTTTGATAGTCAGAATGGCTTCACTCACCGTATCGTTTTCTACCGCTTCATACTCACGCAGCACCTGGTCGGCCAGTAGGTCTCCCAGCTCTTGCTCGGTTTCCACAGACACGGACAGTTCGGGGGCATCAGGCACCCACCTAAACAGGGTGAAAGCCAACCAACCAATGAGAAATGCCCCAATGACGATGAGCAGTTCCTTATAGAGTCCTTTGATCATTTGCTGAATTATTTGGGAGGCTCATTGAGAACGGGAGCGCCAGAAGACTCCTCTTTGCGATAAGCAAAGTGATAAGCCAGCTTGCCAAAGAAAAGGAAATAATAGAACCTTCCTTTTCGGGCTTTTGTGGTTCCCACCAGACTGAAAATGACATACAGCAGATTGGCTGCCACTACCACCCACAGGTAACCCCAGTAGAGCTCCGATACGGTAGCAAATCCCTCCATAAACACATCACTACTGCGAAATGACCCTTCATTGAAGATGATCCGGAAGGTCCAAAAAACCAACCCTGCGTTCATCAGAGTGGTGGGGATCTGCGAATAGAGGGATTGCAGAGCGTGAAATTTCACAAATCTGCTTTTGCCTTTGTTTACATAATAGTAGATCACCGCGGCGATGAGGTTCAAAATAGGCAAAGGGAGGCCTGCCGCCAGAGCGGCAAACATCATCAGGTATGCCCCCATGGCATCTTCCCGATCCCTCATGCTGATATCCTCTACCTGTTCAATAGGGTAGTATTTTTCGGACGTATTTGTCATGTTTCTGAGTGATTATTCCTTACCGGAAAATGGTGGATACTGATCATCCATAAAGCCCATGTATAAGCTCACACGGGTGCTCCATCTCAATGTCTCCACATTGAAGGTATGCCAGGATTCCGGATACTTACCAGTGAAAAGCACGGCCCAAAAGGCGAGAAAAGAGAGGATAATTCCCCAGAGCGTACGGAAATAAAGAATAAATCCATGTGGGATAAGCACATAAATAAAACCAAAGAACGCACGGATCAGGAGCAATCCCCGGCTGATGTTTTCAGGATAAGGTACTTCCAGAGAGGTGTACTCGTCGGAGGCATTGATGCCAAAAGCGGGGTACCCGTCAGAAAGGTTCATCAATCGTGCATTCAGTCGCAGGTTCCACTGCAACAGACCCACCTGAAACTCAAAAAAGCTTTGAGGGTATTTTCCGGTAAAAAGCACAATCCACCAGGCAATGAACTGTAAGATGGCTCCCCAGATACTGACGAAAATAAGGAGAAAGAGGTGTGGGAGTGCGATGTAAATCGCACCAAAAAGTGAGCGCAAGATGAGCTCTCCACGGGAGTAGTACTCCTGATGTTGGATGGTTAACTTCATTTAAGGTTAGGTTTTGTGAAATCGGAAGTTAATTTTTTTTAGAAAAGGATCAAAGAACTATTTGCAATCCTCCCGCGGGTGGTACAGGGAACGCCAAAAAAAAGGCCTGGTGATCACCAGGCCTTTTTTTTGTGACTTCTTTTCTCTATTATGACAGTTCGGCAATGACCGTTTTGCCTCCGTAAGAAATGTCATCAATGTTTACTTTGATTTTGGCATCCAGTGGAAGATAGAGGTCTATTCGGCTACCGAAACGGATAAAGCCAAATTTCTCACCTTGCTCTACTGGTTTTCCTGCTTCCGAATAAAAACAAATCCTCCTGGCTACAGCACCCGCCACCTGCCGCATCATGATCTCCACTCCGGAGGCCAGCTTTAGCCCGATAGAAGTGCGCTCATTGTCTGTGCTCGATTTGGGATGCCACGCCACCAGAAATTTACCCGGGTGATATTTGAAGTAAGAGATTTCTCCTGCCACCGGGCTCCTGTTCACATGCACGTTCAGTGGCGACATGAAGATCGATACTTGAATTCTTTTGTCTTTCAGATACTCAGACTCTTCGGTCTCTTCTATTACCACCACCTTTCCATCTGCCGGAGCGATGATTTGTGTAGGGTTTTTCTCCACTGGAAACTCAGGATCTCTGAAGAAACGTACCACAAGGATGAAGAAAATAACCGCTGCCAGGCCCAGCATGATCTGCACCACCTGAAATGGGATGAGCCAATAAAGCAATGCATAAAGCAGCACTAAAATAATGGCTGCAATGGGTATGATCTTGTATCCTTCTTTGTGAATGTTCATTAGAATCCTCCTCTGTATTTATAGGTTTTAGCCACCTTGTCTATGGCCACAATATATGCAGCGATACGCAAGGAAACATTATATTGTTGAGATGTCTCGTACACTTTATCAAAGGCCGTTTTCATAATTCTGTCAGACCTTCTGTTGACTCGCTCTGCGGTCCACTTGTAACCCAGCCTGTTTTGTACCCACTCAAAGTAAGAGACGGTAACCCCACCGGCGTTGGCCAGAATGTCCGGCACAGCCATGATGCCATTGTCATTGAGTATGGCGTCAGCCTTGGCAGATGTGGGGCCGTTGGCTCCCTCCACGATCAGCTTGGCCTTGATCTGGCCTGCATTTTTTTCAGTGATTACATCTTCCACAGCAGCGGGCACCAGCACGTCTACATCGAGTAGCAAGAGTTCATCCGGATCTATTTTTTCAGCACCTGCAAAACCTTCCAGTGATCCGTTGTTTTCATTTCGGTAATTGATGGCTTCCTTGATGTTGATACCTTCTTTGTTATAGTAAGCACCCGAAAGGTCAGAGACTGATACCACAGTAACACCTCTTTCTGCCAGCAGGATGGCCGCCCATGAGCCTACATTACCAAATCCCTGAACGGCACAGGTAGCTTTGAATGGATTGATTTTCATCTTCTCCATAGCCGCCATGGCTGAGATCATTACTCCCCGGCCAGTAGCTTCTGTTCGGCCCAGTGATCCACCCAATACCAGCGGTTTACCCGTAACAACCGAGTTGACGGTCATGCCCTGAGCTCTGGAATAGTGGTCCATCAGCCAGGCCATTTCTCTTGGCCCGGTACCCATATCTGGTGCCGGAATGTCCCGGTCGGGACCGAAAATCTCCAACATGGATTGCGTGAATGATCGGGTGAGTCGTTCCACTTCTCCGGCAGACATGGCTCTTGGGTTGCACTTGATGCCACCTTTGGCACCTCCATACGGAATATCGACCACCGCACATTTCCAGGTCATCCATGCAGCCAGGGCTTTTACTTCGTCCAGGTTCACATCCATGTCATACCTGATCCCACCTTTGGAAGGGCCCAGAATATTGGAATGAATCACTCGATAGCCTTCAAATACCTGGATAGATCCATTGTCCATGGTGATGGGCAGTGATACGATGACTTGCTTGGTGGGGGATTTTAATACATTATAAACTTCATCATCCAGGCCGAGGTGTTGCGCTGCAATGTGAAATCTTGACATCATTGACTCGAAAGGATTTCCTTTATCCTTAATAGGAGCCGGTTCAATGTAAGCCATGCTTGTTAATAATTTAAATGGGGTTATTGTTTATTTGGCAGCAAAGCTACGCGTTTCCCCACATTTAACTAGAAAAGTTTGAGGAAAACAACGATGAACGGGACGGCCAAAATGAGGCTGTCAAACCTGTCCAGAAAGCCTCCATGTCCGGGTATGGAAGTACCCGAATCCTTGATTTGCATAGTACGCTTAAACATGGACTCCACCAGGTCACCGTAAGTGCCCGCGATGACCACTATGAGCGAGACGATGATCCATTGCCACATGGCCAGACCAGTGCTGTATCTGCTGATGGCAATAGAAAATGCCACGGCCGTCAGTGCCCCGCCTATGGCCCCTTCCCAGGATTTTTTTGGGGAGATACGCTCGAAAAGTTTTCGTTTGCCAAAACGGATTCCGGCAAAGTAGGCACCTGTATCACTGGCCCAGATAATTAGCATGAGGCCCAGTAATATCTCATAACTGTACCAGCCGTGGTAATGTACCACGACATTCATGAGGGCAAAAGGCAGAGCCACATAGGTCAGGCCAAGATAGAAGAGTGCAATGTTCAGGAATGGGTTGTTGTCATTTTTCTTATATAGTTTGATCAAAAAGATCAGGGAGGCGATCGGGAAAATGATAAAGTAAAAATTGGAGTTGAGCGAGCCACGGGCCACAAAGAAGGACAAAATGAAAAGCCCACCTCCTATAGCCACTCCCAGTAGCCTGATGGGCAGATAGCTCTGGAGTTTGATGAGGCGGTAAAACTCCCACTGGGCCAGCAACGAAATGGTGAGAAATACTACAAAGTAGGCCCACTCGCCGATGATAAGGGAAGAAACAATGATCGCTGCACCTGCTGTAGCAGAAATGATGCGCTGGTAGAGGTCGGAGAATTTATTCAAATTTGATTTCGTCGTTTATAATTTTTATTGCTTTGATGATGTATTCCGGGGCCACCAAAACTTCAAATGTACCGAATTGATATGCAGAATCTTTTTTGTTCAACACCACAGGACTCATTTCCTGATCTTCCAGCACTGCTTTTACGATTTCCGCCCGGTATTCCAGGGAGTCACGGTACACGCATTGCCAATCACGCATTTTTTTCAGGGAATAAATTTCTGAATAAATATAGCAATACCGCACCAGCCAGAAAAAAGATTCCCACCACATAGAGTGGCGGAGAAGAGTCTGTTTCTGCAGGATTATAATTGATGAATTTGATCTGACTGAAATAGAGCAGCGTCAGGGTGAGTCCGTTATTGATAAAATGCCCTACCATGGCCAGTGACAAGTAGCCAGACCAATAATACAGATAGCCGAAGAGTGCGCCAAGAAAAACCCTGGGGACCACTCCGTAAAACTGAAAGTGGAAAATACCGAAAATAATGGCCGATAACCATATGGCCACGTGCGGATTGTTGAAGGCCTTCCCGAAAAGATTTTGAATCAGTCCGCGAAAAAGGAGTTCTTCACCCACGGCAGGTATCAGGGCGATGACCACCAGCGCGATCAGGTATTCATGAATTCCAGAAAATGTAGTCAGGTATTCGGTGAGTTTTTCCAGCTGTGCTTCTTTACTCTGCGCCCAGTTTTCAAACCACGAAAAGATGTCGGGCATATCCACATTCTGATTCCACTCTATAACCACACTATTGGCCACCATAAAGCAAAAAAGGATCACCACTGTCATCAGTATGGGGCGAAGCGCCTGCTCTGGAAAATTGAAGAACGGAGCGTACCGCCCTTTTAGGTTGACTTTGATGAAGAAAAGAGGCACCACGATGAAGGCACCTATGGAGGTTACTGCCTGAATAATCATCAGGGGTAATTTGGCACTTTCAGACCCGTAGGGGTTGGTGAGAATGCCTAGCGATTCCTGTACGTCATAATTAAATAGGAGCATGATCAGCCCCTGGGCAATGAATGAAAACAAAAAAAGGGCAGCTAAAACATAACCACCCAAAATTAGTAGTAACATCCAAGGGGTGGAATCACCCTCATCGGTGTTTTTCAGGATATTCTGCATAATTGCCCTAAATTTACGGCAAAATTGGACATAAGACTGTGGTCAAAATAGGAAACTTAGAAATCGGGGAATTCCCACTGTTGCTTGCACCTATGGAGGATGTGAGCGATCCGCCATTCCGTGCCGTGTGCAAGGAAAACGGAGCGGATTTGATGTATACGGAATTCATCTCCTCGGAGGGGCTCATCAGAGATGCTGCCAAGAGTGTGGAGAAATTGGATATTTATGATTACGAGCGGCCGATAGGCATTCAGATTTTTGGAGATAAAATTGACTCCATGCGCCAGGCGGCTGCCATTGCCGAGGAGGCCAATCCAGAAATTATTGATATCAACTACGGCTGTCCTGTGAAAAAGGTAGCCTGTAAAGGAGCGGGTGCGGGTATTTTGCTGGATATCCCCAAGATGCAGGAAATGACCGCCGAAATCGTGAAAGCGGTGAATAAACCTGTGACGGTGAAGACCCGACTGGGCTGGGACGATAGCACCATCCGTATAGTGGAGGTGGCCAAGCGTCTGCAGGATGTGGGCATTCAGGCGCTGACCATTCATGGTCGTACGCGAAAGCAGATGTATAAGGGCGAAGCAGACTGGACCAAAATAGCGGAGGTAAAAAACCATCCCGATATACACATTCCCATTTTTGGGAACGGCGACATTGACAGTCCCGAGAAGGCCCTGGAGTATAAGGAGAAGTATGGCATAGATGGAATCATGATCGGGAGAGCGGCCATTGGTTACCCATGGATTTTCAATGAGATCAAGCACTTCATGGCTACTGGAGAGCACCTGGATAAACCTACTTTGACCGAGCGGGTAGCTGTTGCCAAAAAACACCTGGAATTTTCTGTAGAGTGGAAAGGTGAGTTGAAAGGGATTTTCGAGATGCGGCGACATTACACCAACTATTTCAAAGGCATACCGGACTTCAAACCCTACCGTACACGTCTGGTAGAGTCTGCTTCATTTGAAGAGTTGAAAAGCATTCTGGATGAAATTCCGGAAGTATTTCAGGAGGCGATAATCGCCTGACCCCCCAAAGCCCAACCCCAATATGACCCAAAAACCAACCGTAAAGGCCTGGAGCCTTTTGCTTGCCCTATCCTTGATATGGGGAAGCTCCTTTATCCTGATCAAGAAGGGCCTTTTGGGACTCACTCCTTTTGAAGTGGGCTCTCTGAGAATCCTCTTTGCATCTATTTTTTTACTGCCCTTTGTGATTCGAAACCTGAAAAAGGTCAAGAGACATCAGGTCAAGTATCTGGTGTCCATTGGCTTTCTCGGGAGTTTTATTCCTGCATTTTTATTTGCCATAGCTCAGACCCGACTAGAAAGTTCGATCACCGGAGTGCTCAATGCCATGACACCCATATTCACCATGCTGGTGGGCTTATTTGTCTATAAGCAGCAGCAGTCTCCGCGGGTATTTGTGGGAGTATTCGTGGGTTTTTTGGGCGCTGCCACACTGGTCATGGCCGGCTCGGGAGGTGAGCTATCCAATTTCAATTTTTATGCATTTTTTGTGGTGCTGGCCACGATCATGTATGCACTCAATCTCAACATCATCAAGTATCACCTGCAGGAGCTTAGGTCTATGACCATCACCAGCATATCGCTGGCTTTTGTGGGGCCGATCGCTGCTGTGCAGCTTGTGTTCTTTTCAGATTTCCCCACTAGGGTGATGGAGGTGGAGGGTGTACTGGAGGCTACTGGCTATATCCTCACACTTGGAGTGGTAGGCACGGCCATTGCATTGATTATTTTCAATAAACTGGTGAATCTCACCGATCCTGTTTTTACCTCTTCGGTGACTTATATCATTCCCATCGTGGCAGTGATGTGGGGAGTGCTGGATGGCGAGGTGCTTCTATTGAGTCATATACTCGGCATAGTCGCTATTTTGGCAGGAGTGTATGTGGCCAATTCCAGTAAGAGGAAGGCATAAAAAAAGGTGACCCGATAGCATCAGGTCGCCTTTTTTAGCAGACTAAGACCTTAGTCGTGCAGTTTCGAAAAATCAAATTCTTCCAGGAATTTCTTCGCCTGCTGCGTATTTTGAAACTCGAACATTTTGGTGTGACCGTCTGTGTCATGGATCTCCACTTTGATGGCCTCAATGTTAGGAATGGCATGAGTGGTTGACTTAGCCACCAAAGAGTCCTTGTCAATATTCTTGGAGAGTTTCTGCGTTTTCCTTTTTACCCGTCCACAGTAAGAGCATTCGTACTCCTTCTGTATTTCGCCATCTTCGTGATCAGTGGCAGGTTTCAGGATGTCCTCTTTTACCAGTTTTAAGGTCTGGAAACCACATCGGTCACATTCGAACGCACTTAGGTGACCCTGATATTTTTCAATCTTGGTTTCCTGAGTTTCCGGATCTATCCATACATCGTAGTCCACGGAGAAAGCATCTTCCTCGGCCTGCATTCCCTCATCCAGATACGTATCTTCTTCGTCCTCGCTCAGAAGTTTCATTTCATTACCCGTGCCCGGATTGATACGTGGTGTATACCTCAGTTTTTTGAGTTTTTTCTCCAGAGGGCCAGGGTAGTAGTATTTGAAAATAAGGTATGCGATGTAGATATGGAGCGTGCCTATGCAAAATGAGACAAAAATCCTGATGAAAAACCAGACAGGGCTGAGAACTACCGTTTCATCATATACTGTGTTGAGAAAGAAAAAAATACCGGCGGCTAACACATAATTGGCCCGGAGGTAACTTTTGATCTCATGCTGACTGGCCACATCAAATTTTTCTTTGAGCGTGCCAGCAAAGGAATATTTGATCCAATACCTGATGACAAAAACAATGGTGAGGCCAATAGCTACCAGAAAGAGGTACCACATGGCTACATGCCAGATATCAAGAAAGGACAAATAGGAATCGTTAGTTTTCATAATGCTTTATATGATGAATGTTTAAAGTTAAACTGCTCTGTCTAACCGAAAATTATTAAAACCTCAAACATTTTATATGTTGGCGGACTATCAAATTTGCGGAAAACTAATATAAAGCATTCAATAAAAGAGAAAACAAATTGTTCTGATTTGACTTTTTAAGCTGAAATGGAGCCTTATGGCTGGTATTGTGGGATTTATTGGGCTGCCAGTAGGTGAGTCACGGGGGCTTCCAGCTGTAGAGAAATGGTCTCTACCTGAGGTGATATGATGTCTCGCAGTCTTCTTTCCATTTCCATCAGGTAGGTGAGGAGCGAGATGATCATTAATAGCGTTATGAGCTTAGTCCACTTCATTCAATGTATTGATGACGTTTTGACCAATAAGGTTGCATCTTTTCAAAAAATACTCTCCTTTCTGTGGATCGTTACATTTTACCACCAAATACTGACCCTGTTATGAGAAAAGCCACAAGAATTGTTTTTCTTTAGAGTAAAGTGAAACGTTCAAACATATGGTTAAGCAGGGCAAAACAACGGTGAAAGCAAAGCGACTTACAAAAACCCATACCTCCAACACCTTACTACTGGAGATAGCGTGGGAAGTGCTCAATCAGGTAGGGGGTATTTATACGGTTATCCGCTCCAAGGTGCCCACTGTGATCCCCAAGTGGGGAAATAATTACTGCCTGCTGGGCCCTTACATGTCTGCCAATGTAACTGCTGAGTTTGAGCCGGAAGAGCCACTCAATAATGACCCAATTGGAAGGGCGGTGCGTCGGATGCGTGAAAAGGGCTATGGTGTGCACTATGGTGTCTGGTTGGTTTCTGGCCGACCCAAGGCGGTCCTTTTTGATCTGGGGAGCGTCATGCATAAGCTCGGAGAGATCAAATATTTACTGTGGGAAAACCATGGGATTTCCACACCGAGCGATGATCATCTGCTGAATGACGTCCTGGCCTTTGGTGAGTTGGTGAAGCTTTTTCTTACAGAACTGGCCGAGGAAACCAAGGATAGCAATAAACAAATTATCGCTCACTTTCATGAATGGATGGCCGCTTCGGGCATCCCTGGTCTGAGAAAAGATCGCGTGAACGTGAAGACCATCTTTACCACCCATGCCACACTTTTGGGCAGGTACCTGGCCATGAATGATCCGCAGTTTTATGATCACCTCTCCTTCATGGATTGGCAAAAGGAGGCCCGGCATTTTAATATTGAAGCGAATGTGATGATAGAGCGCGCTGCAGCCCATGGATCACATGTTTTCAGTACGGTGAGTGAAGTCACTGCTACAGAATGCCGTCAGCTGCTCGGAAGAAACCCCGATGTGATTTTGCCGAATGGCATTAACAATCAGCGCTTCGAAGCGCTGCATGAATTTCAGAACCTGCACCTGGAAAACAAGAATAAGATTCACTCGTTCACGATGACTCACTTCTTTTCCAACTACACTTTTGACCTGGATAAGACGCTTTACTTTTTTACCTCAGGGCGCTACGAATTTCTCAATAAGGGGTATGACCTTACCCTGGAGGCCCTGGCGCGTCTCAATCACCGGCTGCAAACAGAGAAGTCTGATGTCACTGTGGTGATGTTTTTCATCACCAAAAGGCCCTATTATAGCATCAATCCGGATATCCTTGAGAGCAGAGCGTTGTTGGAAGAGTTCAGACATGTGATAGATTCCATCAAGAAGCAGGTAGGAGAGCGTTTGCTTTTCGATGCAGTGAGTAGAAAAGACACCAAACTTCCTGAACTCAATGAGTTTGTGGACGATTACTGGAGATTGAGGTTTAGAAGGACGCTCCAGACCTGGAAATCAACTTCCTTACCTCCCATCATTACGCACAATCTCCATGATGATGCCAATGACGAGATTCTTAATTTCTTGCGCACTTCCAACCTGATTAACAATGAGTATGATAGGGTGAAAGTGGTTTATCATCCGGATTTCATCAATTACACCAACCCACTGTTTTCCATGGAGTATGGTCAGTTTGTGCGGGGCTGTCACCTTGGTGTATTCCCCAGCTACTATGAGCCCTGGGGCTACACGCCGCTGGAGTGTATTGCTTCCGGAGTCCCTACAGTCACTAGTGACCTGGCGGGATTTGGGGATTACGTGCAGGACAACGTGCCAGACCATGATCGCCGCGGGATTTACCTGGTCAAAAGAAATAAAAAGTCATTTGACGAAGCAGCAGGTAACCTGGCCAATAAAATGTACAACTATGTGCGGCTGAGCAGAAGAGATAGGATTGATCTCCGAAACAGAACCGAGAGTTCCTCTTCCCTTTTTGACTGGTCCAATCTCATTCGCTATTATGATCAGGCTTATCTGAGAGCGCTCGAAATAGAATAACTACTGCACTTCCTGCCACCACGTGGTTTGCGGCAGGGTCTCTCCCAGGGTGAAGCTGTCACCAATTCGTGGGGTGATCAGGTTGACGCCAGCATCTTGTGCTGCTTTCAACACACGCTCGGCGGGCTCATGCCATTCATGAGGTGCCAGCGTGAAGGCTCCCCAGTGGATGGGCATAACAGCCTTGCCCCCAAGATCCAGGCTCGCCTGAATCGTTTGCTCAGGCATCATGTGGATGGCTTTCCAGCGTTCGTTATACTGCCCGCACTCCATCATGGCAAAGTCAAACGGACCGTATTTTTCTCCTATTTCCTTAAAATGAGGCCCATAGCCACTGTCACCACTGAAGTAGATATTGTTTTCTGGACCCTGAATGACCCAGGAGGCCCACAACGTTTTGTTGGTATCTCCGGTGCCACGACCGGAAAAGTGACGGGCAGGAGTTGCCACAAAGGTGAGGTTATCCAGTTGGGCGCTTTGCCACCAATCCAGTTCCGTGATTTTATTTTTGGGAACGCCCCACGCCTGCAGATGAGCGCCTAATCCAAGGGGGGTGTAGAAATGGCCCACCTGATCCTGAATAGCCTTTATGGTAGGATAATCTAAGTGGTCATAGTGATCGTGAGAAAAAATTACTGCGTCCAGCTCCCCGAGCTTTTTCAGGTCAAAGGCGGGTTTATTTTTGAACCGTTTGGCAAAGAAAGGAACCGGAGAGGCTGCTGGCCCCAGCATGGGGTCCAGAAAGATGCGCTTGCCCCCGATCTCCAATAATATAGCTGAGTGACCAAACCAGGTGACCCTCACGGTGGTGTCCGATGTTGATTTATTTTCCTTGCCAAATTGAGTTTCGATGGTGGCTGAGGGAGCAGTGTTTTTGGCCGATGCATACTCTTTGATCATCCCCCACATATTGCTCAGGCTGTTATCCATTTTGGTTTCTATCAGGTTGATAAACTGCTTGCTGTCGTAGTTAGGAGACTGAGCAATTTTCTCCAGATGTTCGCCGGAGGGTTTAGCACCAAACTGAGGCGCAAAATGAATGAAAGCCATAACGGATAGGAAAAAGAGAAGGATGGCGCCCAAAAGAAAGGCTGAGAATTTTAACAACACACGTTTTGTTTTGGGCATAAAAAACAATGAACAGTGATGAATAACGTCACCACTGTTCATTTGGTTTTCACTTTTTATAAAAGCTTACTCCGTCCAGCTCATGGGGTATTTTTCATCCACATACTTCATTCCCTCTTCGGTCACATAGAGTGGCCTGAAGGTGTCCAGCATTACGGCGAGCTCTTTGGTCTCCTTGGCACCAATACTTTTCTCCACAGTACCGGGGTGTGGACCGTGAGGTAAACCTCCGGGGTGCAGTGTGAAGGAGCCTCTGTCTATTCCTTTTCGGCTCATAAAATCCCCATCTACATAGTACAGTACCTCATCACTATCGATGTTGGAATGATTATAAGGAGCCGGTATGGCCAGCGGATGATAATCGAACAATCGGGGAACAAAGGAGCAAATGACATAACCCTGGCTCTGAAAGGTCTGATGGGCTGGCGGTGGTTGATGGATGCGCCCGGTAATGGGTTCAAAATCATGGATCGAAAGGGCATAAGGAAACAGATAGCCATCCCAGCCTACCAAATCGAATGGAGACTGATCATATTCGTATTGATGGAGCATGCCGTCTTTCTTGATTTTCATCAGAAAACTTCCCCTTTCCTTTTCGGTAATCAGTTCGCTTGGCGGCCTGATATCACGCTCACAATAAGGAGAGTGTTCCATCAACTGACCCAGCTCGTTTCGGTATCGCTTGACCGTTTCCACCGGAGAGGCGGACTCAATAACGAGCAACCTCAACGGACCTTCGTCCCATTCAAATTTGTAAATAGTCGTTCGCGGGATCACCACATAATCTCCTTGTTTCACACGTAGCTTGCCAAACTGTGAGAGGAGGTATCCATTTCCATCATGGATAAATACTACCTCGTCGGCCTCTGCATTCTTATAGTAGTAGTCCATGCTTCGGCTCCTGGGGTTGCACAATGCCATTTTCACATCACTATTCATAAGCACCACTTCGCGGGCTCCGAGGTAGTCCTCCCCCGTTTCTCCCACACCACTGGTTTTCAGGTGTGTTTGCTTCAGGCCGTGTTCTTTGACGATTTTGGTGTCGTACGGGATCGACTGTTTCACAGCTTTGATCCTGGTAGGGGGTGTAATGTGATAAAGATTGGAATAGATACCGGAAAATCCTCTGGAGGAGACCAGTTCTTCCGCGTAAAGACTTCCGTCGGGCTGTCTAAACTGGGTATGTCTCTTTGGGGGTATCTCTCCGAGTCGATGATAAAAGGTCATGTTGTTTGGGGGTTATTGGTTTTCTGCCAACTTGTTGGCTTCATCTATTAGGGTTAGTGCTTTCTGGAATACCTCATTCTGCTCATTGAAGATGGGGTAGAAGCCATCGTTTTTCCAGATGTTTCTGGCAATGAAAGCTTTGGTATAAATTTCCAGCAGTTGTTTAGACTTTTCGAATTCTTTTGAGTTGAACTTCACGCCATTTTGAGTGCCTGTGTTTTGCAGGTCAGCCCAGATTTTATCTGTCATTCGGAAAGAAGACTTAAAGTCTGCCAGTGACATCTTTTCCAGTCTTGATCGGTTTTCATCAGCATAGATCAGGCTAAACTCTGCGATGCTGTTGGTGTTGAACAGTCTGGTCATATAGCTACTGTTGGCAGAGGTGTCCAGCGGTACAAAATAATCGGGCATGATGCCACCACCTCCGTAAACCGTGCGACCCTTGTCGGTTTGGTAAGTCAGCGAGTCCGCAAACTTGATGCTGTCCTGAGAATAGATTTCACCATTTTGAAAACGCTCATAAAACTCCAGATGGTAGTCTTCGAGTGAACCATCGTAAGGTTTCTGAATGGAGCGACCACTTGGCGTGTAGTATCTGGAGATGGTCAGGCGAAGGGCTGAACCATCTTTCAGTTGGATGGGCATCTGCACCAGCCCTTTTCCAAAAGATCTTCTGCCTACTATGAGTGCCCGGTCATGATCCTGAAGGGCGCCTGACACAATCTCGGAAGCCGAAGCAGAGCCTTCATCAATGAGCACGATGACCGAGCCAGATTCAAAATCGCCTTTGGTTTTAGAAAAGTACTCTGCATCGTGGCGTGGATCTTTGCCTTTGGTGTAGACGATCATCTGAGTACCCGCCAGCAACTCATCCGCAATCTTAATAGCCGGATCCATATAGCCACCCGGGTTGCCTGTCAGATCCAGAATCAATCGCTGCATGCCAGCCTGACTGAGTTTATTCATGGCTTCTTTGAATTCCATGAAGGTAGTAGCTGCAAAACGACTCACTTTGATGTAGCCAATTTCATCATCTACCATATAAGACACATCCACTGAGTACTGAGGAATCACATCCCTCACAATCATGTACTCCAGTAAGTCACTATTTCCTTTTCGCAGGATTTCCACCTTCACTTTAGAACCGCGCTCTCCACGGAGCAGGTCTATTACTCCCCGGTTGTTAATGCCTGTGCCAGCCACAGTTTTGTCGTCTACCTTAATGATTTTGTCACCTGGCATAATGCCCAGGCGCTCAGAAGGACCACCGCTGAGTGGACTCACCACATGTATGGTGTCTTTGAAAATATTGAACTCAATGCCGATGCCTTCAAAGTTTCCTTCCAGCTGAGACTGGGAGATTTCCAGCTCCTTAGCAGGAATATAGACTGAGTGTGGATCTAGCTTCTCCAGCATCTCAGTAATGGCTGTTTCGGCCAGCTCCTCAGTATTTACTTCATCCACATAGTCATTCTGAATGTGGGTGATCACCTGCCTAAACTTGTAAATGCTTTCGTACAAGCTGTCAGCAGGGCCATTGCCTTCCGCCATATTAGCTCCGATGAAAATTCCCAGGGCAATTCCCAGGGCGATGTATAAAGGAAGTCTGATGGCGCTTTTACTATTTTTTGGAGTCTCCAATGGATTCAGAATTTATTGTGCGTTTAAAATTACAGCCTTATGAGGTCAAAATTAAACGTGCGGATGATCAAAAACGTTTCTGACCAAAATCAACCCATCGTTTTCAATCATATTGGTATCTTTGAGGGTGGATGAGAGTATTTGATTTGACCATACGATCACTAGTAGATGAAAATTACATCTACGCCCGGGCACTAAGTTACCTGGGGATAGACTTCTATCGCCACCCTGACCGTACGCTCAGAGAGGTATGCGGTCAGATGGGTTTGCAGAAAGGTCAGGTGCTCAAAGCTTTCTATTTATTTGACCGGTCACATCGGTTTTCCTTTCAGGAGCTGGGTAAATATCCTTTGGAAATCGTCATTGAATACCTGAAATATGCCCACCACCTCTTTATTAAGGAGAAATTGCCTTATATCGCTAATCTGGTTCATCAATATGAGACGTTGAATGACCTCAAGCTGATCTTTCCGGAGTTTGTAGAGGAGTTTATCAATCACATATATGAGGAGGAGGACACCCTTTTCTCTTATATCAATTTGCTCCTAAAGATTCAAAAAGGAGAAGTTTCAAACCCTCAGATTGCGCTTTGGAGGCACCGCAAACTCTCGCTGAAGCAGATTCACACTGACCATTGCGAAGAAGATGAACTGGCTGGTATCCGCAATCTGGTGGAAGAGGCTGATATGAGTGATCTGCACTGGCGGGTCATTGCTCAGGAGATCAAGGCCTTCGATCGGGAGATGTGGTATCATGCCGAAATCGAGAATAAAATACTCTTCCCCCGTGCAGTGGCTTTGGAGGCTGTAGTGCGCGAAAAAGTCAATAATCTTACCCCACTTAATTAATGCCTCGGATTCTGGCCTTAGACTATGGTGCCAAGCGTACCGGAATAGCCGTCACTGATCCATTGGGAATCATCGCCACTCCGCTGGAAACTGTCCGTTCCCACGACCTCATGGATTTCCTGAAAGCCTATTTTGAAAAGGAGGAAGTGTCTGAGGTGGTGATGGGGATGCCTAAAAATACCGACGGCCAGCCAACCAATGCCACACCCCTCGTGGAAGCTGCGGTGAACAGATTTAAGAAACTATTTCCCGATAAGAAACTATTTTTGCATGACGAGCGGTTCACTTCCAAAATGGCACTGGATGCCATGATTGCAGGAGGGACAAAAAAAAGCGACCGTCAGAAAAAGGAAAACATTGATCGAATAAGCGCAACGATCATTTTACAATCTTATTTAGAAGCACGTTTATGATATATCCGATCGTACTCTTCGGAGATCCGGTATTAAAGAAAAAAGCAGCAGACATCCCACAGGGAGCCAGCGTGAAAGAACTGATAGCTGACATGTTTGAGACCATGTACTCCGCATCAGGGGTGGGTCTGGCAGCTCCGCAGATTGGCAAGTCCATTCGTCTCTTTGTAGTAGACGATTACCCTATGATGGATGAAGGCGAAGAAGGTGTGAGAAAAGCGTTTATCAATCCTCAGATCATCGATGAACATGGTGAAGAATGGGCTTTTGAAGAAGGCTGTCTGAGCATACCCGGTATCCGGGAGGATGTATCCCGTAAGTCGGTGGTGAAGATCAGATACTTCGATGAAGAGTGGAACGAGCATGAGGAGGAGTATGATGACATCCATGCGCGGGTCATCCAGCATGAGTACGATCACATCGAGGGGGTATTGTTTACCGATCACATATCTTCTTTCAAGAAGAGGCTACTGAAGGGCAAACTGGCCAATATTAGCAAAGGGAAGGTGGATGCAGACTACCGTGTGAAGGTGCCTGCCAAACGATGACCGATGAGCTGAAAATAGCCCTGATCCAGTCCGATATCCACTGGGAGAATACCGAAGCAAACCTCGGGATGTTTGAGGAAAAAATTTGGAAGCTGGAGTCCAGGCCAGACCTCATCATACTCCCGGAGATGTTTACCACCGGGTTTTCCATGAAGGCCGCGGAGCTGGCCGAAGTAGCACACACCAAGACCTTTCGTTGGATGAAGCAGCAAGCCGCCCAAACCAAAGCGGTGATTATGGGTAGCTACATCCTCAGGGAAGGGGAGTCGTTTTACAATCGGCTGTATGTGGTCTACCCGGATGGAGCGAGCCAGTATTACGATAAGAAACACCTATTTGGTCTGGCGGGTGAAAATGTCGGATACACTGCAGGCACCGAACGATTGATCGTGGAGGTGAATGGCTGGAAGCTCATGCCACTGATTTGCTATGATCTGCGATTTCCGGCATGGGCCCGGTCAAGATCGACTGAAAACTCCCTATATGAATATGATGCGCTCGTCTATGTGGCCAACTGGCCCGAACCACGCATTCACGCCTGGAATACCTTGCTGGCAGCACGTGCCATAGAGAACATCGCTTATTGCATGGGGGTCAATCGAATCGGTACCGATGGTGTCGGTGCGCAGTATGTCGGACATTCGGCAGTTTATAATTTCAAAGGAGAGGTAATGGCTTTTTCCGAAAAGGAAGAAAACCTCACTGCCACTTTGTCTGCCTTAGATTTACAATCTTTTAGAGAGCGGTTTCCTTTTCAGCAGGATGCCGATCGGTTTTCATTCGAATAACATCTTCATCAATTCCTCCCCAGTAGCGAACACCCTCCCCTTGAGCCGGGTCATCATGGGTTTCAGTGGAGCATAATCCCTGTTGCAAAAGAGCTTTGAGTCTTTCTTTTTAATGAGCTGATTCAGTAACGAAAAGGCACCTCCAGTCGGTACGTCTTCTCCTTGCAGTTGGCAGATGACTGTTATTTGCTCACTGTCGCTGATCAGTTTTTTGGCATAGTGAAGGGTGAGACTGTCTGAGAAGTTATCCAGTGAATACAGTACATCATCCTCTTTTTTCTCCGCACGCACTTTTTGTTCCAGCGGGTTTTCAAAATCAAAACCAGCCGGGTCGGTGAGGAAGTGAATGAAGATGATCGTACGGTTTTGGTCGTTCATGCAGGAGATCCGAATATATTTGTAATGATGGAAAATTTTATTGAATATCTCTACTCGAAGTTTCTACAAAGCGATGGGGTTTCTATCGATACCCGCACCATCCAAAAGGATAACCTGTTTTTCGCGCTGAGCGGACCCAACTTCAACGCCAATAAGTTTGTAGAGAAGGCCCTGGAGCTCGGAGCAGCCTATGCTGTGGTGGATGATCCCGCCTATGCCACCGATCCCCGGATCATCCTGGCTGAGGACAGTCAAAAAGCCTTGCAGGATCTGGCCGTTTTCCATAGGAGCCGGTACAAACGCCGGCTGCTGGCCATCACTGGATCTAATGGTAAAACCACCACCAAGGAATTGATCAACCGGGTACTTCAGGAGAAATACATCACCCATGCTACCGTGGGCAATTACAACAATCACCTGGGAGTGCCCCTCACGTTGCTGCACATTCACCCGCAGGTGGAAGTGGCCGTGATAGAGATGGGTGCCAACCACGTGGGCGAGATCGCCGATCTGTGCCGGATGGCCAACCCTACCCACGGGCTCATCACCAACATCGGTGAGGCGCATACGGAGCTGTTTGGCGGAATAGAAGGCGTGCTCCGTGGCAAGAGCGAATTATTTGATCACCTGAGAACCACAGGGGGTACAGCCTTTATCAACCTGGATGATTTCCGTTTGGAAAATATGGCCAAGCGATTCTCTGATCCGGTACTGTTTCCGGCCAGTGACCTTGCGTTGATCGAAGCAAACCCTTACATCAAAATAAAGCTTGGAGACTTAGAGGTACAAACCAACCTGATCGGCCGGTACAACTATGGCAACATTGCTGCGGCCGTGGCTGTGGGCAGGGCATTTGACGTGTCCGACGAGAAGATTTTGAAGGCCATTTCCGATTATACACCTTCCAATCAGCGTTCACAAGTCATCAAAAAAGGCTCCATCACCATCATCAATGACAGCTACAATGCCAACCCTACGTCCATGAAAGCGGCCATAGACAATCTGGCAGCGATGCCCGGCAAAAAGGCGGTGATTCTTGGTGACATGAAAGAAGTGCAGGACGCTGTAGACCGGCACCTGGATGTGGGCAGATGGCTGAAGGAGGTTGGTTTTGATCAGGTGATCCTTATCGGGCGATACATGATGGCGGCGAACATGCTGGTGGAGGGCTCATTCCGATTCGAGACAGTAGCGATGGCGAAGGCTTTTCTGGAAACAAGATCCCTTGCAGATCATACCGTCTTGATCAAAGCCTCCCGAAGCATGGGACTAGACCAGGTGGTGGAATCACTGCATTAGCCCGTAAGTTCCAGGTTATTTCAATTAGTAAGCGCCCCTTCACTACCCAAAAGTGATGTTTACTAGCCATTTTTGTAACCCCTTTTTGATCCTTTCAGTTTAACCACACCATGAACCTATCTAACAGTCTTCAGTTTCTCCATGCACTGGCCGCCAACAATTCCAAAGAATGGATGGATGCCAACCGCAGTTGGTATCAGGAGTGTCGTCAGGAGTTTATTGCTTTGGTCGGGGAGTTGATTCAGCAGATGCAGGCATTCGATCCGGGGTTGGCGGGCATTCAGGCCAAAGACACCATCTTTCGGATCAACCGCGACATCCGCTTTAGCAATGACAAGCGACCCTACAAGACCAATTTTGGCGCGGCTATTTCAGAAGGGGGCAAGCACTCTGAAAATCCTTCATATTACCTGCATGTACAGCCAGGTGAGAATTTCATTGGAGGAGGGATCTACATGCCTCAGGCTGAAGTGTTAAAAAAGATCAGGCAGGAGGTGGATTATAATCCGGAGGAGCTTAAAAACATAGTGAGTGAGCCGAATTTCAGGAAAGTCTATGGAGAGATCCGTGGAGAAAAGTTGAAGACCGCACCCAAGGGTTACCCCAAAGACCACCCCAATATTGAGTTTTTGAAGTTGAAAAGCTATGTGGTGTTGCACGAATTGAGTGATGCCGAAGTGACGTCAGATCGGCTGATAGAGGACGCAGTGAGCTATTTCAAGGCGATGAAGCCCTTCAATGACTACCTGACTGTGGCGGTCAGTTAATTTTTTTTGAATAAAAAAATGAAAGTGTTTGCAATACTTCCAAACTGTACTAGATTTGCAATCCGTTTTTGAGGGTCATATCAAAAGCGAGCCCGGAAGGGCGCTTAGCTCAGCTGGTTCAGAGCACCTCGTTTACACCGAGGGGGTCGGGGGTTCGAATCCCTCAGCGCCCACATCCAAAACCCAATTCGTTTGATTACGGATTGGGTTTTTTTATTCTCTGAGGTTTGAGGGATGAGAACCCCCGTTAAACGCTTGGTTCGAAATGCGCAGCATTCACGAGGGGTAGTGCGGCATGGTCGCGATTCATCGCGTAGGGGGCTGTCAATAAACTCGCACGAAATGAAGCCTCAGGAATTGACCGTGTAGAACTGTCGTGGTGACTACTAATGCGCATTACCCCACGGATTGTGCTTATAAATTGCTCCAGGTTGAATAGAATTGTCCCCATCAATTAACTGCCTATGGAACCTTTCGAATATGTTGTCGTTCTTTTCTCCCTGATTCTGGGGCTGGGGATCGCTCAGTTACTCACAGGTATTGCAGATATTGTGTCCAATCTCAGGAATACGAAAACCGGCCTGGCTCATTCGGTCATGGTGTTCAACGTGTTTCTGCTGCACATTCAGGAGTGGTGGTACAGTTATCAGTATGCCAGCGATGTGAAAGTGTGGACCTTGCCGCTGGTGTTATTTCTCCTTATCTATCCCATTCTACTTTTTCTGCTGGCCAGAATGCTCTTTCCCACAGGGCTTAGGGGCCATGAGACCAATCTGGAAGAGTATTACTACGACCAGTGGAAGTGGTTTTTTGGAATCATACTCTCCATCATAGTGGTTAGCTTTTTGCAAAACATCATCGTGTCAGGATGGGCCATTACCTCGCAGATTCCACAGTACCTGATGGCATTGGCTTACATCATTTTTCTAACACTGGACATTCATAACAAGAAGGCCCACAACATTTTTGTCATTCTTCAGGGATTGGCCTGGCTCATTTGGGCCATTGTGGATCCCTATGAGTTGAAGTAGAGCTATAAAATTGCAAAAACATTGAGCGCCAGCAGCGCCCAATGTTTTTGCAGTACTGGCCTTAGTTAATAGCACCCATCACTCTTTTCATAAAGCCGTTCAGTGCCTCTTTCTGAGGGGTGCCATTTTTGATTTCTTTATGAACCTCCAAAGCACCATACATATTGGAGAGCAATTCCCCGATCACATCCAGCTCCTCATCTTTTATGCCCTTGGCTTCAGACATATGCTCCAACAGTTCGATGGTCTCCACTACCCAGTCCTCATCGTTTTCATCTACAAAATCGATGATGTGCTTAATTATTGGCAATCTCATTTAAAATAGTTGTTATGGTTTCTTCTTTGTTTCCTGCTGCCTGTGACACTAATGTGCCATTTTTGAAGCCGGCAAATGTTGGAAGGTTTTTCACTTCAGCCAGACTTCTTGAGGCTGGTAGTTTCTCCGCATCCACATAGACGAAGAGCACCTGCTCATGTTCTCCTGCCAGTCTTTTGAATTTTGGTTTGATCATTCGGCAGTTTCCACACCAGGTGGCTCCATATTGTACCATCACGCGTTCGTTCTCTGCCAGAATATTTTGTAAGTTGTCCTCGGTTAATTCAATCATGCTCTGAAAAAATGGTTAAAAATCTGAGCGCGAAGATCATTAAACTATTATTGATCAAGATTATCAGTCGATAAGTTAAGCTTATATCAGGAATAGAAACGTGCCTCAGTCCCTGATGCTGCTCTCTCTGATCAATAGTTCACTGTGGAGCACCACTGTCTCATTGAATTCCTGATCCGGGTTATCAATTTGCTGAATGAGCAGCTCTGCCGCTTTTTGGCCCATTTCATATCCGGGTTGTGACATGGTGGAGAGCGAAGGCTCGTAAAGGGTGCCGATGGACCAGTTGCTAAAGCCAACCACTGCCACATCCTCCGGTACTTTCAGTCCGGCTGCTTTCATGTTTTTGATGGCACCTATGGCCAGCATATCCGTGGCAGCAAAGAGGCCATCGATCTCCCGGGCCTGCACCAGTTCGCGAGTGCTTTCCATGCCATCGTCATAGTCCCCAGAGTCACAATGAATGATCCAGCTGTCTCGGGTATTGAGCCCCGCCTCAGATAAGGCCTTATTATAGCCGGCGAGTCTGTCTCTGTTGATAAAAAGGTTAATGGGCCCTCCAACATAGGCTATTTTGGTGCATCCCTGATCTATGAGGTGTTTCACTGCTTTATAGCCTGCATCAAAGTCATCCAGCACCACTTTTGGCGCTTCTATTTCGTCACAGATGCAGTCAAAAAATACCAGCGGCAGGCCTCGGTCTACAAATTCTGAGAAATGATCAAATTCATTGGTTTCTTTCGAAATACAGGCCATCAGACCATCGATCCTCCCATTGATCAGGGCTTTGGTGTCTATCACTTCGCGTTCGTATGATTCGTGAGTGGAGCAGATGATCACATTGTAGTCATTGGAGTAGGCAAAATCCTCAATGCCGCGAATCACCATGGCAAAAAACTCGTGCACCAGCTGCGGAATGATAATGCCCAGTGTTTTGGTTTTATTGCTTCGCAGACTCAGGGCAGTGAAGTTGGGACGGTAGTGGTACTTTTTTGCCAGTTCTTTGACTGCCGCTCTGGTTGATGGTTTTACCAAAGGATTATCTGCCAATGCCCTGGAAACGGTGGAAACCGAAATGTTCAACTCGAGGGCTATGTCCTTGATGGTAACTGATCCTTTTTTCATGTTCAGGCAAGATAATGAACTATAAAATTACCCATTCTTTATCCAAAGAAAATTTTCAAAAAGGGTTTCGGTGAGGAAAGCCTAAAAAGGCCCTTCAGGCATCTTAGAAAAGTCATATTTTATGACTTCAAAAATTATCTATCCATTGCAAACGTTTGCAATTATTCAATTGCCAAAATCGCTCTCTTTTTATATCAAATCGTTTTTATAATTCTTTTTAATTCGTTTTCTTGGAGGTTGTAATGGTCAGAATATCATTTCGTAAATTGACTTTTAGTTAAAAGTTTAGAAACAAATTGTAATAGTATGAAGAAGTATTTACTCTTAGGTTTATCGTTGATTCTGTCCGCCACGCTGTGGGCGCAGGAGAGAACGGTGACAGGTACAGTAACCGATGCGGAAACAGGTGAAGCTGTTCCGGGCGCCAACGTTGTTGAAAAAGGAACAACGAATGGTACCATTACCGACTTCAATGGTCAATACAAATTGGCTGTGGGTGATGGTGCAACACTTGTGTTTTCGTTTGTGGGCTATGCCTCATCGGAAGCGGTAGTAGGATCTCGCGGAGTGATCGACGCGGCCCTTGACCTGGATGTACAATCATTATCAGAAGTGGTAGTGGTAGGGTACGGTACCCAGGACAAAAAAGAGATCACCAGTTCAGTAGCCAGTATCAGCTCTGAGGATTTCAACCGTGGTACGGTGAATGATCCAGTACAGTTGCTACAAGGTAAAGTGGCTGGCTTGAACATCACTAAGCCGGGTGGTGATCCCAATGGTGGATATAACATCCGACTGAGAGGAATCTCTACCGTGGGAGCAAATGCATCCCCGCTGGTAGTCATTGATGGGGTAATCGGAGGATCACTTTCTACAGTAGACCCGAATGATATTGCATCCATTGATATCCTGAAAGATGGATCAGCTGCTGCCATCTACGGTACTCGTGGATCCAGTGGAGTAATCCTCGTGACCACTAAGACCGGATCAAAAGGTAAAATGCAGGTGGACTATAACGGCTCCTACGCTGTGGAGTCTATCTATAACACCATCGACTTCATGACCGCCGATGAGTACAGAGAGGTGCCAGGGGCTCAGGATTTCGGTTCTGATACAGACTGGATGGATGAGGTGACTCAACTAGGTCAGGCTCAGGTGCACAACTTGTCACTGTCAGGTGGTACAGGCCAGACCAGTTACCGTATTTCTATGAACTATAGAGATACTGAAGGTATTGGTATTGGTACAGGCTTTAGCCAGTTGAATGGTCGTGTGAACATTACTCAGCGTGCTTTAAATGACCGTGCGAAAATAACTGTGGGTATATCAAGTACCACCAAAGAGTCTGACTATGGTTTTGCTGAAGCTTTTAGATATGCTGTAGTGGCTAACCCTACAATGCCTGTAAATATTGCTGCATCTGGTGGTGGTCTGACTGAGCAAGGTGGTTATGCACAGAGAGATATTTTTGATTTCTTCAACCCGGTGGGCATAGCAGAGCAGAATGTTAATGAAGGAGTGGATCATCGTTTGCTTGCGAGTGTGAAAGCTGAGTATGACTTCAGCGATCTGGTAAATGGCTTGAGTGCTTCTGTGTTCTACTCCAGACAAGAGGAGAATGACCTGAGAGGTGAGTACTACTCTAAGAATTCTAAATTCAGAGGAGCAGGTAGAAATGGCTTGGCCCGTAAGTCTAATGAAAGAAGGACCAACCAGTTGATCGAATCTACAGTAAACTACAACAAGGATGTAAGTGACCTTAATATTTCCCTTTTGGGTGGTTATTCATACCAGGAATTCTTCACTGAGGGATCTGGTATGGAAGGCGGTGATTTCCTTACTGATGCGTTTGGATATAACAATATGGGTGCTGCTCTTGATTTTGCTAACGGACTTGGTAACCTATGGAGTTATGCGAATTCTTACAAACTCATTGGATTTTTTGGCAGATTGAATCTGAATTACGATAACACATATTTCCTTTCTGCAAGTGCGAGATATGAAGGATCTTCAAGATTTGGTATCAACAACAGATGGGGTATTTTCCCAGCCGTGAGTGCCGGTGTGAACATCACCAACCTCGTGGAAATCCCTACAGTGAACAGCTTGAAATTGAGAGGTTCGTTTGGTAGAACAGGAAACATCCCTGGTCAGTCTTACCTATCACTTCAGAGATATGGTCCTCAAGGAAACTTCTTTTATAACGGGGAATACGTGCCAAGTTTTGGTCCTGTAAGTAATCCAAATCCGGATCTTTCCTGGGAGACTAAAGATGAGATCGACGTAGGGATTGACTTTACCCTTTTGGATAATAAATTGAGTGGTACAGTTGACTGGTACACAAGAACCACTACTGATATGATTCTTTCTGTAAATGTGCCTGTGCCACCAAACTTGTTTGGACAGACTTGGGTGAACATTGGAGAATTTGCGAATTCCGGACTTGAGGTAGCACTTAACTACCAAGCTATAGTGACCAATGACTTCACCTGGTCTACTGGGGTGAACTTCTCTACATTCAAAACGGAAGTAGTGAGTTTGACTTCTGGGGATTTGTCCTTTGGAGAAGGTGGAGTACTCTACAGAGCCAACATGGGAGCGCCTGGTCAGAATGACACAGAATTGGTAAGAGTTAAAGAAGGTGAAGAATTAGGTCAACTTTGGGGACCCGTTCAGATTGGTGTAGACGAAGATGGCACACCTAGGTTTGCTGATTTGAGTGGTGACGGTTCTTATTGTAACTGTGATGACGACAGAACGGTAATTGGATCTGGACTTCCAGATGCCACTTTCGGTTTCAACAACTCGTTTACCTATAAGAGCTTTGATCTTAATATTTTCATTAGAGGAGCTGTGGGTCATGACCTGCTGAATAGCTACCGAGGTTTCTATGAGAACAATGAGTCTACTACGGTCGGTAATTACAATGTGGTGAAGACTAAGTATTACGATTCAAATGTTAAGAAGGCTTCTGTGAACAGTGTTCATGTAGAGAGTGCTGATTACGTGAAAATCGATAACGCTACCATTGGTTATAATTTCCCACTACAGAGTGGCAGTGCAGTACGTAAATTGAGATTGTTTGCGTCAGTTCAAAACCCATTTGTTTTGACCAACTACACTGGTGTGGACCCAGAAGTAAGGTATGAAGACAGGATAGACAGTGACAATGGTGGACGTCCTGGTGATGCTGATACACTATCACCTGGTATCGAGAGAAGGTCAACTTACTTTACCACCAGAACCTTCACGTTGGGTTTAAACCTGGGCTTCTAAAAACTTAAAATTTTAAGACATGAATAAATTAATGAAAAGAGTTTCTTTAATGGTTCTTGGCCTGGTGTTTTTTGCACCGGCATGTACGGACCTGGAAGAAGAGCTGTATAGCGACGTAACCGCCGATAACTTCTTCACATCTGATGAGGAGTTTGTCGCAGCTCTTGGACAAGCATATTCTTCACTGCTTGGAATTGGTAACCACTCAAACCTTTGGTCAATCAATGAAATCGCTTCTGATGAGTTGGTAATTACCACCAAAGGTGGTGACTGGTATGATGGTGGTATTTTGTTGCAGTTGCATCAACATGAATACACTGCTGACAATGGATTCTTCAATAACACCTGGGGATTCTGTTACTCAGGGGTGAATACCTGTAACCGTTTGATCTATCAGTTTGAGCAATTAGGGACTGAAGAAGCAGATGCTTTCATCGCAGAGTTGAGAGCGGTGCGTGCCCTTTGGTACTACTGGTTATTGGATGCATTCGGAAATGTACCTTTGGTGACTGACTTTACAGACACTGAAACGGCTGGTAATTCTACCCGTCAGCAGGTATTTAACTTCGTAGAGTCAGAATTGAATGAAATCATTCCATTGCTGAGCGAAGCGAAAGATGCTTCTACTTATGGTAGAATCAACAAGTGGGGAGCTTTGGCCATTCGTGCCAAACTTTACTTGAATGCAGAAGTGTATACTGGTACTGCCCGATGGGCTGATGCCGAAGCTGATGCTGACGCGATCATCAATTCAGGACTTTACTCACTGGAGAGCAACTATGCTGCGAATTTCCAGACAGACAACGCTGGTTCTCAGGAAAACATCTTTGTAGTGCCTTACGATCAGGTATTTGCACAAGGATTCAACTGGCATCAGATGACTCTGCATTACGGAAGTCAAAACACATTTAACCTTCAGGATCAGCCATGGAATGGATATGCGACTGTAGAGGAGTTTTATAACTCCTACGTAGATCCTGCGAAAAACCCTGGCCCTCAGGGGGATGTTTATAAAGGTCTGGCTCAGGCAACAAGTATCGGAACTGTGGATTCAAGGCTATCCAATTTCATCGTTGGGCCTCAGTTTAATCCAGATGGAAGCAGAACCGAAGATGCTGGTGTAGAACCAACTGATCCGGATGGAGCACCACTTACCTTTACACCTCAGCACAACTCTATTTATCCTGATGGATTGCGTCAGGCTGGAGCCAGAATTGGTAAATATGAGATTGCTCAGGGAGCTACACCTAACCTGAGTAATGACTTTGTGATCTTCCGTTTAGGAAACATTCTCCTGACCAAAGCAGAAGCTGATTTCCGTCAGGGAAACACTGCAGATGCATTGGCTATGGTCAATCAGATCAGAACCAGAGCAGGGGTAACCCCTTTCTCATCTCTGGATGCTACCAACCTACTTGCTGAGTGGGGTCGTGAGATGTATGCAGAGATGACCAGACGTCAGGATCTGATCAGATTTGGCAAGTATGATGATCCATGGTGGGAAAAAGGAACTTCTGACAGCCACTATGCTATATTCCCTATTCCTCAGGTTCAGCTGGATGCCAACAACAAGTTGAAGCAGAACGAAGGATATAATTAATAAGAATAATTTCTGAAAGAAAAGGCAAGCGGCTTCTGTTGCTTGCCTTTTTTTTAGTTTTGGAGGAGCGAATCCATCCTCATTATGTACATGAGACAACCAGCGATCATTTTTTTTCTTATTTGTCTGGCATTTTCCTGTGTCCCCTCCGAGGAGGAGCCTTCGGACAAACGCTTCCGACTGTTGAAGTCTACAGGCATTGATTTCCAAAATACACTGGATTACACAGAAGATGTCAACCCATATACCTTCAAAAATTTTTACAATGGCGGAGGTGTTGGAGTGGGTGACATTAACAATGATGGTTTCCCGGATGTGTTTTTCTGCGGAAACATGGTTTCGAATAGACTTTACCTTAACAAAGGGACTTCATCAGAAGTGGGTATAGCGTTTGAAGATATTACCGAGTCCGCCGGTCTTCTATCGGAGAATGTTTGGAGCACAGGAGTCACCTTTGTGGACATCAACTACGACGGGTGGATGGATATTTATGTCTGCAAATCTGGCCCCCCAGGTGGCCCAAACAGAAGAAATTCTCTTTATATCAACAATGGAGACCTTACGTTTCGCGAGGAAGCTGAAAAATATGGGTTGGATAATCTGGGGCTTTCCACACATGCATCATTTTTTGATTATGATCGGGATGGTGACCTGGATTGCTACTTGCTCAATAATTCAATTCGCTCTGTGGGAGGCTATGATTTGATCAAAGATCAGCGGGAGATTCCCGATTCTCTGGGTGGAAATATGTTGCTTAGAAATGATGACAACAGGTTTGTGGATGTGTCCACACAAGCCGGCATTTATAGCAGCAGCATTGGTTTTGGGCTGGGTGTGACCATTAGTGACATAGATATGGATGGTTGGCTGGATATCTACGTGTCCAACGATTTTTTTGAGCGTGACTATTTGTATATCAATCAACAGAATGGAACGTTCGCAGAGTCCCTGACCTCTTACATGACCGAAATATCCATGGGCTCCATGGGTGCTGATATTGCCGACCTGAATAATGATGGTTACAATGAAGTGTTTGTCACCGAGATGCTGCCTGAGCGACATGATCGGGTCATGTCAAAAGCTTCTTTTGAGGGGTGGGACAAGTATCAACTACAAGTGCAGCAAGGCTACTATCACCAATTTGGAAGAAATGCCCTTCAGCTCAATAACCGAAACGGTACCTTCAGTGAAGTGTCCAGGCTGGCTGGTGTGGAAGCGACCGATTGGAGCTGGGGAGCCTTGATTTTCGATATGAACAACGACGGCTACAGTGATCTTTTTGTAGCCAATGGAATTTATAAGGATCTGCTTGATCAGGATTATATCAATTTCATGGCAAATCCTGAAGCCATCAGAAAGATGCTTCAGGCCGACGGGAATGCCATCAAAAAATTGATTGATATGATCCCGTCCGAGCCGTTGGCCAACTATGCCTATGAGAATCAGGGGAATCTCGAATTCAAAAATGCAGCCAGTGATTGGGGGCTGGATCAGCTGACATTTTCCAATGGCTCTGCATATGCTGACCTTGACAATGATGGGGATTTGGACCTTTTGCTCAATAATGTGAACATGCCCGCCTTTGTCTATGAAAACCGTACAAATGGTCAGGGGAACAATTTTATCTCCATCAAACTGCAGGGAAAGGGTAGAAATCCGAATGCCATTGGCAGTAAAGTATGGGTGTATGGAGGTGGTAGAGGTTGGTCCAGAGAGCTTACCCCGATGCGTGGATTTCAGTCGTCGGTAGATCAACGGCTCCATTTCGGATTGGGTACACTTGATCGGATAGACAGTGTGGTGATTCAGTGGCCCGATGGTCGGGAGAGTAGAAAATTGGAAGTGGATGTGAATCGATTGGTTGAGATTTCTTACGCCAGCCTTACTGACACTCGGGTACCTGGACTTAACGAACGTAAAGGCATTTTTCAAGCCGTTGATCCATCTGTTGTGCCTTATTCACATACTGAGAACACGTATGTTGATTTCGATCGGGACCGTTTACTGTTTGATATGGCTTCCAATGAAGGGCCATGCGCCTGCAAGGGAGATGTGAATGGGGATGGGCTGGAGGATGTCTATTTGGGCGGTGCCAGGGGGCAGGCCGGCAGGATTTATTTTCAGCAGCGAAACGGTACCTTCATTGAGGGGCAGAGGTTTGATGCCGAAGCAGGGTCGGAGGATACAGATTGCGCTTTTTCTGATTTTGAGCGGGATGGAGACCTTGATCTGATTGTGGCAAGTGGAGGAAGTGAATTTACAGGTCTGAGTCTCGAACTGAGGGATAGAATCTATACCAATATTGGAGGGAAATTTCAATTGATGCCAGAGGCATTGCCCGGTACAGAGTTACGCAGTACGGGTACAGTAGCGGTGAGTGATTTTGATGGTGACGGCTACCCGGATTTGTTTCTCGGAGATCGACTAAAGCCTCAGTACTTTGGGTTGCCGGTTTCGGGTCACCTTTTTCAGAATAAGGGAGATGGGACCTTCCATGAAGTCACGGAGGAAATAGCACCACACAAGGAGATCGGTATGATTACAGCCGCTCAATGGGCTGATATTGATGGAGACGGTGATGAGGATCTACTCCTGGCAGGAGAATGGATGCCGCTGAAAGTATTTATCAATCAGGATGGAAGCTTCACAGAGTCCCTGGAGGCGGGGTTTTCAAACTCCTCTGGCATGTACCATACGCTGCAAGTGGCCGATGTGGACGGTGATGGTGATGTAGATGTGCTGGTAGGGAATAACGGCACCAACTCGCGGTTTCGGGCGACTATTGATGCTCCGATGAGGATTTATGTTGGTGATTTTGATAGAAATGGGAGCATAGAGCACATCACCGCTTACTATCGAGATGGGGCCTATTTCCCAATGATCCAATTGAAAGATCTGATTAAGCAACTCCCGTCCATGAAAAAGAAATTTCTGAGGTATGAAGCATACAAGGAAGCGAATATGACAGACGTTTTTACCCCGGAGCAGCTTGAGGGGGCGGTCACTTATGAAATGGTAGATTTAGAAACGTCTTTGTATCTCAATGACGGCTCGGGTATTTTCACCAAAACAGCATTGCCGCGCGAGGCACAGTTTTCACCTGTCTATGCCATCAGTGCTGCTGATTATAATGGTGATGGAATTATGGATTTTGTGTTAGGAGGGAACCAACACATGGCAAAACCCGAAACGGGTATTTATGCCGGCAGCTACGGCCAGTTGTTTTTGGGTGCGGGCAATGGTGATTTCCGATACACTTATCCGAATGAATCCGGGATCTCCACAACCGGGGATGTGAGGAGTATCTTGGAGGTTAACACGAAAGGCCGGCCTTTACTATTGTTTTTGAAAAATAATGATCAACCTTATATAGTGACGTATTAGTGATGAGAAATGCAGTGTATTCGATAGGACTAGTCGCCATAATGTTGGCAGGATGCCAGTCGCACCCCTATCAGGAGATGGAGGAGCGTGAATTGGCAAGCGGAGTGCGGTATGATACCCTCCTGATGGGAATGACTTTTGGAATGAGTCTTCAGGATTTTTTTGATCGGTGCATGGATCTTAACCGACAGAAGCTTATTTATCAAGGTCCTGGAGCCAGAATTGTTGAGTATGTCATCAAGGAAAATGTTAAATCTCCGGTGACCGTGCAGTTTCAGCCCTCCTTTCATGAAGATGGGCTTTACGAGATGTCCTATGATTATTTTTACAATGCCTGGGCACCATGGAATACGGAGTTCGGAGCGGACTCCCTTATTCTGACGGTCAAGAGCTTAACGGAAGAGACATTTGGAGGTGGATTTCTGGCGATCGAACATCCCGAAAAACCGACAGCTTATGCGAAAGTGGATGGTAATAGGAGGATTTCTATTTCACTGAAGGATGAAAGGCGAGTGTCCGTTCGTTTCACGGACCTTACGGTAGCCAAGCAACTCAATCAATAGACTTTGAAGCGTATGAAATATTTATACTTATTCGCAGTGTCTCTTTTAATGGTTTCCTGTCAGCAGGAGACGGCCAGGGAGGCCGACACTCTTTTTCGAAAAGTACCAGCGGCAGAATCTGGTGTTGACTTTTCTAATGTGCTGGAGTTTGATAAAGACTTCAATATTTTCACCTACCGTAACTTCTATAACGGCGGAGGTGTTGGCTTGGGCGATTTTAACAACGATGGTTTGTTAGATATTTATTTTACAGCCAACCAGAAAAAGAACAAGCTATATCTTAATGAAGGCGGAATGAAGTTCCGGGACATAACCATGTCAGCCGGTGTGGAGGGTAAAAAAGCCTGGAGCACTGGTGTGAGCCTGGTGGATATCAATGGAGATGGGCTGCTCGATATTTATGTCTGTAACTCAGGCGACATAGCCGGCGATAGCAAGGAAAATGAGCTTTTTATTAACCAGGGAGACCTCACGTTTCGGGAAAGTGCTGCCGAGTATGGGCTGGCTGATCCCGGGTTTTCTACTCACGCTGCCTTTTTTGATTATGACAAAGACGGAGACCTGGATATGTACCTGCTCAATAACTCTTATCAGGCCATTGGGAGTTTTGACCTCAGAAGAAATGAAAGACCAAAAAGAGATCCGGTAGGAGGAGATAAGCTGTTTAGAAATGACAATGGCAAGTTTCTGGATGTGAGCGACAAGGCTGGGATCTATGGCAGCATTATAGGTTTTGGTCTTGGTGTCACGGTCGGGGATATTGATGGGGATCACTGGCAGGATATTTATGTTTCCAATGACTTTTTTGAGCGTGACTATCTATATCTGAACAATCAGGATGGTACTTTTCGGGAAGTGCTGGAGGATCAGATCAGAAGCTTAAGTGCAGCGTCCATGGGTGCAGACTTATCCGACATCAACAATGACAGCCGTCCCGATATTTTTGTGACAGATATGCTACCAGAGCCAGACGAGCGGGTGAAGACCGTGACGACCTTCGAGAACTGGGATAAGTATCAGTACAACCTCCAAAATGGCTATTATCATCAGTTCACCAGAAATATGCTTCAGCTGAACAATGGAGACAATACCTTCAGTGAGATTGGTCGGTTAGCAGGGGTGGAAGCCACAGATTGGAGTTGGGGAGCGCTGATTTTTGATTTTCAAAATGACGGCCTCAAGGATATCTTCATTGCCAATGGGATTTATCAGGACCTTACAGATCAGGATTTTCTGCACTATGTGAAACAGGAGGAGGTGGTGAAAAAACTGGTTTCAGGTGCAGGGGTGGATTACAAAAGCCTGATAGACTTGATTCCGTCCAGACCAATTGCTAATTACGCTTATTTGAACCAGGGCAATCTTCAGTTTGTCAATACATCACAGGAGTTCGGATTGGGCGAGCCGGGTTTTTCAAATGGGTCTGCCTATGGAGACCTAGACAATGATGGAGACCTGGACCTGATAGTCAATAATGTCAATCTTCCATCATGGGTGTTCGAGAACCAAACCAATAAACTCTATCCGCAAAATAATTATTTGCGATTTCAACTCACCGGGCAGGGTCAAAATAGCGGGGCCTTTGGAACCCGAATTGAGGTTTTCCTGGCGAATACCACGCTTTACCTGGAGAATATGCCCATCAGGGGCTTCGAGTCCACCGTGGATAGCCGCCCGCTTTTTGGGCTGGGGTTAGCAAAAATGGCGGATTCGGTCAAGATTTACTGGGCGGGTGGCGCCATCCAGACTCTTATCAATGTAGAGGCCAACCAGACATTGGAGCTCAAAGAGCCCTCAGAGAAGACCGGCTCTATGAGTAGAAAAACAAACAAGGAGCCAATTTTTCAGTCGGTGACTGATTCGGCTTTTGTGCACCGAGAGAGCAAATGGGTAGATTTTGATAAGGACAGGTTGGTTTACCACATGCGGTCCACGGAAGGTCCATGCTTATGCACCGGGGATGCCAACAATGACGGCCTGGAAGATTTTTACATTGGCGGGGCAGCGGGCCAGGCAGGAGCCCTTTTTATACAGAAAGCTTCCGGTGTTTTCGAGCGAGTGCCAAAATCTTATATGATCCAGGAAGCGGAGTATGAAGACGTGGATTGTGCTTTTTTTGATGCTGATGGAGACGGCTTTCAAGATCTGTATGTTGCTAGTGGAAGCTCAGAATTTTCTGATTTGTCGTCGGCCCTTGGAGATCGGCTATATCTCAATCTCAAGGGACAAGGTTTTACTAAGCAGAACAAAATTTACCCGAATGGGAGGTATGAAAATACTTCATCGGTGGTGCCCGGGGATGTGGATGGCGATGGGGATCTGGATCTTTTTGTAGGGATTAGGATGGTGCCCGGCTACTACGGTGTGCCCGCCTCCAGCTATTTACTGATCAATGATGGTAAGGGCAATTTTCAGACTGACTTGGAGCTATCCGTAGCTTTTCAGGACCTGGGAATGGTCACAGATGCCAGCTGGGAAGATATGGACGGTGATGGCGATCAGGACCTGATGGTCGTGGGAGAGTGGATGCCTATTATGTATTTCTCCAACACCGGGGGGAGTTTGGTCAGAGATAGCTTACCCAACCTTCTGGACGATGCTGGCTGGTGGAATACCATCGAAATGGCCGATTTCAACAATGATGGGCGGCCCGACCTGGCCGTGGGAAATCATGGAAGCAACAGTCGGTTTGAAGCCTCTGAGACAAAGCCGGTTTCCATGTATGTCAATGATTTTGATCAGAATGGCACCATTGAGCAAATCGTCACCCAGTATAATGGAGAGAAGGCTTACCCCATGGTATTGCGACACGACCTGATCATGCAGCTGCCACATTTGAAGAAGAAATATCTGGAATGGGGGGATTATAAGAATCAGGAGATGACGGATGTGTTTCCACCAGAGGCGCTTGCCAAGTCTAAAGTGTACGAAGTAAGAGAACTGGAAACGGTGGTTTATCTAAGTGGACCAAATGGCTATACCAAAGCTAGTCTTCCCATTGAGGCTCAGTTTTCTGTGACCTACGCGCTGGAGGCCATGGATGTGAATATGGATGGTAATATGGATCTGCTGGTGGGTGGCAACCTTAATGATACTAAGCCGGAAGTGGGCCGCTATGATGCCAACTACGGGCTCGTGCTTCTGGGGGACGGAAATGGTGGGTTTAAAGCCCTCAAATCAACGGATTCCGGGCTATACCTGAACGGCCAAACAAGGAAAATCAAAGTAGTGAATACCAAGGCTGGACCCAAAGTCATAGTGGCCAATAATAATGAGGCGATGCAAATCTTCATCGCGAAAAGTAAAAAATGATGTCCATACGCACCTTTTGTCTGTTAATTCTGATTGTATCTGTCGTTTCCTGTAAAGAGCAAGTACCGAAATCGCTGCTGGAGTATGTGCCTGCTGAAACGTCAGGGGTCTCCTTTTCTAACACACTTACTGAGGATGAACAATTCAATATTGTGGATTATCTCTACTTCTACAATGGCGGAGGTGTGGCTGTTGGTGATATTAACAATGATGGCCTGGAGGATATCTATTTTACTGCCAATCAGGCAGAGAATAAACTTTACCTGAACAAAGGCAACTTTGAGTTCGAGGACATTACCGAATCCGCAGGAGTGAGTTCGCCAGGTGCCTGGAAAACCGGTGTGACCATGGCTGATGTGAATGCGGATGGTTATCTGGATATCTATGTTTGCAGGGTAGGGAAGTACAAAGGGATATCAGGTCAAAACCAGCTTTTTATTAATAACGGAGACCTCACATTTACCGAAAGCGCCGCTTCATTTGGGCTTGATTTTAAGGGATTTTCCACACAGGCTGCATTTTTTGATTTTGATAATGACCAGGACCTGGATGTTTATCTTTTGAATCATTCTGTCCATACCAAAAGGAGTTACGGCCGATCCACTCTGCGTCTGGATGAAGACTCCCTGGCAGGAGATTTACTGCTCAGAAATGATGGCGGCATGTTTGTGGATGTTACTAAAAGTGCTGGTATCTATACTTCTCAAATCGGTTACGGACTGGGAATTGGACTTTCAGATTTTAATTTTGATGGATATACGGATATCTACATTTCCAATGATTTTCATGAAAATGACTACCTCTATCTGAACAATCAGGATGGCACATTTACTGAATCCATAGGGAGCATGATCACTCATAGCAGCAGGTCTTCCATGGGTAATGACATTGGGGATATTAACAATGATGGACTGCCTGAAATCATCACCCTGGATATGCTACCCGAGGATGAAAAAGTCCTCAAGAACTCAGCCGGCGAGGAATCCTATGAGATCTACAAACTCAAGCAGACTTTTGGTTACGAAAAGCAGTTTGCCCGCAATATGTTGCAGCTTAATAATGGCGACGGAACATTCTCTGAGGTGGGACTGATGACCGGTGTGGCGGCTACAGACTGGAGCTGGGCTCCCCTTTTTGCTGATCTAGATTTGGATGGTTATAAGGACCTGTTTATTTCCAACGGAATCGTGAAACGTCCGAATGATTTGGATTACATCATGTTCCTTTCTGCCAATGATTTCAAAGTAGGGAATGATGAGATCAGTGACTCAGCCTTGATTGCGCAGATGCCGGATGGAAAAGTTGAGAATTATTTATTCAGAAATCAGGGTGGAATATCCTTTGAAAATGTATCCGCCTCGTGGGCGAAGCTAGAAAAGACAGTCTCGACCAGCTCGGTTTATGCTGATCTGGACAATGATGGAGACCTGGATTTGGTCGTGAATAACATCAACGACCGGGCGCAGATTCTTAAAAACAACCAGCAGGGAAATAATTATTTGAAGGTAAGATTGAAGGGCTCGTCTGGAAACCCAAATGGCGTAGGGACCAAAGTGAGGCTTTATGCGGAAGGTAACCTGCAGTATCAGGAGCTTTTCCCGGATAGGGGCTTCCAGTCAAGTACCACCAAGGAGCTGGTATTTGGAGTTGGTAAGAGTGCTAAAGTGGATTCCTTGCGAGTCATCTGGCCGGGAGGAGGCACACAGATGCTCACGGCTGTAGAGGTTAATCAGACCATTCTGCTTGACATGGCGCAGGCTAAAGGCCTCTTTGAATATGAGGAGGAGGGACAGCCGCCTGTTTTGAAGGAGGTGACCGAGCAAAGTCAGCTGGCATTCAGACACTTTGAAAATCCCTTTGTTGATTTTAATGCTCAATACCTTATTCCACATGTAATCTCGCGTGATGGCCCGGCCATAGCGGTAGCTGATGTCAATGGAGACGGGCTGGAGGATGCTTATATCTGTGGAGCCTCTGGCAACAATGGAATGCTCTATTTACAGAACGCAGATGGTACCTTTCGAAAGCATTCGGCTGAGACTTTCCGTAGTAATCCGGCACCGGAAGAAACTGCGGCTTTGTTTTTTGATGCGGACAATGATGGCGATCAGGATTTATACCTGGCCTCCGGTGGCAATGAGTTTCAGCCGCCCAATCCCCGGCTGAATGACAGACTCTTTTACAATGATGGAGCTGGGAATTTTTCGCTTCAGCAAGGCGCTTTGGAGGAGAATTTTCAGCATGGATCAGTAGTCATTGCTTCAGACATAGATCATGATGGAGATCAGGACTTATTTGTGGGGGGACGAGTGGTGGCCGGTAAATATGGCCAGACCCCGGAGAGCCGTATCCTGTTCAATATTGGCCCTGGTAGGTTCAGAAACGAAACTGCTGGCGTGGCTCCTGAACTCGAACACATTGGCATGGTCACTGATGCTGTTTGGGCCGATTTGGACGAGGATGGTTACGAAGACCTGATCATTGTGGGTGAGTGGATGCCCATTACCGTTTTTATGAATAGAAATGGGAAATTGGAGAAGGCCGATATTCCTGACCTGGATAGAACCAATGGCTGGTGGAATACCATCACCCTAACGGATCTGAACGGAGATGGACGTCCTGATTTTGTGTTGGGAAATTTGGGTACTAATAGTAAGCTTCAGCCATCCGTGGATCAGCCTGTTCGAATGTATGTGAATGATTTTGATAAGAATCTCTCTCTGGATCAGATTATTACCTACAGCATAGGTGATAAGGAGTACCCCCTGGCCAACCGAGACGAGCTAGTAAAGCAGATGCCCCTGATCAAGAAGTTATTCATCCTCAATAAGGATTTTTCCGGGAAGAGCATTGATCAGATTTTTCAGCCGGAAGCACTAAGTGCCAGCAAAAGGTATGAGGCATGCACTTATAAGTCTATAGCCCTGATGAATCTTGGAGGGCTCAGATTTGAGCAAAAGGAACTCCCGGCAGTGGCCCAAAGGGCACCCGTCTATGCCATTGCTTCTCTGGATGTGAACAATGATGGAAATCAGGACCTCATTCTGGGGGGGAATATGGAATGGGCCACCCCGTATTTCGGGGCATATGATGCCAGTCAGGGTGCCTTACTTTTGGGTAATGGACAAGGAGAGTTTTCGGTACCCAAAGCCAGTGAAGCGGGATTAAAAATCCGTGGAGATATCCGGAGTTTGGCAGTGATCCAGTCAGCTAAAGGATCCAAGTACATTTTGGTAGGTAGGAATGATGATGTAGCACTGGTATTTTCTTACTGAGCGAGTAACTTTAAACCCATGGAAATTAACGACAAATCAGGATATAAACGATACCTGGCAAAGGACGGCCGGTATCAGCAAATGAAATACCGCCGCTGTGGTCGCAGCGGTGTACAGCTTCCGCTTCTTTCACTTGGTCTGTGGCACAACTTTGGGCATGCAGATGACCTACTCAAAGGACAGCAGATTCTGAGAACTGCTTTTGATCTTGGAATCATACACTTTGACCTGGCCAATAACTACGGGCCGCCGTTTGGATCAGCCGAAACCAATTTTGGGAGATTATATAAGGAGGATTTTTCAGCTCATCGCGATGAACTTTTTATTTCCTCAAAGGCGGGATACGACATGTGGCCCGGGCCGTTCGGCAATTTTGGATCGAGAAAGTACCTGGTGAATAGTTTAGATCAGAGCCTGAAAAGGATGAACCTGGACTATGTGGATCTTTTCTATCACCACAGGCCAGACCCTGACACACCACTGGAGGAAACGATGGGTGCGTTGGACTTCATTGTCAGATCAGGGCGGGCTTTATATGTGGGGATCTCCAACTACCCGGATGATCAGGCTAAAAAAGCCATTGCCATTCTCAAAGATCTGGGAACACCCTGCCTCATTCATCAGGCCAGGTACTCAATGTTTGACAGATGGGTGGAAAAGAGATTGATGAATACCCTGGATGACAATGGCGTGGGCTGCATTGCTTTTAGTCCATTGGAGCAGGGTATGCTCACCAATAAATACATCAAGGGAATACCGGCTGATAGCCGGGCGGCAAAGGGGATGACCTATTTGCAGCGAGAGACCGTAGAGGCTAATTTGGCGAAAATAAAAGGCCTGCATGCCATTGCAGAGGCCAGAGGGCAATCATTGAGCGATATGGCCATCGCCTGGTTGCTGAAAGACGAGCGACTTACTTCCGTACTGGTGGGCGTGAGTAGTGCCGAGCAACTAAGGTCTAATGTGAAAGCTTTGGATCATCTGGGGTTTGAGGCAGATGAGCTCAAAAAGATTGAGGATATATTGAAGAGTTGATCAGTGCTCAACTGAAGTAGAAAACCCGCACCGATTTTATCGGTGCGGGTTTTTGATGTTTAGGGGTCTCAATGAATCCTGGAGGTGAGGTAGGAATCCAGGTTTTGGCGGGTGATGATTTCAATGGGGAAAATCTCTTTTTCCGGGAGGGTCTTTTGGAAGAGCAGGTGGTTCACCAGGTGATTGACGCCTATTTTTGCCATCCGTTTGGGATTTTGATTAATCAGAAAATCAATCGTTCCTTTTTTCAGATAGCGGAGGTTTTCTTCCAATAGATCGTAGCCCACCAGTCTAATGTGCTCCAGACTGTACTTTTCAAGTATTTGGGCTACTATGTACGTGCCTTTGGAGGTAGTCACAAAAATTCCCAGTAGATCAGGATTCAAGATGGCTTCTCTGATATGATCCTCTACCTCATGTGGAGTGCTGAGGTCGAGACTGATCACCTCGTAGGGCTGCTCCTGAAAATATTGCCTTAACCCATGCTCCTTGGCCATCAGGTGAACCGAGTTATCACGGTTTTCATAGATGTGCAGTGACATGATGGTTCGTCTGGTCCCACCTGCAAGGCTGAGGAGCTCACCGGCCACCTTGCCACTGTGTACCAGGTTTTGTCCGATAAAACACAAAGGATCGGCTTCAGGTATGTTGGTGTTAAAGAGCACATAAGGTATGGAGTGCGCTTTCAATTGCGCCAGCAGCTCGATAGATTCGTGGTGAAAGACAGGAGCGATAAGTATTCCGTCGGGTTTGCTTTCGAGTACAACATCTGTGGTGGTTTTGAATGAGCCAGGATTGTAGAGGTCAAAGAAAATGCAGTTGATTTCTACATCATAATAAGACCACTCTTCAATGCTTTGAAGTATCCCGGCTTCAGCCAGCGCCCAGTAGTCATCCTGTGCCGGGTCGGGCAATAAGGCGGTGATTTTGAGTGTCTTGTTGGATCCCAATGTTCTGGCGATCAGGTTAGGCTTATACCCGGTACGATTGAGAACGTCCTCTACTTTTTGCTGTGCGTCTTTAGATACTTTCCCCCTTCCATGCAGCACCCGGTCCACAGTACCCACCGATACACCAGCCATTTGAGCAATATCCTTGATTCTGATGTTTTTCTTATCAATCATTTTCGAAACATATAATGGTCAAAACTAATCAAAACCTGAGACTCTTTCTGATGTTGGTGTGTGCGCACACATTTTTATTTAAATTAATTGTGTGCGCACACATTTTTTTATACGTTTGTAAAAGATGACCATTTTAGGAGAAGTCGATTGATGTCTTTTCTATCTTTAAACTACCAAACAAAATGACTGACATATTGGAAGAGCCCATTCAGAATAGTCAAATACTCACCCATGAGATGGTTGGGTTGCATGAGGAAAAACGCTTTGAAAAGATTCACAATGTTGTTTTCAGTGAATCATCTATAGGCTCCAGAAGCATTGCCATGGAGATAGCTGATTTGATTCGGCATAAGCAGAGCAAAGGGGATGTTTGTGTGTTGGGCCTGGCCACAGGCTCCAGCCCGAAGGGTGTTTATAACGAACTGGTCAAAATGCACCAGGAGGAGGGGCTGAGTTTTCACAATGTAGTGACATTCAATCTGGACGAGTACTTCCCGATAGCACCCATCTCCAGTCACAGCTACTGGCATTTTATGCATGAGTATTTGTTTGATCACATCAATATTGATCCGGAGAATATTAACATCCCGAAAGGTGACCTGCAGGAATCTGAAGTCAGAAAATACTGCCTGGAGTATGAGCGCAAGATTGAAACATATGGCGGGATAGACCTGCAGATATTGGGGATTGGCCGAACCGGACACATAGGTTTCAATGAGCCGGGCTCCCACGTCAATTCAATTACCAGGCTTGTCACGTTGGATCAAGTGACCCGCGAGGATGCCGCTGGAGATTTTTATGGAAAAGAGAATGTGCCTCGCAAGGCCATTACTATGGGGATCGGGACCATTCTGAAAGCGAAGAGAATTCTATTGATGGCCTGGGGTGAGAGCAAAGCCACTGTGGTGGGAAGGATGATAGAAGGGGATATCTCAGGAGAAATACCTGCTACCTACCTGCAGCAGCATCACAATACCACAGTGGTACTGGACACTGGATCTTCTGCTTACCTGAAGCGAATCTATACCCCCTGGCTGGTAGGTGGTTGTAAATGGGACGAGTTCACCACCAAGCGGGCGGTGGTATGGCTTTGCCAGCAAACTGGAAAGCCTATCCTGAAGCTTACGGAGCGTGATTACAATGATCATGGAATGAATGATCTCATTACCGCTTATCCTTCTACCTATGAGCTGAATATTAAGATGTTCAATGCACTACAGCATACCATTACCGGATGGCCCGGGGGTAAGCCCAATGCAGATGATTCTCAGCGACCTGAGCGTGCCTTACCTGCCCAGAAGAGAGTGGTGCTTTTCAGCCCTCATCCGGACGATGATGTGATCTCCATGGGAGGTACTTTTATTCGCTTACATGACCAGGGGCACGAGGTGCATGTGGCCTATCAGACTTCTGGAAATATTGCGGTATTTGACGAAGAAGTGATCCGTTTTGCAGATTTCTACAATGAGCTGAAAAACTCCCAGGACAATAAGCAGTCAGAGCAAAAGGAGTTTTATCAAAAAATAAAAGCCGACATTCTCAATAAAGGTACCGGTGAAATGGATACTGATGATGTTCGCAGGATCAAGGGGCTGATCAGAAGGGGTGAGGCCCGTGCCGGCTGTCGCTTTGTTGGGTTACCAGACGAGCGAGCACACTTTCTGGATCTGCCATTCTACGAGACCGGCCGAGTGAAAAAACTCCCGATTAGTGAAGAGGATGTCAGGATTACCGTGGACTTGCTCCGGGCCATTCAGCCACATCAGATCTATGCAGCAGGGGACCTATCAGATCCACATGGTACCCACAGGGTCTGTCTGGATGTTATTTTCAAAGCACTGGAAGTCCTGAAGGATGATGACTGGCTGAAGGATTGTTACGTGTGGCTGTATCGCGGCGCATGGCAGGAGTGGGGAATCGAAGACATAGATATGGCTGTGCCTCTGAGTCCGGATGAGTTGATGAAGAAGCGTCAGGCAATCTTCAAGCACCAATCACAAAAAGATGGAGTGGTCTTTCAGGGAACTGATGGTCGGGAGTTCTGGCAAAGGGCTGAAGACCGAAACAGATCCACTGCCAAGCTTTATGATCAACTTGGTTTGGCTGAGTATGAAGCCATCGAAGCCTTCAAGCGCTACCACTTTTAATACTTACATCAGTTTCTCCCTCTTAAAATAACCGGATATGCTTTTACATACCCTTGACTGGATCATTATTGCCATTTTTTTCGCCATCGTATTGGGAATAGGCTGGGTGGCCTCCCGTACTGCGGGTCAGAGTTCGGAAGAGTACTTCCTGGGAGGCCGCGGAATGCCCTGGTGGCTCCTGGGTGTATCCATGGTGGCCTGTACTTTTTCAGCGGACACCCCCAACCTGGTGACTGGATTTGTCCGGGAGAGTGGAGTGTCTAAAAACTGGGCGTGGTGGGCCTTTCTGATTACAGGAATGGTCACGGTTTTTATCTATGCCCGGCTTTGGAGAAAGTCAAGAGTCAATACCGATCTGGAATTTTACGAGATACGATACGGAGGAAAGCTCGCGTCCTTTCTGCGAGGGTTTAGGGCCATTTATTTAGGCGTTTTTTTTAATACCCTGATCATGGGTTCAGTCACACTGGCGGCTATCAAGATTGGTGCAGTGATGTTGGGACTGGAGCCTTGGGTGGTGGTGGTGGGTGCCTCCATTGTGGTGGTGATTTATGCCTCGCTCGGAGGCATTAAGGGAGTGGTTTGGGCGGACTTTTTCCAATACGGAATTGCTATGTTTGGTGCCGTATATGCCGCTTATGTGGCCGTGAGTCAGCCGGAGGTTGGGAGCCTTTCTGAGCTAATGAGTAACCCCATTATTGCTGATAAGATCAGCGTTATTCCGGATTTCAGCAGTGCCTCGGTTTGGGTGCCACTACTGTTGATCCCCCTGGCAGTGCAGTGGTGGGCCGTCTGGTACCCGGGCGCTGAGCCTGGTGGTGGTGGTTACATTGCCCAGCGTATGCTTTCTGCCAAAGATGAAAAAAATGCCATCGGGGCTACTTTACTGTTCAATTTTGCGCACTATGCCCTCAGGCCCTGGCCATGGATCATCGTGGCGTTGGCTTCCATGGTGATTTACCCGGACCTGGATTCTATTCATGCAGAATTTCCGGATATAGATCCCACTTATTTGAAAGATGACATTGCCTATCCCGTGATGCTGGCCAAACTCGGCACAGGATGGATAGGCCTTGTGGTGGCGTCAATCATTGCGGCCTATATGTCCACTATAGGTACTCACCTCAATTGGGGCTCATCGTATTTTGTCAATGATTTTTATAAGCGGTTTCTGAAGCCTGATGCGACCGATAAGCAGATGGTGGCCATGGGTAGATGGACTACAGTCCTCCTGATGATCATTGCCGGATTTCTTTCATTGTATGTGCTGGACAATGCCACTCAGGCATTCAATATCCTGCTTTTGTCAGGAGCAGGTTCAGGGGCCATTTACCTGCTGCGCTGGTTTTGGTGGCGGATCAATGCCATCACCGAAATTACCGCCATGATTGTGGCCACTGTGGTGGCTTTTGTGCTGGTGCTTGGAGTGGATGACGCTACAGTGGCTACGGAGGTTCTGGATGGCTTTACCATGAAGCTCCTGATTACTGTGGGTGTTGTTACGGTTTCGTGGGTGTCCGTCACACTGCTGACCAAGCCGGAAAATGCCCAGGTTCTGAGAAATTTTTATCGCCTTACCCGCCCCGGTGGTCCAGGGTGGAAGCGCGTGGTGGAGGAAGCCAGAGGAGACAACGATCCATGTGATAATGCAGAGGGTGTTGTTTGGCAAATGCCGTTACAAGTGCTGCTGATTTTTATTGGACTGGTGTCGGTTTATTCTGCCCTCTTCTCCATTGGCTCATTTGTCTATCAGGACGTTTGGTTGGGTGTATGCCTTGCTGCTGTTTCACTTTTGAGTACTGTGGCCCTTTTTAAAGTTTTTGGGAAATTGAAATTTTAGGACGGATGACAATAGGCGTAGATTTAGGAGCAACTCAAATTCGGGCAGCCATCTGTCAGGGAGATCGGTTGGAGCATAAGCGTCAGACCTTGCTGGAAAATAAAGATGTATTGGAGAAGACCCTTGATCAAATCTCTGATTTCCTTTCCCCATTGATCAATTCCAATACGGATGGTATTGGGATAGGGGTACCCGCTGTGGTAGACATTCCCACGGGCACCGTGTACAATTCAAACAATATTAGTTCATGGAAGCGGGTGGAGCTCAAGCGCGAACTGGAGATGAGATTCGGACTGCCGGTGCATGTTAATAATGATGCCAACTGCTTTGCGTACGGAACTTATAAGTATGGCCTGGAGGACCCATGTGAAAACATGGTGGGCATCACACTGGGCACCGGAATAGGGATTGGTCTGGTGCTAAACGGGCGACCTTACTTCGGGAGCAATTGTGGGGCAGGAGAACTCGGGATACTCCGCTACCTCGATGCCCGCTACGAGGATTTTAGCAGTAGCGGATTTTTTGTGACCCAACACCAAACGACCGCACAGGCCGCAAACGAAGCTGCAGCCGGTGGGGATGGTGAAGTCACTGAGGTATGGAGGGAGTATGGAGATCATCTGGGACAATTTGTGAAAATGGTGTTGGCAGCCTATGATCCTGAAGTCATTGCTTTTGGAGGTTCTATTTCCAAGGCTTTTCCGCTATTTGAAGGTGACCTCAAATCTGCTTTGTCGGATTTTCCTTTTCCAGAGACCGTCCGTCGTTTGAAATTGGTCACTATGGATCAGCAGGATCTTGCCATTCTGGGAGCGGCTGCTTTGTGGGATGAATATGAGCGTTTGGATCGGAGTGCCCTTGACTGGAAAAGAGGAAGTGAAATTACACACCCCTAGCCCCTCTCAAGAGGGGAACAGTCTTGCTGAAAGGTGCGGCTAGCCCTCGCCCCGGTCGGATAAGGCTTGGATGCCTACCCGCCATTGTGTCCTTACTTTTCTGAATCTAGAGTGGATTATTTCAGTTTGCAAAATATAACCATGAAGTGATAACCCGCGCAAATATTGCTTGATCCAAATTACACACCCCTAGCCCCTCTCAAGAGGGGGAACAGGCTTGCTGAAAAGGGGCGGCTAGCCCTCGAACCAGTTCGAGCCCGCGTCTTACCCTTCAGGACATAAAAAAACCTACCAGAATGAACTAGTAGGTTTCTTGTTTTGGCTCCTCCTCTTGGGCTCGAACCAAGGACCCTCTGATTAACAGTCAGATGCTCTAACCAGCTGAGCTAAGGAGGAATTTTTCGCTGCCTCTTTACAAGGCTTTGTAAAAAGGATTGCAAACTTAATTTTCTGTTTCATTATCTGCAAAACCTTTCACTTAAAAATTTTAATTACTTCTGCATTTTTTAAATACAAGCCATTATGTCAGTTTATTTATCTATTTGTCATTAAAATCGGTCATTATGACACTTGTTTGTTATGATTTTCGGCTTGGTACAGAATTCGTTTAATGGGTAATCGAATTTGATGTTAAACAATTTAAACTTTCAAAAACATGACACTTATAAAGTATAACCCAAACGGCTTTAAGCCTGCGACATTCGGAAACTTCATTGACAGATTTTTCAATGATGACTTTTATGGAGGAAAAGGCATTACCAGCTTTTCACCACAGGTAGATATTGCTGAATCAGATAAGGAATTTGAAATTCAGTTTCACATTCCCGGCATCCAAAAGGAAAACATCAACATAGATGTGAAGGATGATCGATTGACTGTGAGTGGAGAGCGAAAAATGAGTCAGGAAAAAACCGAAAAGAACTACCACACTGTGGAGAGCTCTTACGGGACATTCAGTAGATCCTTCTACCTTCCAGACAATGTGAATGTGGAGAAAATCGACGCTTCTTACAAAGATGGCGTACTCAACATTGTACTGCCCAAGGATGCTAAGAAGGAAATGAAAAAGACCATTGCGATTAAGTAATTAGAGTTGGAGCAAGTGAGGCCCTGGTTCTGGCAATAGCCGGGATCAGGGTTTTTTGTTAAGATTTGTTAAGGTTATACACACTTGCCGGGTATCGGGAGTTTAACCCAAACAAAGTCTGATCAAAGACAGTATAAGTCTATACGGAAATTAGAAACAGTAAGAATTATGAGTAAGAGAAATATATTTTTCGCAATGATTCTGTCTTCATTTTTGGGAGCAGCCATCGCCCTTGGCGGGTATGCCACACTGGTGGAGACAGAAGTTACAAATCAGATTCAGCCGGTTAGTGGTAACAACCCGGTGAGTTTTACCAATTACGTTTTTGATACCACAGACTATGTAGTTCCGCAGGGACTCAATTTTGTATATGCTGCCAAGTCTGCAACACCCGGAGTGGTACACATCCGCACAAAATATGCTGCAACCACTCAATCCAATGGTGCCCGTAACCCTATGGAGGATTTCTTCAGAGACTATTTTGGTGATCGCTATGACAGGCGAGAGGGCGGACCGGGTATGGGAGCTGGTTCCGGGGTTATTATTTCTTCGGATGGATACATTGCTACCAACAACCATGTGGTGGATGGAGCTTCGGAGATCGAAATCCTGCTGAATGACAACAGTACTTACAAAGGAGAAGTGGTGGGTGTGGACCCCGATACCGACCTGGCCCTGATCAAAGTAGATGCAGAGAACCTGCCCACGGTGAAGTTTGGGGATTCTGAAAGCATGCAGATTGGGGAGTGGGTACTGGCCATAGGTAATCCGTTTGATTTCAGGTCTACGGTGACCGCAGGGATTGTGAGCGCCAAAGCCCGAAACATCAACATACTGGCACGTGGAGGAAGTGCTACACGCATAGAGGCATTTATACAGACAGATGCGGCTGTAAATCCCGGAAATAGTGGTGGAGCACTGGTCAATCTGAAAGGTGAGCTTGTGGGCATTAATACCGCTATCGCCTCTCCGACAGGCGCCTTTGCCGGCTATTCATTTGCAGTGCCAGCTACGCTGGTGAAAAAGGTGATCTATGATTTGAAGGATTTTGGTGCGGTACAGCGCCCCTTGTTGGGCATTCAGATTGTGGATGTGTCATCAGCACTGGCCGAGCAGGAAAACCTGAATGTGCTCAAGGGGGTATTTGTGGCTAAAGTGAACGAAGGTACATCTGCCGCCGAAGCAGGCTTGAAGGAGAAGGATGTGATCATTGCCATCGAGGGAAAAAAGGTGTCCAACGTGGCCCAGCTTCAGGAGCAGGTAGCGCTCAACAGACCTGGGGACAAGATTGAGGTCACGTTCATCCGGGATGGAAAAACTAAAACAGTTGATGCGATATTGAAGAACCAGTTTATGACAACTGAGGTGGTGAAAGCCAACAGCGCCTTTCAGATGGAGGGAGCTACTCTGGAGCCCGTTTCAGATACCTACAAAGAAAAGTTTGGGATAAAGTCAGGGGTGCAGGTGAAGTCTATTGAAAAAGGCAAGTGGAAAGAGGCCGGAATCGAGGAAGGGTTTATTATCACGAAAATAGACAAGCGACCGATCGCCAATATGGATGATCTATCTGCATCACTAAACGGAGCCAGAGGAGAGGGCATACTCATAGAAGGAGTTTACCCCAATGGAGAAAAAGCCTATTATGGGATAGGTTGGTGAGCGAAGTTAGCAGAGATAAGAGCCACCTTGCCCTTCGGCAAGGTGGCTCTTTTGGTTTTTAGGGTTTTTCGCAATGAGATTATTTAGCTTTGCCGCTCGAAACAACATTTAACCAAAACAGATATGAGTACCCCATCTTCTGACATGACTAAAATCTTAAAGAACCTTGGCGTAGAGGCATCTAACCCCGGTGCCGCTATAGGGAGCAAGTGGCTTCCTACCAAGGGTGAAGTGATCACTTCTTTTTCACCTGTAGATGGCAAGGCCATTGCCGAAGTGAGGCTGGCGGATGCCGATGCTTACGAAAAAGTAGTGCGAGCGGCTCAGGAGGCCTTCCTGGAGTGGCGACTAGTGCCCGCACCACAGCGTGGTGAGATTGTGCGCCAGATAGGGCTGGAGCTCAGAAAGCATAAAGATGATTTGGGCACTTTGGTGTCTTATGAGATGGGCAAGTCTCTACAGGAAGGGCTGGGAGAAGTGCAGGAGATGATCGACATCTGCGATTTTGCGGTAGGGCTTTCGCGCCAGCTTTATGGGCTCACCATGCATTCGGAGCGCCCGCTGCACAGGATGTATGAGCAGTGGCATCCTCTGGGCATTGTCGGGATTATTTCTGCATTCAATTTTCCGGTGGCCGTCTGGGCGTGGAACTCCGCTCTGGCGTGGGTCTGTGGTGACGTGTGTATCTGGAAGCCATCCGAAAAAGTGCCTTTGTCAGCCATAGCTTGTCAGAAAATTGTGCAGGGAATCTTTGAAAAGAACGGTGTGCACCCAGGAGTGTGTGGCCTGATCGTAGGTGACGCTGAAATCGGAAAGAAAATGGCTAACGATACCAGGGTGCCCTTGGTTTCCGCTACAGGATCTACACGTATGGGTAAGGCCGTGGGAGAAGCTGTAGGGCGAAGGCTTGGAAAATCGATCCTGGAACTCGGCGGAAATAACGCTATTATAATAACCGAAAATGCCGACCTCAACATTGCCATTCCGGGTGCTGTGTTTGGTGCAGTAGGGACTGCCGGACAAAGATGTACTTCTACGAGAAGGCTCATCATCCATGAGAGCATTTATGAAGATCTGAAGCAGCGACTACAAAGTGCATATGGTCAGCTGAGAATCGGAAGTCCTTTGGATCAAAACAACCACGTGGGTCCACTGATCGACAAAGATGCTGTGCAGATGTACGAAAGTGCCCTGACCAAAATTGCCGCAGAAGGAGGTAAAGCGGTTATCGCAGGAGAGGTGCTTTCAGGTCCTGGTTATGAATCTGGATGTTATGTGAAGCCCGCCATTTATGAGGTGAAAAACGATTACGAAATCGTGTGTCATGAGACTTTTGCACCGATTCTTTACCTGATCAAGTATAGTACCCTGGAGGAAGCCATCGCCATGCAGAATGCGGTGCCGCAGGGATTGTCTTCGGCCATCATGACAACCAACATGCGAGAGTCGGAGCTATTCCTTTCACAGGCTGGTTCAGATTGTGGTATTGCCAATGTTAACATTGGTACATCGGGAGCAGAAATTGGTGGTGCTTTTGGTGGGGAGAAAGAGACCGGTGGAGGACGCGAGTCTGGTTCGGATGCATGGAAGGCTTATATGCGCCGACAGACCAATACCATTAACTATTCCACACAGCTGCCTCTGGCACAGGGGATAAAATTTGAATTATAAAATAATCAGGCAGGCTTCATGGAATTACACACGATGAAATTGAAAGTTCATGAAGTCTGCTTGGCTTTGATCCAAAGCAGAATAGATGGGCTCAATAATGAGCTCAGGGGCTTTCAGGCGGCTGCCAATGAGGAGTCTAAAAGCAGTGCCGGAGATAAGTACGAAACCGGGCGTGCCATGATGCACCTGGAGAAGGAGAAGGTAGCTTCACAGCTCAATCAGGTGCTGAAGCAGCAGAAAGTTCTTCGGGAGCTCCATCCCGAACGAAAGTCAGAGAAAGTAGAGCTAGGTAGCTTGTTGAGTACAGATCAGGGGCTATTCTACATCAGCATAAGTCTCGGACTCATCCAAACTCCAGAAAAGGTGTTTTGTATTTCACCAGTGGCACCACTGGGAGCGGCATTTCTGGGAAAAAAGCGCGGAGATTTGGTTTCCTTCAATGGGAAATCATACAAAATTGGCGAAGTGACCTAACTGATGGCTTCCAGAATTTTCTTAGGGTCATACGGAGCTTCCCCTGAGATGTCCAAATACTCACTTTTGTCTCCCTTTTTCTGGCCATATTTCATATATGACCTCCACACGTGTTCAGCATACCATTCGGGCTCTTCATCCCAGCGTTTGTCCTGACTTTTTCTGCCCAGAAAAACCTCCTTATCGATTTCTAAAAACAGCTTTGCATCATATTTTACCCGCAGGGAGGCAGGATAAAATGAAAACAAACCTTCTACGATTTTGACATCAGCTTCAGATCTTTGAACATCATTGGTGAGCGAGTCCCACTTGATGGTGCTGGGTCTCTCCCAATCGGGTACACCCTGCACTTTAGGAATGGAAATCTTGGGTTTCACATACTCATCCTGGCAAAATATGTCCACTGATTTGCCCGCCTTTTCAAGGTGGACTTTCAGCTTCTCGGCCAAAGTACTTTTACCCGCACGGCTTACACCTCCAATTCCTATTATCATGCTTTTTTTGGGTTTTAATCCTGGTTTAACAACGTGGCATTCTACATGCCCGAATTTATTTTGCTGATCAGGGGAGGATAAATATACAAACTCAAATGGAATTAACCAGCCCGCGGTGTATTGTAAGCTTAAATTCTTGCCTGGTAAGTGTAAAGTTGAAAGTAGCGGCCCTCTTTTTGGATCAATTCGTCATGGGTACCCTGCTCGGCAATCTGACCATTTTCTACCACCAGAATCTGATCGGCCTGACGAATGGTGCTCAGCCTGTGGGCAATGACAAACGAGGTACGCCCACTCATGAGCCTGGCCAAACTCTCCTGAATAAAACTTTCGCTCTCGGTATCCAGATTGGAGGTAGCCTCATCCAGGATGAGTATTCTCGGGTCTGCCAATATCGCTCGAGCGATGGCTATGCGTTGCTTTTGACCGCCGGAAAGTTTTACGCCCCGTTCACCGATTCGCGTGTCCAATCCTTTTTCGAACCGATCGGTAAACTCGTCCACGTGAGCGGCTTTTACGGTAGTCATCAGAGCTTCTTCTGTGGCATCCGGTCTTGGGAAGAGAATGTTTTCACGAATAGTGCCCTCAAAGAGGAAATCATCCTGAAGGACGACTCCCAGCTGACTCCTATAGCTATCCAAGGAAATTTTAGAGAGGTCTTCATTGTCAATGGTGATGATGCCCTCATCGGGGGTGAGGAAAGATGCAGCAAGGCTGGCGATGGTGGATTTCCCAGAGCCGGAGGTTCCTACCAGGGCAGTCACAGAGCCAGCCGGAGCCTTGAAGCTAATGTGCTTGATTACATGGTTGTCGTCTTCATAAGAGAAGCTTACATCACGAAACTCCACGTCACCTTTGATCTGTGGGATGCGAATGGTTCTTACCGAGCCATCGTCTTCTTCTGCAAGATTCATGATCTCCTCTGTGCGGTCCAGCCCGGCAAATGCCTCCGTGAGCTGGCTGCCGATGTTACTCATTTGCACGATAGGGGCGATCATAAATCCCAAATACAATGTAAAGGCCAGGAAATCTCCGATGGTCATTTCGCCCTGGACAATCAGGTATCCGCCTATGCCCATGATGCCAGTGCTGGCAAGGCCCAACAGAAATGTGGCCGAACTGGTAACCAGACTGGTGGAGGTAAGGCTCTTTTTTACGTTCAGATAAAGTTTTTCGACCCCTTCTTCAAAGGTCTTGATTTCTTGTTTTTCTGCATTGAAGCCTTTGATCACCCGCACCCCGCCGAGTGTCTCATTCAGGCGGCCGGTTACTTCGGCATTCAGTTTGCCTCGTTCTCTGAAAATGGGGCGGATGTACCCAAAGGCTTTTAACGAGATCACCCCAAATATGGAAACCGGCACCAACACGTAAATTGTCATCATGGGGCTGATGTTGATGAGGAGGAACAGGGAAACAATGGCCGTAAGGAGACCTCCTACCAGCTGTACCAGCCCTGTACCCACAAGGTTTCTTACCCCTTCCACATCCGTCATGATTCGGGATACGAGCTCCCCGCTTTTGGTATTATCAAAAAAGCGAACCGGCAAGTACATGATCTTTCGCTGCACTCTGACGCGCAGTTGAGAGATGAGGTGCTGAGCTTCTACGCTCAGTATGCGCGTCAGCAGAAAGGAAGTGATGGACTGCACCACGATGGCTCCGAGAATGGCCAACAGAAGTACTTTTAGCATTTCCATGTCACTCTTTGCGATCACATCGTCCATCAGGTATTTACTGGCTCCCGGTAGTACCAGGCTGGCGGCCCGACTGATCACAATCAATATCAGACCTACGCCAATGATCTTTCTTCTGGGCCATACGATGGTTTTGAACACATGGCTCAGTGTTACTTTGGATTTGCTCATAAAAGGAATTTAGGTAGGAAAGCGAAATGCTTCCAAAAAGGTTCTAAGATTCCTTCTACGGATATGTGATGAAAATGATTTCTTATCTCCCTGCTGGGATTGCTTCCTGATGAAAAGTCCCGGAAAAGGTGCGATTGATCCGCTGGCCCAGATAAGTGCTGTCCTGATCGTAGGCATAGATAATGCGTAAGTCGATGTCCGCTGAAATACGCCAGTTTCCGTTGCTGCGTGTTCCGGAGATTTTGCCGCCTTCTATGGTATTGCCCACGGCTTCCATACAGAAGCAGTATGGATAGAGCCGGATTTTCAATTGTCGAAGTTGATCAGCACCTTCGTAGTGAAATTGGGTGGTGTCCGGAACCTGAAAATAAAGAGCCTCAGCGTACTCATCATCCATTACATTCTCTTTGTCCTCTGCCTGATGATATCGCAGAAACACAAGTGAATCTCCCGGGAGCACATAGGGGTGTTCTTATATCAGCTTGGCATTCTGATAATAGGTGTTTTCTGTTCGGGAGGGGTTGGTAAGACATGCCGACAGCATGGTCAAACAAAGTAAGGGCAAAAGGGCTTTCATAAGTTTTCAAATCTGCCTATTAGGACACGGGATCGCGTGGAAGGGTTGATGGCGGTAGAAAAATATAAAGGAGGGGTTGGTTAAATTGAATTTTAGCTTAAATTCGCAATCCTTAAAGAGCAAAAGCATCAGGCTTGCTCTTAAACTTGAAAAAGGGGCATTAGCGCAGGTGGCCGGGTCGCGGAGACCAGAGCACCACGCTGATTCACTTTCTGATCAAAAAAAGGGGCATTAGCTCAGCTGGCTAGAGCACCACGCTGGCAGCGTGGGGGTCATCGGTTCGAATCCGATATGCTCCACTTTTTTCTGTCAATTTCTTGAGACTTGGCTAGTTGTAAATTAAACTTCGGTGATTTAGACTGGTAGGGGCTAGCCATAGGATTACTTTACGATATTTTCACGGTTCGACTCCCATTGTTTATTTTTTCTTTTGAACAATTGGGGTCTATTTGATTATTGAGGCTCTATTCCTCAGTTTCTTTCAATTGAAATAATTGAAAGTTTTGATTGTTAAAATATCAAATTTTTGTAATTAGCGGTAGGGGATTTTTTTGAATTACATTATTCACGAAATTATGAATTGGATAAGGTCTTTTCTCCTCCCTTCAATTTGTGGTTATCTTTATTTTTCAATTGAAACTCTGCAGCTTGAAGAATGTGAAAATTCTTGGTTCTGCATGTTATTAAATGATATCTACAATAATAAGGGGCTTTTTGGCGCAGCTTTGTTTCTTGGCAATGCAGTTGTTTATGGTTTTTTGTCGTTACAGGTAATAAATAGAAAAAGGAATTTAGTGTACGAGGTATTGGATAACTTTATTCAATCCATGGGAAGTGAATCTTCAAGGTATCGGGTGACAATTTTTGAGGAATGTGGTCCATTAGTCGCAGCATTGTATTTTGTGAGGTCAACGACAATGAATGTTAGATATTTCCTAAGAAGACGGTGCTTTATTTTTCGAATGAGGACATTTCCTATACCTGCTCATAAATACCTTAGGGTGTATCAGCGGGCTGGCTTGCCAAACCTTGAGAAGAGATCAACGCTTTTTATGGCGCCCAAGAACGATAGAGAAGTGGATGGAATTGTTCCGTTAGCGTATTATACGAAGGAGATTTCCAAAGCCGAAGGATTAAAAGTGGATGGTGAAAAATTATCAAAATATTCAGAATTAGATGACTTGCCTCCTTCTTTAAGAGCTACGGTGAAAAGATATATGAAGAAAACATCCGTAAGGAACTTTTCACGCCTAAAACTATTTAGAAAACTATCTGGCTTTATAGTTGCTATTCCATTATATTGTAATACGAAACAAAAGACCCCATCTCATGTTCTTGTATTTGATGGTGATCGGCCTAAAATGGACTTAAACTCGCTTGATGACAAAATCAAGGTGTTATCTGATACTGTTGGAATAATTCTGAAATCTTAACCGAAGTTTATGAAAGTTCCTTTGTTTTTTGAAGATTACTCGAAGAGCCTGGAGGTTCCATTTAGTCAATCTCCGTCCGACATTCCTACTTCCGTACAAATTGGGAATGATCACATTGAGTTTAATTATCCAATTGAGGAGTCCTCATTAATCGATTTTTCGGTTGACTCTCTTATTATGAAAATTGGAAAGGCTTCGGGGAAGGTTTATGAAGTGAGAGTTACCCCTTCAGCGATGAATTCACTTACCAGCGCTCTGGATAAGTTTGATACCCGCGATATCAAAACAGATAAGAGTGATAACCGATTTAAGTCAAATCTGAAATTTTCAAAGAGGATAGTTAAGGATATCGCTCAATTTTTGAAAAATCCTAAGAAGGACTAAATCTACTTTATCACTCTCCTGAACTTCTTCACATTGTTCATATAGTAGCTATCCATCAGGCTGGATTCTATCACTCCGCTCCGTGTGGAGGCATGCACAAACCTGATGTCATCCTTTTCTGCATAGGTGATCATACCGGCATGGTACCACTTTTCACCTTTTTGTTTAAACTTAAAATAAACAATGTCTCCTGGGCGGATGCTGTCCCAGGTTTTGCTGCTACCTATTTTGGATTGGTCTTTCGCCGTACGTGGCAGGGTTACATCAATGGTCTTGTAACAATTGTAAATTAACCCAGAGCAGTCTATGCCGGATTTAGACATACCCCCGTACCTATAGGGGGTGCCTATGTATCTTCTTCCTTCGGCGATTACCCGATCAATCTTTTTGGTCTTTTTCCGGTTTTGAGCCGAAATATTACTGACCATCAGAAGGCTAAAACTTGCGATAAAGAGGATTTTAAGAAAAGTACTGTTCATCCCTGTATGATTTCATGCTTTAGTCCATAAATTTAATGCCATATGTGCGGGATTACAGGAATTTTTGCATTTAACTCTGTCGGGAGAATCAATCTCGTGCATCTGGAAGCAGCCACAAGGCGGTTGGAAAAACGTGGCCCTGATGTTCATAACACCTGGTTTGATGAGGTGGCGGGGCTGGGGCACCGGCGATTGTCCATCATTGACACCTCGGCCGCCGGTAATCAGCCCATGAAGGATGTCTCGGGGCGCTATCACATCGTATTCAACGGGGAAATTTATAACTACAAACACCTAAGGACTGAGCTTCAAAATGAAGGGTGTGTTTTCCATTCGGACAGTGACACGGAAGTGTTGCTCCAAGCCTATATCCGGTGGGGGCAGGAGGTGCTCCCCAGGCTGAATGGGTTCTTTGCGTTTGCCATTTATGATCAAGAGGAGGAATCGCTTTTTCTGGCTCGGGATCGGTTTGGCATCAAGCCCCTGGTATATCATGTGGATGGTGATCGTTTGTTGTTTGCCTCCGAATTGAAGGCCCTGATGGCTTATGGTTTGGACAAACAAATCAACCGGGAAGCGTTGCATCTCTTTTTTCAGCTCACTTACATTCCAGCTCCCCTGTCTATACTGGAGGGTGTGAAAAAACTCCTGCCGGGTCATTACATGATGATACAGCATGGAGCAGTGGAGATTAAAAAATTCTATGAATTTCCCTATCGGGAAGCACCACCCATCCGAGGCCTGGCAGAAGCTAAACAACAGTTGATTACGACGCTGCGAAAAGCAGTGACCGACAGGCTGGTAGCTGATGTTCCATTAGGCGCTTTTCTCAGCGGAGGCATCGATTCGTCAGTCATTGTGGCTCTGGCTAGCGAGGAGGTCAAAGACCTGAAAACTTACAGCATAGGATTCAAAGACAACAAATACTTTGATGAAACGCACTATGCTCAGCTAGTGGCAGACAAATTTCAGACGGATCATCATGTATTTTCCCTGACCAATGATGACCTCCTGGCTGAGGTGCAAAATGTGGTGGATTATATAGATGAGCCTTTTGGTGACTCATCGGCACTGCCAGTCTTTATTCTGAGCAAAGAGACCAGAAAGCACGTGACAGTAGCTCTCTCAGGAGATGGAGCGGATGAGATTTTTTCCGGATACAACAAGCACAGTGCCTGGCTTATGAGTCAGCAGACAAGTGCAAGAAACAGCCTGATTGCCTCATTGGGAGGGCTTTGGGAGAAGCTACCAAAGTCAAGAAATCATAAGGTCACCGATACCATCAGGCAGCTTCACCGGTTTGCCAGTGCACAGAAAATGACCCTCAGGGAGCGGTATTGGTTTCTGGCCAGTTTTACCAATGATTTGCAGATTGGGAGGCTGTTGAAGTCTGATTATCAAACAGATCATATGTCTTTCAAGAATAACCTGCTCCAGCTTATGAGGGTGGGTGAATTGAATGAGGTGCTGGCGCTGGACTCACAGTTGGTTTTGCAGGGAGATATGCTCCCAAAAGTAGATATGATGTCCATGGCCAATGGCCTGGAGGTGAGGGTGCCATTTTTGGATCCGGCAGTGGTGGAGATGGCTTTTTCTATGCACACAGATTTGAAGGCAACAAGTGCCGGCAGGAAAATAGTGCTTAGGGAGGCCTTTCGCGAGGTTTTACCTGAGGAGTTATATCAGCGGCCTAAGCATGGGTTCGAAGTGCCTCTTCTGGATTGGTTTAAAGGCGCCCTGAAAGGGGAGCTGGAAAAAAAGGTATTTAACCGTGAAAAGGTAGAAGCTCAGGCCATATTTGACTGGAATGAAATCGCCCGAATCAAAAAGAAACTCTATTCTTTTGATCCGGGCGATACTCATATTTTGGTGTGGTGCCTGTTTGTCTTTCAAAACTGGTACCACCGTTATTTTAATGATTAAGCGGTCACTTCCTCACCCAGCCAGGACTTAAACATCCACATGGTTTTTTGCTGAGTATTGATGAGGGCAATCATCATATCCTCTGTTTCGTTATCGTCACATTCTACCGCCAGCGCCTTCACCACATTTTCCTGATCTACGAGCTGACTCAGTTGTTCGTGAATGGCCGTAACAGTTGCTGTGTCGAGCGATACATTTTTATGCACACGAAGTTTTGAAGTGCTGAGATAATCATCAAACGCATGAAGTGGCGTGCCACCAATCGTCAAAATACGCTCAGCGATTTCATCAATAGAGGTCAGGGCCTCAGTGTACAGTTCCTCAAACTTTACATGCAGCTCAAAAAACCGCTTTCCTTTGATATTCCAATGGAATCCGCGGGTGTTTTGATAGTAAATATGAAAGTCGCTGAGTAGTTGATTAAGTTCGATTATTAGTTTTTCTGAATTCATGATCTTTTTTTGTTTTTACTTACTTAGAATAACAAAAAGATCAAGGTTTTGTTCGGACTTTTCCCTGACAAAATAGTCCTCATGTGAGATAGAAAGAACCAGTTCGTCCGACTGGTTTTTGAGTTTATTTCGGTTTCGTCTGTTGAGGATTTCATAGGGCTTTCTGAGCAGTGCCGCCGGGAGCCTGTATTGCAGGTCCAGGATGTCATACTTCATGATTTTCTGCACAGACTTGCGGTTGCGCTTATGGTACTCCATCACCTTTTCATTGCCCGCTATTCCTTTCATATCTACTGAGGAGAAATATTTTCCAGCCAGAGTGGCCAATTGATCAGCAGTATATTCCCTGATGTGCCATGGATTACGGCTCAGGGTCATTTTGATGTTGGGCGTAGATAGAATTGCTTTTCCTCCAGGCTTCAGAATGCGGTGGATTTCTGAAAGAAAAAGTTCATCCTGCTGAATGTGTTCGATCACCTGAAAACTCACCACTGTATCAAAACTATTATCCGGCAAATCGATGGGAGGAAAAACACCTGACTCAAAGCGGGCATTCTCAAATTTTCCACGCAATGTTTCAATAACTCCTTCAATTTTATCGAGTCCCAAATAACTATCTACTTTATTCAGAAGTAGGGATACGCCCCTGCCTTCGCCGCAGCCCAGCTCCAGCAAGTCTCCCGAAACCAGCGGCTCAGCTGCGTAATAAGCTTTTAGGAGCCTTTGATGGATGGGGTTGTCTGAGGGGATCTGGTCTGATGTGATCTCAGTAGTATATACACTCATGGCAATTTTTTTGGCAAAGAAACCAAATTATTACTTAACTTTTTTGCCTTATGCAGCGACAGAGAAGTGGTTTTCTTATTTTCCTTATTTGTCTGGCATCGGTTTCTCATGCTTTAGACCTTTCCAGAATCAACCTTGGCTTTCAATATGATCTCAGTGCCGGCATGACCATCAGTCATCGGGTGGTGGAGGTGGATGAAGGTGTGGCGGTTTATTTTAGGGTGAGCACCGATAGCCTGAGTGCATGGCAGAGCCATTTTCTTTTGCAGGAGAGATACAATTCACCCAAGCATGATACCCTGAGTAATTACACACTGGATACGCTGCAGATCAGTCTGTCTTCCGGATACTTTAAACTTACCCTGTCCCAGTCCTCAAAAGCATTGTTGCTCATCAGTATGGTGGACTTGAACAGAGGGCTGTACAGAATTGGAGATATTAGGGTTTCAACTCCTGTGGGGTTTACTCCAAACCTTCCGCTGGATGAGCGGGGCCTTCCGATTTTTGATAGTTATGTAATTCAAGAAAGTGTACGGATAGCAGGTGAAGTAGCTGAGCTCCATGCATACCAATACCTGGATGATTTTGGGTCGGCAGACCCGCCCATGGGCCTCATGAAGCCTATAGCTCCCAGCCTGTCCATCGATAGTTCTTTTTATTTTGAAGGGGAGCTGGTCAGTATGGAGAACTACCACTTTTACCTCATTCAGGAGGATACCCTGGCTCAAACCGCCCTTACGCTGCTCAAGTGCCCTGCTTACTATCCGGAGTTCAAGCGATTGGATGAACTGATTGGTCCGCTTACCTACATCACCACTCCTACGGAGCTCAAAGCCATCAGTGATAGTCAAAGTAAAAAGATTTTTGAAAATTTCTGGCTCAATACCTATGGGACCAAGTTTAGAGCGAAAAATGCCATTCGTGTCTTCTACAAGCAGGTGGAAGATGCGAACAAACTTTTCACGGATTACAAGCAGGGATGGAAAACTGACCGGGGGATGATCTACATCATTTTTGGTCGTCCGGATCAGGTTTTCCGTAATGAAAGCACTGAGGTCTGGAAATATAATGACGGCCCTGAATTTGAATTCATCAGGATTTCAACTCTCTTTACACCCGCAATGTATACCTTGAAGCGTGACCGCCAGTATGAGCGGCTGTGGTATTCACAGGTAGGGGATCTCAGAAAAGGCTTATAAATGGAAGTAAAGAAAAATGAACATATGATCTATGGCATACGGGCTGTCATAGAAACCATCCATGCAGGAAAGGATCTTGAGAAAGTGTTCATTCAGAAGGGGTTGAAAGGGGATCTGGCTAAAGAGCTTCAGGGGCTTATTCATGGACGACAGATTCCACTCTCCACGGTGCCCGTAGAAAAGATCAACAACTTTACCCGTAAAAACCATCAGGGAGTGGTGGCCTTTTTGTCTCCTGTACAATACCACAAAATAGACCATGTGCTGCCTGCGGTATTTGAAAACAGACGTGTGCCTCTTATACTTATACTGGATAGAGTTACGGATGTTAGAAATTTTGGAGGGATTGCCCGGACAGCTGAGTGCATGGGTGTGGATGCCATACTGATTCCCACCAAAAACAGTGCTCAAATCAATGCGGATGCCATCAAGACGTCAGCCGGAGCACTCAATTTTATTCCCGTGTGCAGAGAAGCCAACCTGAAAGAAGCCATCCAGTTCTTAAAGGACTCAGGACTTCAGATAGTGGCCAGTACTGAGAAAGCAGAGTCTTACTTTCAGGATATCGATTTGATGGTGCCCACGGCCATCATTGTGGGTTCTGAAGATGAGGGAATTTCATCTGCCTATCTGGCCATGGCCGATAAACAGGTGAAAATCCCTATCAGTGGAGAAATAGCCTCGCTCAATGTGTCAGTGGCTGCCGCCATGGCTCTGTACGAAGTGAATAGGCAAAGGCTTATATAAACTTCTCGCCTTTTTCTATTTTCACATCGGTGACAAACCGCCTGAAAATACCCGAATCTTCTTTTTTGCAGATCAGGAGTACATCTTCAAAGTCGGCAACGAGGTAGCCTTCTAGTCCCTGGGCTACGATCACGCGATTGGTTTCGCTGAGAATGTAATTATCCTTAGAGTCGTAAGTGATCACATTACCCTCTATTACGTTTTCGTTCTCATCTTTGGTCTTGATTTCGTGCAGGGCATTCCATGAGCCCAGATCGGACCACCCAAAATCCCCCAAAACCACATATACACTGTCGGACTTCTCCATGATGGCATAATCTATAGAGTTGCTTTTGGACAGCGAGTAGGCCGATTTGATAAACTTCGGCTCATCGGGAGTATAGTAAATGCCAGAACCTTCCTCAAAAGTTTCCGCCAGCTCGGGCTGATACGTTTCAAAAGCATTGATGATGGCCGTGACACTCCACACAAAAATGCCGGCATTCCATACAAAATCGCCGCTGGCAATAAATTTCTCAGCCAGTTCTAGTTCGGGCTTTTCAGTGAAAGTCTTTACCTTCTTGATTTCTTCGTCGGATTCTTCAAACTGGATGTATCCATATCCGGTTTCAGGTCTGTGGGGCTCTATGCCTATTGTAAACAGACGTTCATCGTCTGCGCTGTCTACCGCCTGCCCAATCACCTCCACAAAAGCTGCTTCTTTAAAGATGACATGATCGGATGGCAAAATGACCATCACGCCATTGGGATCTTTTTCCCTGATCTTATAGGCAGCGTAGGCAATGCAGGGGGCTGTATTTCGTTTGGAGGGTTCGAGAAGTATATTTTCGATGGGTACCTCAGGTAGCTGCTCGGCAAGAAAATCTTTGTATATTTCATTGGAAACCACCCAGATATTTTCAGAGGGTACAGTTTCCTTAAACCGGTCAAAGGTCATTTGAAGCAAAGTTCTGCCCGTTCCCAAAACATCTAGAAATTGTTTTGGTTTATTATTGCGGCTGTAAGGCCAAAACCTTGTCCCTGCACCACCTGCCATAATCACTACATGGATATTCTTGTTCATGTTGACTGTTGCTGAAATTAATGCTTTCTGGATTATTTTCGACAAATATAGACCAATGCTACAACCTGCACAGCGGTGTCTCTCGTCTATTGAATATCTGAGGGCCATTGGTGCGGCAAATACCAATATTTTTATTAATTTATACATCCCTTGAACGAAGAGGATATAGATGGAGACCGGAATCGATTATAAACTTAAGGAAACACTGAAGCGTGTTTTCGGCTACAATACCTTCAGAGGCACTCAGGAGGAAATCATCCAGCATGTAATGGATGGGAAAAATACTTTTGTCATTATGCCCACAGGGGCTGGAAAGTCACTGTGCTATCAGCTTCCGGCTATTGTGAAGGAAGGTACAGCCATAGTCATTTCACCTCTGATCGCTTTGATGAAAAATCAGGTGGATCAAATGAATGCAGTAGGGATCAATGCCAGATTTCTCAATAGCACCCTGAATAAGGGGGAAATGACCAGGGTAAAGAAGGAAACCCTGGCTGGTGATGTGAAGTTGCTCTATGTGGCGCCAGAGTCTCTTACCAAGGAAAGCAACATAGAGTTTCTGCACAAAGCCAATATTTCGTTTGTTGCCGTGGATGAAGCCCACTGTATCTCAGAGTGGGGTCACGACTTCAGGCCTGAGTATCGAAAAATCAAGTCCATCATTAAAAGCTTCGGTGATATTCCGATTGTGGCGCTCACCGCCACGGCCACTCCCAAGGTGCAGTTGGATATCCAGAAGAACCTTGAAATAGAAGAAGCAGAGGTCTTCCAAAGCTCATTTAACCGAACCAACCTCATCTATGAGGTGAAGCCCAAGAAGCAAGCAAAAAAGCAGCTCATCAGAATCGTAAAAGAGCATAAGGGCGAATCCGGGATTGTTTACTGCCTGAGCAGAAAAAAGGTGGAGGAAATCGCGGAGTTTCTAAAAGTAAATGGTGTGAATGTGGCACCATACCATGCAGGCATGGATGGAAATGTACGGATGAAAAACCAGGACGCATTTCTTAATGAAGACGTGGACGTGATCGTAGCCACCATAGCCTTCGGTATGGGTATAGATAAACCCGACGTGCGTTTTGTGGTGCACTATGATGTGCCCAAGTCCATCGAGGGGTATTATCAGGAAACGGGCAGGGCCGGTAGAGACGGTATCATGAGTAAAGTGGTCATGTTCTACAGCTACAATGATATCCTGAAACTCGAAAAGTTCAACAAGGATAAGCCAGTTACTGAAAGGGAGAACTCTAAGTACCTGCTGGAGGAAATGGCGCTATATGCAGAGTCTGCGGTGTGTCGCCGCAAGCAATTGCTGCATTACTTTGGAGAAGAGTACCACGTAGAGAACTGCGAGAATTGTGACAATTGCCTTCATCAGAGAGAGCACTTTGATGGGCAGGACTATGTGAAAAAGGTGATAGAGTCAGTGTCCCAGACAGAAGAGCGGTTTAATCTCGACCACCTGAGTAAGGTGCTACTGGGCATCAAGTCTGAGCACGTACTGAGCTATAACCATCACAAACTTAAAATCTTCGGTGCGGGCAAGAGCAATGATGAGCACTTCTGGAAGTCCATCATCAGACAGACTCTGTTGAATGAGTTTATTTGTAAAGACATTGATAATCCCGGCGTATTCAAGCTCACCCCAAAGGGGGTGGAATTTATGCTGGATCCTTATCCGGTAGACCTGGTCAAAGACCATGAATACGAAACTGAGGGAGAGGAAGAAGAAATAGAAAAGGAGACCATTAATACCACGGCGTATGATAAGGTGCTCTTTGATATGATCAAAAATCTGAGGAAGAAGGTAGCCAAGCAGAAGGATCTTCCACCTTACGTTATTTTTCAGGATCCTTCAATGGAGGAAATGGCCACGCTTTATCCCACCACCATGGATGACCTCATCAAGATTGTGGGTGTCGGGGAAAGCAAAGCCCGCAAATTCGGAAAGCCGTTTTTGGAGATGATCGAAAAATATGTTGAGGAAAACGACATTATCACCGCATCAGATGTGCTGGTGAAGTCGTCTGGCGTCAAATCCAAGAACAAGATTTTTATCATCCAGCAGATTGACCTGAAGATAGACCTGGAAGATATAGCCGAGTCAAAGGAGATGAAATATGAGCAGCTTATACGTGAAATTGAAAACATTTGCTTCGGGGGTACCAAACTCAATCTCAATTACTACATCGATCAGCTGCTGGATGACGAGCGTCAGGAGGACATCATCGATTATTTCATGAATGCTGAGTCTGATAGCATTGAAGATGCCATGGAAGAGTTGCGCGATTTCTATTCCGAGGATGAAGTGAGACTCATGCGAATCAAATTCATGTCAGAACATGCGCATTAATCCTTAATAACGCCACAAAATTAATTTAGACCGTCTATTTTTGGGCGGTCTTTTTTTTGACAAAATCAAAATATCCAATGAATATACTTGTGATTGGCTCAGGTGGGAGAGAGCATGCCATGGTCTGGAAGATCCGGCAAAGTGCTAAATGTGATGAGCTTTTCGTGGCGCCCGGCAATGGAGGCACACATGATCTGGCCACTAACCTTTATATCAGCGTAGAGGATCATGATGGCATCAAAGCGGCTATATTGGAAAAGCATATCGATTTGGTGGTGATAGGTCCGGAAGTGCCTCTGGTAAATGGTCTGGTGGATGACCTGAAAAATGACCCTGCTTGCAAGGATTTGTTGATTGTGGGGCCAGGTCGAAATGGGGCCATCCTGGAAGGGAGCAAGGAGTTTGCCAAGGATTTCATGAAAAAATACGGAGTGCCAACGGCTGCTGCTGAAGTATTTGACCAATCGAACATACAGGAGGGATATCAGTTTCTGGAAAAACTTAAGCCTCCGTATGTACTCAAAGCGGATGGTTTGGCTGCGGGTAAAGGGGTATTGATCACGGAGAGCATCGATGAGGCTAAACAGAATCTGGATGATTTGATCATCAACAAGAAGTTTGGCGATGCCAGCGCCAAGGTGCTGGTAGAGGAGTTTCTCCCGGGGATAGAGGTTTCAGTATTTGTGCTAACAGACGGAAAGGATTACCTCATACTTCCTGAGGCCAAAGATTATAAGCGCATAGGAGAGAAGGATTCAGGACCTAACACAGGGGGGATGGGCGCCATCTCACCAGTTATCTTTGCGGATAAGGATTTTATGAAAAGGGTGGAGGATGAAGTGGTGAAGCCTACTATTGAGGGCATCAGAAAGGAGCAAATGGATTACACTGGTTTTGTCTTTATAGGGCTGATGAACAGTGGCGGCGTACCTAAGGTGATTGAGTACAATGTGCGGATGGGAGATCCTGAAACGGAGGTAGTCCTGCCGCGGATTAAATCTGATTTTGTGAGTCTTCTCGAGGCTGCAGCACGCGGCACTCTTGCTAGTCAAAAGCTTGAGGTGGAGCCCTTCACCGCGGCCACCGTGATGCTCGTGGCTGGAGGATACCCCGATGCCTATGAGAAGGGGAAGGAAATATCATTTACAGATTCGATGAAATCCGTGATCACGTTTCATGCAGGCACCAGAAAAGTGCAGGACAAACTGGTGACAAACGGGGGACGTGTAATGGCCCTGACAGGACTTGGTAAGAACATGGGGGAGGCACTTAGTCATTGCTACAAAGCGGCTGAGCATGTCAAATGGGAAGGGATTAATTTCCGTTCAGATATTGGATTTGATTTACAGGAGTTGGGTCAGTAGATTTTAGCAAAAATCTACCTAGCTTTGAAAAGTCAATGGTAAAATTATCAGGTCAATATTTCGGTTTCCTGTGATTTTACTTCTTTAATGCCAAAGTGGCGAAATTGGTAGACGCGCACGTTTCAGGGACGTGTGAGCTTACGCTCGTGCGGGTTCGACTCCCGCCTTTGGTACAAAACTTTCCCACTGCTTTGAAGTGTTGATGCTTCAAAACTTAGATCTTTCACTTGTTCGTTATATTTGGTATTTTAACCTAAATAATTCAAACCATGGGATGTGCATCGTGTAGTACGGCTGGCAGTGAGGATGGAGTGGCCTTAGGTTGTAATAACAATGGCGGCTGCAGTACTGGCGGCTGCAATAAAATGAACGTGTTTGACTGGCTTTCCAATATGGAAGATCCTATAGTCAGTGATTTCAATATAGTGGAAGTCCGGTTCAAGAACGGACGCAAAGAATTCTTCACGAATAATAATCATTTAAACCTGACTACCGGTGATGCTGTGGTGGTGGATGTGCCGAATGGTCATCATATAGGTCACGTGTCCCTGCAGGGGGAGCTGGTGCGTCTTCAGATGAAGAAGCGCAGCGTAGAGGAAAACGAAGAAATCAAAAACATTTACCGCATAGCTTCCCAGCGCGACATTGATAAGTACAGGGAAGTGAAAAAGCGCGAAATGCCCACGCTCTATCGCACCCGTCAGATCATCGAGGACCTCAAGATCGGCATGAAACTGACCGATGTGGAGTATCAGGCAGATAACACCAAAGCCACTTTTTACTATTCCGCAGAAGAGCGGGTTGATTTCAGAGAGCTGATCAAATTGCTGGCCGGCGAATTCAAAATTCGTGTGGAGATGCGTCAGATTAGCCTGCGCCAGGAGGCCGGAAGGCTTGGCGGTATCGGCTCCTGTGGCCGGGAGCTTTGTTGCTCTACGTGGCTAGGCGACTTTAAGAGCGTAAGTACCCAGGCAGCACGGTATCAGAACCTTTCATTGAACCCGAGTAAACTTTCAGGTCAGTGCGGACGCCTCAAGTGCTGTCTGAACTATGAGCTGGATACCTACATGGAGGCGCTCAAGGATATTCCGGAAGTGGAAAAGCCCCTGGAAACAGCCAAGGGGAGGGCCAAACTTCAAAAGACTGATATATTCAGGAAAATCATGTGGTTTGGGTACGATGATGAAAACACCTGGTATCCACTGGATGTGAAACGGGTGAATGAGATCCTGGAATTGAACAAAGCCGGAAAGAAACCTGTGACCCTGGCTGAGGATGTGGTGGAAGTGGTGAAAGATGACGTAGGGTTGAATAGTGACCTGGTGGCCATGGATAGAAAATTCTCCAAAGGAGATCCAAAATCTAAAGGGAAGAATAAAAAGCGCAAGTTCAATAAGAATAAAAACAAAAATAAGAACCGAAAGAATCGTCCCAATAATCAGAATAAACCATCATGATAAAATCGATTTGGCTGCTCATTCCGGTAGCCCTATTGCTGGCATGTGATCCCGATCGAGTGTTTGAAGAAAACAAGAACCTTGAAGAGGCCTATTGGCATAAAGATTCGCTGGTGACCTTTGAGTTTGATGTGCCCGCTGCTGATCGCAAGTACAACCTCTATGCTAACATTAGGAATGCCCAGCACTTTCCTTTTTACAATTTGTACTATCAGTACACCCTTTCAGACACCTCTGGTGTAGTGCTTGCACAAGAGTTGAAGAACATTGATCTTTTCGACCCGAAAACGGGAGAACCTTATGGAAGTGGTTTGGGAGACCTTTTCGATCACAGACAGTTGCTGCTTTCTGCCTATGACTTCCCAGCCCAGGGCAAGTATACGGTCACCTTTGAGCAATACATGCGACAGGATAGTCTGGCGCTGATTATGTCAGTAGGGGCCAGACTTGAGCGGGTTTCAGGGCAATAGACTTACTCTTCCATCCGGTGAATAAACTTCTCCAGCTTTTCCTGAGCTTGAGAGCGGTTGATCCAAAATTCTCTGCTGTAAAACTGTAAAAAAGGCCAGCCTTTCTCCACGAAATGAGTTTGGCGATAACTATGTGCCTCCTTGGCCGATAGGGTATCATAAAAAAGATCATCATCCGTGAGAATCAGGCCTTGGTTACGGTCGTTCATTTTTACCGTCAGGTCTGCAAAGGGCAGGCTCTTCTCCAGGATGGCGGTACTTTCCGTATGCGTGAGTCTGTTTCTCAGGTACCAGCTTTGATGATGATTGGTGTCTTCCTGGCTTTCGGGCTGCCACTGGCCATCACTCACGTTTTTGGCATATTCCAGATAGGCTTTTAGTAGTTTCGGGCCTGGGTTGACTGTTTGCTCGGTGTGGAGCTGATGGGGAAGCAGGCTGGTGATGACATAGATTGCTTCACGTGCGCGGGTGATGGCCACGTTTAGCCTGTTTTCGCCTCCAGCCTGATTGAGTGAACCAAAGCGAAGCTGTAGGTTACCTTTCGCATCGGGGGCATAGGCCGTACTGAATATAATGATGTCGCGCTCATCTCCCTGCACATTTTCTATGTTTTTGACAAAGAGCGAATCCGGGATGGTAAGTTCGGATGCGTCTTGTTTCTGCTCTACCAAATCCAAAATGAGCCCTTGCTGATTGTTGTTGAAGGTGACTATACCGATGGATTTATCGGGGTGAGATTGATTGAGTTTTTTCAAGAGCGCTATCACAGCCTCTGCTTCTTCCTGGTTGGTGTTGTTTTCCCAGGTACCATTTTGTTTTAAATAGTGGATGTTGGGCTTCCCATTTTTAGCCAGATGATAGTCGGGGAGGAGCTTGAGCTTGCCATTGTAGAAGTGATGATTGGAAAACTCCATCAACTCCAATGACCTGCTACGGTAGTGACCTCTCAGGCTTACCTCTGTTAGGTACTGTTTGGCCAGACCCAGCAGAGAATCCACTTCTAACTCCGGCGCATCATCAGCTTCGTCTTCCCATCGTACCCGGTAGAGGTCGTTGGGCTGAAGCTGCTTATCATCACCCACTATGACCACTTGTTTGCCACGATACATGGCCGGGATGCCCCGCTCAGCAAAGCACTGAGACGCTTCATCAAAAATAACCAGGTCGAAGGTCTCAGCCATAGGGAAAATGGCCGAGGCGGACTCAGGAGAAGCCAGCCAGCATGGGAGCAGGGAGAATACCTCTTCATGAAACTGTGAAATGACCCTTCGTATAGGCCAGATTTTCCTTTTCTTGGTGACCTGATGATACAGATCCTTGTAGGTTACCAGATTATTGAGCCTGTTATATTCCAGGTTTTCATAGGTTCGTTCCCGTGACTTGAGCAGTAGTATTTCTTTACTGATGCTCATTTTGTCTTCAATAGCCTGCTGTAGCTCCTGGGTGAGGTGGTCAATCTTGAAGGAAGAAACAGCCCTCAAAATGGGGTATTTGGTTTCAATGTGATCGATCCAGGCAAGCGCGAGACTGTTTTCAAAAAGAGTGATCACTTTTTGCTTGTCCTCATGATCTCTGTCCACGAGTTCTGAAATGATTTTTTCTTCCTCTCTGGTAAACCCTCCTTTCAGCTTGTGATACTCCACCAACGCATCAAAATCTTCAGTGAGTTGCTTTTGTATGGTTTCCACCCGCTCCTTGCCGAGGAGGATACTGCGTACCTGCTTTTCAGAAATGTATTTGGCCCACCGCTGGAGTTGTTGAGGGATCTTTTCAAGGAACGAGAGGAGCGCCCCGAGAGCGGAAATATAGGATCCGCGATCTGCTGTTTTGGATGGGATAAACTGTGTAATCGTTCTCACAGCTCGTGTCAGCTGTATGCATTTTAGCCCCAGTTTTTGATAGAAAAACCAATTCTGGATGTCAATTTTCCGAAAGGTTTTGGGAAATTCTATGAGCCATGGGGTTTTTTCTATTTTGGTGACAATGTGCTCATAGTTGAGTCGGTTGTCAATGCGTTTCAGAAGAATCTCAAATCCCTCCCGGTTGCTCTTGAGCTCGTTGGCTACCAGCACACGGGTGATGAAAATTTTGTCAGCCGAAAAAAGTCGCCACCTGATCCAGCTAAACAGGTTTTTTCGGGCACGTATGGCGTGCTCCAGCGCTTCCTGGAAGCGGCCAAGTTCACTGGAGGCCAGTGAAACTTCAGGTCCGTCCCCTTTAAAACACTGCAGCATGGTTCGTTCCAGATTGGAGAGCCATAACGGGTCTTCATCCGGATCAAACTCCATCATGTGCTTATAATACTGGAACACGGTCTCGTTATCCAGGTTGGTACGCAGCATGCTGAGGTCTTGCTGATGGGATAAAAAATGCAGGCAGGTTTCAAAGTCAAGGGCCAGTACGGCAAATTGGAGCGATTCAGTTTTCAGTCTGAGCTCAAACTCGGGAATCTCTTCCAGGAGCGCCTTGATCTTGACAAAGTCCTGACTCGTGAAGGTGGCAAAAGAGGGTCCAGAGATCCAGAAGTGCGGTTTCTTTTCAAATTTCTGATAGTAATCGAGAAACCGCGAAAGTCGGCTGATAAACTCGGGGGCATGCTGGTAATCAAATTGTCGATATTGCTGATTGAGGGAAAAAGAAGGCTGCTCGGGATCTGATGTGAGGTAAAGTTCTTTTACCGACTTTCCACATTCAGATTCATCGAAAAGGGCCGTTTTGAACTCCTCCAACTCTTCTGTGGTCTGATCGATTTTTCTGCTGGCCTGCAGGAAGTTACGCTCCAGGTGGATGGCATCCAGGCCGTTGTTTTTTTGACGGTATTCATCCAGACTGTCCACCTGTCTGGCGATTTGCCCGAAAATATCTTTCCGATCATTTTTGAAATCATGGACCAGGCCAATGAAGTCATGGAGCTCCTGCTGCTGCAGGCGGGCATACACCACATCCAGCGCCGCTTTTTTCTGGCAGACCAACAGCACGTTTTTTCCTCTGGCGATAAAGTCACTGATCAGGTTGCAGATAAGCTGAGACTTGCCTGTACCCGGAGGGCCTTGCACGGTGAGGGAATTGCCGTTTTTGATCAGTTTGAGTGCATACTCCTGCGAGGCATCCATCTCAAACGGCGTGAAGGTGGTCTCTTCCTTTACCTGATCGGAAAAGCGAATGTTTTGAGAAGCCTCCGGGTCCTCTTTGATTCGGGAGGTAAAGAAGTCCGATAGATCCGTGGTTTTCGGATTTTCCAGTAATTTGACGTAGTCCGGTACCAGGTAGGAGCCCGCCTGTGGGAAAATGCCCAGGACAGCTTCCGGATGTAGTTTTAACTCACCATTTTTTTGATCTGTTTCGAAATCCGTTTTTTTGTAGTTGACAAAGGGGAGTAGCTTATCCAGAAAATTTTCCTGATTGAAGTTTAATTCCAGGTTGCTCTCCTTCAATATTCCGTAGAGCTCCGTGCGGTACACAGTGCTGTCCCGGTCCAGATCGGTCAGCACAGATTCAATTAATTCCTCGTCCAGAGAGGCTTTATTGTAGTAGGCATAGCTCAGCAGAAAGGTTTTGTTGAAGGTGATGTTTACATCCTTGCGTTGCTCCAGATGCCAGCCGTTCTGGCCGCGACTCAGAGATACAGGGAAAAAGATGAGTGGGCACCTGACCAGGGTTCCATCGCTGAATTTACCCCGGACGAACGGCCACCCAACATAGAGATCCCGGGCCCCTCGCTCCTGAAAGATAAATTGTTCTATTCGCTGAATTTTTCTGAGTTTCTGGCTGGTAGTGTTGACAGACTTATCTCTCGCATCAAATTCATCGCAGAGTTTGATGCGCTCTTTTTGACCTATGAGTGCTTCAATCACACTGAAGCTGGGTTCATTATTGGCAAAATCCAGATCGTGAATGTCGAGAAACTGATCCGAGATCAACCTAAGGAGGAGTAGTGATCGATTGTTTCCGGACAGATTGGTGAGCCTACGTAAGTAAGATTGTAGAATTTTCTCCATAAGGTGTCCTTCACGGATTAGGTGAAAGATAGGGATATATTTTTTGATATAAACTGTCGCTGAGAATCTTTATGGGTTTTATCTGACTGACAGAATCTAAATGTCCCTTCTGCTTGCGGAAACTTACAATGGCCCTTGCCAGATTGTAATCGATGTAGGGATGCGTATAGAGGTGCTTGAGTGAATCGGTATTAATGTTGATCTTTTTCACTTCTCCGGTGAAAATAGCAAGGTCCGATAGCTTGCCGATGACCTCAGGATCAAGGCCGTAAACCTCACGCAGCTGATCGCTGGAGTGAAATCCACCGAGCTTATCTCGAAAACTGACGATGCGCTCCGAGAGCACAGGGCCTATTCCCCGGACAGCCTGTAAATCAGCTGCTGTTGCGCGGTTAATGTCGAACCTTTTCTTGCTTTCAGTAACCTTTTCCGCCGAGACCATTTTCGATTCTTTGGGAGCGATCACCTCCGGGAGCTGGATTTTCGACCACAGGGCCTGCACACGCTCTTCTGAGATGCCATATATTTTAGAGAGGTCACTTTTCACCTTAAAGGACCCGCCATGTTCACGATAGTTGATTAGGTTGGTGGAGGCTTTTTCAGAAAACCCCAAAGAGATAAGGTCTTGTAGGGAGGCCGTATTCGGGTCAAAGGGGAAGGATTTGAGTTTCACGATTGGGGAGGTGTCTTCCAGGCTTTTAGATTCTTTAAGCTCCAAAAAGGATTCCAGCTCTTCTCCCCACTGGCGCAAAGATTCTTGGTCAGCAGTGAAACTTTCTTTGTCTGATCGCGATTCAATGAGATAGATTTTGGGTAGTACGGCTGCCAGAAAGGTGACGAGAATCAAAACAAGGGTGCCATTGGCTTCAGATTTCGAAAAGCCAAGCGTGTCAATTATCCACTGTCTGATAAATCTGATCATTGACCGGTGTTTACAAACAAGAATAATAGATTTTTATGATAAATGTCATGTGGTTAATAACGCATCGTGCCTTATTTTTGCAAACACTTGAAATTTTCACGAAAAAGTAAAGTAGCGTAAAGGATAGATGCAGAGACATTTTAAGGCAGTAGGGATATCTTATAAAAACACTCCGTTGGAGGTGAGAGAGTCCGTGGCTTTTGATGAGCCGCAGACAAGGCGTTTTCTGCTTCAGCTCAAGGAGATGTTGGGTGTGGATGAGGCGTTGGTGCTTTCCACCTGCAATCGAACAGAGATCTACTATTTTGCTTCCGAGAATCTAAACAAAGAGATCAGCGGGTTGGTGGATGTGTTTCATGGTATTTCTACTACCGCACCATCTGCTGGATATTTTAAACCGTTCACTCATAGGGAAGCGGTTCGGCATTTGTTCGAGGTGGCGCTGGGCCTTCAGTCAATGGTACTGGGGGATATCCAGATCACCAATCAGGTAAAGAAAGCTTATCAGTGGGCGGCTGATGAAAACATGGCTGGTCCATTTTTACATCGCCTCCTTCATACCATATTTTATACGAATAAGCGGGTAGTTCAGGAAACTGCCTTTCACGACGGAACAGCTTCTGTGGCTTCTGCTGCCGCCAGCGTGGCTGAGAAGTTTATGGTCAATTATACCGCTCCCAAAGTGGCCATTGTGGGAATGGGAGAAATCGGTCAGAATGTGGCTGAAAACCTCAAAGGGGTGAATGCGGAGATCACGCTCCTGAACCGGACTTTCTCTACAGCAGAGGCTAAGGCTGCTGAGCTGGATTATCTGGCCAGGCCGTTTGAAGAGTTGGACGAGGTGTTAAAAGACGCGCACGTGATCATCAGTGCGGTGCAGGCTCCCAGTCCAATTATCCATGCAGCGCACCTCTCAGAAAACTCTCACCCCAAATTGCTGATAGATCTTTCGGTACCCAGAAGTATTTCCGAGGATGTGGAAACCGTATCGGGTGTACTGCTTTACAACGTGGATCAGCTTCAGGAGCGAGCCTCAGAAGCTCTTGAGAAGCGAAAATCTGCAGTAGCTCTGGTGAGCGCCATTGTCACTGAGAGTATCGCTGAGTTTGATAACTGGTCACAGGAGATGGAAGTATCTCCTACCATCAAGAAATTCAAGCAGGCTCTGGAGGACATCAGAAAGCAAGAGCTGGCCAGATATACGGACAAGGTAGATGAGGCACAGGCCAAGCTTCTCGATAAAGCCACCAAGAACATGATCCAGAAAGTGATCAAGCTTCCTGTCCTACAACTAAAAGCGGCTTGTAAGCGGGGTGAAGCTGATTCTATGGTGGGGCTCCTCAATCACCTTTTCAATCTCGAAAAGGAAGAAACCAAAGATTCCGAGTAGTCATCTAGCTTTACCTTCTCTATATTTGAGCATGCGTAAATCCTACGTTTTTTTGGCTATGTTTTTTTCTGGCTTGGCTGGTTTTGCGGGCGAGTTGCGCATCATCACATCTGGTGGTTTGCAGGGTGTAGCCAATGATCAGGGCCAGGTGGTAGTGCCGGCAATCTATGAGAAGCTGGGCTGGTCCAATGGGCAAAGTGATATCACCAGCGAGTCTATCGGATATTTTGAAAATGGGAAGTGGGGACTCATCAATATTAAGACCACCAAGCTCACCAATGCCAGGTACACCACGCTGGAGCCTTTTAATAATGTGCTTTTCGAAGCAGGGGTGGCCGGAAAATTCACCAATATTATTTTCCGTGGGTTGATTGACAGCAAGTCGCAAGTGCATCTCGATTTCAAGTACTATACCATTGATGATTTGGGAGATCACCGGCTGCTCGTGTCAGAGTACGTCACAGGAGGTGAGTTGCGCTTTGGCGTGTATACAGATCAAAATGAAAGATTGATTGCCCCGGAGTATGCTTCCATAGACCGGGAAGGAAATTACATTTTGGCGAGAAACAAGGCCCGTAAAACAAGAATCTATAACCTGAACGGTCAGGTGGTACTGCCCGTATGGGTGGATGAGGTAAAGCCCACCTCCGAGGGTCTGGTGGTTATCAACGAGGGGTATCAGGGTTTTCTTGATCATCACGGCAAGTTGATCCATGAGCTTACTTACAAGTCGGTTGAGGATTTGGTGAAGTTTCCCCGCTGGGAAGTGAAAAAGCTGAATGGCGCTGAGCAGCGATTTTTTCTCTGTGATTCTTTGAGTTACGATTATGAAACGGACTTACTTATCGCCCATGTGAACAATGCCGAACACATGCTGGGTGCGAGCGAGACACTCTTTCAGGATCAGCAACACGGCCTAAAGTACATCAGCAACGGTTTTTTGGTGACACGCAATAAGTATCTCCAGACCTGGGGGATTTACAAGACAGATGGTCGCGAAGTGGCCATAGGGTTTGATTCAGTCGCTGTGGATGCTGATTATTTTTATGCAAAATCAGGGGCTAGCTGGGATGTGTACAATCTTTTTGGCAGGAAGATCAATGACCGACCTTTTCAGCAGGTGAGGAGCTCTCAGGAGCGCCATGTGCCGGTTAGGAAAAATGATTATTGGGGCTGGGTAGATTTTCAGGGTGAGCAGCTGATTAATTATCACTTTGAGGATGTTATACCCACGACTAATCCGGGCCATTTTATGGCTAAAAACTATGGCAGGTGGGGCGTGAGTGGCTTTGAAGATGAGTGGTTGATCATGCCTCAGTATGATAGTGTCTATGCCTATCAATCGTTCTATTTGGCCGAAAGAGGCTTTGCCACTCATGTGTATAGCCTGGGTGGGAAGTTGTTGTATGAGTTGCCATATACACTGATGCCGGGAGATTTTCTGGCTGTGCAGGACTCTGCCAGTGTGGGAGCTGTGACTGATCAGGGGTACTATATTTATCCCGAGTACGATGAGGTGAGTCGGCATGGTGAGTTTTTTGAATTGAGAAAAGGTACCATCACGGGGCTCATTTCCGGGACGGGGCGGGTGCTTTTAGGCCCAAAAGATAAGGTGGAGGATGTGCTTTCCTATTCAGAAGGGTACTTCCATATCATCAAGGATGGGAAGCACGGTTTTGTGGACGAAAATGGCAAACTCAGGATTGCTAACCGGTATGACTCGGCGCAATATTATCATGAAGGGCTGGCCCCGATAAAATTGCTGGGGAAATGGGGTTTTGTAGATCCGGCAGAGAACTTGGTCATTCAGCCGTTTTACAGATACTCCAGCGTGTTTGATCATGGTCTGGCCGTGATTCAGTCGGGTGAGCATTTCGGAATCATCAATCAGGAAGGGGAAGAAGTGATAGCGCCTGCATGGAAGTACATTGAGCGCCTTGCTACTGGCAATTACAGGATTACAGACTGGGATATGAAAATGGGTCTGGTTGATGCCAATGGTAAATTTATTGTACGTCCCAACTACGGGTCCATAGAAGATACCGATCAGGCACTCATTATCGCTGGCCGATCTGGCAAAAAAGGAGTCCTAGACTACTCAGGGTTTACCAAAGTACCGTTCGACTATCAACAAATACAGATTGTTGGAGATTACTTGTTATTGAGGAAATAACGGTGATTTAGACCACTTTCAAAAAAATCAGATCATCCTCACCAAAATATTGGGTGGCCATTTCGCAAAGATTTTCAGGTTGTACAGTGTCCAGTGTATCCAGGAAATTGTAAAAATATTGTTCGGTAAGCCCGGCCTGTTTCAGGCCTTTGATCATTTCATGTGAGCTAAAAGGGGAATCGAACGAATTAAGAAACTTACCTTTCATGTAATTGACCACCATTTTGAATTCCTCTGCGGTGGGTGTCTCACTTTTCAGTCGGCTGATTTCTTTGAGGATCTCCTGATGAGCCAACTCCGTTTTCTCACGGAGAATCTCCGAGCTGATGGTCCAGTAGGATGCATTTTGTAAATGAACCAGACTGGAGTGAATACCGTAAGTCAGTCCTTTTTTCTCCCGAATATTTTTCATCAGGCGTGAGCCAAAAAAACCTCCAAGCAGCTCATTGGTGATCTTTAGCAAGTGAATGTCGGGGTGAGTCCGGTCAATCATGACCTTGCCCAGGCGGATACTGGCCTGTGTACTGTCCTCACGGGTCACTTCCAAATAACTGGTAGTTTCCAGGGGATGGTTATTCACTGGCTGAGAGGCATGAAAACCCACGTTGCCAAAGAAGCGCTCAATGGCTCCAATCTCCTCGTCGGTAACCAGACCGGAAATGAAAAGCCGTGGAGCCGTGAGGAGTGCATTTTTGAAATGGAGCAAATCCTGATAAGTGACCTTTTCCACCATCTCCACGTCCATCAATAGTCCGTAAGGATGCTCTTTTCCAAAAAGCATTTCCCTAAACTTCAGGTTCGCGAAAGCATTGTTTTTGGCGTGCTGCTGACGCACTTGCTCTATCCTTATTTGCTTGAGGGTATTGAATTCGCCCTCCGGGAATACCGACTCAGTGAGCATCTCCACCAGTAATTCCAATAGTGCAGGAAAGAACTTATTGAGTGTGTAAAGTTTGATTGAGACCCCATCCAGGGTGGGGGTAACTTCCAGGTGACTCCCAAAGAAGTCAAAGGCTTCAGCGATTTGTTCGGATGACTTGCTTTTGGTGCCCTCAGTGAGCATTTTGAAAAGGTAAAATGCCAGGCCAGGTGAAGGTTCTTCCCATCGGCCTACTGGCACAGCTATTTCAAACAGCACCAAAGGCTGCAATCCCTGATTGACAACCGTCAGCGGGATATTACCCAGCATGATTTCTTTAGGCTGCGGCAGGTTGGGTCTGGCTACAGCCGTTGCTTCAGGGGCTACTGATCTGTTTGGCATTAATTCACCGTTGGCTCTTCGTCTTTGGTATCGAAACTAAAGACAAACGAAAGTCTGAGTGTGTTTCCCAGTGGGTGATTGTTTTCCTGAGGCACCAGGTATGAAAAATCGATTCCGAAAACCTGGTATTTAAAGCCAATACCGGCGGTAAAGTATTTTCGATTTCCTTTGTTCTGATGCTCATAGAAATAACCGGTGCGGATCGCAAAAACCTCGCGATAGCGATACTCCAGTCCGGTAGAGATCATGATCTCCTGCATTTCTTCACTGAATCCATTAGGGGCATCTGTAAACGAGCCGAAAGCACCGCTCAGCAGTGGTCGGTTAGGGTCTTCTCCTTTAGCGATTACCGGGTCACCATTATTATCTGTCACCAGATTACCATCCGAATCAACTTCGTAGATGGGTGGAGTGGGAACCAGAAGTTTATTAAAATCCAAAAGGAACGCCACACTGTTGTAGGGATCCATATCAATTTTGAAGGCTGTTCCCAGACGTAGGTTGGTAGGGATAAAGTCTTCATTAGAGTCATTGCTGTAGGTGATTTTTCTGCCGAAATTAGACAGATGCGCACCGAAGGACAACTCCGAATTCATGCCGTTGAAGATGAGTTCTTTGGTGTAGTAAAAACCCAGGTCGATTGCCACACTGGTACCAGCTTTGGCGTCAGGGGCGCCAGTGATGTTTCCAGACAGGTTTGACCAGATGTATCGGGCAGTTACCCCCACACCGATGTTTTCAGAGAGCTTTCGGCTGTAGGTACCATCAAAGGCAGCTTCTCTTGGGTTTTCCAATCCAAGGGGTTCGCCGTTAGAGTCTGTCAATTGGATTTCACCCAAATCGAAATATCTCAGAGAAACGCCGATGGTCTGAATTCTGTCAATCTTCGTGTGAAAGGTCAGGTAATTGAGGGACATGTCGTCCACAATGTTTCCCAACCAGGGAGAGTAGGAAAACGAAAATCCAAGGTCGTCTTCTATGAAAGCGAGTTTGCCATTGTTCCACTGTACACTGTATTCATCTGGTGAGGAAGCCACGCCGGCATCTCCCATGGCTGAAGCACGGCTGTCCGGAGCAAAACTCACGAATGGTACTGCTACGGTAATAGGGTTTCGGGAGCTGTCTTGTCCCGAGATGTAAGCGGAGTTATTTTGAGCCATTACCCCGATCGGAAGTAGCCCGACGAATGTCCAAATGGCCTGTTTAATACGTAAACTCATTCAATGATTTTTTAAGGTTGGCAAAGATAATTAATTAATGATTATTAGGCGTTTGATAACTTCATTGGTAGCATCATCCAGCGTACTGGTCACTTTTAGTCGATACAGGTAAACGCCTTTGTCCAATGGAGCACCCTGATAGTTGGAAGCTCTGATGGTCAGATGATCCACTGCTCTGGGGCTGCTATCCACTTGAAAGTTACTTTCCTGTACCAATTCACCCCGCATATTATACAATGATATTTTCACTTCCAATTCTTCGTCTTCCCGATCATGCTCAAATCTGAAAGTAGTCTCCCCAGCTTGAGACACTGGATTGGGGTAATTAATAGCATTATACAGTCTTATGATTGGTTTTTCGGATACCTTAAACTCAACTGTGGTTTCGGCTGCATTATTGTGCGCGTCAAAAACTTTTAGGGTGGCTGTATACTTGCCGGCTTCCAGGTTTTGAAGCGGAAAAAGGACAGTGCCACTTTTGTAGGTGTCAGTGTGCGCGGTGTAAAACTCATTGAGCACGATTTCATCACCACTGTTGATCCGAAGGGTAATTCCCTGATTGAAGCCATTGTCGGAAATGTTAATCCCTGTTTCGTCTGACAGGTTGGCGATCAGGAGACTGTTGGTGCCCACAGTGCCTCCGGGTGAAAAGGTAGAGTCATTAATGAAGACCTTTATTCTGGGTGGGGTGTTGTCTTCTGACACCTGATCGGCAATGCCACCCAGCACAAAATTTCTGGACGCTCCTGAGGCATCCGTCCGTTCGTTTTCGTTCCAGGCATACATGGTGAGTTTGCCAGGCTGAAATTTGTGTGAGATGTTTTTGGGGAGGATAAACTCCGTATCAAAGCGCCCATCTGTCACAGTGATCTCCCCTCTGAATAGTGAGTTCGTTTGGTCCGAATAGGTAAAGGGATCACTTTCTTGTCCTTTCGTGACTTTTTCCTGTGGGATGTCCCAGAGTGTGACAATGGCCTTACCTGAAAAGCCAGGTACCAGAGCGCCTTGCGAGGTAATTTTCCCGGAGAGGCGATAGACTTCCAATGCACTCAGGGTATCCTGCTCCGCTTCCATCTGGTCAAAGCTGATGTTGTGCTCTGGGTAGTTGAGGGTGAGCATGGGGTCTCCGAGGAGGGAAAAATTTCTATTGATGGGCCCGCTTAGGCTGGCGTTTTTGGTTAGGCGAATGATGTCGCCAAGTCGCGGATGCCTGCCGTCTATTTTCTTAAACAGGTTTTCGTGCAAGGCCTGATTGACAGGAAAATTGGTGTGCGCATATACAGGCCTGGTGGTGGTGAGCAGCGCAATGGCCCCACCATTGGGATTGAGCAATAGCCGCTCAGCCCCCGAAACAAGGATAGGGCTGTCGTACTTCCCAAACTGACAAGTGGCCGTAATAAACAGCGGAAGTTTATGCCGGTTGGTTAGGTTACGAATGACCGAAAGAGTGATGACGTTCTCTTCAGTGAGCTGGCTTTCATTGCCATGCCCCATGTAATTGAGCATAAACACACCGTCTTTTATGGTGTTTTGAAAGGCCTCCTGAGCAGGTGAAGGATTGAGGTCTTTGCTTTGATCATACAGATCCAGATAGAGCTTCCGGGCAGTGTATTCTATGGCGGTGGTGTCTACAATCTGAAAAAATTGCTCGGCCTGGATCATGTGTGCATTGCGATCACCATCGTCAGAGAAATAGGCAATCTGGTCTCTCCATTTTCCAAATACCTGAGTGGCGGTTTTGTACCTGATGATCTTGTCGACTACATCATGGGCTTCTTCGGGGGTTTTTACCGGTAACCTGCCCACGCCAATGTCCATGGTATGGTCTTGATATGGGACTAGGAAGGTGGTAGAAGAGTTTTCTTTTCGCTCACCTTCGTACCAGGTGCCCTCATCTTCTTCCATGAACCCAAAATAGTCGTCTGAAGAGTGACTCAGGATGTTATGGGCCGATTCGTGAGACTCATACACCGGTACAAAATTGGTGTTATTGCTCAGCCGGTCTTTGTAGTCATAGGATGCATCACCAAAGAGAAGGAGGTACTTGATTTTCCCGCTTTTGAGGTAGCAGTACCTCGCATAATCACGGATGGCTGTGAGGTCCTGTCGGCCAGCCGAAAACTCATTGTACACCTGACTGGTGGTGACTACTCCCACAGAGAGGCCACTGTAGGACTGATGGAAAGCAGCTAGTCTGTTGGCCGCATCCAGAAAATCAGGATGGGTGACAATAAGCCCCTCATTGCCCGCCAGACTTTTGATGTTTTGGTTGCCAATGGGATGGAAATAGGTCGGCGAAGGAAAATCGTTCCCATCAAAGGCGACAAAGGTTTGCTGGGCATACTGGTTGGAAAATTGAATTTTGGAGTTGACGATGCTACTGTTCAAGCGGCGCGCATTGAGAGGGTCGGTAATGTCCCATACCTGTGATTGGTTCGTGGCCTGACTGATTTCAAAAGTACGGAGACTGCCCGGAGCCAGTCTGATGATCATTTCCTTGTCATCACCAAGGTTGATTTTTCGCTTGATGGCCATCACAAAAAAGTCCAGGAAGCCAAGAGAAGTATCTACTCCAGAGGCAGGTTGAAAGGTGAGCGTCAGCGTGACTTTATTACCCCAAACCTGTGTCTTCGCATTAATAGCATTGTATTTGATTTTTTCGCCGTATACACCATTCTGAATGGCCTCTATCTGGATATTGCCTAAGACATTGTTATTCACACTGACATCAAAGGAGCAGGGGCCTTCGGAGTTGGCAGCCACGCTTACCCATACTTCCACAGAATCTGCTGATCCCGACAGGGTGTATTCAAAACTTTGCTGGGCATCCTGATTCTTCTTAAATTTTTCACCCAGCCATTGGCGTCCGGATCTAAGCTGGTTCTCTATATCTATTTCATGAGTGATATAATCGTAATAGGAAGTGGTAACGCTTCCGGTGGGGGCAGGGATTTCTGCAGTAGAGATGCGCTTGCCGGGCTCTCCCCCAGTGGTCATGAAGTAATAAAGTGTATCGCTGTAAAGGTTGTTTTCATACACAGGAGCGCCGGTACTATCCAGCATGAGCTTGTCAGGTCCTTCGCTGTAAAAAAGAAAATAATCCTGATCGTCCAGGCGGCCATCCTGATCGCCCACTCCCCAAATGGCAAATTGCTGGGGGTCTGAAAACCTTTCCACACTATTGGCTTGAGGGAGCATTCCACCATGCCGAGTTCCATATATTTTTAAGGTGCGGGGGTCAAATCCGGCATTGATCCCCACCTCCTTCATGAGGAAATTCTTGTCGAGTTTGTAGATGCCTTCTTTGGTCAGGCCCATTTTGTACCATTGGCCATTCGATAGTACACTTTGGCCCATAGAACAGGTGGCGATACTCAGTGTAAGGAAGGTGATTAACAGGCGCATCTATCTACCAACGTGCATTAAATGGATAAAATTATATTTCGACATGGGATTAAACGCTTGAACGGGTGCTTAAATTCCCAACAATAGAAATGATCAGGTACACAGGGATGATCAGGGGAAGGGCAGCATCCTGCAGCGCGGCCAGCAGACCTATGACCACCATCATCAGGAGGTATTTCCACTTGTTGGCAGCCCAACTCACCCCTTTAAATTTAAGTGCAATGAGTGGCAAATTGGCCACCAGCAACAAACTGGAAACAACGGTGAAGATCAGTAACCCTAAGATAGATAGCTGAAAAGCGGCCGGTAAGAAGGTGAGCGAGGTGATTAGTACGGTATTGGCGGGAGTCGGGAGCCCTATGAAGTGATCGGTTTGTCGGTCATCAATATTGAAACGAGCCAGGCGAATGGCAGAAAACACAACAATCAGAAGACCCGAAAAAGCCAGGTACTCATTGGTGGGTTCCTGATCTCTGATGAGCATGACCATGTACAGGGCTGGCAGCAATCCGAACGAAATCATGTCTGCCAGAGAATCCAACTCCTTACCTATGGCCGATTGTACACCCAAAATCCGTGCGGCAAACCCATCCATGAAATCAAAAAGCCCGGACACAATGACAAAGTAGATGGCCAAATGAAAGTCACCCTGGAGGATGGTGATACATCCGAGCGCTCCTGTGACCAGGTTAAGACAGGTGATAAAATTTGGAATGTGCTTCTTCATGCGCCTTTGATGAACGGATTGTTTGCCTTTTCATAGCCCACGGTGGTAGAAGGGCCATGCCCCGGGAAAACCTCTGTTTCCTCGGGAAGGGTGTAGACCTTTGTTTGAATGTTTTCCAAGAGCTGCGCATGATTCCCTCCGGGGAGGTCAGTTCGGCCTATGCTTTCGCGAAAGAGTACATCACCACCTATCAATTTCTTCTCACCGGAGTGATAAAACACCAAATGCCCAGGCGAATGTCCTGGTACGGAGATGCATTCCAGAGTAGTCTCTCCAAACTCTATATGATCCTTTTCCTTCAGAAGCCGATCAGGTTCCGATTCACTGTACTGATGAATCCCCCACTGTGGAGCGTAAGCTTTCACCGCTCTGAAAATTTCCAATTCACCCTCAGGTAGCCAAAGGGGGCATCCAAATGTCAGTTTCATGTCGTAGTTTCCCAACACATGATCGATATGGCAGTGGGTGTTTACGATGGCTTTGATCAGGATGCCCGTTTTTTTTATGAAATCAGTTAATTCTTCTTTTTCGTGGGACTCATAGCAGCCAGGATCTATGATCACACCCTCCATGCGATCATCCCAGAGTACGTAGGTGTTTTCGTAGAACGGATTAAATACAAATGATTTAATTTTCATTTATTCAGATTCAATGGTTCAGTATGATGCAAATTTGTGAAAAATAAGTTTAGGCCGTGGAGAAAGTCGATTATTTGATTGTAGGGCAGGGGATAGCAGGGAGTTTGCTTGCTTATGAGCTGGAGCAGGCGGGCCGGCGGGTGCTTGTGCTGAATGAAGAAAAGGATAACACCTCATCCAACAAGGCTGCGGGGATTTATAACCCTATCACAGGCCGAAAGTTGGTGAAAACATGGCTGGCCGATGAGTTGTTTCCGGGGCTGGAAGGATACTATCTCGGCTTGGAGCAAACACTGGGTGCACACTTTATTTACCCCATGCCCATTTACAGGCCTTTTTTCAACTTTGAAGAGCAAAACGACTGGTCAGTGAAAGCTTCAGAGGCGGAGTATGCTCCTTTTGTAAAAGAATTGCGGGCAAAATCCATGCAGCTTCCGGGTGTGATCGATCCGGTGGGAGGATTGGTATTGGCTTTGTGTGGGTATGTCAATCTGCCGGTCATGCTTCGTCACCTCAAAAAGTATTTTCTGGATAAGGGAGCCTACCGTGCCGAAGTGTTTCAGTACGATCAGATGACAATAAACGAGCGGGAGGTGACGTATAAAGATATCGTGGCGGAGAAGGTGATTTTTTGTGAAGGGCCCATGGCAGTAAACAATCCTTACTGGGGATGGTTGCCATTTAAGTTGGTCAAAGGGGAGATTCTCGAAATAGACAGCCCACTGCCTACAGATTTGATCCTGAACAGAGGCGTGTTTGTCCTTCCGAAAAACGGTCACTTCAGTGTGGGGTCTACTTACGATCACGCTCAACTGGACTATGAACCATCTGAAAGCGGAATCAAAAACCTGAAAGATCGGTTAGGTAAATTGTATCAGGGGGAATATGCGGTTGTTTCAGAATCGGCGGGAGTTCGCCCCGCCACATTTGACCGAAGGCCGCTGATCGGTTTTCATCAGGACCTGCCCCGGATTGGCATATTTAATGGGTTCGGAACAAAAGGCGTTTCATTAGTTCCATATTTTGCCCGTCAATTGGTAAATTACCTGAACGGGGATGGTGTAATTATTCCGGAAGTGAATGTAAGCAGAGCGATTAAATGAAAGGGTTCTTATTGACAATTGTGATGGTGATGTTAGCGACGGTTTCGGCTGTGGCTCAATACTATCATACCCCATTCGGGCATAACCGGATCCAGTACAAGCGATTCGACTGGTACTACTACTCCACCAATAACTTTGAAGTGTACTACTACCCCGGAGGTCAGGAGTATGCCAATGAAGCCCTGAGTTTTCTGGAGAAGGAATTTGTGGAGCTCACAGATATTCTCGGCTATGCACCTTATACCAAGACTAAAATCTTCATTTACAATTCCATTCAGGACCTTCAGCAGAGCAATATTGGCATAGGTGGGGATGTTTTTACTATTGGGGGTAAGACCGATTTTGTGAAACTTCAGGTGGAGCTGGCCTATCCGGGTCAGGCCTATGAGTTTAAGCATGAAATGATTCATAAACTCTCCCAAATCCTGATCAATGACATGATGTTTGGGGGTAGTCTGGCGGAGATCTTTCAAAACTCTTACCTGCTTTCTCTCCCGGAGTGGTTCATTGGTGGTGCGGCCCGCTACCTAAGCTACGGATGGTCTCAGGAGATGGACGATTATGTAAGAGATTATCTGGATCGGAAGAAGATCAAAAAACTGGTGAAAATACAGAACGAAGAAGCTGAAATCATCGGTCAGTCCATCTGGAACTATATTGCCATCAAGTACGGGAAGAGTAATATTTCCAATATTCTCAACCTCACCCGTATCATCCGCAACGAGGAAAACAGTATCTCCAGTACCCTGGGGATCTCTTTTAAGGATTTTCTGGGTGACTGGCAAAACTACTACATGCTCCAGCGGGAGGAGATCGAAGAGAATTATCGTGGGCCAAAGCAGGAAGACATCATCGCCGGGTTCAAGAACAAAGACATCACCCTCTCGCATGTGAAGATGAATGCCGATGGCGATAAGGTGGCCTATGCTTACCATAAGAATGGTCGGTACGAAGTGAATGTGTATAACCTCACTTCAGGAAGGGAATCCACGGTGGTGAGAGGAGGCTACCTGATCAACGATCAGGATATTGATTACCACCTGCCGCTGATCGATTGGCAAGACAATCAAACATTGGGGGTGCTTCTTTATAAGCGAGGATATTTGTACCTGAATACCTATGATGTCATCAATGGAGATAAATTTCAGAAGCCCCTCAATCGATTCAGGCAGGTAGAGAGTTTTTCTTTCAATGACAATGGAAAGCTGGCCATTATCAGTGGGGATGTGGATGGTCAGAACGATCTGTTTTTGATCAGTATGCGGCGCAACGCACTCAAGCGCATTACCACAGACCTTTATGATGACCTTGATCCGGTGTTTATACCAGGTACCTCCACCATTGTGTTCAGCTCCAACAGAGAGACTGATTCTGTAAAAGTTTCCAGCGCAAAATCAACACTGGAGGCAGTGGGCAATAATTACAACCTGTTTGTCTACAACCTGGATACTACCACTACCAGTTTTGTCCGCCTCACTAACACCTATAGTGTGGATCGCAAACCTATTGCCAAAAATCAGAATGAGATCTTTTACCTCAGTGATCAGAAGGGGATTACTAATTTGTACAAATACAGTCTGAGGGATTCTACTTTCGTGCAGGTTTCTGACTTTCACTACAGCATCATCGACTATGATTTGGCTTTCAATAATCCCGATAAGCTTAGTTTCATGATGCTGGATGAGGGCAGACCAAAGGTCTTTGTGGAGTCTCCCTATGACCTCAATAGAAGGATTTTCACCCCACAGACAGGGCGTCAACGTTTGCAGCAGGCACGGTTTATTGCTGCCCGGTTACCTCAAAGAAAGAAACCAGAGCCCGAGCCCATTCCCGAACCTGAAATCGAACCGACGGATATTGATTCATTGGTCTTACCGGATTCATTCTTTTTTGAGGAAGAGCCAGAGAAGGATGAGGTGGTGTTGGACAAACCAAAGGATGATGGCCTGATTGATACCGATAATTATGTGTTTGAGGAGGATGTGAAGGCAGCATTCCGACCAGAATCATTCTTTTCCAGCTACAGAAAACTGGAGCGGGAGTCCAGAGTGATAGGCCCCCAACCTTATGATCCCAGGTTTAGTTTCAACAACCTGATTACCTCCTTCGCCATAGACCCGATAAGAGGGTTTAGCATTCTGCTGGAGACAGAAATCAATGACCTTCTGGAAAACCACCGACTCAACGGGGGCGTGCTGACCAATACCGACCTGAGGAGTGCCAATATCTACGGGGAGTACCAGTACCTGAAATACTGGATGGATTTTAAAGTGCGATTTGACAGGAACACTTATATCATCGATCCGAATGTGAGTTTTCTGCGGGGCACTCAGGAAGGAGACCTTATCCAGAAGTACACCCTCAATCAGGTGGAAGTAGGCGCATCGCTACCTCTCACCAACACTTTTCGGTTTGAGGTATTCCCATTTTATGCCAATACGCGTTTTTCAAATCTTCAATGGGAAGCTGTGATCCAGAATAATACCGCAACAGTATTGGCACCTAATAGTATGGTTCATTATGGAGGCGCTCGGGCAGCGCTGGTCGTAGATAATACCATCGAGAAAGGGTTTAACATTTATCAGGGTACCCGTGGGTTGATTGAGTTTGAAAACTACCTGGGATTGAACGGTATGGACAAAAGTTTTAGCCGACTCAATGTGGACCTTCGACACTATCAGAAGATTCATCGTGAATTTACGTTAGCGGGTCGCCTGTTCTACGGTCGGTCTATGGGAGCCAACCAGCAGAATTACCTGATCGGAGGGATGCAAAACTGGTTGTTCAATAGCTACGAAGATCAGGGTGTAAACGATCCGCTGGCCATGTCCAATGCCAGGGATAACTCCAATATCCTGTTTTCAAAATTTGTGACTAACCTCAGGGGGTTTGATTACAATGAGCTCTATGGAACCAACGCATTGGTTTTCAATGCGGAGCTGCGCTTACCAGTCTTTCGTTATTTTTCCAATGCCCCTATTTCATCAGCTTTTTTGAGGAATTTTCAGCTCATTGGATTTTATGACCTTGGCACGGCCTGGACAGGCAAGCCACCTTTTACACAGGAGGGGAGTGCTTTCACCAAGAAATATGTCGTAGAGGGGTCAGCATTTAGTGCGGAGCTGGCCAATTTTCAGAATCCATGGCTGGCCAGCTATGGTTTTGGCTTGCGAACGGTGCTTCTGGGGTACTATTTGAAGGTGGATGTGGCCCATCCTATTCGGGACTTTGCAATAGGAGATACCAGAATTCACCTTACTCTCGGATTAGATTTCTAAATTAGCGCATGCTTTATTCAATGACTGGTTTTGGATCTGCCGAGGCAGAGTCCAAAATGTACCGTGTAAAAGTGGAGATCAAAACCTTAAATAGTAAGTTTTTGGATCTGGCACCGAAACTTCCAAGGGAGCTTGCGGACAAAGAACTGGAGATTAAAAACCTCATGACTCAGCACCTGAAGCGTGGAAAGGTAAATCTCACGATAGAGTTGATTCCGGTGAATCTGGAAGAACCTGCCGTACATATCAATCAACAATTATTCAAAAGTTACTACCGTCAGTACGAGCAACTGGCTGCGGAAGTGGGTGCCAACCCCAAGGATTTGTTTCGGCTGGCGCTGCACTCTCCTGATGTGATCGTACCGGATGGGGGTAATAATGAAGTGGACTGGGAAATGGTACAGGGCGCGCTGATGGAAGCACTGGAGAAATGCAATCAGTTTCGTGCAGCAGAGGGGAAAAGCCTTCAGGAGAAGCTATCCAGCTATTTGGATGGTATAGCAAATGGCCTGGCAGAGGTGACCGAGCATGACCCACAGCGAATCAGCCAGATCCGTGAGCGCATCACCTCCAGCATCGAAGATATCAAAGAGAAAACACAGGTAGATCAGAATCGATTTGAGCAGGAACTCATCTATTATATTGAAAAACTGGACATCACTGAAGAGAAGGTGCGTCTGGGCAGTCACCTGGAGTACTTCAGGGAAGTGATGGAGTCAGGGGATTCTCAGGGTAAAAAACTAGGATTTATTTCTCAGGAGATCGGACGCGAGATTAATACCATTGGTGCTAAGGCCAACGATGCGGTGATCCAGCGCGCAGTGGTTCAGATGAAGGATGAGCTGGAGAAAATCAAGGAACAAAGCATGAATATTATTTAATCGGGTTCAGGCCTGACCATAAACAAACAAGCGCGACAGGATATGATCCTGTCGCGCTTGTTTTTTGTAATGTTATCTGATTTAATCGATATCAAATCGGGCGGAAAGGTTGGCCCAGTCCATATTCACCACGCCATCCTCTGACAGGCCTATGATAAATTGCTCGCTGAATTTGGCAGACTTCAGAGGGGTTGCTTTCACACGAAGCACATCCTTGCTTTTGTCGTAGTTGTAGTGTCCCCACTGATCCCAGGTACTATTGAAAATCACTACCCATTCATCCTCTCCGGGGATGGTAAACATTGAATATTTTCCTTTTGGCAAAGTCTTGTCGCCAATTTTTACATCAGCAGAGACTTCAATCCAGGTGGCTTCATTGGCACCGGTCCGCCATACTTTGCCATAAGGTACCAAATCGCCCCAGATGGTTCGCCCTTTGACTGAAGGCTGGCTGTAATCTATAGTGACCGTAGTTCCGTTCACGGTGTTGGTCACCTGAGCAGGAGGACTAGGCCGTTTGCTTTTGTCTTTGTCCTGAGCCATCAGGCCAGATGATGTGAACCAGATAAAGGCCATGGCCAGGAGTACGTTTGAAAAGGTTTTGAATTGTTTCATAAGGGTTTGTTTTTTAGATAAACACGTGTAAAACTGGCAATGGTTTTCAGTTGATCACAAAAAAGCTTTGTATTGCGGGACAATGTCGGTAGCATAGCATTTGTAGTGGAGGCTTTTGAATATGTTGAAATGGAGGAAACTGCAATGAAAAAAAGGAAATAGTTATATTGTAAGAAAAATGATCAACTGTATGAAAAAGCTCATTTACCTAACCATAGTAGCCTCCGTGCTGGTGGCCTGTGATACGATCAGCAAGGAGAAAAGGCCGTTGGTGGCCTCCGTTAACAAAAAGGTAGGCGATATAGATGCTAATCACAGAGTGCGAATAATAGAAGATGATTTTCACTCCGGTGACTCCATCTACAAAATCCGGGGTTACTTTATGGATGAAAGTTTGCTCAAACTTGTTGGTATTCTTCATACTTCTCATGTAGACAGGGACGATTATTTTTACTTTGAAAACAATACTCCCATTTTCAGTGGACATCTGGTGGTGGAAAAAGATGGGCAAATGGCCTATGAATATAAGTACTACTATGGCCCTGACGGCAATGTAGAAGAGGCGCTTTTCTGGGAAGACCATTACGAGGTAGGGAAACGTTTCCCTCACGAACACTTTGAGGAGTTTGGTCCAGATTTAGATTCTCTCAAGGATTCTGAAGAGAGTAGACTATATTTTTTCCTCAGCAACCTGGATATGGCAGGCTTCGAAATCAAACACCTCAATGAAAACCTGGATGCCAATGTCCGAAGGTGAGATCACGATCCGGGAGGCACAGGAAAAGGTAGATCAGTGGATAAAAACCACCGGGGTACGGTATTTTGGTGAGCTGACGAATATGACCATCCTGACTGAGGAAGTGGGTGAGTTGGCACGTCTCATGGCTCGTACCTATGGAGAGCAATCTTTTAAAGAATCGGATAAAGGTCGAGACCTGGGTGATGAAATGGCCGATGTGCTCTGGGTGTTGATTTGCATGGCGAACCAAACGGGCGTGGATCTGACAGAGGCTCTTCAAAAAAACTTTCAAAAGAAGAATGTAAGGGATGCCACCAGGCATCAGGAAAATGAGAAATTGAAATAATGGAAGTAACACTGACCACACCTGCTTTATTGTTTCCGGCTATTTCCCTCTTACTTTTGGCATACACCAATCGATTTCTGGCCATAGCAAGTATCATTAGGCAGTTACACACCAAATACCTCAACAACCCTGAGAGTGTACTGAAAGGGCAGATTCAAAACCTTCGCCTCCGCCTGTTTCTCATCCGAACCATGCAGTTTTTTGGAGTAGGTAGTTTGTTTTTGTGCGTACTGGCCATGTTTTTCATCTACCTCAAAGTGGGAGAGTGGGGCAGTGTTATTTTTGGTATTAGCCTGGTCTGTTTGTTGCTTTCTCTCTTTATATCTTTACGTGAAATCCAGCTTTCCACCCGGGCACTCGAAATAGAGCTGAGTGATATGGAGCTAGGTACAAAGCCCAAGTTTTAAATTTTCGAATTATGACCTATCTGGTAATCGGCCGTGACCACAAAGACGGCTTTGAGAGAAGACAACAAAATCGTGCCGCCCATCTGGAAGGTGCCAAAAAGCTGAAAGAGGAGGGAAAACTACTCTACGCTGTGGCGATCCTGGAAAACGGCAAGATGGCAGGCTCCGTGATGGTGATGAACTTTGATTCTGAAGCTGAGTTGAACGACTGGAAGGCCAATGAACCTTACCTGACGGGAAACGTCTGGGGGTCTGTAGAGATCACCGAAGGTGCCGTGGCACCGCTTTTCAGCTGATCACTTTCAGGCAGCCATTGTTATAAGTCGGGATGGCCGTGTACAGGCTTTGGTCCATACAAAATTCAATATCTTTTTCCACGCCAAACCCTGAGAGCCTCTGAGCATGAGAAGAAGCTCTTGCGATCTTCAGCAGATCAGATTGATTGGCTTCATAAAGCTCAAACGCCAACAGGGCGGCATCACCAGAGAGGGTATGACTATCTGCAAGGGCGCTGGCCAGGGCGCCGGCAAACAGGGTGTCTTCTATGTTCACAGTGCCTTTCCATCCGGCACAGTGCACCACCACATCTTTTCGTTGGGTGGTTATGTAATCCACGAGTGCCTGCAGGTTTAAGAACGCACCTATCAGGATCTCATCCGCATCCGTGGATGCCAGGATGGTTTTGGTGCCATTGGTGGTGCTCACAGCGATAGACTGCCCCTTGAACTCCTCCTGCATATACTCGAACGGCGAATTCCCAATGGTAAAGCCGTCCACTTTGATGCCCCCGCGCTCCCCGGCAGTCACCATACCCTGCTGGCCGAGGGCCAGACATTCTTCCACGCTGGCTACTGGGTGAATAGATTTCACCCCGTGAGCCATGCCCGTGACCATACATGAGGTGGCCCTGAAGATATCCACCACCACAGCGATTTTTCCCTGAAGCGTATATTGGTGGATGAGTTCAGGCGTAAGACAGACTTCTATGACATTCATTTGATAAATGGAGGTTTGGTGACTCGGGCTTCGAGTTGCTTGTTTCTGATGGCAATGAAGATTTTGCTGTCCGGCTGATGATAACCTGTATTGACATAACCAAGGCCGATGCCCTTATTGAGCAGTGGTGACATGGTACCAGAGGTTACAATGCCAATAGCAACCCCATTTTCATCCACTATTTCATAGTCGTGCCTTGGAATGCCTTTGTCCACCATTTCAAATCCGACTAATCTTTTGGTGACGCCTTCCTCCTTCTGTTTTTTCAGAGCTTCAGCATTCACAAAGTCTTTGGTGAACTTGGTGATCCAGCCAAGTCCCGCTTCGAGCGGGGAGGTCTCATCCGTAATGTCATTCCCGTAAAGACAAAATCCCATTTCCATTCTGAGGGTATCACGGGCACCCAGACCGATGGGAGCTATATCAAACTCTTTTCCGGCTTCAAAAATGGCTTCCCACACTTCCAGGGCATCTTGCTTGTCTACGTATAGTTCAAACCCTCCCGCCCCTGTATAGCCTGTGCCTGAAATGATCATCTCTTTTCCCGCCAGTACTCCGGTGGTGAAGTGATAAAATTTAATGGCTGACAGATCCACCTCTGTTAGTCGCTGAAGTACCTCAGCAGCTTTTGGACCCTGCACAGCAAAAAGCGCTGTATCAGCCGAAATATTTTCCATTTGGGCATCAAAGTCATTGTGAGACTTGATCCAGTTCCAGTCTTTTTCGATGTTGGAAGCATTGACTACCAGCATGTACTCTTCCGGCCCAAACCGATAGACAATCAGGTCGTCCACAATGCCACCTTTGTCGTTGGGCAGGCAGGAGTATTGGGCCTGGCCATCCACTATTTTGGAAGCATCATTGGAAGTAACCTTTTGGATCAAATCTAGTGCCTGGGGGCCGGTGATCATAAATTCACCCATGTGAGAGACGTCAAATACCCCGACGGATTCGCGTACTTTCATGTGCTCCTCTTTGTCTGAGCTGTATCGCACCGGCATTTCAAATCCTGCAAAAGGGACCATTTTGCCGCCAAGGGAAACGTGTAATTCGTGTAGGGGAATTTTTTGTGTTGTCATGGGGAATGTTTGTTTGGGCGCAAAAATAGGAAAAACTCCTAAAGTCCCACGAAGATCATTTCATCCGTCATGTTTTCCGGACTAATGACCAGTGTGGAGCCCGAATGCGAGATATGGATGGCATCCGGGTCCAGCAGACCCTGCATGTACCGATTGCCATATTTTTCCGAGCTGGTGGTGGGTGCCAGCTCTTCCCGATAGCAGAAAGAGCGAGTGATGATGCCGAGTGAGCCGGAAAGCAGCCGGTAGATATAGACGCAATCATTCACCCCATTGTAGATTTCTGCAAAGTACCGGTCATCCGGGTTCACAGGGTTCACCTGGCTGGTCGTGAACACGAGGTAGAGGAAGTTCTCTTCACAGGTGGGAGAAAGGATCCCTTCCGGAGTACGGAAGCCCAAAAATCGCCAATAAGTTATCGTCAGGGGGCGATCATCAGGCTGCTTAGCGTTTACGACGCAGTGGCTGATCTTCTCTGCATTGAAGATGTCAATAAACTGTGTGGGCACTCCATTGATGCTGGGGTCAGATGGACATGATGCCTTGATGTCTCCGGAGACATAATAATGGGAGAGGGATTCCGCACCCAGAAAATTCTTATGACCGGGATGAAAAATCAGGAGCGATAACTGGTCGTTGGCATCAAGCCATTCCAGGTAAAAAAAGGTGGTGTCCGGATTGATGACTCGCTTGAGCACCATGTGCTCGTTGTCCAGTACCTGGGCCGAAGTTCTTTTCGGGTCGAAAAAGTTCCTTTCACAATTGGCCATGCTGTTCTGATCACTATCATAGCAAGCAGTCAGAATACTCAGGCAAACGAGTAAAAGGAAGATTTTTCCAATCATCTCATAATTTAACCATTCGATAGCTTAATCCCTACCGGACAATGGTCTGATCCGAACCGGTCATTGTAGATGTGAGCGGACTGGAGTGCGGGCCCGAGCTCTTTACTCACCAGGAAATAGTCAATACGCCAGCCCACATTTCGCTCACGGGCTTTGAACTTATAATTCCACCAGGAATATTTGATCTCCTCCGGATGAAAATGGCGAAAGGTGTCAATAAATCCCGCATTGATGAGGTTGTCCATTCCATCGATCTCAGTCTGGGTGTAGCCTGAGGTTTTATTGTAATTGGCCTTAGCCCGGGCTATGTCCAGCTCGGTATGGGCTACGTTCAGGTCGCCGCATACGATTACCGGCTTTTTCTCATTGAGCGCCTCCAGGTGTTCGCGGAAGACCTTATCCCATTCAGCTCGAAAATCAAGACGCTTCATGCCTTCACCAGAGTTCGGGGTGTATACGGTAACCAGAAAGAATTTATCAAATTCAGCCGTAATGACCCTGCCTTCCTGATCGTACTCTTCTATTCCCAGGTCATAGGTTACTTCCAGTGGCTCCTCCTTGGTGAGAATGGCTGTGCCAGAGTATCCTTTTCTCGCTTTGGAGGAGTTGAGGTATGACTTGTACTGTGGCAGCAGCTCCAGGGCAGTCCTGGCATCTTCTGGCTGGGCCTTGGTCTCTTGCAGGCACAGGATATCAGGGTCCATTTCTTTAATGTCTTTAAGAAAATCCTTTTTGATGATCGCTCGGATGCCGTTTACATTCCATGATACCAGGTGTAACTCTGCCATAGGTTTTTTATGCTTTTGTTATTGCCTCGAAGTTAATACCCCCAGCCAAAATGAACCCGATAAAGGTTGAATATCCTTGTGCGCTAGTCGAGAAGAAATTGTTGGAATAATTCCAGAAACTGCCCTACGTGATAGCCATCCATCATGCCATGGTGTACGTGGAGTGACACAGGAAGCTTCTTGTTTCCGTTTTCTTCCTGAAACTTCCCAAAAGTAAACTTCGGGATGCTGTCTTCAAATTTGAAGGCGCGGGCGTGTGAGATGGCCGTGAACGGAAACCAGGGGATAGATGAGTAATGAATCACATCGGCTCTGTTGGTGCTCTCGCTCATTCTCAACCCGGTGGAGTTCATGGCATCATCAAATTCCAGTCGGGCTGCTTGCACAAATTCCTCAAAAGTATCTGTGTATGGCACAAAGGTAAATGCGAAGGTTTTGTCTTCTCGCAGTAGTGTGGTGGAGGCATGTATTCTTTCATACAACCAGACTTCTTCGCTTTCCATTCTGTATCGGAAAGAGGTGCTTTCATTGATGGCCCTCAGGGATTGGTAGAGGTAATAGAGGTAGAAAGAGAATCCTTCGTTTTTGGACCGATGGTAGGCTTTGGTGCAGTCCACGTGAGTAGTGATCCCAAAGAAGGGCTCGTCAAATTCCTTAAAGAAATGGAAGTGCTCGCTTCTATTCCATGAGGTCAGGTCTACTCTTGTTTTTTTGCTCTTTACCGACAAATTGCGTCTGATTAACCGATTTTGGCACCATTGGGTGCGGCTTGCTCTGGCTGCAGCAGGATCACTTGATTGTTCTCATTGTAGATCCCCATTACCAGGCATTCACTTATGTAAGGACCGATTTGCTTCGGAGGAAAGTTCACCACTGCAATCACCTGCTTGCCTAAAATATCTGAAATTTTGTACAAATCGGTTATTTGTGCCGAGCTTTTTTTCGTGCCTATTTCAGGCCCAAAGTTAATTTCCAGCTTATAGGCCGGCTTTCGGGCTTCCGGGAAGTTTTCCACCCTCACTACCGTGCCCACTCGTATATCCACTTGCTCAAAGTCTTTCCAGGTGATCATAGGCGTTCATTTTTTTATCCACAAGGGAAATTTGTCTTTAAATAAATGAAAAAAAGGATATGATCAATGGTTAGAACCTCGTTTTTATCGGGACAACCAGACCAATCCATGGAAGGGTAAGGTTCCCGAAATCGGTATCAAACATGAGGAGCCCATACTGAATGTTTACAGCTGAGAAATTTTGATGGCAAATGAGCGAGTAGAGGTAAAAGTCCTGAAGGGTGTAATTTTCAGAAATCAGGGTAATGTTTTTAGAGATTTTAACAGCCCCACTGAAGGTGATCAATAGTTCGGGATTGAGCTCACCTTCGTCATAAGCTTTGCCAGCACCCAGGCTGATATGCGTGGAGGGCCCACCTACAGAGAGGTCTCCATAGACCAAACCAAAACTTGATTGAGATTCGCCCAGCGCTACTCCATTGAGGGAGCCAATGCCAAAGTTTACTTTGTCCTTTAAAAGTGGTAGGGTCAGTTTTGGGGTGATCCACACGGGCAAGCTACCTTCTACGAAGGGCATCATACCTAGTCCCAGGGAAAAATGATCCGTAACGCCGATGTTCAGTTCATTGAGTATTAGCCATGCATTGCGATAATAGGCCTCTCCTTTTTTTACGCCAAAGCCCGAGGACCTAAATAAATAGACTTCAGGGGCACGGTAGCTGGCATTTGATTCACGGTATCGCTCAGTGCTTACTTCTTTTCCCATCCTTCGGATCACATTGATATCGTCAAATTTGATCGTTATCTGGCCGATATTATCGGTTTGAAAAAGGATGTATTCGATTTCTTTCTGGACAATGTGTCCATAATAGGTATTTCCATCACGTGTTTGGATTTGGTAGCGTGTGCTGTCCTGAGCTATGGCATCATTGGACAAAAAAAGGGCTGAAAGCAAAAGCAAAGCAACCCCAAGTGTATGGGAGCAATGGTTAATGGACATTTTCAGGCGGTTGGTTAAGGCTCAAAATTCTTCTGTGATCGGTGAAGTTTCAATAAGACCCTGCTAATCCTTTTTTGGTGGGAAGGGTTTACCAGCTCTGGCTGACGCATTTCCAAAACACGAATGAGTTTTGCACGATCTTCTTGGGTGATTACCTGCATCCATTTCTCAGCATATTGGCCCAGTTGATTGTCTGGTGCGGCGATCACCTGCTCCAGGAGCAGTGGGCCGATGTCCCGTCTGTAGGCATCCTCCTTATATAGTCCAATGAGGATTTTCACCCCATGGTCTCTGGTGATCACACTTCCTTGATCCATCAGGTCCAGAATGACGCCCAGATTGTCGAAAGTGGTAGCGGGGTGGAGAAATGAGAAAGTGCTCAATGCCGACATGGCTCTCCACTGAATCTTATTTTGGGTATGCTGTAAGAGCGTGAATACCGGAGTAAACGCGTCTGCCAACAGGCCTGGGTTTTGCTCTCCGACCATCTCTAGCACTTTTAATCCATCTGAGAGTTCATCTACTTTCTTAGATTCATGCAGTATCTGCAGTATTTCTCTGATGCTGGCTTCATCCGAGCTGGCGACTATTTCACTGGCGAGCTGCTTATTGGGAATTTCATTTGATATTCCCTGTGATCGGGCGAATCTGTTTCTGATGTTCATCTCTAATCAAACAACTCCAGTTGTGCAGGTAGCAGCTGAAAGGACATGCGATGATGCGGGGTGACACCCTGGGCTTTGATGGCAGACCGATGAGCCCTGGTAGGATAGCCCATGTTGGTTTCCCAGCTATAGCCGGTAAATTCGAGTGCGAGTTGCCGCATCAGCTCATCCCGATGAGTTTTGGCTAAAATGGATGCCGCTGCAATGGAATAATATTTACCATCTCCTTTTATGACACATTCGTAGGGAATTTCATTGTGCGGTTTGAAGCGGTTACCATCTATGAGGAGCATCTCAGGGGTGATTTTTAACTGATCTACGGCCCTGTGCATGGCTAGATAGGAGGCATTGAGAATATTGATATCATCTATTTCTCCAGGGGATGCTACCCCCACTCCAAAACTGATGGCTTCTTTGACTATTTCAATTCTCAGCTCATCACGTTGCTTTTCGGAGAGCTGTTTGGAGTCGTTCAGCACGGGGTGGTGATAGTCTGGCGGTAGAACCACCGCAGCAGCTACCACAGGTCCGGCCAGACAGCCTCTTCCGGCTTCATCGCAGCCCGCTTCTATTTGGTTTTCCTGAAAGTAGGGTAAAAGCATCAGGTAAAATTAAGGCAATCTGACTTATCAGGAGGGATTAACCAAACTAATGTGAAACAGGGGTTTAGGCCATTGAGTTTTTCGAAAATGGACACCTGATTGTATTGTTTAGATACACTTGTACTTTCAAAAAGCGAAGACAAGGGGAAATTTCACTTTTCTGAGGGTTTTAATTTTTTGGCATTGATATGGTAAAGCTGGCCGAAGGTGTTTTAAACATTAATGCACATGAAATTTATCGCCACAATCATTTTTTTAGTAGCCGGAACTTATGTTTCAGCTCAATCACTCACACAGACCATCAAGGGTCGCTTGGTGGATCAGCAATCCAAATCACCTATTATAGGAGCTACCGTACTAGTCAAGGATTCAGAACCTATGCTTGGCGCAGTGACCGATCTGGAGGGGTACTTCAGGTTGCCAGCCGTACCTATTGGCAGACACGTCCTGATTTTTTCTTCGGTAGGCTATGAGGTGAAGACGCATCCCAATGTGCTGGTCACTTCAGGGAAGGAAGTATACATGGAAGTAGAAATGGTGGAGTCGCTTGTGGAAATGGCCGCAGTGGAAATTGTAGCCACCAACAAGCAAGACAAAGGTCAGCCTATGAATGAGATGGCCACTGTGAGTGCCATCTCGCTCAGTGTGGAAGAGACGAGTCGGTATGCAGCTACGTTTGACGATCCGGCACGGGCAGCAGCTACCCAGGCAGGAGTGACCACCGGAGGCGACGACTTACTCAATGAAATTGTCATCAGGGGCAACTCACCCAAGGGCATTTTGTGGAGACTCGAGGGCGTGGAAATCCCTAATCCTAATCATTTCAATTCAGTAGGTTCCTCAGCCGGAGGGGTCAGTATGCTTAGCGCCAATGTGCTCAGCAGTTCAGATTTTTTCACAGGAGCATTTCCAGCACAGTACGGTAATGCCACCTCCGGGATTTTTGATCTGAATTTGCGTAAGGGAAACTTCGACAAGCATGAGCACTCCTTTCAGGTAGGCCTGTTAGGTATTGGAATGGCCTCTGAGGGGCCATTGAGTAAGAATTCAAACGCTTCTTATCTGATCAATTACAGGTATTCCACTCTTGCTCTTTTTGAGCATCTGGGGATCAATATCCTGGGCGATCAGGAGGACATTACTTTTCAGGATTTGTCATTCAAGGTATTTGTGCCTACCAAAAAGGCGGGAACATTCTCCCTTTGGGGGCTTGGCGGGGCCAATACCTATGGGTATAAGGCAGATACAGTCAATACCAACGACTTCTACTTTGAGGATGAAAGCCAGTGGATGGGGGCGACCGGCCTGACACACATTGTCTACCTGGGAGAAGACACCTATCTGAAATCCATCGTTTCGTACTCCGGCAATAGAAATGATTATTCTGAAGACTCACTGAGACAGCAGGTTTGGTACACCGAAGATTTTACTGAAAGCCAGTTCAGGATATCATCATTTCTGAATCATAAGTTCAATGCCAGAAGTACCTTAAGAGCAGGGGGAATCTACAGCAGTCTGGGGTTCAATCTGAAAAGTGAGAGCTGGCACCGTGATGAGGAGCGATTCGTGACTGTTTTGGATGAGAAGGGTAGTACGGACTTGTATCAGGGGTTTGCACAGTTGCAGCACAGGTTCACACAAGACTTTTCGGTAAACGTAGGTGGGCACCTTACCTATTTTGGACTGAACAATACCGCCTATGTGGAGCCTAGGGCTGGCATACGGTGGCAGGTGACACCCAAGGGAGCTTTGACGGGCGGGGTTGGGCTTCACAGTAGGAAAGAAAGCATTGCACTTTATCTCGCACGAGAGATCCGGGAAGATGGTAGCTCTACTTATAACAATAAGAATCTGAAATTTACACGGGCCGCACATGCAGTGGTTGGGTATGAACTCATGCTGAAGCCTGACCTGAAATTGAAGTCAGAGGTATACTATCAGTATTTGTATGATGTGCCCGTTTGGCCAAATGATACCATATCCGATATGGAGGCCCGCACTTTTTCAGCCATTAATTCCTATGATGGATATACCACCGTACCACTGGCCAATAAGGGAACCGGTAGAAACTATGGCGTGGAGTTGACCCTCGAAAAGTATTTTACCAACAATTATTACTTCATGACCACAGGTTCATTCTACCAGTCCAAGTACACTGCGATTGACGGAATAGAGCGGAATACAGTGTTCAACGGGAACTACATTTTTAACGCCCTTGGAGGAAAAGAATACACCTTCAACAACGGGCAAAAAGTTCTGAGTGTGAACAGTCGCCTCATTTATGCAGGCGGGAAAAGGGAGTCTCCGGTGGATATTGAAGCCTCACGAGCAGCTGGGTATACCATACGTGATTATACCCGCACCTATGAAGATAAGGTACCTGCCTATTTCCGCTTAGACCTTGGCGTGAGTTACAAATGGAATAAAATCAGGTCTGCCACTGTGGTAGCCATCAATGTCCAGAATGTGCTTGGGATCGAAAATGTAGCCTTTACGTATTATGGAGCGGAGACCGATAAAGTATGGAATGCCACCCAGCTGGGAATGTTTCCTAACCTGAGCTACAAGGTAGAGTTTTGATAACTTTGGTTGATGGAGAAAAACCCCTGGAAAAAACAATCGGGCAAGCTGATCTATGACAATCCCTGGATCACCGTGGAGGAAGACATGGTGATCAATCCGGGAGGAGGACTGAGTCAATATGGGAAGGTGCTTTTCAAAAATTTCGCCATCGGGATCATCCCTTTGGATGAGCAAAAAAATACCTGGCTTGTAGGTCAGTGGCGCTATACCCTCGGAGAATACTCCTGGGAAATCCCCATGGGAGGCGGCCCTAAGGAGGAATCCAAGTTGGAGTCAGCCAAAAGGGAGCTGAAAGAGGAGACGGGTCTTTCTGCTCGAAAGTGGACCGAATTATTGAAAATGCATACGTCCAACTCTGTAACCGATGAGGTGGGCTATGCGTTTCTGGCAGAGGACCTCACTGAGGGAGAGACCGATTTTGAAGAAACCGAGGACCTCAAAATATGGAAACTTCCCTTTTCTGAGGCTCATCAGATGGTACTGGATGGGAAGATCACCGACAGTCTGAGTATGGTAGCAATACTCAAATTGGGGAGGATGCTGAGGATTTAAGGTCCGGTGAGTTCCACCCTTTCCTCATGGATTAGTTTTCTATCTTTGCCACCCCAAAAAATAGCCCCGTGACCCTAAAAGAACATTTCAGTAAAAACGTAGTATTGGCCTATCCCGTGGTGATTGGTCAGCTCGGACACATCATGGTGTCTGTAGCTGATACCATGATGGTGGGGCGCGTAGGGGTGATCCCCCTGGCGGCTGCCACTTTTGCCGGGACTTTCTACCACGTGTTGATGCTTTTTGGCATTGGTGTGAGCTATGCCGTGACACCACTGGTAGCAGCCACTAAGGTTGGAGACCAACCGCGACTGATGAAGTACCTTCAGAGTGGGATGGTGCTGAATATCCTCCTTTCGGTGCTCATGATGGCAGTGGGACTGCTGGTCAGTCCATTTTTGCAATACTTTGGGCAGGAGGAGGCAGTAGCTACCGCTGCCAGACCTTATTTGATCATCATGTGTGCATCCATGATGCCGTTAATGATTTTTCAGACCTACAGACAATTTGCCGAGGGGCTTTCTGATACGTTCAACCCTATGGTGGTCTCTATTTTCGCCAATCTCCTGAATGTAGGCCTCAACTATGTGATGATTTATGGGGCACTGGGTTTTCCAGCGATGGGCCTTCTGGGTGCAGGTTATGCTACCTTGGTCAGTCGGGTGATCATGGCTGTGCTGATGTGGTGGATGATCAGACCAAGAATGAAAGGTTTCGAGTGGACTTTTGATTGGGCACTAGCCAAAAGGATGCTGAAGATTGGGGTGCCTTCGGGGATGCAGTATGTGTTTGAGGTAGGTGCATTTGCTACCGCTTCCATCATGGTGGGGTGGATCAGCGCCGAGGCGCTGGCGGCGCATCAGATTGCGTTGAATTTATCTGCCATTACCTACATGTGTGCGACCGGGATTGCCGCTGCGGCCACCATTCGCATTGGTAACCAGATGGGACTTAAGGATTTGAAAAATCTAAGGATTGCCGGATATACATCCTTTACGCTGGTGGCCATGTTCATGTCCGTTTCTGCGTTGATGTTTATCCTGTTCAGGGGGGAGCTCACCGGTCTTTATGTGAAAGACGCTCACGTTCAGTCAATCGCGGCGAGTCTCATGATCATTGCGGCAGCATTTCAGGTGTCTGATGGTGTTCAGGCCGTGGGTCTGGGTATACTTCGTGGACTCACGGATGTGAAAGTGCCTACTTTGGTCACTTTTGTTTCCTACTGGTTGCTAGCCATTCCGGGAGGTTATCTCCTCGGGTTTACCTTCGATCTTGGGATTCATGGGGTTTGGTACGCACTCTCCGGAGGGTTAACCCTCGCTGGAGTTTTACATATTTTGAGGTTTAGAAGGCTGACCAAAAAAATAAAGTTTTAGCCCCTTTTTAGGGAATTCGAACGGAAGGGGGAAAGTAGGTGTCTATAGAGCAAACACCCAGGGAAAATGAAATACCTTTTAATAATCATAATGGCATGGATGATGACAGGATGTGACGAGGATGTGGTGATGACGACCAGCGATATCCGATATGGTACCTCCTTTGGGGAGTGTATTGGCTATTGCATTCGGGAGACCACCTTGCATGATACGCAGATCACCGTTCAGGCCAAATCCCGGGACGATGGTCAGGCCACTAAAACAAAAGTAGCTGAGCTCCCAACCGCTGATGCGATGGCTATCAGGTCAGGAATAGACGTGCATCAATTCCAGCAATTACCCTCCACCATAGGATGCCCGGACTGTGCAGATGGTGGTGCAGAGTGGTTAGAATTGCAGATAGAAGGAGAGACTGTGCGGGTTACTTTTGAATATGGTGCTGACATTGACGGCATTGGAGCCGGGGTACTCCGCCTAAGGGAACTCACCCAGGAAATGGATCCTTCCATAGACTAAGAATCTCAATGGCCATCTAGGTCGATCACTCTGGATTGGCGTGCAGTATGGCCGGTCATCCGGCCCAAATCCCCTTTATTAAAAAATAATGCACCGACTTTTCGAAAAGTCGTACTTTCACCATTGCTATGAAAAATCAGAAGGCCGCGCTTGGCTTTATCTTTATCACGGTCCTCATAGACGTCACAGGTCTGGGGATTATCATCCCGGTACTTCCCCAACTCATCACCGAACTTACCGGAGGCACCATCAGTGATGCGTCCATATACGGCGGCTGGTTGATGTTTGCCTATGCCTTCATGCAGTTTCTATGTGCTCCGGTTTTGGGCGGGCTGAGTGATCAGTTTGGCAGACGACCAGTTTTGCTTTTTGCTCTTTTTGGGTTTGGCATAGATTATATTTTCATGGCACTGGCTCCGACTGTTTGGTGGCTTTTCCTGGGTCGGATTGTAGCTGGTGTGACAGGTGCAAGCTTCACCACAGCCTCTGCGTATATCGCAGATGTATCTTCACCAGAGAAAAGGGCACAAAATTTCGGGATGATCGGGGCGGCCTTTGGGCTGGGCTTTATTGTGGGCCCTATGACCGGCGGAATTCTAGGAGAGTTTGGATCTCGTGTTCCGTTCTATGCTGCCGCAGGGTTGACTCTGGTCAACTGGCTATATGGGTATTTCGTGCTTCCGGAATCTCTCAGCCCGGAGAATAGAAGGAAATTTAGCTGGAAGCGAGCCAATCCCTGGGGGACGCTGGTGCAGCTCCGAAACTACCCGACTGTGATAGGACTGATTGCTTCATTAGTGCTGGTATACATTGCCGCCCATGCCACACAAAGTACCTGGGCTTATTTTACCATCGAAAAATTTGACTGGAGTGAAGCACAGGTGGGCTATTCATTGGCTTTTGTCGGCTTCATGATTGCTCTGGTGCAGGGTGTGATCATCAGGCCGGTGGTGAATAAAATTGGTCAGACCAATGCTGTATACGCTGGTCTCGCCTTCAATGCATTGGGGTTTATCATGATTGCCCTGGCCACTCAGGGTTGGATGCTCTATGCCATCATGATCCCGTATGCTTTTGGTGGGCTCGCGGGACCTTCACTGCAAGGCATTATGTCCAACAGTGTGAATGCTAATGAGCAGGGCGAACTACAAGGAGGACTGACAAGCCTCGTGAGTGTGACTTCCATTGTGGGGCCACCACTGATGACGGGTATTTTTGGTTATTTCACAGCTACGGAAACGGATTGGTATCTGCCCAGTGCACCGTTTTATCTGGGGGCTGTATTTGCGTTGTTAAGTCTGGTCTTTGCGGTGCGGACCTTGAGTGCTAAAAAGGCGAGTTAGAAGAGCCAGCCAGTCTGGCAAGGCACAGCACACATGACAATTGTCATATTAATTTTTAGTGATTAGTTGACGGTTTAGCCATTTTTTCAAGTCAAATCACTTAGTTTTAGCAACAAGCTCTTCGGAGCCGATCACCGCCCTTTCTGTTTGTTCAAACAGGCTTTAAGTTACGTTATGAGGAAAATTTTGATAGCGGACGACCATTCGTTATTTAGCTCCGGTATGTCTGCTCTATTTGTGCGGGCAGGCTACGAAGTGGTTGGTACAGTGGAAAAGGGCAATGATGTTTTGTATGAGGTGATCACTCATCATCCTGATATTTTAATTTTGGATCTTAACCTCCCGAAGAAAAACGGACTGGAGGTGCTGAAAGAGGTGCGGGCATATAGCCGCGATCTGATTATACTCGTTGTAACCATGTATAACGACCGAACCCTTATCAATTCGGTAAGGAAAGAAGGAGCCAATGGATATTTCCTGAAGAACAGTGATCAAACAGAACTACTGGAGGCTGCGTCCAAGTTGAAGCCTGGGGATTTCATGGTCTCTGTCACCGTTGAAAATTCTAATTCTGCGGATCCGAGTGATCTGGTGGAGGATGAATTTGATCGACTGATTAAACTTACCGTCAGAGAAAAGGAGATTTTAAAACTCTTGGTGCAAGGGTTGTCATCCAAGGAAATAGGAGAGTACCTGGAGATCAGCCCTTCAACAGTGGATACCCATCGCAAAAACATGCTCAAAAAGCTTTCCTTCAATAAAGTCTCAGAACTGGTGAGCTATGCCTTCAGGAATAACCTGGTCTAGAAAATGGGGCGCATTGATCGCCCTCTTTTACGGCTTGGGCCTCTCTGCACAGCAGGTTCCATTGAGCACCTTTGAGCCCAATCAGGCAATCAGTATCAACCCTTATGTGGAGGTGTATCAGACGCCTGATTCTTTGTCTGCGGAAGAGGTAATACCCCGCATCAAAAGCGGTGACCTCAAACCAGCTGAAAACAAGACCTCTCCTGGCTTTTCCAGAGATTATTTCTGGATCAGATTTACCCTGACGGATGATCAATCAGGTGATTGGGTACTGGAGCTGGACAATCCGCATATTGATTTTGTAAACCTATTTGAAGTGAAGGGCGATGAGGCCCTTTTGGTGGGCAGAGGTGGCGACAAGCAGGCGTTTAGTTATCGCACGGAGATTAACCGCCGATATGTTTTTTCCATTGAAATGGCGGGGCAGCCCCGTGAATTTCTCCTGATGGTGGACAAACGAAATGCCTCCGTGAGCTTTCCACTCAGGCTGTGGACGGAAGCTACCTTTGGTACCAATGAGTCAATGTCCAACCTGCTCTATGGTATTTACTTTGGCATTCTCGCTTTTGTGAGCGCGTTTAGCTTCGTGATTGGAGTGGGGATGCGGGAGCGAAATTTTCTGTCATACGGTATTTATGTGGCCATCATTGGCATGTACATGTTTACCCAGCTGGGTTTTTCATTTCAGTATTTATATCCGGAATCGTCGGCTTTCAATAATTACTCACGGGTGATTTTTTCGTTTTCCCTGCTCATTACGTCCATGGACTTCTTTAGTCGGCTGTTGGACATCAAAAAATACCTGCCACTATTGAGTAAAATTTACAAAATCGGATGGGTGTTTTTAGGCGTGGTGTTTGTGATTTGGCTGCTAAACAGGTTGTTCAATCCGGCCTATGCGCAGTACACCATCCTGACGCTGAATATCCTCTACCTGTTTATTCTGGGATTTTTTGGTTCCGTGTTTTATGTAAGCATCAAGACCTGGCGATTTCAGCGCGGCAATGTGCTGTTGGTCATGTTTGCCTTTTTTGCGCTGATGGTCGGCGCTTCCATTTACATACTTATTGAATATGGAGTGATTTCGGAAAGTTTCTTCCCGATAAACCCGATCATCATTGGCTCCATGTTGGAGGTTTTGATTTTGTCTGTCTCCATGGCGTATCGGGTAAAAACCCTCAATGAGCGCAAAAATGAGCTTTCAAACAAGCTCCTACGTCAGCAGAAAGATTTGATGCGTGCTTTTATCCGCGGAGGAGACATGGAGCGAAAGCGCATTTCAGAGGAATTGCATGACAACATCGGCAGCAGTTTGTCCCTGTTGAAAAACAGCCTGGCCAATGAGCGCTTTGATCCGAAAATTGTAAATGCAGATATAGATGCACTCTGTGAGGAGGTTCGCACCCTGTCGCACCGCCTGGTGCCTCATCAGATGGAACTTATTGGCTTTTCGGAGGTGCTGGCGGACTACTGCAAGCGCTACGAACGGGACTCAGGTATCAAAGTAGCATTGGATCAGTTTGATTTTCCGGTACTGTCGGAGCACATGTCTGTGCCTCTTCTCCGAATCGTGCAGGAAGCCTTGCAAAACATCCTCAAGCACGCCCAGGCCACCGAAGTGGAAATCCAACTGGTGGGCTATCAGGAGGAGATCGTGATCACCATAGACGACAATGGTGTGGGATTTGATCCTGTACAGATGGCCGGAGGAAATGGCCTCATCAATATGCAAACCAGATGCGAATCACTTCATGGTCAGATGGACATTTCATCCCATGAGGGGAAGGGCACCAATATCCTGATGACCATTCCCATTTACTAGTTGAGTGACTTATGCTGAGGCTTTTTCCTGAAGTTTTCGGACCACCTTCAGAAGGAGCTTCTTAGGAGTGAATTTTGCGGATCCCGCCAGGATCGTATTCATCACCCCGTGGATGGCGGTCATTTCCCCTTTCATCATGGCCTTGTAGCCAAACTCTGCTACTTCCAGTGAGGTGGGGAGCTTTTTTCCTTTGAAGAGCTTGGAGTCTTCCATGTCGGCGGCTTGCTGAAATCCCGACTGTGTAGCTCCGGGACATAGTGCCGTTACGGATACGCGATGCCCTTTCCACTCTTCGTAAAGGGCTTCGGAGTACGCCTGTACGTAGTGTTTGGTGGCGTAATAAACTGCCATAAGCGGGCCCGGTTGGAATGCCGCCGTGGAGGAGACATTCATAATCTTCCCCGATTTTCGCTCTACCATGTCAGATCCAAAAAGTTTGGTGAGTTGTGTCAGTGCGAGGATGTTGAGATTGATCATCATCTCCTCCTTTTCCCACTCTGTTTCGTGGTAGTTGCCAAAGTCCCCAAACCGGCATTGTTGATGAGATAGTCTACCTGAATATTCGCCGCTATTACCTGATTGTATACTTCCTGTGCCGCATCTGGGATGGAAAGATCCTTGGGGATATTCAGAACCGAAATACCATACGCCGCCTCCAGTTCTTTTTTGAGTTGTTCCAGCTTGGAAGTGCTACGTGCTATGAGTATCAGATCTCCATGGGTTTGTGCGTGTATTCTGGCAAGTTCAAGCCCTATGCCTCCTGAGGCGCCTGTAATGAGTGCTACATTTTTCATAAGAAATGATAGAATTTGATGGCCGGTTATGGGCGCTTTCTATTCACTACAAGGTAGCTCAAAAGTATCAATAGGAGGATGATTCCAGAGAAAGTATAGAGTGTCATTTCCAGAGAGATCTCCAGAGCCCAGCCAAGGACTATTGGTCCCAGTGCTGTAGAAACAACCATGAACGTGGTGACCATACTTTTGATGGCGCCGAGGTTTTTTGATCCGTACATTTCCACCCATATGGCCACACCGGTGAGGGTACCCAGACTGGCGGTCATCCCCAGGAGAATCATATATACAAGAGCGAAAATTTTATGTTCACCAAAGGCTAAAAAGATGAGCCCAACGGCCAGTGGAAACAGATAAAACACAAAGACCTTTCGGGCAGTGAACCGATCGATCAGAGCGCCACCCAAAAAGGAAGTGACTACCTTGGAAAACCCAAAGCCAATGAAAGTAAAGGCCATCCAGTCCATAGTCCAGCCCTTGGCCTGGGCGATCAGATTTTGATGTATGAATATGCCCGTGATGAAAAAAGGAAGAAAAAGCATTACCGGCACGGTCATGTAGAAATAGGGGTCTCCCAATACCTGTCTTCTGGTGAAGTCGTTGATGGTGGTGGAGAGCGGGGTACCCACTTCTTCCTGCCCTGGGAGGTGGTTTCTGATGAGAAGATAGGAGACCGGAATAAAAATCAAAATAACACCCGATCCCATGATGAGCCAGGCATCCTCCCAGCTATATAGCCCGATCAACCCCACAAAAATGAGGGGCATGAAGGTTTCCGCTAGTGAAAGCCCCATGCTCGCTAAGGAAAGTCCCTTACCTCTGTTTTTGGTAAAAAACTTGGCAATGGCCGTGGAGCCAATCAAAACCATACTTCCCTGACCGAAAAACCGCATCAGAAACAGTGCGGGCAGCAACAATGCATAGCGGGCACTGAAAAACATCAAAAGACAGGCTGTAAGGAGTCCGAGGCCTCCGAGGAAACTAAGTGTGGAGAGTCTGGCTCTGTCTACCCACCCGCCTACCAATGGCAGGACCAACGCACTCGAGATGGTTGCAATGGCATACCTGTTGCTGAAGCCGATACTCGTGAGGCCCATGTCTCTGAGTAAGTAAGGCACGCTCACGCTGATGAGAAAAGTCTGCCCGATGGCCGAGAAAAAATAATGTAAGGCACCGTATCCCAGGATTTGAGGATGTTTTCGAACAATTTGGAGATAGGACATTCAGGAAAATCAATCGTGAGGATAAAACTAGTTTAAAACTGTGTAAAATATACACGTAATAGTTGGGTGGTCGGAAATTGTCTCCCAACTCCCTCACAGCAGTGCTTCACTCATTGTTCGCCATATTCCACCCATTCACCGAAATAGTTTGAGGAATGCTGTGCTCTTCCTTAATTTCATCAACTCAACAGCTAAGTGAACCTATATGGAAAATTCAACAGGAGAATCAGAAAATACACTTTCCCGCCAGCTAAGGTACCTTCAGAGTGTGATCACGCTCAAGGACATGATGGATGAGGAAAATCTGAACATCGTCTATTTGGGGAGGGTCACCCAATCCACCATAGATGGTATAGCGGATATGACCAAGGAGGGGATTGCTGAGAAAGGAGAAAATAGTCTGGTGACCAAACGGGTCTATCACGTGATGATCGAATCCCTTCAGAATATCTGCAAGCATGCCGACAGCAAAGCCAGCTACACTTCCGACAGCCTGGAGGAGGGACTGGCCAAGGAGGGGGTTTTTCTCATTGGGGATAATGAAACGGAGTATTTCGTGACCACCGGCAACCGGATTTCCATGCCCAATGCCATTCGACTGAGGGACGTGCTGGATAAAATCAATGAGCTGGATAGAGACGAGATCAAGGCACTCTATAAAACCGCCATGATGAATTCTGAACTTTCAGAAAAAGGAGGGGCAGGCCTGGGGTTCATAGATATGGCCAAAAAAACAGGCACTAAGTATGAGTATTATTTCGAGCCCCTCGATAACGAATCCTGCTTTTTTATCCTGACGATCAGGATTTCCAAGAAGTAATTTCAGATCCAAAACACTCCGGTATTGGTAATGTGGATTAAAAACTACAATTAAGGTTAATATTGTTTCATGATAAAAATAATATTAACTACGTTTGAGGTAAATATAATTTAATATGGGAAAACATCAATTGGGCGAATTTGAGGAAGTGGTTCTGCTCACCGTCGCTATTCTCCAGGGCGATGCTTATGGGATCGCTATTATTGAAGAGATGGAAACCCGACTGGATCGCAAGGTGAGCATAGGGGCGCTTCAAACTGTGTTGCGCAGGTTAGAGAAGAAAGGATACCTCAAATCTGAATTTGGAGAAGCCACTGCCGTTCGGGGAGGTAAACGCAAACGTTTCTTTTCACTGACACAGCATGGAAGGATGATACTTCATGAAACCAAAGAGCAACGTCTGGGGCTTTGGAATGCTATTCCTGATTTTTCTCTGAGTGAATCATGAGCGATCCGGGAGGTCATCGGTCGCCAAAATGGATGCTCGGATTTTTTCGTTGGTTTTGCAATCCGGATTACGCTGAGGATATAGAGGGAGATCTGGTGGAGCGTTTTCAACGCACGGCTAAGAAGAAAGGAGTAAAGGCTGCAAAATGGCTCTTCATCAAAGAAATATTACTGCTTTTTAGGCCTGGGATCGTCCGGTCACCGGCAGGTTTTGGCGAATTTAATCAATATGGAATGATCAAAAACTACTTCAAAATAAGCCTTCGAAATATCCTCCGCCACAAGACGTTTTCAGCACTCAATATTGCAGGATTAAGTGTGGGGATAGCCAGCTGCTTACTCATCCTCATTTATGTAAACAATGAGCGCTCCTACGACACTTACAATCATCAGTATAACAATACCTATCGGGTGCTGCATTACTTTGGTAATCAGCAGGAGATAGATGATTTTAAAGCTATAGCCAATAAGGATTACATGGTTTGGGGAAATGCCCCCGTGGCGCCTGCCCTGAAAGATTATTTTCCAGAGGTAGAGTCGGTTTTTCGGTTTACGAGTCCAAGCCCCTGGCTGGTTTCTTACCGGGACAAGACCTTTTCTGAAAACAACATTGTCTTTGCCGATTCCACGGCTTTTGAGGTCTTTGATTGGCCCATGATTGCTGGTAATCCTAAGACAGCATTGAACAGGCCCAACACCATTGTCCTCACCAAAAAGCTGGCTGAAAAATACTTTGGAGTAGAAGATCCCATTGGTCAAATCCTGATAATGGATACTGAGGATCCGTTTGAAGTGACAGGGGTAATTGACATTCCTACCAACTCACACTTCTCATTTGACGGGATGATCTCCATGACCACTTTTAAGAACAGGCGGCCAGAGATTTTTGAGAACTGGGGGTATGTAGATTTTTATACCTATTTCACTGTGCGGTCGGGCGCTGGGATGAGTGATTTTGCCGATAGGATACCAGATTTTTTGGAAAAGAACTTTACCGCTTCATTCAATTATGATGTGAGGATGGAACCCCTCAGTGAGGCCTATTTGTACTCCGAGGCGGGGAGGCAGCCGGGACCATCTGGGAGCCTCAGTAATATTTTTGTATTTACTTCCGTAGCCATTTTTATTCTACTCATCGCCAGCATCAATTTCATGAATCTCTCTACGGCACGGTCTGTAGAGCGGGCTAAGGAGGTGGCTATTAGAAAAACCATCGGCTCCCTTAAAAGCGCCCTTATCTTTCAGTTTTTAGTAGAGGCTATTCTGGTGAGTTTTTTGGCAGCCACTGTGGCAATGGCCCTTGTGTTAATTGGCCATCCCTATCTGGAGATGTTGTCGGGGAAATCATTGCCGATAGACTGGCTATTTACACCCCGAAATGGAGTGTTGGCTGTCTTTTTGGTGCTCGCACTGGGCCTGGTCTCCGGTTCTTATCCGGCGTTTGTCTTGTCGGGATTCAAGCCAGTGAGGGTTCTCAAAGGCTCATTTAAGACGTCTTCAAATGGTATTTGGCTTAGAAAGACTCTGGTTACACTGCAGTTTGTCCTGTCCGTGATCTTGCTGGTGGGCACTAGCGTGGTATACTCTCAGTTAGACTTTTTACGAACTCACGATTTGGGATTCAATCCCGATAGGGTATTGGTGATTGACTATGGCTACGATGGTTTGGTGCAAAGGAAGATAGAGGTGATCAAAAGGGAGCTGAAGCAACACCCAGACGTGGTGGGTGCGTCGGCTTCCAGGGCGACACCTGGTGATTTTTTCCCACATGCAGGTACTGGAGTGGAGGAGCCTTCTGGAGAGATCAGTTATCAAAGTCCTGCTATTTATGAAATAGACGAAGATTTTATAAACACCTTTCAAATGAACTTGATTGCCGGAAGAAGCTTCTCGGTGGATTTCCCACTGGATTCCAGCAATGCACTGATGCTCAACGAAGCAGCAGCCAGGCTATATGGCTATTCCAATCCGGCCGATGTAGTCGGAAAGTCTTTTGAGCAGTGGGGACGGAGAGGTAAAGTGATTGGGGTCGTTCAGGACTTCAACTATGTCTCTCTTCACAACAAAGTAGAGCCACTGTCACTCAGGTATGGTACCAGGGAAAATATCTCAATGCTCTCTTTGAGACTCAACTCGGATAATTACACCAATACTTTAAGCGAGCTGGAGGAAATTTGGCGTCAGAATGTTCCGCATCGGCCTTTTGACACTCATTTTCTGGATCAAAATTTTAATGCACAATATGAGGCCGATGAGCGCTTTGGTATCATCTTCACCGTTTTCTCGGGACTGGCCGTATTTGTGGCCTGTCTGGGTTTGTTTGGTTTGACGATTTTCAGTACGGCTCAGCGGACCAAAGAAGTAGGGATTCGTAAAGTACTGGGGGCATCCACGTCGAGTATTGTAGGGCTTCTTTCCAGGGATTTTCTCCAGCTATTTGTTGTGTCGCTTTTGGTCTCTGTACCTTTGTCATGGTACATCATGACCCGGTGGCTGGAAAACTTCGCTTATAGCATTTCCATAGGCTGGGAGGTTTTTGCATGGTCTGCCATTTGCATACTCGTGACCTCATTGGTCACTATGAGCTTGAGAACCATCGGCACGGCACTTTCAAATCCTGTAGACGCTTTGCGGGATGAATAAAATAGCGATCCTTTTACAATTGGTTGCGGGAAGGAATCGTGAAAGACGCATGCGGCGCACGCTTATTCCGCTCTTTCACCTTTTACGAGCACAAACTGAAGTGGGGTGGTCTGATAAGCTCCAAAAATGCCATAGCCATTTTTAATATTGGAATACACCTGTACCGGCTCTGAAAATCCGTCTCCACCTGAGTCATTTTGCAAATTGGAGGTGATCAGGTATTGATAATAGTCCTTGGAGAGCTTTCGGACGTGAAGTCGATACTCCATGGTGTCGGTGTCCCATTGGCTGCTGGGATCCTCAAATTCAATGGTGATGCGTTTTTTCTGGCCATCAAAGAGCTCATCATCGAAAATATAGTCGGCGTTGGTGTCTTCAAATTCGTTGATATCGGCACTTAGGAACGAATAATGTAAATCAATAAGCTGTTTTTTCATTTCGCCTTTTATGAGACTATCTTTTTCTTCATCATAATGATGCTCATAATAATGGGAAATCCAATAAAGGCGTGTTTCGTAAAAATCTTCTCCTTCAGAGTCGTCAATCGAATAGGCCAATTTGATAATACGCATATTGCTCACGTCATTTCTGTTACTAATTTCGCGGATTTCCACTACTGTTTCTCTGGTGGGAATAACTGCCTGAGCCTCTGCTGTTGGAAGACCAGATTTTTCAGCCACTATTTTGTATGTAGCTCCTGGGGAGGGATAGGTGTCAAAAGTGTATCTGCCCGGGAAATCATTAGATTCTGAGAAAGTCCCTTTGAGGGTTCCATCTTCATGTAAATATAAAGTGGCCCCACTTACGCTTGGAAAAATATAAATGTTGTCAAGGATGCTTCTGTTGGTGGATAAGTCAATAATGAAAGTGGTATCCGGATGAATCACACTATTGATGACCAGGGAGGGTTTAAATTCAGGCAAATCAACGTCCACTACCAGTTCACAGCTGGTCAGGAGCATGACCATCAAGGCTCCTTGTGCAGCCACTTTTCGATATAAGTTTTTAGTCAATTTCATTTATTTAGAACTTAAAGCTGTAGCGAACATATGGAATGAGCGGAAAGAGGCTGTATTGAATAAACTTCTTATTCCCCCTATTATCATACCCCTGCTGGAGAAAGAAAGGGTTTTTGCGATTGTATAGATTATAGGCACCCAAAGACCAGGATCGCTCGCCGTTTTTCTTTGGCTTGGTCCAGGTCAGTCCCAGGTCCATCCTGTGATAGTCGCGCATGCGGTAGCCATTTCTGGACGAATATTTTTGAATACTCCGACTAAAATGAGCGTCGTTTGTGCTTTCCTGCTCATACTCACTCTCTGGCAGGGTGATGGCCGCCCCTGTCCCATATACCCAGGTGGAGGAAATAGCGAATGTCTTGCTCACATTATAGACGGCCACAATGCTCACGTCGTGTCGGCGATCATACTTGTAGGGATACTGTTTTCCAAAATTAAGGGCTTCAAAAGTGCGATTGGTCCAGGAGAGGGTATAGCCCACCCAGCCAGAGAGTTTGCCGGTTTTCTTTTGGATCAAAAACTCCGCACCATAGCTTTCACCGCTTCCTACAGTCACTTTATCCTGCCAGTCGGAGCCCAGGTTGAAATAGGAAGCCCCTTCTTTGTATTCTATGAGGTTGTTCATTTCTTTATAATAGACCTCTATGCTTCCTTCAAATCCACTAAAGGTTTTGGCCGCTCCCAGGGCCACCTGCCAGCTTCGCTGTGGAGAGATGCGGTCTGTGGCCGGCACCCACAGGTCTGTGGGAAGCCCCAGGCCTCCATTGGTGAGGAGGTGGATGTATTGGGTCATGGTAGCAAAGGAAGCTTTCAACGAAAGGTCACTCCCAAGCAAATAGCGCATGGAGAGCCTTGGCTGCAGTGAATGGTAATATTTCTGATTGACCAAAAAAGAAGAATAATGAAGTCCGCCATTGGCTCGCAGTTTGTCGGAGATCTTAAAATCATCTTCCACGTAGGTAGCAAACTCAGCGGCCAGGGTTTTATTTGCTCCCAGTGTGGTGTCGGATTCACCCTCCAGGTTGGTTTCATACCCGAGTATGCCCGGGTTGAACTGATGGTGGATCATATTCATGCCCGCCTTGATGTTATGCTGAGGTGAAGGCAAAAAGTCAAAATCCACTTTAAAGCCCAGGTCATCAATTCCCGAAAAGTATTCTATTGATTCAGCTTCGCGTTCCGTTTGATTGCCGTCTTTGGTGATGGTTTCGTATTCACTGAATATTCTGAATTTGTACTTGCTATAGGTGCCCGTAAAATTGGCAAAAAGCCTTGGGCCGAAGGTGTGGTTCCACCTGAGTGCCGTGATGGTGTTGCCCCAATTCAGGCCAAATTTATTTTTGTCTGTATACTTGACGCCATCACTCTGATACTGATAAGCGTCTTTGCCGAAGCCCTTATCCAGGCCATTGTAAAAGCTGAGGTAGACCCGATCTTTATCAGAAATGATTCGATTCATTTTGGCATTTACATCATAGAAGTAGTATCCGCCAGAGGCTTGACCATCGGACTGAGCCCTGATGATGGGGCGGGTGAGTAAATCAATGTAGGTTCGTCTCCCTGAGACCAGGAATGAGGTTTTTTTGTCTTTACCGATCGGGCCTTCGAGTGTGAGCTTGGAGGAGATGAGACCAATGGATCCTTCCCCGCTAAATTTCTGATTGTTGCCTTCTTTCATGGAGATGTCGATGACCGAGGAAAGTCGCCCGCCATAGCGGGCAGGGAAGCCGCCTTTTACCACGTTTACCCGATTGATGGCATCCGGGTTGAACACCGAAAAGAACCCGAAAAGATGTGATACATTGTACACGGGCACTCCATCCAGCAGGATGAGGTTTTGATCCGGTCCGCCACCTCGCACATAGATGCCACTGGATCCTTCAGTCCCACCCTGGATTCCCGGCAGGAGCTGGAGGGACTTGAGCAGGTCCGCCTCTCCCATGAGTACAGGGAGTGCTTTGATCTGCTCTATAGGCACGTCAATGCTGCTCATCTGGGGGGATAGCTCTATGTTTTCTTCCGCTGTGATGACCACTTCCTCCAGGGTAGTACCTGGTGCCAGACTGATGTTGAGATTCAGGTTTTGAGTGAGGGTGACTTCCTGTTCCCAGGACTGATAGCCCACATAGGAGCAACGGAGTTGATACGTGCCGGTGGGTAGTGTGAGGGAGTAAAAACCAAAGGTATTGGTGATGGTACCTTGCATGGTTGCCGGATCCAGTATGGTGGCACCTATGAGGTTTTCACCTGTTACCTGATCTCTGATGTATCCATTGATGGTAAAGTTTTGCCCAAACAATAGTCCTCCAAGGAGATTGAGTGAAACAAGGGATAAAATTTTTTTAGTCACGTCGTTAGGTTGGGTGATGCGAATGTGATTGATCTAAGACTCAGTAATCCAGCAAAGTGTTGTAATCACCGCAAATCTATAATGTAAAACGGTTTATTGGATATTGATATTGTTATCTTTTTAAGAGACATGTTTTTGTATTTCTTACTAAATACCAGAACAAATAATTTGTCCTTCCCGTATATTAGTTCTACAATCTAGTATAATACTGCTGAGTTATGAAAGAAACGCGTTTAGGTGAATTTGAAGAAGTTATTTTACTGCTGGTAGGCATCCTGGGGGAGGACGCTTACGCTTTCAAAATTGCAGAGGAATTCGAAGCTCAGTCGGGGCGGGCATCGTCCATAGGCTCTGTGCATTCTACATTGGATCGATTGAAAGACAAAGGGTTTCTAACCTCAGAAATGGGTCAGCCAACCGCCGAGCGAGGCGGGAGGCGCAAGCGGATTTATACCATCACTGCATCAGGCCAGGCTGCACTGACTTCTTCCAGAGATTTCAGGGTTTCTCTATGGAACCAGTACCCCGGATTGTCTGTGGATCGGTTGAATTTTCTTACCTAAGGCTTGAAAAACCGCGATAAAATACCCCCAAAATTGGCAACGCGCCTACTTACCTGGCTGCTTCGGGCAGACATGGTCGAGGAAGTGCTCGGAGATTTAGAGGAGAAGTTCTACTCCATGGCCAGTCACAAGTCTCTTTTTAGAGCGAAACTCAATTACTGGTATCAGGTACTTAACTACCTGAGGCCCTTCGCCATCAAAAAATCAAAGTCAACCTCCTTAATCCGCTTTACCATGGTGCGTCACAATTTCACATTAACATTCAGGAATTTTAAGAAACACAAGTCTCAGTTTTTGATCAACCTCATAGGGCTGTCTACCGGGTTGGCCTGCGTGATCTTTATCGCACTTTGGGTGGCAGATGAAAGGAGCGTTGATAAATTTCATGAGCATGAATCCCGGCTGTATCAGGTCATGTCAAATCACAGTGATGCCAGTGGTATCCGCACCTGGAAAGGTGTGCCCGGGCTGCTGTTGGATGAGATTGAGTCCAGGGTGCCGGAAGTGAGCACGGCAGTCGCCACTACTGACACCCATGAGTTTACCCTGTCGTCGGGCGAGACCTATTTTAAATCCAATGGGAAGTTTGCCAGTACCGAATTTTTGAATGTCTACACCTATCCGTTGATAGGAGGTACTGGGATATCTGATAAGTCCGGGATTTTGATCACGGAATCACTGGCCATGCGCATTTTTAAGAGTACCGATGCGGTTGGAAAATCGCTGGAGTGGCACTTTTTTGATCAGACCAAGGATGTTCAGGTTGCTGGTGTTTTGAAAGATATTCCGAGACACTCTTCGGATCCGTTTGACTTTGTAATGTCCTGGGACTTTTTTCATGATGACCTCATTAGTTACAAAAATTGGTTTAACTACTACGCAAGAATCGCGGTGGTGCTCAATCCATCAGCTGACCCGCAGGATGTGTCTAAGAAGATAGACGCTATTTTGAAGGAACAACAGGAAGAAGGTAAGGTAGATCTGTTTTTGACCCGCTATAGCGACCTTTACCTCCATGGGAAATATGAAAATGGAAAGCAGATAGGTGGTCGGGTTGAGAATATGAATTTATTCATCACCATCGCCCTATTCATTCTATTTATCGCCAGTATCAATTTTATCAATTTGTCGACTGCCAAAGCCACGCATCGAATCAAGGAGATCGGGGTAAAGAAATCGCTGGGGGCCTCCAGGTGGTCATTGATGGGGCAGTATTTCACAGAGTCTCTCATGCTCAGTCTCTTGTCGGTGGTAGTGGCCCTTGTATTGGTACGGCTGCTACTCCCACAGTTCAATTTTTTAGCCCAAAAGCAATTGACCCTGGGTATGGACTGGCGGATGATCCAAATCGCCGGACTCCTGATTGTCATTGTGGGTGTGATTGCTGGTAGTTACCCTGCCCTGTACCTGTCTGGGCTCAGAGCCATAGAAGTGCTAAAAGGGAAACTGTCACGAAAAACGGGTGAAGTTTGGGGTCGAAAATCACTGGTGGTGATTCAGTTTTCCCTCTCGATTATTCTCATCGTATCGGTGTTGGTGGTTTATAAGCAGATGGAATTTGTGAAGCAGAAAAACCTGGGTTACGACCGTGAAAATCTCGTGTATTTCGAAAGGGAGGGTAGGCTTATTAATCATTCAGATGCATTCATCAATGAGTTGAGAAATACCGAAGGAGTAGAAGATGCGGCACTTTCTGGTTTTGTGGTGGGAGGAGGAAACTCCACAGGTGGTGTGAGTTGGCCAGGTAAAACTCCTCAGGATCAAATCCAGTTTTGGGAGATCAATTCAGGCCCTGGATTGGTGGAGATGCTCGGGCTGGACCTGGTGTCTGGTCGTGCGTTTTCTTCGGAGTTTGGAGCTGATTCCACCAGTGTTATTTTCAATGAAACAGCCATTGCGGCCATGGGAATGGCAGACCCGTTGGGAAAAACGATTACGCATTATAGCGGCGATAAGAAGATCGTGGGGGTAGTGAAGGACTTCAATTTGATATCACTACATACCCGGGTGGAGCCCATGATTTTCCTATACAATCCTGAGAAAACCCATTATGTCATGGCCAGAATAAAACCAGGAAGTGAAGTGAGTACCCTGCATAAAATGGAATCACTCTATTCCTCTTTCAATCCGGGATACGTCTTCAAACCGCAGTTTGTAGATCAGGATTATCAGGCTCAATATGCCTCGGAGGAACGAGTGGGGGTGCTATCGAGGTATTTCGCAGGGTTTGCCGTTCTTATTTCTTGCCTGGGCTTGTTTGGGTTGGCTGCCTTCACAGCCGAGCGGCGTACCAAGGAGATCGGAATTAGAAAGGTGATGGGTTCCAGTGTTTTGGGCATTGTTTATTTGTTGTCCCTGGATTTTACCAAAATGGTATTGGTGGCCGCTATGATTGCTTTGCCCGTTAGCTACTTCATTGCTGCTGACTGGCTGCAGGACTTTGCATTCAGGGTTGGTCTCGAATGGTGGTTTTTTGCACTGGCAGGTCTAAGTGCCTTACTGGTGGCATGGTTTACGGTAGCCCTTCAGACCATCCGAACGGCCAGAATCAATCCTGTAGAATGCCTGCGAAACGAATAGATTTTCTCTGGTTAATACTGAAAGTACCGGTTGCATCCTTCATCATCCAGGGTGGCGTTGATGGTTTTGAGGTAGGCAATGATGGTTTCGGCAGTGGTTAGTCCTTGTATCTCAGCTTTTTCCAAAGGAAAATACTGGTCGTAGACCGCAGGAATATAGTCATTGATCCCAATGGTAACCAGATCTTCCGGCGGGATGGCTTTGCCATCTTTGTAGAGCACAAGCGTAGAGCCATTTTGCTGGAAATCCACTCCTGATACATGTACGCCTGCCCGACTCTCTGTGAAAAAATCGCTCACCTCCTGGGCCGTCATGGTGAAAATCACGCTCTGATTATTGAATGGATCCATGTTGTATATTTCCAAAGTGGTGATATCCCCCGCATCTATGCCTGAGCGTATACCTCCACCGTTTTGAAAGGACATGTCTACCTGCAAGTAATCCATCAGAGCGGTGGTGTAAAAGCAGCCTAGTTCGTTGCGATCATGATCTGAAAGGGCCACCCCAATTACCTCATTGAATTGCGGTGCATTGTTGTAAGTGGCTATCAGGTCTGCTAAATCCTGGTCACGCTCTGCATAGTCATGAAGATCGATGAAAGAGACGTCTGAACTGGTGATACGGGCTTTGTCGACGATCAGATCCAGTCGCCCGAGTAGAGCCAGGTAAGAGCCGGCCTGCACCACCGGTGTTTCGTTGATGGTCAGGTTTACTTTTTGGTGGGAATGACCACCAATGACAGCATCCAATTCCGGGAAAATTTCCGCCAACTCAAGGTCATTTTGTGTGCCCAGGTGGGTCAGTGCGATGAGGACATCAGCACCTTCATCCTCCTTCAGGGTACGGTATTTAGCCAGTATGTCGGTGTGTCTGCGAAATTGCATTTCCGTCACACGCCAGGGGTGAGTGGCAGGGATGATGGCTCCAGGCTTGCCGAAAGTTTCTACCAGTCCGAGAAAAGTGACATTCAAGTTTCCTATGGTTAGTGTTTTGAAAGGGTCAGGTTGTGGCACTCCGCTGTTTTTCATGTCCACGTTGGCACATACCCAGTCAAATTCTGCTTGCAGTACCCTGTCTTTCAGGTGCGATGGCCCATAGTCAAATTCATGATTCCCAAGAACCGACACATCAAATCCGGTTTTGTTCATGATGTCGATCATCGGATAGCCCTTCTTCTCATATTGATCCACTATGGGGTTGCCGGAAAACATATCCCCTGCGCATACCAGTAGTACGTGTTCGTTGGTTGCTTTCTCCTTATCCACGATGTGCTTGATTTTGGCGAAGTTGCTTAGCTGGCCATGCTGATCATTGATGAAAAAAATCGTGAGCGTGTCCGCCGAGTCAGTTGGCTGTTCAGGGTCTATGGCGGTATGGTCTCCACAGGACAGGATGACAATAGCAAGCAGCAGGTGAAGGTATGGTTTCATATCAGGAGCGTAGTGAATGGTAAACTTAAAGAATCCGGTTGTTCTTTATTTGCTTAACAATAGTGAAACTAATACATTACATGCACGTTTGTTAAGTAAATAATTTTGAGATAGGTATGAAAGAGCAATCTCTCGGAGAATTTGAAGAATTAGTCTTGCTGATGGTGGCAGCGCATCACGATGAGGCCTATGGTGTCCTTATTCTGGAAAGTCTGGAAAAAAAGCTGGAAAAAAAGGTAAACATCAGTGCCATACACGTAGCCCTGAAGCGTCTGGAAAAAAAGGGTTTTGTTACTTCCCGATTTGGTGGGATCACTGCAGACCGGGGTGGGAGAAGAAAGAAATTTTATGTGATCAGTGCACTCGGCAAGAGTATGCTGGATAAACAATACACCCTTCGCACGAGCATCTATAAGGAGATTCCTAATATCTCTTTCAACTAAACCAATGCAAATGACACCCCCGAAAAGAGCATTGAAGTTTCTCCGCTGGTTTTGTCGTGAAGAATTTCTGGAGGAGATAGAAGGAGATCTGATCGAGCTTTTTGAAAAGCGGCTGGAGGTATCACCACAAAGTGCCAATCGGAAATTTCTGTGGGATGTGATCCGTGCCTTTCGACCTATCAATATCAAACCATTCACCATTAACAACTGGACCATGAACGCCCTACAGAATTATACCAAAGTTTATTTCAGACGATTTCGAAAGGAAACTACCCATTATCTGGTCAATACTTTAGGGCTGGCTCTGGGGTTTGCTGTGCTCTTTTTTATCCTGATATATGTATATGATGAGGAGCATTTGGATAGGTACCATGCCAAAGCGGATCGCATCTACAGAGTACTGGAAAAACGTACCGGTGAGGACGGAGAGGTTCAGCATTTCAGTGCCACTTCCAATATGCTGGCAGATGGGCTTAAGGATGAGTTTCCGGAAATAGAAGAAACAGCTAAAATGATCTCGCTGGGGTCTGGAGGTTTGCAGTATGGTGAGACGTTGTTCAACGATCGCAATTATGTATTCGCCACAAAGAGTTTATTTAATATCCTGGATTTCAACATCAAGGCCGGTGATCCACTTCAGAATTTCAATGGCGCAGTGGGGGTGGTACTCAATGAAACCACCGCTCGTAAGCTCTTCCGCGATGAGGATCCCATAGGCAAGATCGTGACCATGCCCGGCAGAATGAGTAGTGTGGAAGTGGTGGCTGTGTATGAGGATTTGCCCGCTACTTCCACCTATCAGTTCAATACGGTGTACGTGGCGGATTTTGCGCAGTTTCCGGCTGCTTATGGCGACTGGCTGACTTCCTGGAACTCTCGGGGAATGACCACCTGGGCGCTGTTCAAAGCGGGGAGCCGACCCGAATCTGTCCTTGCCAAGAAGGAGGGGTTCATGAAGAAATACTACAATGATGAGATCCGACCCCACCATGATTTCTACTTTCAGGCCATCGCAGAGATGCACCTGGGGTCTGGTCATTTGGATACATTTGGTTCGGATGCAGTGGTGTCTATCCCCTATTCTCAGCGGCAGTTTGTCTCAATAATTTTTCTGATAGGCCTTTTTGTGATTACCATAGCCGCACTGAACTATATTAATTTGTCTTCGGTGCAGGCCTTGAAGAGAACCCTGGAGGCAGGCATCCGAAAGGTGAATGGAGCGACCATCGGTCAGCTTCGGTTCCAGCTTTTTGTAGAGACCTTTTTGACCCTTTTGATTGCTTATGTGCTCTCTGTAGTGCTGCTCATTGTGTTTCATTCGAAATTCCTGGAGCTTTCTGATAAAGTCATCCCATTGAGCCGGTTTTTTAGTCTGGACCTACTTGGCTATCATGCTGTGGCTTTTGGTGTTATTTGGGTGCTGTCATCCCTGATCCCTGCCGTTTATTATTCCAAACTCAATCATTCCCTTATTCTGACCCGCAATGTCTTTGTTGGGAAAGGTGACCTGTTGCGAAAATTATTTGTGGTGGTGCAGTATGGTATTTCTTTATGCCTGATCATTGGATCTATTGTGCTATACCGTCAGCTTCACTATGTGCAGACGAAGGATTTGGGCTTTAGGAATGATAAACTAGTAACACTGGATATCAATAGCGGAACCGCCCGTCAGCGATTTAAGTCCATTATTGCCGGGCTCAAGGAGCATGCCAGTGTGGTGAATGCCACCACTTCCTCTCGTGTGCCTGGAGAGTGGAAGTACATTCCATCGGTAGAATTGTCCCAGGTTCAGAATGAAAACCCTGTAGTGGCGACGCACTATGCAGCTGATGAAAACTGGCTGGATACCTACCAGATGACACTGAAGACGGGTTCAAATTTCTCAGGGGTTGCAGGCAGTGACACACTGAAAGTGATTTTGAATGAAAAAGCCGTGGAACTATTGGGTTTGGAGGATCCCATCGGCGCATCCGTATGGATAGCAGAAGATACCCTGTCCAAAATGCAGGTGATCGGCGTGGTGAAGGATTTTCATTTTCAGTCGCTGCATGTGCCGCTCGGGCCTGTGGTGATCACCAGTTGGAACAATCCCGTGCTGGGGATAGACTATTTTACTATCCGGTATCAGGAGAATCTTCCTGAGGTGCTCGCGCACATAGAGGAGGTACAAAAGCGATACGACCCTGAAACTCCGGCGGAAATCAACTTTCTGGATGAGCGCTGGGAGCGGTATTATCAGGCAGATCAGAGTAGGAGCTATTTGATCCTGATTGCCACCGTTATTTCCATTATCATATCCGCTTTCGGGTTGTTTGGCCTGGTGAATTTTACGGTCGAAAGAAAGACCAAAGAGGTGGGAATTAGAAAAGTGCTGGGTGCCAGCATCCCTAACATCTTGCAAATCATTCTAAGAGATTATGTAGCACTACTGCTTATATCCCTTTTCGTGGCAGCACCGGTGGCCTGGTGGACCCTCAATGGCTGGCTTCAGGATTTTGCATATCGCATAGAGCTTTCTGTTGGTGTTTTTACGATTGCATTTGCTGCCGTTTTGGTTATTTCCTTTGTTACCGTGATTGCCCGTGTGTATCGTTTGGCTAAATCAAATCCCGTTAATTCTCTCAGATACGAGTAAGAAAAGGTAGGATTTTGGGATTATTTTCGTAAATTTTTCCAAAAGTGAAACCTATTTACCACTTAGCGAGTTTTATTAAGGTTGGAATTTATTGTCTAAAAGAATTTGATCCGTACTCAATATTTTCGTAAATTCGCGGTTCTTTAATTGAATTTAGCGAAATAGATTCTGAAGGAAAAATTGGCCGTTTTTGATCTTAAAACCAGCGGCTGATTGGAATATTAACTATAAAGAAAGCACATGCGACAACTCAAGATCACACAATCCATTACCAACCGAAGAGAGAGTCACACTCTGGAGAAGTACTTTACTGAAGTAAGTAATGTACCGATGATTACTCCTGATGAGGAGGTGACGCTAGCTAAAAGAATCCGCGAGGGTGATGAGCTGGCTCTGGAGAAGTTGGTAAAGGCTAACTTGAGGTTCGTGGTATCTGTGGCGAAGCAGTACCAAAACAGAAGCCTTCCTTTGAATGACCTCATCAACGAGGGAAACCTGGGATTGATCAAGGCAGCAAAGAAATTTGATGAAACCAAAGGTTTCAAATTTATCTCCTATGCGGTGTGGTGGATTCGTCAGTCCATTATGCAGGCTTTGGCTGAGCAGTCGAGAATTGTTCGTCTACCGATGAACAAGTCAGGTGCGATCAACCAGATCAGAAGAGCCTATGCTGAGCTCGAGCAGCAGTTTGAGCGTGAGCCAACTGAGGAGGAATTGGCAGAAATTCTGGACATGAAGCCTAGTGAAGTGCGAAACACACTGGGTGCTGAGGTGAAGCAAATGTCCATGGATGCACCTTTTGGTGAAGATGAGTCTGGTTCACTTTTGGATGTATTGGAAAACCAAACCACAGGTCCTACAGATGGTGAGTTGGTATTCAATGATTCACTGAAGGTGGAGACACTAAGGGCGCTTTCTACCCTGACAGCCAGAGAAAGAGAAGTGATCATGATGAGCTTCGGTATCGGTCATGACAATCCTTACACATTGGAAGAAATAGGAGATGCCATGGGATTGACCCGTGAGCGTGTGAGACAAATAAGAGAAAAGGCACTTCAGAAATTGAGAGAGCCTGGTAAAAACAGAAGACTTAAAGAGTTTGTCGCTAATTAATAGCTAATAGATATTTGGTTATGAAACCCCTGCTGTGATCTTCGCAGCAGGGGTTTTGTTTTTTAGTTGAGTCTAATCGCCATTCCTGCTCCGAGGACCAATAGTCCGGCCCCCACGCCCTCTTCACCCGCGAAGTTATTGTACGGGCCTTTGTAGGTTTTAGCTTCTAATTTGAATGCGGCATTTTCGGTGGGGTAATAGTTTACAGACAGACTAATGACATTCATGGCAAACTGGCCTGTGATGCCATTGATGAGTAGGTCATCTTTGTCATTGATGTTTTCATAACGGCCAGCCACCGACCATTTTTCAGAAAATGTATACTTGCTGATCACCGTGATAAAAGAAGTGTGTAGGTTTTTATCAGTAGCGCTGTTGCTTTGTGTGGTGTAGTCTAGCACACCTGCAATTTTCCAATTCTTAAGGGGCTTTGCCTCGAGAATCAGATTGTTGTGAAACCTCATCAGGTCCATGTTGCTGTTGGTGCTCTCATTGCCGTAATAGTTACCATAGCTTATTTTGAATGATTCATTCAGCGTGTGGTCCACGGCGATACCCAGTGATTTTTTATTGTTGGTTTCACCTATATTTTGCCAGCCGTTGAGAACTACTGCTCTTAGCTGTGTTTTGTCTGAGAGGTCGTGGGTGTACCGCAGACCAGACTGATAGTATGGGGTGTACTCAGTGGCCAGTGCGGGAGAATACAGATCCCGATCCAGAGACAAGGCACTTTCATAACCAAAATGTCCGCCAAAAATCCCCACATCCAACCATCCTTTTTTTGTTACCTGATACCCCGCATACGCTTCATACACCATTTGGTAGAGTTTTTCTGGTTCTGCCCCGTAGTTGTTGGCCGGATAGGTTCCCACCTGTAGGGCCAGACTAGCCCTGACTTTATCTTCTTCGTAGGCGGCACTCACCCAGGCGTGGCTCAGGTTAAATTCGTTGTGTTTATCGTATTGAGTGACGTAAAGTCGTTGATTATCCAGAGGTTTGCTAAAGTCAAAACTATAGTAGGTATCCAGGTATGCGCCAAACTTGATTTTGGATTCTTGCGCTTTCGCATTGAAAAATTTCAAAAAAAAGACACATATAAATATAAAATAGATAGTTTTTCTCATTTGATGATGTATTTGATTTAATTAATTTTGCACCTCAAAACGAATAAAGATAATGGATTTACGATCAGAGCGAATCAAAAATATGGCAGAATCTGCAACCCTGGCCATGGCAGCAAAGGCAAGGGAGCTGAAGCAGAATGGAGTGGACGTAATAAGCCTTAGCTTGGGCGAGCCGGACTTTAAGACGCCTAAACACATTCAGGAGGGAGCGAAAGCGGCCATTGATGAAGGAAAGTACTTTGCGTACCCTCCGGTAAATGGCTATTTGGATCTCAGAGAAGCTATCAGTGCCAAATTCAAGAAGGAAAACGGATTGAATTATTCGCCTGATCAGATTGTGGTTTCCAATGGAGCCAAGCAGTCTATTGCCAACGTATTTTTGGCACTGCTGGATCCGGGTGATGAGGTGATCGTATTTTCGCCATACTGGGTGAGCTATAGCGCTTTGGTGGAACTGGCTGAGGGGAAGTGTGTTTTTGTGAATGGAGATTTGGAACATGACTTTAAAGCAACAGCCGAGCAACTGAAAGCCTCTATCACGGACAAAACAAAAGCATTGATTTTTTCATCACCATGTAATCCCACAGGTTCTGTTTTTTCTCAGGAAGAACTGGAGGCTATCGCGGAAGTGCTGAAAGAATATCCAAATATCGTGGTGATCTCCGATGAAATTTATGAGTTGATCAACTACGGAGAGAAGCATGTGAGCATCGGTGCCATTGCAGGCATGGAGGATCGTACAGTTACTGTCAACGGATTTGCCAAAGGATTTGCAATGACTGGCTGGAGAGTGGGGTACATCGGAGCTCCCCTATGGCTGGCCAAAGCAGCCAATAAAATGCAGGGGCAGATCACCTCAGCCAACTGTTCAATAGCTCAGCGTGCCGCGTTGACGGCCCTGACTTCAGACTATGAGCCATCTTACAAGATGGTGGAGGAGTACAGAAGCCGACGGGAGCTGGTGTATGGCCTGCTGAGTGAAATTCCCGGTGTGGAGGTGAATATGCCTGGTGGAGCCTTCTATTTTTTCCCCAATGTGAGCAGCTATTTTGGCAAAAGTGTCAACGGGAAGGTCATTGCTGACGCCACCGACTTAAGTCTGTTTTTATTGGAAGATGCCAATGTATCGGTAGTGACTGGTGAGGCATTTGGTGATCCCAGATGTTTGAGACTGTCTTATGCTGCTTCTGTTGAGGATCTGAAAACGGCCATGAGCAGGATGAAGGCATCATTGGCTAAACTAGCATAATGGCATTTGACTCCATTGAGGGGGTTTTCAATGCTTTTACAAAAATGAAAGTATTGATCATCGGTGATTCGATGGTCGATACTTACACATATGGTGAGGTGCACCGGGTATCTCCGGAGGCACCTGTACCCATCTTACAGGCCCAAAAGACCGAGCATCGCCTTGGCGGAGCAGCCAACGTGGCGCTCAATATCCAGGCGCTTGGTGCCCACCCTATTCTTTGTACGCTCGCCGGAGCGGATCCGGAGGCGGATTTACTGATCCAGCTGCTGGAGCAACAGCGAATTTCTGCTGCACAAGTAGTCAAAAGCGACGAACGAGTGACCACTGTCAAGCACAGGGTTCTTTCCGGTTCTCAACACCTGCTTAGGATAGACAGAGAAACCGAACGGTCGCTAACGGCTGTAGAGCGTTCGTTATTGACTGCAATCATCGAACCGCTCATAAGTGAGGTGGACTTGATTCTACTGCAAGACTATGATAAAGGTTGTCTGAGTAAGGAGCTGATTCAGTGGATTATTCGAGCGGCGCAGGAGTGCAGCGTGCCAGTGGTGGTAGATCCCAAAAAGAAAAATTTCCTTACTTATCAGGGCGTGAGTCTGTTCAAACCCAATCTCTCAGAAATGAAAACCGGATTGGGGCTTGAGGCATTGAGTCTCGATGAGTCTTCCCTGGCTGATGGCGCCACTCTACTATCGGGCAAAATTCAATTTGACCAGCTGCTGTTAACACTTTCCGGGGAAGGTGTTTATTATTATTCAGACGCAGTATCCGGAAAATTGCCGGCGCATTTGCGCAGCATATCGGATGTGTCAGGGGCTGGAGATACGGTCATTTCTATTGCCGGACTCTGCTGTGCACTGAATTTGCCACTGCTATTTACCGCTGAGTTGGCTAACTTAGGAGGCGGTATTGTCTGTGAGTATCCTGGAGTGATGCCGATAGACCCCATCCGATTGCTTGGAGAAGCTCAATCCAATGAACTTGTCTTAGCGCAGTTGAAGTAAACCAGCAGTTTTTAATGAACGGGAAATTCTTATTGTGCGTCATCGTACTTTTTGCTATTGGCATGAATGTCACAGCACGCGAGGCGCAGAAAGGGGTATTGGATTTGAGGGATGCTGACCTATCCGCTGCGCCCGTTCCCCTGAATGGTGAATGGACTTTTTTTTGGGAGCAATTGCTCTCCCCGGACGCTATCTCATCTTCCACTCAGGACTTTTTTTATTTCCCCGAGCTTTGGAATAATCACAGCTCCCATGGTGGAGTGCCGCTTTCACGGAATGGTTTTGCTACTTACCATTTGACTATTCTGCTACCACGTGATCGGACGGATCTCGCCCTGAGAATCAAACATGTCTATTCGGCAGCCAGACTGTATATCGAGGATGAAAGGATCGATTTTGGTGGGCAGGTAGGAATGGATCCGGCTACCTCAGATCCCAAATGGGTGCCCCAGATCATTGAATTGCCAGATCAGGACACTGTTCGGATTACCCTTCAGATCTCCAATTTTTCCCACCGGAAAGGTGGAGCCAGAGAAGCGATTCTTTTAGGCGATGAGGCTTTTTTGAGAAGTCAGGCCAACGAACTTCTTGCTTTTGACTTGTTGCTTACTGGCACTTTGGTAATGACCGGCTTGTTTTTTTGTGCCCTTTATTTTTTCGGTCAACGAGAAAAGTCAGCGATTTTCTTCTCAGTTTTTTGTCTCACTTTTTCCTATCGGGTGGTGGGTGCTGATGATTATACCTTACAAATTATTTATCCGGGTATGGCGTGGCTGACGAGTATTCGCCTTGAGTATCTATCACTATTTGTGCCTCCTATCTTCTTCACACTTTACACGCACGCACTTTTTCCACTGAAATATCGTGTCAATCCCCTGTATATTTTCGTGGCCATTTCCATCCTCGCTTCTGGCATTACATTGATTTTTCCGCCAATGGTTTTCACCAGCTTGGTGGATGCCTATTTGATTCTGCTCCTCGTGGGTATTTTAATCGTGGCGTATGTATACATCCGGGCATATCAGCGAAACATGGAGGGGTCCAGATATGCTTTGATCAGCTCGCTGATGATTTTAATGATCTTCTCTTACAAGATTTACCTTTATATGGGTGCGGCGGAAGAGATTGAGTTGATTTCTTTTGTGGGGTACCTGGCGTTCTTCTTTTTTCAGTCGCTCATTTTGTTTTTTCTCTTTACCAATTCCTTGAAAGAGGCCAAAGAGCAAGCGGAACATGCCGCCCGCACCAAGTCGGAGTTTCTTTCTATGATGTCTCATGAAATCAGGACACCCATGAATGCTGTGATAGGGTTGTCCAACTATTTGCTGGGAGATCAACCCACCAAAAATCAGGAAGAAACCCTCAATACCCTCAAGTTTTCTGCTGAAAACCTCCTGGTCATCATCAATGATATTCTTGACTTCAGTAAAATTGAGGCTGATAAAATTGAGTTTGAATACAGGTCGGTCGATATCCGGTCGCTTATTGAGAACCTGAACCGTGTGTTTTTGCCGATTGCGGATGCCAAAAAGCTGAAAGTCGTCTTTGAGTGTGATGATCGAATTCCGCAATTCATATCCTGTGATCAGACCCGAACTAGTCAGATACTGACCAACCTGCTGAGCAATGCCATTAAATTTACAGAAGAAGGAGTGATCAGGTTGAGTTTAAAATGCGAATCACAGACCAATGACCATGTGGTCATTAAATTTGAAGTAGCAGATACTGGTATCGGGATAGAGAAGCAACGACAAGAGGATATTTTTCAGAGTTTTACACAGGCGAGTTCCTCCACTAACCGACGCTACGGAGGTACAGGTCTGGGGCTTACCATTACAAAAAAATTGCTCAAATTGCAGGGGTCTGACCTGATGCTGGAGAGTGAATTGGGCAATGGCTCATTGTTTTGGTTCACTCAGCAATTCGCAATAGTTGAAGATATTATATTAGAGAGCATGCCTGACAACATAGAGGAACAACAACTGCCGCTTGATGTGCTATTGGTTGAAGACAATCAGATCAATGTGATGGTGGCATCCAAGTTTTTAAATAAGTGGGGAGCCAGTGTGACCGTGGCGGCGAATGGTATAGAGGCAATAGAAGCCATCTCAACCCGCAATTTTCACGTGGTGTTGATGGATCTGCAGATGCCGGTGATGGATGGTTTTGAAGCAGCTGAGGAAATCAGAAAGAAGAATAATCTGACTCCAATTATCGCTTTGACGGCCTCAGCACTACCCGAAGAACAGAAAAAAATCAGAAACTCGGGAATGAATGATTATATTATCAAGCCCTTTGACCCGGGGGAACTTTTGAAAAAGCTCCGTCACTATACCTGATACTGGATGTTCGCATCGCGATTTGTCATTTGCTGTCTGTTACTTTTTATTGGAAATTTCTCCATGGGGCAGACTCAATCTGCTACAATAGATTTGAGAAACGCCGATTTCAGCAAAAGCATTTCGCTCGATGGGACCTATGAGTTTTATTGGGATCAACTCCTACTACCTGGTCAGTTTGACACATTGACTCCTGGCTATTTCCCGTTTCCGTCGCTTTGGAATAATCAGTTTGTAGGTGACAAGCCTTTGAATGCAAAGGGGTTTGCTACATACCGGGCCATAATACTCTTGCCGGAGCGTTCCGACTATACGCTTTATGTTGAGGATGTTTACAGCGCTTTCGCGTTGTACTTCAATGGAAAGCTGATCGCCAAGAATGGTCAGGTGGCAACTACTCCCGAGGCTTACTTGCCCAAATGGAAGCCTCAGTTTGTCGCCCTTCCTAATGTGTCGGATACCAACGAACTGATCCTTCAGATTGCCAATTTTGATCACAGCAAAGGCGGTGCCTTAGAGGGTATGCAAATAGGCACTTCGGAGGTGATGGCTGCTGAATACCTGGCGATACTTGCTTATGACCTGATCCTTACGGGCAGTTTACTTACCGGTGGCCTTTTTTTTCTGGGCCTGTATTTCTTCGGAAGACGAGATAAAGCCATTCTTTATTTTGCGCTATTCTGCCTGATCTACAGCTACAGGGTGATCGGTTTTGGGTATTATGTGCTGCATTCACTGGTGGACGTCTCGTGGTATGTGACCACCCGAATCGAATATCTCACGCTGTTTTTGGCCACTTTTGCGTTTGGACGCTTTGTGCATCATACCTTCCCACTGGAGGCGAAAAAAATTATTTGGGACATACTTGATGGGATTTGTCTGCTGTTTATTGGGCTTACTCTTCTGTTTCCAGTGTCCGTTTACTCTCATCTGGTGGAGCCCTTTTTCGGCATATTACTGATTTATATTGCACTGACTTTTTTCATTTATGTCAGAGCTAAAATCAATCGTCGGCCGGACTCCACTTTTGGTCTCATTAGCGTAGGAGTGGTCTTTCTGATATTTGTGTATAATATCTTTGTCTATTTTGGTCTCTTGGAAGAAAATAAGGCCGTTTCATTCTGGGGGTACGTCTCTTTCTTTTTTTCACAGTCACTCATCCTTTCATTTCGATTTGCAAATTCTTTAAAGCAGGCCAAAGAGGAAGCTGAAAAAGCCTCTCAGGCAAAAACGGATTTTTTGAGTACCATTTCCCATGAAATCAGGACCCCACTAAATGCCGTAGTTGGTATCTCTCACTTTTTACTTCAGGACAAACCTCGTAAGGATCAAAAGGAAAACCTGATTTCACTCAAATATTCCGCAGAGAATCTCACCTCCCTTATCAATGATATCCTCGACTACAATAAACTGGAGTTCGGTTCCATAGAATTTGAGGAAATGACGGTGAACCTCAAGGAGGTTATTACCAGCATTTATAGGGGATATCGCGTCAAGGCTCAGGCCAAGGGACTAGACCTTAACCTGGAGTTTGATGAATCCATTGCGATCGAAATCATCACAGACAGAACCCGCCTGAACCAGGTACTCAACAATCTGCTGGACAATGCCATCAAGTTCACAAAGGAAGGGCATGTAACCCTGAAGGTAAAAAGACAAGGAGAGAGCCGGGATCGGATTACGATCAGGTATGAAGTGGAGGATACCGGTATAGGCATTCCGGAGGATAAGCTGGAGCAGATTTTTGAAAGATTCACACAGGCCAGTTCCTCCACTACCAGAGAGTTTGGTGGGTCTGGACTCGGTCTTTCTATCATCAAAAGATTGTTAGAGCTCCAAGGGGTTGCCATTCAGGTGCAAAGTAAGCTCGGGGAAGGGACTACATTCTTTTTCGAGCAAGAATATACCAGGGGGGTGGCTCGCAAGGTGGCTCCAGTATCCCTGGAAGATCAGGAGCAGGGCATGGTGGAGAAACTCCATGGGAGGCAGGTGCTCTTGGTGGAAGACAATACCATGAATGTGGTGGTGGCTAAGAAATTTCTAAAGAGCTGGAATATGAAAATTGATCTGGCAGAAAATGGGGAAGTTGCTGTAGAAAAGGCTTCCAGCAACTACTACGACATCATACTGATGGATTTGCAAATGCCAGTGATGGATGGGTATGAAGCCACCAGGGCCATCAGAGCCACCAAAAACAACGTGCCCATCGTGGCACTTACGGCCTCAGCGTTGGTGAGGGTGCAGGAGAAAGTGCTTCATTATGGGATGAACGACTACATTACCAAACCCTTTGATCCGGAAGAGCTCAGGAAAAAGCTAGTGAAGAACATTCGCGGCTAAGCCCGGTATTCCTTCACTGTATCTATGAAGCATCTGACTTTATCCGGATCAGTATCTGGATACACGCCATGTCCGAGGTTCGCTATGTGCGGATGCCCCTCAAATGCTTTCAACATCTTAATGGTTTCTGATTTGACCTGATCAAAGGTGCCATAGAGGGCACAAGGATCCATATTACCCTGCAGGGTTTTTCCGGGAAGAAGTTTTCGCGCCTCTTGCACATCCATGTTCCAATCCAGCCCCACTGTGTTACAGCTGATGTTGGCCATGTCTGCGATGGCGAAAAAAGCACCCTTGGCAAAGACTGTCACTGGCACCTCAGTGATCCCTGCCGCAATCTGCTCAATGTAGGCCAATGAGAATTTCTGATACTGCTCAGGGGGCAGTACACCTGCCCACGAGTCAAAGATCTGCACCATGTCCGCACCTGCTGCTATTTGTCCTTTCAGGTAGGCAATGGTGCTTTGAGTGATCATGTCCAGCAGCCGATGGGCCAATTCCGGATCGGTATAGAGCATTTTTCTCGGCTTAGAGAAGGTCTTACTGCCGCTTCCTTCTACCATGTAGGCGAAGATGGTCCATGGAGCCCCGGCAAAGCCAATGATCGGCACTCGGCCAGATAACTCTCGTTTAGTGATTTTGATGGCTTCCAGGGTATAAGAAAGGTCCTCAGCTTTGGCTACTTTGAGTGAAGTCAGGTCTTCCGTAGTGGCCACAGTCTTCCTGAAAATGGGGCCTGTTTTTTCCACCATCTCATAGGGGAGTCCCATGGCTTCTGGGATGACCAGTATGTCCGAGAAGATAATGGCCGCGTCTACTCCCAGAATATCCACTGGCTGAATGGTGACCTCAGCGGCCAGCTCAGGCGTCTCCACCAGCTCCTTGAAACCGCTCAATCCGTTTCTGACAGCCCGGTATTCTGGCAATATTCTTCCGGCCTGGCGCATTACCCATACTGGGGTTCGTTCCGTTTTTTCTCCACGGGCCGCTCTTAAGATGAGGTCATTCTTCAACATGGGCGCAAATATAGAAACTGAATCTTATCCACTAATCCTTTGTAGTAGTAAATAGCGAAGGGACAATCATTTCCTATAACTTTGCAGAACCCCAAAAATGACATAGATATGAGTATCTTATTTGATAGTTTCGACGAATGGCGTAAGTACTGTTCGGATGAAAACAAGCCCCTGTATGAACCCGTGCTCCGGTATGAAAGAGAGCAAAAAGGGAAGAGCGAAGAGGAGGTATGGACCGGACTGTCTAAGGCCTACCTCGTGATGCGAGAGGCCGTGCAGACGGGCCTTACTCAGGAAATGAACTCATTCTCAGGAATGATCAACAGTGGCGCGAAAAAGGTAGCCAACCTACCATTGTCAGTGCTCTCTCCAGAATTTCAAAAATTGATATCAAGAGCTTTGGCGGCCAAGGAGGTCAACTCATGTATGGGCCGAGTGGTGGCAGCACCTACTGCTGGCGCTTCCGGCATTTTACCAGGCACCATGGTTACCCTGCAGGAAATACATGACCTGCCCGACCGGACGATCCTGGAAGGCTTGTTAATTGGTGCCGGAGTGGCATTGATTATGGAAAAGCGTGCCTCTATTTCTGGAGCAGTGGGTGGTTGTCAGGCAGAAACGGGCGCAGCTGCGGCCATGGCTTCAGCGGCCATTGTGTATGCCCTTGGTGGCACCGTAGATCAGGCGTTTAATGCAGTAGCCATCACCATACAGTGTATGCTGGGGCTGGTCTGCGATCCGGTAGCTGGCCTGGTGGAGATCCCGTGCGTAGTGCGCAATGCCAGTGCGGCAGCCATTGCCAACTCTTCTGCTCAGATAGCCCTGGCGGATGTGAGCCCGGTGATACCTGTAGACGAATGCGTGGACGCAATGGGAGAGATCGGTCAGAGTATGGAAGCCAAGTACAAAGAAACAGCACTGGGAGGTCTGGCAGCTACTCCCACTGGGCAGGCCATTTCCAGGCGCGTGTTGATCCAGGATATCGAAATCATGGACGATGAGGAGGTTCCCGAATAGGGCCTTAGATCACTCCAAAATCTTCCAGCAACCATCCGGCATACCTCGTGAGCAAGGTGAGGATAAATGCCCATACGGCACCAAAGAGCCACATCCACCGAATGATTTCAGAGCGCTTACCGCCAAAGGCATTGGCCAGGATGGCGCCACCGATGGGTGAAAGGAGGATGGGTGTGAAGAAGGCAATGCCGGCTACACCATATTTTGTCCAGATTCTGACAAGTCTTCGTCGCTTGGGCGTGAAGTTTTTACGCTTCTTTTTAGACTTGAACAGCCGGAGTGACAGGTTCCTGATTTCAGGGCCAAAGTAAGTGAGGAGATACACCGTACTCATCATACCCAGGAGGGATAGGAGGGTGGTCTCAAGGACAGAAAACCCATAAGCAAGGCCTAAGGTGGGCCCAAAAATGATTTTGAGCGCACTCAGGGCATACACTGTTAGGTATTTTAAGATCACTGGCATTCTGGATTGATTTTGAGCGCGTGAATTTATACGAAATTTATGAGCATGGGTCTTTACGATAAAGTTATCTTTGCGTCCTTTTTGTAATGAAACTACTCGAACAGCTCATAGACATTCCATCTCCATCAGGTAGCGAATACCTGATGCGGGACTTTATTACCCAATACGTAAGAAAGCATTCCGATAGCTGGAAAGTTCAACCAAAGATTTTGTCGGGAGATTTTTTGCAAGACAATCTCATCCTCGTTTTTGGCGAGCCACGCACCGCTATTTTTGCCCATATGGATACCATTGGTTTCACGGTGAGGTATCACGATCAGCTGGTGCCGATAGGCGGACCTGATGTGGAAAATGGCTATGAGCTTGTGGGAAGAGATAGCAAAGGACTGATACAGTGTACCCTCAGGGTAGATGACGAAGGGCAGTTGTTTTATGATTTTCCTCGGGCCATTGAGACAGGTACCACGCTTACCTGGAAGCCAGCGCTAAAAGTGGGTGAGGGATTTCTGGAAGGCCCCTACATGGACAACCGGCTTGGAATCTATAATGCACTGAAGGTGGCCGAACACCTGACAGATGGAGTGATTGTTTTCAGTTCGTTTGAGGAGCACGGTGGAGGCTCAGTGCCCATACTGATTAAATACCTCGCGGAGAATTATTCAATAAAACAGTGTTTGATTTCAGACATTACCTGGGTGACCGAAGGTGTTCAGCACGAATCAGGAGTGGCTATTTCCATGCGGGATAGAAATATTCCGAGACGGAAATTTCTCGACCGTGTACTGGAGCTGGCGGCCGAGTCGGGCATAGCCCACCAGCTGGAAGTGGAAGGTGGTGGCTCCAGCGATGGACGTGAGATTCATCATTCTCCTTACCCGATCGACTGGCTTTTTATTGGTGCCCCGGAGGACAACGTCCATTCGCCACATGAGCGGGTGGCGATCAAAGATCTTACAGCAATGATTGCTATGTATATATACCTGATGGAAAAGCTATGACGGGGAAGAAAATTGCTTTGCATGGAAAGCCCTTCGAGCTATTTCTTTCGGAAAAGGAGATAGCATCTGCAGTGGGTAGGTTGGCGGAGGAGATCAATCGGGATTTTCAAGGGAAGGAAGCAGTGATACTTGGCGTACTGGATGGCGCCTTTATGCTTTTGGCAGATTTGCTGAAGAAGTTGGAGGTCTCTCTTACTCTGGAACTGGTGAAATTGAAGTCTTATGAGGGTGAGCAGACCACAGGAGAGGTGAAGAGCCTGATAGGTCTTAGTGATGAGTTGAGTGGCAAGCATATAGTGGTAGTGGAGGATATCATCGATACTGGGATCACGCTGAAGTATCTGTTAGGTTTGCTGGAGGAAAAGAAACCGGCCTCTGTTTCATTGGCCACTTTACTTATTAAAAAGGAGGTTTTTAATGACAAGTTTCCGGTACATTATTGCGGGATAGCTATTCCAAATAGATTTGTAGTAGGATACGGCATGGATTACGATGGTCATGGTCGGCAGTTGTCACAGATATATGCTGCCATTGACTAAGTTCACATGTATTATTAATCACTATATTTAATTATTGAATTAAGCATTTTATACCATGTTAAATATCGTACTGTTTGGCCCTCCCGGAGCAGGAAAGGGTACACAAAGTGAGAATATCATTGAAAAGTATAAGCTGGCACATATCTCTACCGGCGATCTTTTCCGAAAACATTTGGGAGAAGGAACCGAGCTGGGGAAGCTGGCTCAGAAGTATATGGACGAGGGCAAACTAGTACCTGATGAGGTGGTAGTGGGCATGGTAGAGGATAAGATCAAGGAGACGCTGGACGCAAAGGGGTTCATTTTTGATGGTTTTCCACGCACCATCAATCAGGCTGCTGAGTTGGATAAGATGCTGACCGCACACGGGTTGCAAATATCTGGCATGGTGGCTCTGGAAGTACCCGAGGATGAGCTCAGGGCTCGTATCAAGGAGCGTGCTAAAACCTCTGGTCGGGTAGACGATCAGGATGATGCCAAAATCACCACTAGAATAAGGGTGTATGAAGAGGAGACATCTCCAGTGGCTGGTTATTATAAGCAGCAGGGAAAATTCAATGGCATCAATGGGGTTGGTACTATCGAAGGAATATTTAATCAGATATGCACAGTGATTGACAGTTTTACTTAAGGAATGGATTCCAATTTTATTGATTACGTAAAACTCTACGCCAGGTCAGGTGATGGGGGAGCCGGTTCAGTTCACTTTCGAAGAGAGAAGTTTGTACCAAAAGGCGGTCCCGATGGAGGAGATGGCGGCCGAGGGGGACATATCATCCTGCGTGGCAACAAGCAAATGTGGACACTCATCCACCTCAAATACCGCAAGCATATCAAGGCTGAGCATGGAGGCAATGGTGAAGGTGGAAAACGTTTCGGACTAGGTGGTAGTGATATCTACCTGGATGTGCCCGTAGGTACTGTGGCCAAAGATTCTGAAACAGGAGAAGTCCTGCTCGAGATTATGGAAGATGGGCATGAGCAAATTTTGCTGCCCGGTGGTATGGGAGGTCAGGGCAATGCCCATTTTGCCACACCTACTAACCAGGCACCAAGACATGCCCAGCCGGGAATACCCGGAGTAGAAAAGTGGATTATTCTCGAACTCAAAATTTTAGCCGATGTAGGTCTTGTGGGCTTCCCCAATGCAGGTAAGTCTACACTGCTTTCAGTTATTTCTGCAGCCAAGCCTGAAATAGCAGATTACCCTTTTACCACCCTGGTGCCTAACCTGGGTGTGGTTCCATATCGCGACGAACGCTCCTTTGTGGTGGCAGACATTCCCGGGATTATAGAGGGTGCGGCAGATGGTAAAGGGCTTGGGATTCGTTTCCTGCGCCATATTGAGCGTAATTCCATGTTGCTTTTTATGATTCCTACGGATGCCAAGGACATCAAAGCAGAATACAACATCTTGCTTGGTGAGCTTGAGAAGTACAATCCCGAGTTATTGGACAAGCAGCGACTGTTGGCCATCACCAAGTCAGATTTGCTCGATGAAGAGCTTTTGGCTGAGATGGAAGCCGAGCTGCCAGAACTACCCTACGTTTATATTTCGAGTGTGACAGGACTTGGCATACAAGAGCTGAAGGACAAGATTTGGCAAATGCTAAATGTCTGATTACGCTGAGTAGTGGCCATTTCTGACAACTTGTCAGCCTCTACGGCTTTGGCAAAGAAATTGCCAACAGTGAGCTATCTCTAAAAAAGTGTATTACCGATGCAGAAGGAAAAAGTAGAAGAAAAAGAACTAGATCAGAATATAGAAGTCAATCAGGAGGAAAATACCGACCAGCCTGTGACCGAGAACGAAGAAAGTGGAGCTGAAGCTGCGACAGCAGAAGAGGAACCAACTGAGCTGGAGAAATTGAGTATCGAGTTGAGCGAAGCAAAGGACAAGTACTTGAGATTGTACTCAGAGTTCGAAAATTTCAGGAGACGAACTGCTAAAGAGCGGATTGAATTAATCGGGTCTGCCAGTAAGGAATTGATTGAAAGTCTGGTGCCCGTGTTGGATGATTTCGAACGTGGACTGAAATCCATGGAGGAAAACGAAGAAATGACTCCAGCTAAAGAGGGTACGGAATTGATCTACAACAAATTCAAAAAGATTCTTGAATCAAAAGGGTTGAAGAAAATGGAAGTCAACAAAGGAGATGACTTCAACGACGACTATCATGAGGCGATCACGCAAATACCGGCCGAAGAAGAATTGGCAGGTAAGATTGTGGACGTAGTGGAGAATGGATATTTCCTGAGTGATAAGGTGGTGAGATTTGCCAAAGTGGTAACCGGAGCAAAATCATAATAATGGCTAAAAGAGACTATTACGAAATACTGGGAGTAGATAAGGGCGCCTCTAAGGATGAGATCAAAAAAGCTTATCGTAAGATCGCTATCAAGTATCACCCAGACAAAAATCCAGACAATAAGGAAGCTGAGGAGAAGTTCAAGGAAGCAGCGGAGGCTTATGAAGTCCTGAGCAACGACGAGAAACGTCAGCGATATGATCGTTTCGGTCATCAGGGTGTTGGTGGAGCTGGTGGCTACAGTGGTGGTGGCATGAACATGGATGATATCTTCTCGCAGTTCGGAGACATCTTCGGCGGTGGAGGCGGAAGTCCATTCGATAGCTTTTTTGGTGGTGGAGGCGGCGGCAGAAGCCGACGTACCCGAAAGGGCACCAACCTTCGGATCAAGCTAAAGCTTACACTTCAGGAAATAGCCAACGGAGTAGAGAAGAAAATCAAGGTTAACAGACTGGTAGTTGACCCTAACACGAAATTTGCAACCTGTAGCACCTGCCAGGGCACCGGACAGGTAAGAAAAGTCATGAACACCATGCTGGGGCAGATGATGTCTACTTCTACTTGCCCTACCTGTGGTGGGGTGGGCCAGACGGTGGATAGCCGATCACCTGGCACTGACAGTTCGGGGATGAAACGTGAGGAAGATGTGATTTCGGTGAAGATTCCAGCCGGAGTGTCGGATGGCATGCAGCTGAGCATGAGCGGAAAGGGCAACGAAGTAGCGGGTGGTATTCCCGGAGACTTACTCATCCTGATAGAAGAACAACCTGATGAAACCCTTAAGCGGGACGGAACCAATGTGATTTATGAGCTACACGTGAGCTTCATAGATGCAGCACTGGGTACTGAAGTAGAAGTGCCCACGGTGAACAATCGGGTGAAAATCAAAATTGAGCCCGGCACACAAAGCGGAAAAATTCTTCGATTGAGAGGAAAAGGAATTAAGGATATCGAAGGATACGGTATAGGAGATCAGCTGATCCACGTGAATGTGTGGACGCCAAAACACCTGAGCAAGGATGAAAGGGCTACATTAGAGTCTTTGAGGGATTCGGAGAACTTCACGCCTAATCCGACCAAAGGAGAAAAAGGTTTTTTCGAGAATATGAAGGAATTTTTTGGCGCTTAATTTAAATTGGCAACTCATGTGCATTTAATACGTATTGGATAGGCATGTTGCGGTTGGTATTTACAGCGGCTTTTGGGCTGCTTTTTTCGTTTTGTTACGGACAGTTAAAGAAGTTTTATACCCTAAAGGAGACCTCTGGTTATAGCACCATAGATTTCACATTAGAGGCTACTGCTGGAAACTGTTTCATCAAATCATCAGATTCCGAAGGGCCTCTTTCTATTTATGGCAATCCCGATCTGGATAAGATCAATCCCTCATTTCGAAGTAAAATAGTCGATGATGTATGCAAGGTTCACCTGGACCTACAGGAGTTTAGATCCTCCAGCCTGAGCGACGGGATTCTTCTGGCCATGATCAGGGATAAATCGGAGCAAAACAACTACTGGAAGATCATTTTTGATAGGGAAAAGAAGTACCGGCTCAATCTGAGCTATGGTTTTGGAAATGCAGACGTGGACCTGAGTGGTACCTCCGTGCAGAATTTCAAAGTGAGATCAGGGAGCGCAGACATTTTGGTAGACTACAGTGATGGCGAGCCCAACAAGATCGAAATGGATACCTTTTGGGTGAAGGCCGATATGGGTTCCATTGTGGCCAGACACCTGGAGCTTGCACGTGCCAAATATGTGATGGCCAATATAGGTTTTGGTCGCGCCTTGCTGGACTTTAGTGATGCCAGTGACACCAGGTGTACCGTGGATGCCTCAGTAGGCGCTGGCAATCTGGACGTATTTCTTCCTGGTCGGGATGTGCCTATGATTATTTATATGAAAGACAGTCCTCTTTGCGGGATGCGTCTAGCAGAGGGGTTTGAAGAGGTAGAGCGTAATGTCTTTGTCAATATGAATTATCGGGCAGATGCCAAAAACCTTCTCACCTTCAAAGTGGATGTAGCACTGGGCAATGTAGCCTTTCACTATACCAACTAACCTTCCCCGATTATCCCCCGGGATGACTCATCACCCCTTTTACAATGAGAAACTGAGCCACTATATAGGTGGACATGATCCAAAACGTGGACAGGGGAATATCAATCACAAATTTATCAAGCGCTATAAAGCTATCTGAAAGCACAAAGAGGGCAGCTCCGAAGAACGCCAGCTGATAACTCTCGTCTGAAGTTTTTCCCTGACGAAACCGCGCCATGCTCACCATGCCCAGTATGCAGGCAGCATAGGCAATGATAGGCCCTGCCAGATTGCCCGTATGAGGTAATATGAAGTAGAAAAGGATAACGCCATACAGAACAATGGGAAGCAGTGCTTTCACATTTACCCTTGGCTTGCTGTAGGCCGATTTGTACATCACAATGGTGTAAAGCACCTGCGCCACCAGAAACATTCCCAACCCTCCCAGGAAATAGATTTCCTCATCCGGAAATAGCAGGAGAATATCTCCAGCCCATGAAAAAGTAAGCCCAACTGCCAGAAGTAACCTGGGCAGAGTGACCATGCCCCCGGCCATTACAAAAACCAGATAAATCAGTGTGGGTACCAGCAGGATTTTGGAGGTCTGGGCGAGTTGTGGTGCGTCGATCAGCTGCGCCGTAATATTTAGCGTCCCAAAGATCATGTAAGCCCCTATGGCGATTCGTTCTTTCATCTTCTATTAAAAAACTGGAGGTAAAGGAAAGCAATTAAGGAGAAAAAACCTGCTGCTCCAAATATGAGGGGAAAACGCTCGTTTACCCCCTGATAGGCAGTGCCCGATATTAGCGCACCCACACCAATCCCTATTTCCAGAAATATGAATAGAGTAGCCACACCCTTGCCTCGGCTCGCTTCAGGGCTCAGATCAATCGTCCATGCGAAAAGAGTGGGTGAATTCAGGCCATACCCAATCCCAAAGATGAATGCGCCTGCGAAAAATTGAAATGGTGTGATGGAGAAGCCCAGCACAATCATACTTGTGAAAATCAACAGGGTGCTTACTTTCAGGACTACTTTCCTCCCAAAGCGATCAGATAATTGACCACCAATGATCCTCACCAACAGTGAAGAGCTGGTAAATACGACAAAGAACAGCCCCCTGTTTTTGATGCCCAGAAAATCACTAAAGTCCGGCGCCAGCGTAACCACCGTGCCAAAGGCCAGTGTGGTCAGTATCATCACGGTGGAGGGGGTGAATACCGAAGGTTCAAAAATGTCTGAACGCGAAATTTTCAACATTTTGGGGTGAAAGGCTTGCTTTGTTTTTAGGGTCTCCTTCATGCCTATCAGGATGGCCACAGAGGCGAAAGCAAAAACGGAGCTGAGGTAGAAAAGTCCGTCGATCCCATACTGAAGGAAAAACCATGAGCCAATGGCTGGGCCTGAGGCCATTCCTACAGACCCAAAAAAACTAGAAATGCCCAGCGCCTCTCCTCGCTTATCGGCAGGTACTATGTCGGCAATATATGCTGAGGTGCCCGTGGGCTTAAATCCGGTAGAAAATCCGTGAAAAAGCCGGATCAGGAGAAAGCCTGAAACCGTGGCCACAACAGGATACAGAAGTGCGGCCAGCCCACTCACTGTAGCGCCCACTACCATCACCGGTATTCTTCCCCAGTGATCTGTGAGCTTACCACTAAATGGCCTGGAAATCCCCGCTGTGAGGGTGAATAGCGCAATGATGAGCCCAATGTATTCTTTCCCTCCCATACCGGTGAGATATGCCGGAAGCTCCGGAATAATCATGGTAAAGGAGGAAAAGAATAAGTATGAGCTAAAAGACAGGAGCCAAAAGTTCTTAGAGTACTTTTTGAACATGCCTAGTCTTGCTGATGGAGTAAGAAGGTTTTGATAAAGTCATTAATATCTCCATCCAGTACATTTTGCACATCGGTGCGTTCATGTCCTGTTCGAGCGTCTTTGATCAGCTTGTAGGGGTGGAGCACATAATTTCGGATTTGAGAGCCAAAATCAATCTTCATCTTCCCTGCTTCCACCTTGTCGCGTTCAGCGTTGCGCTTTTCTATCTCCATCTGGTACAGTTGGGATTTCAGCATTTTCATGGCACCTTCCCTGTTGGCCAGCTGGGAGCGCTCTACCTGACACACTACTACAATACCCGTTGGTTTGTGGGTCAGCTGCACTTTGGTTTCCACCTTGTTTACATTCTGTCCACCCGCACCACCGGAGCGTGAAGTATGCATTTCTATGTCATTGGGATGGATGTCTATCTCAATGGAATCATCCACCACAGGATACACATATACCGATGCAAAGGAGGTGTGACGTCTTCCGCCACTGTCAAAGGGTGAAATTCTCACCAGTCTGTGGACACCATTTTCCGATTTAAGAAAACCATAGGCCAGCGGACCGTCAAATTCAAGTGTCACGGATTTTACCCCGGCCACATCACCTGCCTGAAATTCCACCTCGCGCACTTTGTAGCCATTGGCCTCTCCCCACATGATGTACATTCTCATGAGTATTCCTGCCCAGTCATTACTTTCAGTACCACCCGCTCCGGGGTTGATCTGAAGCATGGCTGAGAGTTGATCCTCTTCGCCGGAAAGCATCTTTTTGAATTCGAGTTCCTCTACGTCTGAGAGGGCTTTTTCATAGGCAGCATTCACTTCCGCCTCTGTGCCCTCACCTTCATTTAGAAACTCCTGCAGGGTTTCAGCTTCCTCCACAGAGGCTGCTACTTGTTCGAAGTGGTCGGTCCAGGTCTTCTTAGCTCTGATCGCCTTCATAGTGGTCTCCGCATTTTGCGGGTCGTTCCAAAAATCTGGCTGAGCTGTGACCAACTCTTCTTCCTCTATTTCTTTTTTCTTGGCATCATAGTCAAAGATACCTCCTCAAGGCCGAGATACGGGCCTTCAAGTCTTTCAACTGATCTGTAGTCATGTTGTGAGATTTAGTGTTGTCGAATATTCGAGTGCGAAGTTATACAGATTTGAAATTGAAGGACAGAAATTGAGTACATTAAAAAGCTGGGTTTTCTACCAGGTGCTACTCTGCATACTGTGCACGGCTCTCATGATGTCTTTTTGTGAAATCTGGCCCATGAGTTTGCCCATATTGACCACCGGAAACCTCCTGATTCGCTTATCCAGGAACATTTTAGCCGCATCGAAGATGTTCGTTTCAGGAGAAATGCTAATGACGCCTGTGGTCATGTGCTCAGACACCTTACCATTGAGATTGGGCATATTATTGTATTTTCCACGTACCACTTCTTTCATACAGTCACCCTCTGAGATGATGCCTACCAGTTCCCCATGTTCGTTCACCACCGGACCGCCTGATATTTTGTTTTTCAGGAGGGTTTCGATGACTTCATCCATGTGCTGGTCGGGACGAAAAGTGATGAGTTTGGTGGACATATAATCGGCCACACTTACTTTCTGAGCTTTGGGGAGGGGCTTGGCTTGCTGCACGCCCCGGTAACTTTTAACCATATCATTTGAGTTTGGGTAGTCAAATAAGTTACACAAAAGGAGCCTGATTTCCTAATAGTTGACCGAAAGTGAGGGCTGGAGTGGCAAGAGATATGCTTACTGAAAGCGGTATAAACAAAAAAAGCAGTTTGTGACAAACTGCTTTTCTGATTTTAGATTTTATAGATCCAGTTGTGTGGATCTGGTATTTCTCCGGTTTTGATTTTGGTTAGTGTGTCCAAAAAGTCCGCGGAGTATTTCCAGTCCTCTACTGGAGGTAGGTGATAATCCACTCCCTCATGATGAATGAGTTTGATTTGCGCCACGGTGGCTGCAGTGCCTGCACCAAATGCCTCTTGCATGCTGCCATTCTTTATGGAATCAATCACCTCGCTTACCCTTACCGGGCGCTCTTCCACTTTCATTCCTTTGTCCTTGGCCAGCTGGATGATGCTGTCCCGGGTGATGCCGTTGAGGATGGTGTCACCGGCGGGGGCCGTTACCAGTGTGTCATTGATGACAAACATCAGGTTCATCGTTCCGCTTTCTTCCACAAACTCGTGTGTTTTGGCATCAGTCCAGATGAGCTGATTAAAGCCCTCTTTCTGCGCATCCACTGCGGGCTTGAGCGCAGCAGCGTAGTTGCCGCCAGTTTTGGCAAATCCGGTTCCGCCCTGAGCTGCACGGGTGTATTTGGTTTCTATTTTTACTTTTACAGGCTCTGCATAGTAGGCGCCTACGGGGCCGGTGATGATCAGAAACTGGTAAGAGTTGGATGGTCGAATGCCAATATAAGGATCCATGGCCAACTGCAAGGGTCTAATGTAAAGTGAGGTGCCCGGGGCAGATGGTACCCAGCTACTGTCCAGTTTCAGTAGTTCGGTGAGGCCACTCATGAAAAGCTCCTCTGGCACGGGAGGCATACACATCCTTTCTGCACTTACCTGAAGCCTTCTGGCATTGGCATCCGGTCTGAAGACCAAAATTTCTCCGTCAGCAGATCTGTTAGCCTTCAACCCTTCAAAAATGGTGGAGGCATAGTGTAGGGTAGTGTTGGCAGGTGAAATGCTCAGGTTGCCGTAAGGAACGATTCTCAGGTCTTGCCATTGTCCATTGCTGTAGTCGGCCAGGAACATGTGATCTGAATAAACTGATCCAAATTGTGGCTTTTCCAGGTCTGCCTCGTGGATTTTCGAATGTTTGGTTTTCGTGATGTTGATGTCGATTGTCTCAGTCATACCTCAAATAATTAGATATATTTTTTAATCATTACCTGGACTCCAGGGAGTTTCCGGTGCGTTCAGGAGTTGAGCCATTTTTCGAGACATCACAAAAAAGTAGTCCGAAAGCCTGTTCATGAATTTGATTAATTCACTCTCCACTGGTTCTTCTTGCGAGAGCGCAATAATGCTTCTTTCAGCCCTGCGGCAGACTGTCCTGCAAACGTGGCACAAAGATACAACCTGATGACCTCCCGGCAGAATAAAATTTTTTAATTCTGGAAGTTCACCGCTTGCTTTATCTATCCAAACTTCTAATTGTTTGATTTCAACCTCCGTGACCTTTGGTAATTTAAATCCGGTGAAGCCTGGCGCGGTGGCCAGAATGGACCCTATGGTGAAAAGATTCTCCTGAATCCAATAGAATTGATTCCCAATGCGAGCTTCCACTTCGGGATGATCTTTAAGCAATCCGATAAAGGAATTGAGCTCATCCACATTTCCATAAGCATCAATTCTAAGGTCAGATTTCGAAACTTTTTGGCCTCCCAGAAGGGACGTCTGGCCCTTGTCTCCTGTCTTGGTATATAACTTGGTACTCATACGGTTTATTTAAACAGCTGCAACAGTTGATCGCACGTTTTTATTGACTTCATCAGACTCGATCAGCCCATCCCGAAGCCTGATGATCCTATGTGCATACTCGGCTATGTCCTCTTCGTGTGTGACCATGATGATGGTATTGCCTTTTTGATGTAGGTCGGCAAACAAATCCATAATGGAATAAGAGGTTTTGGAATCCAGGTTTCCGGTAGGTTCATCCGCAAGTATGATACTTGGGTCATTCACAAGTGCCCGGGCTATGGCCACACGCTGCCTCTGTCCCCCTGAGAGTTCATTGGGCTTGTGCTGAGCGCGATCTGCCAAACCCACACCATCCAGCGCGGCAAGGGCTTTTTCTTCCCGATCTTCTTTCCCATAGCCAGCATAGATCAGCGGCAGGGCCACGTTTTCCAGGGAGGAAGCTCGTGGCAAAAGGTTGAAAGTTTGAAAAACAAACCCAATCTCTTTATTCCTGATTTCTGCCAGTTCGTTTTCTGTCAGGTCACTCACGTCGTGATCATTGAGGATGTAGGTCCCATCTGACGGAGTGTCCAGGCAACCGATGATATTCATGAGGGTGGATTTACCAGATCCTGAGGGTCCCATGAAGGCTACATACTCGCCACGTTCTATTTGGATGGAAATGGATTTGAGGGCGTGGATGGTTTCGCTACCCATCACATAGCTCTTCTTGATATCTTTAGTGTCGATTATGAGGCTCATAGACTTTAAAAGTAATAAGTAAAGTTGTTAAACAAGGTACCGACTAACAAACGGTAGTTTCTATAGTTTTGGTTTACAAATTAACTTCTATTATGCGAGTGGTACTAATCCTTTTTGCCTGGTTGCTCCAGAGTCCGTTTCAGGGATGGGAAACTTTGTCCCGGCTGGAACTGGTTAGTGGCTTTGATGATTTTTTGGGAGAAGAGACAGAGGTTCCTGTTTTTTCGGAGGAGCTGAAGGGCTTCGAGGGAGAAATCGTGACCATTGAAGGGTATGTGATTCCGCTCCAAACGAGCCGTGAGGGTGATTTTTTTGTGCTTTCGCGTTTTCCTTATAACAACTGCTTTTTCTGTGGAAATGCCGGGCCCGAGACGGTTGCCGAAATTTATACAAAAGACAAAGTGGCAACGGAGGATTCCAGAGTGCGGGTCACCGGCCGCCTGGAGCTCAATGCCAATGATCCGCTGCATTTGTTTTTTATTTTGTCGGAAGCCAGGGTTACTTCACTTGATTAAATCAAAGCGGGTCTGCATTTTCAGGATACTTCATTCAGACAGTAAACTAAGCGCCTTTGCTTTCAAATCACGAGGTTTTTAGCAGGTGGAATGATGATTTTATTGATTAAAAATATTCAAATAATACCCCTGGCAAATACAAAATTCTTCAAAATGGAATAGGATTTACGAAAATCTAATGAGATTATTGTAACAAACCAGCCTAACCCCATGGAGAATCCCTACCTAGATTCGTCAGTTGATAGAGGTATATTTGATAAAAAATATCCATCGCTTTCTGAAGCAACGGTGGACGATGAGGTGGTATGGGAAAAGTTTAAGAAGGGGGATAAGGCTGCGCTCACATTTATCTACAGGAACTACGCCAACCCACTGTACAACTACGGCTGCCAGCTGACCTCAAAGGAAATTGTGAAAGATGCTATTCATGATCTTTTTATAGAGATCATCAACAATAAGGAGCGTCTGGGCAACACTAACTCCATCAAGTACTACCTCTTCAAATCTCTGCGCAATAAACTGGTGAAAGTCCTTACCAAAATGAATAAGGAGCAATCCGGAGACATGGGTGATGCCTATCCCTTTGCTATATCCCTCTCTCCTGAGCTGGTGTTGATCAATCAGCAGATAGATGAAGAGAAGAGAAGCATGATTGCGGCAAAACTTAATGAATTGCCACCTCTTCAGAAGGAAGCCCTTCTCTTATTCTACTACGAAGGTTTAAAATACGATCAGATTGCGAGCCTTCTCGGGATGAAAGTGAAGTCTGCCAGGGCGCTGGTGTATCGTGGAATCGATTCCATGAGTAAGCTCCTCATTCCTGTTCGCAAGAACCTCTTGTGACGTTAATCCTATTGGGAATATCATAACAAATCGAAGTTTATTCTACATCCGCCACAAAATATGGAATAATATTTTGTCAAAAACACATTTATTCCAATTAGCTATGGTCATTTACCTCGAAAAGGTCTTTTACTTATAGTGTTGATCAAAAACCGTTGATGGATTTTAAAGAATTTGAGGTAGGAGACTTTCTCCAAAATGAGTTTTTCGTGGACTGGGTGATACATCAGCACCCGGAAGCGGATCATTTCTGGAGTAATTGGCTAAAGCGACACCCTGAGAAGGTGAGCGATGTGGAGATGGCTCGTGAGTTGGTCAAATCTATCCACTATAAGCAGGAGCACTCGATGAAGTCGGATGAATATTCTATCCTGATGGAGCGAATTCTCCAGCATAAGGCACCACACGGAGCGATCAGGTCAGTGAGTAATTTTGTGCTGAGGCATTCTTATCGGGTAGCGGCCTCCCTTCTGTTCTTACTAGGATTCTCCTTGATTTTTTATCTCAATTACAATGACTCAGTACCCGCCAACGAGCCTTCATTGGTTTGGAAAGTTGCAGCCACGGAGTATGGGCAGAAAAAGACCGTGCAATTGCCAGATGGCACGAGAGTGATGTTGAACTCGGGTAGTACAATCAAATATCCTGAAGGATTCGGGCCTAACCTGAGGCTGATCAAGTTTGAGGGTGAGGGCTTCTTCGATGTGGCTCATAATCCGGAAAGACCTTTTGTCATTGAATCCGGTGCCTTTACCACCCGCGTGTTGGGAACCTCCTTCAACCTGAAGCATTTCGAAGAAGAGACAGAGGCTAGCGTGTCTGTACTGACTGGTAAGGTGGAGGTGCAGACCGAAACAGGCAGATCCACCATTTTACTTCCCAACGAAATGGGCGTCTATGATAAAGAGAGCAATGACCTGAGGCGTCAGCGGTTCGATCAGAGAAAATCAATGGCCTGGACACATGGCACTTTATTGTTCGAAAACGAAGATTTACTGACGATTTTCGGTCAGCTGGAGAAATGGTATGGAGTGACTTTTGAAGTGGCAGAAGGAACCAGACTTGCTGGTAAATACAGTGGAGAATATAAACAAAAATCGCTCGAGTTGATCCTCGAGGGGTTAAGCTATACGTCGAATTTTAACTATGAAATGAACCATAAAACCATCTTAATCTATGAGAGAAAAAAAGTAAAACGCAACTAACCAATCTAACAAAACCTAAAAAAACAAACCCTTGCCTAACACAAGTTGGGGAACTCAGTGGGCAAGGGCGGTTTTTAGCAGTCAATTTTTACTTAACTAAAAACAGTTAAAAATATGAAAAACAATTTACTAAGGGAAATTCTAACCATGTCTAAACTCCTTTTTCAAGTACTTTTTCTTCAGGTGATTTTTGCGACATTTTTGTATGCAGAAGAAACCAGTGCTCAAAACAAGAGCGTTTACGAGATCAAGGTATCTATTCATGCCAAGGATGTGTCAGTCATTGAGGTGTTCAAGCAACTGGAGGAAAAGACCGATTTCCTCTTTACCTACAACGACGAGAATATCGATGCGAATAAAGTCACTCTCAACCGACGCAATAAGAGTGTGGGAGAGATACTAGAGGACCTTTCTGGTCTTACAGATTTACGCTTCAAGCGAATCAACGATAATATCCATGTAAACCGTAGCCAGGCCAAAAATGTGAGTGTGGAGGAAAACTACCTCACAAGGCAGGAATTTACAGTCTCTGGGACTGTCACTGATGAAGATGGAGCGGAGCTGCCGGGCGTGACAGTGCTCATCAAGGGTACGGCCACCGGTACGGTAACAGACCTTAACGGCGCATACAAACTGGCCGTTTCGGATGCCGATGCACTGGTTTTTTCTTCCGTTGGTTTCCTTACTCAGGAAGTGGCCATCAATGGACGAACCACCATCGATGTTGCCATGAACTATGACGTGCAGTCTCTGGCTGAGGTAGTAGTGACAGGTTATACCTCACAGCGTAAAGCAGATATCACTGGTGCGGTGACGGTAGTGGACGCTGAGGCTCTTAATGCCATCAAAGCACCAAGTTTTTCCCAAAAACTTGCAGGTAGAGCCACTGGGGTGACTGTTTCCAACTCGGGTTCTCCAGGGGGTGGCACCAACATACGAATCAGAGGGATTAGCTCCTTTGGGAGTAGTGATCCATTGATCATTGTGGACGGAGTGCAGATCCAGGGAGACAAAGCCATGAATGGTTTGAACCCAAATGACATTGAGAGTATGCAAATACTTAAAGATGCTTCTGCTTCCTCTATCTATGGATCGAGAGCCAATGCCGGGGTGATTATCATCACCACCAAGCAGGGAAAACCAGGGAAAATTAAAGTGACGTACGATGGATATGCTGGTGTGCAGAATCCCGTGGGAGGTTACAACGATATCCTGATCAAAGATCCTGTGGATTACGCGCGGATACAAATTGCCAAGAATCCTGCTTTGACCAATTATTATGGAGGAGATCCTAACAATCCAGTCATTCCGGATTATTTCTTCCCTGTGGCTACGAGTGATAATGGTACGCCCGACAATGCAGATGATGACTTCCTGATTCCTGCTAACCCAAATGAAGCTAGCTATTCTTTCCCAGATAATCTCATCATGAGATCCAATAAGGATGGAACAGATTGGTGGGATGCCGTTTTTGACCCTGCTTTAATCACTGAGCATCATTTTGGTATTTCAGGGGGTTCTGAGAATGCAACTTTTAGCTCTTCTGTAGGATACCTTAAGCAAGATGGTACCATGATCAATACCGGATTTGAAAGGCTTTCAGCCAGATTGAATAGCCGAGTGAACTCTGGTAAATTCACTTTTGGTGAGTCGCTTTCCGTCGCTCGTTCAGAGACTGTGGACCAGCAGGGAGGAAACCAAAACGAGCAGAATACGGTCACTCAGACTCTTTTGATGAATACCATTGTCCCCGTCTATGACGTGGCTGGAAACTACGCTGGAGGTAAAACCAACGGATTCTCAAATGGAAAAAACCCTGTAGCATTTGCTAAAAATAATAAACACGATATTGGCACGGATTTCAGAGTATTGACCAACATTTTTGGAGAGTACGAGCTGATAGAAGGACTAAAAGTACGGTCCAGCTTTAGTGTGGATTTCAGACAGAATTTTCAGCCAAGTGCCAACTTCCCAAGATATGAAGACAGAGAAGTCAATAGCAGCAACAGTTACCAGGAGACGCACCAGACTTATCTAAACTGGGTATGGACCAATACTTTGGAGTACAACAAGAAGTTTGGGGATGATCACTCTCTGAAATTGTTGGCGGGCCAGGAAGGGGTCAAAAACCAATTTAAGCAAATTAACGGTCAGGTGAATGATCTTGCATTCATTGATCCTAATGTGAGATTTCTAAATCTCAGCTACTCTACCTTCAGTTCTATTGGTAGCCAGGAGCGTGTGGTAGCACTCTCCTCTGTCTTTGGTCAGGTTGATTACTCCTACAAAGACAAATATCTGGTCAGCGGAGTTGTGAGAAGAGATGGGACTTCTGAGTTTTTGGGAGACAATAGATTCGGAGTGTTTCCTGCCGTCAGTGTTGGCTGGAGAGTTTCCGAAGAGTCTTTCATGAGTGGTATCTCATTCATAGATGACTTGAAAGTCAGAGGAGGCTGGGGTATTACAGGTAATCAGAACATCCCTGTGTCATACAATGCATATGATAGATACGGTGGTAGAAGTCCAAGTGATGCTGGATACGATCTTGGTGGTACTGGAGGCTCTATGACGCCCGGATTTACCCTTTATAGATATGGTAATCCAGATACCAAGTGGGAAGAGAATGAATCAATGAATATTGGATTGGATGCCTCCCTTATTGATGGGAAGGTCAGTGTAGTATTTGATGTGTATCAAAGAGATATCAATGACCTGATTTTTGACCCAACTAATGCTGGTTCTGCAGGTAACTCTCAGGCCTCATTCAGAAATGTGGCCTCCATGAGAAACACCGGCTGGGATTTGGGTCTTGGTTACAGAGAGCGATTTTCAGGAGACCTTGGGTTCAATGCTTTCCTTAATCTGTCTCACTACAAAAATGAAATCGTTAAGTTAGATGGTGAGGCTAGTGCCATTTTCCCTGCGGGTATTGACAAACGATTTGGTGAGGTGAATGTATGGCAGGTAGGTTCTCCTATTTCCAGCTTTTATGGTTATACCAACGATGGATTTTTCCAGGATGCCGCAGATGTAGCAGCATTGGATCAGGCAGGAGCAGCCATTGGTAGGTTTAGAAGAAAGGATCTGAATGGTGATGGTGTGATCAATGGTGATGACCTTGGGGTCATTGGCAATCCACATCCGGACCTGACCATGGGATTGAACCTTGGACTAGACTATAAAGGATTTGATTTCTCGGTGATGTTATTTGCTTCTATTGGAAATGATATCTACAACTACAACAAGCTGTTTACTCACTTTGGTCAGTTCAATTCCAACATGAGTAAAGATGTATTGACAGATACCTGGACAGAGAACAACAGAAACGCTTCACTTCCAAAGCTTGACGGGGGAGACACCTTCGCTAGTCAGTCGAGTGATTTCTATGTGGAGGATGGTTCTTACCTGAGGGCTCAGAACATTACGCTGGGATATACCATTCCTACGGCTGGCATCTCCAGCATCTCCAGCTTGAGAGTTTACGTGCAAGCTCAAAATGCATTTACCATTACGGGTTATAGCGGCATAGATCCTGCACTATCCAATGCTAACATTGGTACCGCAGTAGACGGAAGATTGCAGAATGATGGATGGACAGGTTATGACCTGGGTAACTATCCTGCATCCAAAATCTTCATGATTGGTGTAAATGCTGCTTTTTAATCATTTATGATAAATAATAAAGAGATGAAAAAATCAATTATAAAAAGTATTCTTTTCCTGACTATCGCGAGTCTTCTTGGAGCTTGTGGCGAATCATTTTTAGAAGAAGAACCCAAGGGTTTTTTGGGGGAGTCCAATCTTCAGAATGAAGAAGGTATCAATGCTGCCCTGGTAGGCGCTTACGCCCTGCTGGATGGCATGAATATCGATGGAGCGAACACATGGTCAGCGAATCCTCAAAACTGGATTTTTGGAAGTGTGCCTTCTGATGATGCCTATAAAGGTTCAGAGCAAACTGACTTTGCGGAAATGACTCAGCTGGAGATTTATCAGTGGTCAGCTGGCAACTCCATTATGAATGACAAATGGGTGAGTTCATACGAAGGAGTTGTAAGAGCGAATTCAACGATTCGTTTGCTCGGTGGTGCAGATCTTCCCGATGCAGTAAGAGATAATTTGGAAGGTCAGACTCGTTTTCTGAGAGCTTACTATCATTTTGAATTATACAAAGTGTGGGGAAATGTGCCTTATTTCACGGAAGCAGATGAGGACTTTGTGAAGTCAAACGAGGGTGTGGACCCGCTGGGAGATGCCATTGCGGATATGACCGCAGCTGTCAATTTACTGCCTGCTACTCAAGATGATGCCGGTCGGGCTACCAAAGACGCTGCCCGTGCTATGCTTGGCAAATTCTATATGTATAAGTACGGAGAATCAGGCAGTGCAGCGGATGCCTCTAGTGCCAAGGATAATTTGGATCCCGTGGTGGCTTCTAGGTCGTTGACACCATGCTTCAAGGATATGTTCCATACATCTACTGAGAATAATCCTGCGATGATTTTCAGTGTGCAGTCGTCTATCAATGATGGTGGCAACTCTAGAAATGCCAACTGGCTGAATCAGCTCGCGTTCCCTGCTGGATCCAGCTTTGGATGTTGCGGATTTCATCAGCCGTCTCAGGATTTGGTGAATGCCTACAAGGTAGATGCCAATGGATTACCGATGTTTGACAACTATAATGATTCTGAACTTGATCCGTCTACTGATGCGGTTGATCCACGTATTGACTTGACCATTGGAAGAGACAACGTACCTTACTGGGATTGGGACATTCATGATGCATCTTGGATCAGGGACAGAGCTTTTTCGGGGCCATATAGCCCCAAGAAGTTCACCCATTACAAGGCTGATCCGGTTTCAACAGGTGGATGGAATAATAATGCTTACAATGGTATCAACTTTTCTATTATCAGACTGGCTGATGCCATGTTGCTTTTGGCTGAAGCTGAAGTCATACTGGGCAATCTATCCGCTGCGGAGGACCTGGTGAATGCCATCAGGGAACGTGCAGGTAACTGCGCACAGGGACCATTTGTAGATGGAGGTGGTGCTACAGTCATCACGGATGATATCAATGATCCGGGTATTGAGTGGGCCAACTATGACGTACAGCCTTATCCGGCTGGCACTTTTGCTTCCAATGGTTCTGAATTTGCTATGAACGCTGTAAGGTGGGAGAGACGACTTGAATTGGCCCTCGAAGGTCATCGCTTCTTTGACCTGAGAAGGTGGGGGATTGCCGCGGAGGTATTGAACAAATACACCGAATACGCAGCGAAAACCAGAAGTTATTATGCTGATGCTGCTACCTATGAAGCAAGACACAGATGGTATCCTATTCCTACCATTCAGATCAATGCGAATACCCGAAACGGTGAGCAAATTCTGAAACAGAATACTGGTTGGTAATCAGGACCACTATTGTATTTTCATTAACCAAAAGGCAGATCTCAATCATCTGCCTTTTGTTTTACACTTTTCTGTCCTAAGGATTACCTGAGTTGGAATACAGACTAAATTAAGTTAAATGACCTGCACAAAATTTTTTACCTCACCTCTGATTGTATTGTCACTTTTGGTGATGGCCTGTGGGCCAGATTCTCCGGATCAGGGACTCCTGTTTAAGGAAATGTCAATGGATCATACAGGCGTTTCTTTTGTCAATGAGGTACGGGATCAGGAAGACTTCAATATTTTCAATTACCGGAATTTCTACAACGGAGGAGGAGTGGCTATCGGGGATTTGAATAATGACGGATGGCCGGATATTTACTTTACTGCGAATATGGCAGCCAACAAACTCTACCTCAACACAGGGAACTGGAGTTTTGAAGATATTACGGAGAAGGCCGGTGTGCAAGGCACCAGAAGTTGGAGCACGGGCGTCACCATGGCCGATGTAAACGGAGATGGTTGGCTGGATATTTATGTGTGCAACTCCGGAGACCTGGAAGGCTCCAATAAAACGAATGAATTATTTATCAATCAGGGCGACCTCACCTTTGTAGAATCGGCTGCTGTCTTTGGCCTGGATGATCATGGGTACTCTACACACGCTTCATTTTTTGATTTTGACGGGGATGGTGACCTTGATTGTTATTTGCTGAACAATAGCTTCAAATCGATCGACAGGGTGGAGCTTTTCACCCAGCGCAGAGAGTTGCGGGATACCCTTGGGGGTGATAAGCTTCTCAGAAATGACAATGGTCTATTTACAGACATCAGTGCAGAAGCCGGTATCTATGGAGGAGCAGTGGGCTTTGGACTTGGAGTGTCCGTCAGTGATCTGAACGGCGACATGCGGCCCGACCTCTACATTGCCAATGATTTTTGGGAAAGGGATTACCTCTATCTCAACGTGGGGGATGGTACCTTTTCTGAGGAGATTGTCTCCCGCACCGATGTGGTATCTGGCTCCAGTATGGGTGCAGATGTGGCGGACCTAAACAATGATGGATTTCCAGAAATATTTACCACAGAAATGCTTCCGCCGGACAATCAACGACTAAAAACCATGACCAGGTTTGACGAAACCAATGTGAAGGAGCTAAAAGTAAGAGCAGATTATCACATTCAGGTATTGCAAAATTGTCTCCATTTCAATGATGGAAATGGGAATTTTCAGGAGTTGGCCGCTTTGGCAAATACAGAGGCCAGTGACTGGAGCTGGGGTGCCCTGATCTTCGATATGGACAATGATGGCTGGAAAGACATATTTGTCAGTAATGGAATACTCCGGGACATCACCTCAATGGATTTTGCCAGCTTTGCTTCCGACAGGGAAAACATCAAAAAGATTGTTCAGAAAGAGGGAAAACTCGACGTTAACGATTTGTTGGCTTATCTGCCGTCCACCAAAATTTCGAATTACGCCTACATCAATCAGCGCAATCGCACATTTATCAACCAGGCGGACTCACTTGGCTTGGGGATCCCCTCATTTAGCAATGGCTCGGCATATGCCGATCTGGACAATGACGGAGACCTGGACCTGATAGTGAACAACATCAATGCACCTGCCTCCATTTATCAAAACCAGACAGATACGCTTTTCGGTCATGCCTACCTCAAAGTGAAGTTTCAAGGCCCGGAAAAGAACCCTTTTGGCATTGGAGCTCGGGTCACAGTCTATTCCGGTGACAAGCGACAAAGATTGGAGAATTTTACTTCCCGGGGATTTCAGAGCTCCGTGGAGCCGGTAGTTAATTTTGGTTTGGGGTCCCTTCAGCGGCTGGATTCATTGGAGGTCGTTTGGCCAGACCTGAAAAGACAAACCGTACGAGACCTTGCCGTGAATACGGTACTCCCGCTGAGTTACCCGGATGCGGAAGACACGTTCCGACAGACCGAGCCAGGTGCTCAGTCTCTTTACAGCGAAGTAGCACAGACCACTTTGGAGGGTAATTACCGACATAAGGAGAATGATTTTAATGACTTCAACCATGAGCGTCTGCTTCCCAGAAAGCTATCTACTCAGGGACCAAGGGTGATCGAGGGAGATGTTGATGGAGATGGGAAAGATGACTTCATACTCCTCGGGGCATTTGGAGATTCCGATAAGGTCTTCTTACAAGAATCCAACGGCCGGTTCAAGCAGAAGCCACAAGGGTCCTTACTGAGAGATTCCATTTTTGAGAGTACCTGCGGAGTATTGTTTGATTTAGATCAGGATGGTGATCTGGACCTCCTGATAGGCTCTGGAGGGAATGAATTTAACCGTGGACTTGACGCACATGTGCTGAGGTACTACGATAACAATGGGCATGGGGTGTTCAATCGATCAGTAGAAAGAGCCCCGCGGGCCATTGGTAATTTTTCATGTATTCTGGCGGAAGACTTTGATCAGGATGGAGATCAGGATTTGTTTGTTGGGGGACGCGTGATCCCGGGTAATTATGGACTAATTCCCAGAAGTTTTCTGTTCCGAAATGATAACGGTCTTTGGACCAACGTGGAGCCTCAGAGTTTGGGTGGAGCTGGCATGGTGACCGATGCTGTCTGGAGTGACTTCAATGGAGATGATCGCAAAGACCTGATCGTGGTGGGAGAGTGGCTACCCGTGTCTGTTTACCTCAATAATGGCCAGGGGCTTGAGGAGGCTTATGCCATTCCAGGGACCAACGGCTGGTGGAACCGCATAGAGGCCGTAGACCTGGATTGTGATGGTATGGATGATTATGTATTGGGCAATTGGGGGCTGAATACCAAGTTTAAGGCCAGCGTAGAAAAGCCATTGACCATGTTTGTGAATGATTTTGACAAAAATGGAAAGTCGGAGTTTATCCTCAACTGGTACCCACAGGTAGAAGACCAATCATATCCTTTTGCCTCCAAAATGGACATCACGGGCCAAATACCCGGTATTAAGAAAAAGGCAGTTACCTATGAGCAGTATGCTGGCAGCACTTATGAAACGTTGTTCGATGAGCAGCAGCGGGCGGAAGCTGCGTCCTATTCGGTATCCTTACTTCAGAGTGCCGTGCTTTGGAGCAATGATGGCGATTACCAGTTGGAGACGCTTCCTCTGGAAGCACAGGTGGCGCCCATTTATGCCATCGTGGCAGATGATATGGACAATGATGGAATCAAAGATCTCTTGCTGTTGGGCAACTTTCATGGTTTGAAACCGGAAGTGGGTTTTCAGTCTGCCAATAAAGGGGTATTCCTCAAAGGCGAAGGCAATAGGGCCTTTACTTACGTGACCAATGCTCAAAGTGGTATCACGGTCAATGGAGAAGTGCGGGATGCCTCGTTGCTGGATATCGACGGGCAAAAGGCCATTTTGGTAGCCAGAAATAATCAGAAGGCCTTGCTTTTCTCACAGACTAAACGCGAAACAGAATAGTGGATACTGGGACATCAAAATGTGATCAGTTGACCATTTCACCAAAATCTAAATGATCTCAATAGTATGAGAAGAACCAACCAAAAAATTCTTAATTCCTGGCTTTTCGCCACTTTTAGCTTTTTGTGCCTTGTTTCTTGTGAGGAAAAGACCGCCTTCAAGTCGCTACCAATGGACCTCACTCATGTCAATTTCAATAACGAGATCACAGAAAACGATAGCTTCAATATCCTTGACTTTGAATATGTCTACAACGGAGGGGGTGTTGCGCTGGCCGATTTTAATAATGATGGGCTTTCGGATGTGTTTTTCACTGGGAATATGGTTCCCAATAGACTCTTCCTTAATCAGGGCGGAATGACTTTTATGGATATTACCACCAAAGCAGGTGTGGGAGCTCCGGACAAATGGAGCTCGGGAGTAGCGGTGGTAGATGTAAATGCGGATGGCTGGTTGGACATTTATGTCTGTGCTACCGTCTACTCTGATCCCCAGAAAAGGAAAAACATGCTCTTTATTCATCAGGGTCTTGAGGAAGGGATTCCGGTTTTTGAGGATCAGGCCGAGGCTTATGGATTAGCGGACAACAGCCATACCACAGTGGCCGCTTTTTTGGATTATGACAAAGATGGAGACCTGGATGTTTACCTGGCCATCAATAAGATGGACCCAATAATGACCCCCAATGTGTACAAGAAAAGCCACACAGAAGCACTGGACAGGGTGGATAAGCTTTTCAGAAATGACTGGAACGACAGCCTGAGTCATCCGGTTTTTACAGAGGTATCCAAAGAGGCTGGTATCATTTATGAAGGCTACAGCCTGGGAGTGAATGTCTCCGACATCAACGGTGATGGCTGGAGTGATATCTATGTGACCAACGACTACCTCACACAGGACCTTGTTTATATCAACAATCAGGATGGCACTTTTACCAACCGATCCAAAGCCTTTCTGCCGCATACCAGCTATTCGGCTATGGGCAATGATGTGGTAGACCTCAACAATGATGGCTACCCGGATATAGTCGCCGTGGATATGCTTCCGGAGGATAACTTCCGAAAAAAGACCATGTTGATGAACAATAATTACACCGGATACATCAACAATGAAAAGTATGATTATCAATATCAATGCGTCAGAAACACTGTACAGCTTAATCAGGGCATTAGTCCGGTCACAGGTGAGCCTACTTTCGGGGATGTGGCACTCCTTGCGGGGGTGTCATCTACAGACTGGAGCTGGGCACCTTTGGTGGCCGACTTTGACAATGATGGGTACAGGGATTTAATCATTACCAATGGCTTTCCTAAAGACATCACTGATCGGGATTTTTCAGATTATAATGTAGAAGTGGGCCGCTATGCCAAAAAATCTATGCTTTTGGCGAGAATACCCTCAGTGAAGATTCGAAATTATGCTTATCGCAATATCAACGGTGTGCAGTTTGAAGATGTCACTACTGCCTGGGGCATTAGCGAGCCGTCCTTTTCCAATGGAGCGGCTTATGGAGATTTGGACAACGACGGTGACCTTGACTATGTGGTCAATAACATCAATGATCCGGCTTCTATTTACGAGAATTTGAGTAATCGAAAAAAGGAAAGTCCTAATAACTGGATCCGAATAAGACTGAAGGGAAGAGGTCTGAACCCGGGAGGAATAGGGGCGCAACTGAAAGTTTATCATGGAGGGAACACCCTTTACTGGGACCACAGTCCATACCGTGGATACCTCTCCAGTAATGATCCTACACTGGTTTTTGGTCTAGGACAGTCTGCCAGAGTGGATTCCGTGGTGGTGTACTGGCCCTCAGGTGAAGTAGAGGCCCTCTCCAACGTATCGGTCAATGAGAACATTACTTTGGACAGCGAAAATGCGAAGAGGAGGCAGCCAGTGAGAGAAGCAGGTTCAGTTCAATATTTTGAGGCTTTACCAGATGACGTTGTGGCTGGATATGTCCATGAAGAAGAGGAATTCATTGACTTCAATGTGCAGCCGCTTTTGCCTCACAAACTCTCTCAGTATGGGCCCGGCATGGCCGTGGGTGACGTGAATGGTGATGGGCTTGATGATGTGTACATGAGTGGTTCACGTTTCAAAAAAGGGACTTTTCTGATTCAGCAGCCGGAGGGAACTTTCATCAAGCAAGACTTGCTTCCAGAGATAAATAATAAAAACAAAGGGGAAGAACTGGGCGCCTTACTGTTTGATGCGGATACGGATGGTGATCTTGACCTCTACCTGGTACACGGCAGCTATGAGCTGTCACCCGAGGATTCCAGTTATCAGGATCGATTTTATGAGAACCGTGACGGACGGTTTGTTTTGAATAAGGGGGCGTTGCCACCATTTTTGGCCAGTGGGTCATGTGTGAGGGCTGCCGACTATGATCAGGATGGGGATTTGGATTTATTCATCGGTGGCAGGCAAGTGCCACTGCATTATCCGCTGCCAGCAAGTAGTTATTTTCTCAGGAATGAATCAGATAGGGAGCATATAGAATTCGTCATTGACGAGGAGGCCTCGGCGCTGATGGAGGATTTTGGGATGGTGACGGATGCCTTATGGACCGATTTTGACAATGATGGGAGCACCGATCTGATCCTTGCTGGGGAATGGATGCCCATTAGTTTTTTACAAAACACAAAGGGAACCTTCCGCAATGTGACCACCACTTCTGGTGTGGGTGAAAACGTGGGCTGGTGGAACAGCCTCAGCTCAGGAGATTTTGATGGAGATGGAGATGTAGATTATGTGGCTGGAAATCTGGGACTCAATACCATCAATAGGGCATCTACAGAAACGCCAATTGGCATCTATGCTTCAGATTTTGATCACAATGAAGGGCTGGATGCAGTGCCGACAGTTTTTCTTCCGGATGAGCAGGGGAAGCTTAAGGAGTTTCCGTTTTTTGGACGCGGAGATATGATCAAGCAAATGACCAAAATAAAGGCGGATTTCAGGATGCATGCAGATTTTGCAAGGGCGGGTATTGCAGATATTTTTTCGACGGAGCAGTTGTCGGGGGCTACTGCATATCATGCCAACTACATGGAGTCTGCTTATTTGGAAAACCTGGGTGATGGGCGCTTTGCTATGACTCCACTGCCGCTGGAGTGCCAGGTGGCGCCTGTTTATGGTATGATCTCCGAGGATTTCAATAATGATGGAAATCTGGATGTGCTGATGGTGGGCAACGACTATGGCAACGAAGTGCTGCAGGGGCGGTATGATGCCTTTAAAGGGTTACTCGTGCTTGGAGCTGGCGACGGCACTTTTAGGCCAACGGGCATGGGGCAGAGTGGCGTCTATGTGCCGGAGGATGCCAAAAGCCTGACGTATGTCATCAACAGCGATGAAGATATGAAGATACTGGCCGCCCAGAACATGGGGCCGTTAAAGGCTTTTTCGGTGGCTACCAGTGGGCAACAGGTCATTACTTTGTACCCTACGGATGCCCGGGTGGAGTACCTTGATGCCTCAGGGAGCAAGCGTATCCAGGAGGTGTACTATGGGCACACCTACCTGTCGCAGGGATCCAGAAGAGTGCTCATACCTGCTACCGCCAGTCAGGTGAGGATCACCACCTTTTCCGGCGATCAGCGTGGCTTATAGCGTTTAGGAATTGTTGTAGATTTTCAGCACCGTGTCACGGAGTACATTCGCTTTGTCTGAAATGAGAAAAGCAATATTCTCGGCGATTTCCTCGGGCTTCACCCAGTTGTTAAAGTTGGCATCCGGCATGCCTTCCCGGTTTGGAGGGGTATCTATGATGCTCGGAATGATGACAGATGCCTGAATATTCTTGTTGTTTTTATCCTCATTGATGATTTCTGCAAGTTTGATGACTGCACTTTTGGAGATGGCATAGGGCAGCACAGCTGCGCCACCCCCTTCCACAGCGGGTTTGGCTCCTACGAAGATCAGTTTGCCGCCCGTCGCCTCATTCATCCATTTGATAGCGTTTTGAGCGGAGTGAAACGCCGTGAAATAATTGAGTGTGAGCATTTTCATCATGTCTGCACTACTGGCCTCTTGGATGTTGCCCATGGCAAAACCACCCACCAGCATGATCACGGCATCCATCTTTTGGTATTTTTTCGTGAGGGTTTGGAAAAAGGCTTGTGTTGCTTTTTCATCGGTGAGATCACATTCGTAAAAGTCCACACCATTTTCAGGTGCCCGATGGCCAGGTACTATGGTCCCGATCACTGAATAGCCCTCTGAGATCAGTTTTTTCGAAACAGCACTGCCAAGATTTCCTGCTGCTCCCGTGATTAATACATTTTTGCTCATAACTTTCAGGTTTTTAATGTTGTCTTCAGTCCACTAAGTTATGGAAGATTCTAAATCCAATTTCTTTGGAGATGTATATGAGGTCGTAAAACTGATCCCCAGAGGTCGGGTGACTTCCTATGGCGCCATTGCCAATTACCTGGGCGTGAAGGGCAGCGCCCGCATGGTAGGCTGGGCGATGAATCAGGCACATGGAAATCACTCCGTGCCAGCCCATAGAGTGGTTAATCGTGCAGGTTTACTCACTGGAAAGCATTTTTTTAGCGGGGGTCCGGAGGCCATGCAGCAGCTATTGGAGGCTGAGGGAATCATGGTGAAGGATGACAAAATCATTGATTTCAAATCCATCTTTTGGGACCCGGCTAAAGAACTTGAGCTCTAGACCCGGCCACTTTTTGGAGATGATGGGAATTGTCAGCCTTTTTTCCTGATCAGGAGCAGTCCGATAAATGTGAGTAGCCCGTTCAAAATCAGGATTTCGAAACCAAACTTATACCCACCAAGCCAAGACTCTGAATTGATGTTGATGATGTAAGAAATGACTGGGGAGAGCAAACAAATCACTGGCACCAACTCATCCCTAAGGTCATATTTAGTGAAAATACCAAGCGCAAAAAGCCCCAGTAGCGGACCGTAGGTATACCCGGCAGCCACAAAAACCGCCGTGATCACACTTTGGTCATTGATGGCCTGAAAGACGAGGATCACCAGAAACAAGACAAAGGAGAAGCCCAGGTGAACCAGCTTTCTAAGGGTCTTCTTTTGACTGTAATTTTTGGGTGAAAACCCTAAAAAGTCCACACAAAAGGAGGTAGTCAGTGCCGTGAGGGCTGAGTCGGCACTGGAATAGGCTGCAGCGGTGATCCCCAATAAAAATACCACAGCCCCAAGGGTAGAGAAGTGGTTGATGGCCAGCTCAGGAAAGAGAAAGTCTGTTCTCGAGGGTATGGATACGCCAATGGCTTCTGAATACTGGAAAAGCAGCAGCCCCATGCTAAGGAAAAGAAAATTAACAATGACCAGAATGATGCAAAACCAAAACATGTTTTTTTGTGCATCGCCAAGGCTACGACAGGTCAGGTTTTTCTGCATCATGTCCTGATCCAGCCCAGTCATTACGATGGCTATAAAGGCTCCCGCAAAAAACTGCTTGAAGAAGTTGCGTCCGCTCTGCCACTCCCAGTTGAAAATATTGCTTCGCTCATCCTCAGCAATGTGACCAATCATTTCGCTGAAACTCCAATCAAGTTCATTGGTGACAAATACGATGCTGATGACCACCGAGGCAATCATGAAAGCGGTCTGAAGAGTATCTGTCCATACGATGGTCTTGATGCCGCCCTGAAAGGTATAGAGCCAGATAAGTACGATGGTCACCAGCACAGAAACCCAAAAGGGGAAATTGAATGCATCGAAAAAGGAGATTTGCAACACACTGGCTACCAGAAAGAGTCTGAAGGAAGATCCGATGATCCTGCTCAGCAAAAAGAAAAAAGCTCCGGACTTATAAGACCAGAACCCAAAACGCTGCTCCAGATAGGAATAGATCGAAACCAGGTTGAGTCGGTAGTAGAGTGGCAGCAGAACTTTGGCAATGACAAAATACCCAAGCAAATACCCGATCACCACCTGGAAATAATAGAAGTTGCTGTTGCCTACTTCACCGGGTACGGAGATAAAAGTAACCCCGGATAAGGAAGCCCCAATCATGCCAAAAGCCACCAGATACCACGGTGATTGGCGGTTGGCATTGTAAAAATCACTATCTGTGGCATTTCTCGAGGTGAGCCATGAAATAACGATCAGGAGAAGGAAATAACTAAGGATAATGCCACCAACAAAGACCGGACTCATACGATTATCTGACTAAATGTGTGAAGAAAGTGCTCAAAATTGTGGCAAATAAATCACATAGACTAATTTTGCAGCTTATGGTACAGATGGAGTTCGCACCGGAAATAGAGGAATTAGTAGATGTAGAGACCGATCTTGGTCAGGGCGATATCAAAGATCTGATTGTTCACAATGACGACCACAATACCTTCGATCACGTGATCAACACCCTGATCAAAGTGTGTAAGCATGAGGTACATCAGGCAGAGCAGTGCACTTATATTATACATTTTAAAGGGAAGTGTGCAGTCAAAAAAGGATCATTCAGAGAGTTGAAGCCAATGAAAGAGGGGATCAATGATGCTGGTATTTCGGCTACTATCGAATGATGGAGTACCCTTCAAAACTCGTGGAGCAGGCAGTAGAGGAGATCTCGAAACTTCCCGGGATAGGCAAAAAGACTGCCCTCAGACTGGCCTTGCATATGCTAAAGCAGCCGCAGGCACAGACCACCAATCTTTCTGAGGCTCTGACCAACCTTCGGCAAAACATCAAATATTGTGGTACGTGTCACATCATTGCTGACACTGAAGAGTGTACCTGCAAGACCCTGTCGCGCGACACCTCAGTGATTTGCGTGGTGGAGGATACGCCTGATGTGTTGGCGATCAGAAACACCGGTCAGTACAATGGACTTTTCCATGTGTTAGGTGGGCGAATATCCCCTATGGATGGCATTGGCCCAGACAATGTAAAGATCGATTCGCTGGTGGACAGAGTCAAAAGTGATGCTGCGGTGAAGGAAGTGGTGTTGGCTCTGAGCTCTACCATGGAGGGTGACACCACCGCATTTTATATCGCTAAAATGCTCAGAGATACGCCTGTGAAGGTATCCACCATCGCCCGGGGCATCCCTGTGGGTGGTGAGTTGGAATATACCGATGAAATCACTTTGGCACGAAGTATTTCTACCCGTACTCTTTTTTCTACCGAGAATTAGAGGAAAGGAAATAAGTTAGTCCTTCTTTGATTTATTCCGTTTAACTGTGGGTTATTCCTTTGTTTTTCTTCCCCAACATCCTATTTTAGATTAAGACGGATGTCCAATGGTGTAATTGATCCTTATGATTCTACTCCTGTTTTCTATTCTATTAAGCCCATTGCACATCAATCGGTCAGTTGCGGATAGCCTTGCAGTCAGCGAGGATCAGTCTATTGAAAGCCGGATTCTGGAATTGAATAGCCAGATAGAGGAACATTCTGATACTTTGGCTCTCGCCAGGTATACCTTTCTGCTCGGCAAGGAATACGCCAAAATGGATTTTACGGACAAAGCGCTGGAGGAACTGAACCAGTCCTTTCGCTATTATAGGGCGGCTGGAGACTCAGCAGGAATGGCTGACGTGCTTCGGCAGATTTCCTTTACTTATTCGCTGGTGCAGGAGTATGATAAGGCGCTCGACTTTATCCTCGGGGCGAGTGGCTATGCCACGGATCTCAAGCAAATCAGAGAGATTAATCACAGGATTGGTTATGTTTATTTTAACCTAAAACAACTCGATTCAGCGGAGAAATACCTCAATATGGCTGTGGCACAATATGCCCAAACGGGAGAGGTTGGTGCCAGTTCACTGATCAACCTGGCGGGCATCAATATTTCCAGAGCCAGGTACAGAGAAGCTCTGGCGGGTCTCCTGCAGGTGGAGCGCGAAGGCCTACAATCACTCACTCCATCCTCTCAATATTTCGTTTTCAATTTTATCAGCGCCCTATATCTGAAGCTGGGCAATGAAGTGATGGGTAGGCTGTATCGGAGTAAGCGTGATTCTTTGACCGTGGACCTGGCGCATTTGGAGAAGACACTGGATTTTTATGAAACCAATATTATCGCAGATACCCTGATAGGAGACTATACTGCCGCGGTGCAAAAACAGGGGAAATATGTGGAGCAGCTCAAGTCGTACTACAAGAATAACCTCACCACCCAGTTGGCCAATTATCAGAAGCTCTTTGAGCTCCAGGAGAAGGAGATGGCCATCGACCTGCTGGAGAAGGAAAATCAGGTGTATGAGCTCAGGCAGTACGAATCCCGGTCTTACATCATCTTCCTGATTTTGGGTGTGACGATCCTGCTTTTGGTGGTGGTGATTACCTACCGCTCCCTGTCCAATAGAAACAAACTTAATCAGGAGCTACAGGTGCTTAATGCACAAATATCCTCCCAGCATGACGATCTCCAGCGAAAAAATGATCTCCTCAAGAAGATCATCAGTGACCTCAAGGGCACACAATACCAACTCATTCAGTCTGAGAAGATGGCCTCTATAGGCTCTTTTGCCTCTGGGGTAGCGCATGAGCTAAACAACCCCATCAATATACTCAGCGGTGGACTTCAGGTGATTGAAAAGAACCTCGCTGAAGTGATGAATGCCCATTCGGAAAATCAAGAGGAGCTATTGGAGGACATCAATATTATGCTGCGTGAGTCTAATTTTAGTATTTCTAAAATCAATCGGATCATTCAGGCACTGATCATTGCCACCTATACGGAGCACAAGCCTAAAGTTCTGGATTTCACCGAGATTGTGGACAATGTGCTGATCGCCTTTAGCAGAACCAGTCATCCCGAGGTGAGGTTTTCCACCAAGGTGGATTCGGTGAGTTTAGAATGTTTTCCCAATCGCATTCATCATGCCCTCAAGGCGGTGTTGGAGAATGCTTTCTTTTTTGCGAAGGAGTCTTCATCGGATGAAAAATGTGTGTGGGTGGCGGCCTGTCAGAAGGGGGAAAGTCTGGAAGTTCGGATTGAGAACAACGGACCTGCCATTCCCGAAGATCACCTGATCAGGATATTTGATCCATTTTACACCACCAAAGATGATGGCGTATCTCCGGGATTAGGGTTGTATTTTGCCTTTAGTGCGGTGAAAGAACACGAGGGAAGGATCGAGGCTAAAAATGAAGGCGATAGGGTTGTGTTTACCATGACGCTCCCTGTGCGTATGAGTGTTACCCAGGTTTAGGGCGACAGTTTTTCCAGAAATTCTACCATATTTTCCTCATGATCGAGACTGAGGCGTTTTCTCAGACGATACCGGGCGGTTTCAACCCCCCTGAGGGAAATATTCAGGATAGGTGCTATTTCCTTATTGGTTAGGTTCATCTTCACCAGGGCGCATAGTCTCAATTCCTTAGAGGTAAGATCAGGGAAGTAGGTTTTTAGTTCCTGAAAGAAGTCATCATGCACCCTTTCGAAGTTGGCTTCAAATACATGTATGTGTTCTTCGTCATTCAGGTTGACACCAATTTTGCGTATCAGATTGCGCAGCATGTTGCGCGAGCGCTCATTTTTCGCCACTTCTTTGAGTTCTTTCAGGTCTTCACGTAGGTCCGTGAGCAGTTCACGTTTTTTGACCAGCAGCATGGTGTAGTTGGCCAGCTCCTTGCTTTTGAAGATGACATCTTCTTCGAGTATTTTCTTGTCGCGTTCTATCCTTTCTTTTTCGCGCTCCAATCGCATCTGGTCCAGTTCCAGTTCCAGTACCGTTCGTTTTTTCTTTTCCTCTTCCCTGGTTTTCTCCTTCTCCACCACGATTTTCTTTTTCACCAGCTTTCTGGATCCTATCATGATCAGGAGGATCATCAAGACATATGCGCCTATGGCCCAGCGGGTCATGTACCAGATAGGGGCAATGGTGAAGTGGTAGGAGGACTCCGATGTGGTTTCGCCGATCATACTCCTCGCTTTCACTTTGAAGGTGTATTTTCCCGGGAAAAGCTGAGAGTAGTTTTTAAATGGGTCTACGCTCCAGTCAGACCAGTCCTCGTCTATGCCTTCCAGCATGTGGCTATACTGTACCTGAGTTTGGTCTTTTAGTTTAGGAGCCGAAAATTCAAACCTGAGGTCACTGGCAGAGTGAGGGATTTGCTCGGATGAACCTTTCAGCGATCGCTTGGTGCGCTCCCCGTTATCTTGATAATTCACTTCTGTTATCAGCGTTTTCTTGGTGTCAGCGTGCTGCTGAAAGGAGAGGTCGTATGCATATAGTCCGGTGGTGGTGCCTATGAGTACATTGCTGGTGTTGATGGGGAGTATGCTTTCCATGCTCCGGTTGAAAGTCCCCTTGAGTTCTAAGAACAGGCCCTTTTCAAGTTTTTTACTGTCTCTCTGAAAGAAGCCTGCTTCATCATCCTGAACAAACCAGGTTTTGTCCTCGTATTGCAGAAGTTTTCTTACGTTCACATCGGTACCGAAGCGCTCGTTCAGTTCGGTCATCGGATCGAACTGGTTGCTGGTTTCATTGAATGTATAGACTCCCTGATTGGTGGTGAATACGATGTGATCGTTCCACCTGAATACATTGATGCTGAATGGGGAAGGCAAGCCCTTTTCACGGAAGTGCTCCAGACCTACCACACGTTCGAAATTGCGATCAAATTGCAGTTTGAAGACCCCTTTGTAGCCATGACAAACCCAAAAAGTGTTTTCTTCATCACTCTGGATGATGTCCCGGCTGGACTCATTGAATCCATCTACCCGGTAGAGGAGTTCAAACTTACCATTCTCAAATCTGAGCATGTGAATACCAGTATAGGTACATACAAAATAGTGATTATCCTTCCCCCTTATGGGAATAACTTTCCACACTCCCGCCAGGCCTTCAATCTTCAGTATGTTGTTATCATCGATCACAAAAAGACCATCATTGTGACTGCAGAGTATTTGGCCATGAAGGCTCAGTAAACTCCATGCCTGCCCCTCCAGACCGGGTATTTTTCTGAACTCCATGCTTGCAAAATGAGGGTTTTGGACGATTCGCTGTGAGACAAACACACCCTGATTGGTGGCGGCGTATATTTTGCCACCTCTGATCATGGCGTCAAAGACGGAGGCATTTTCAAACAATACAGAGATGGGCGAGGAGATATTGATGCAGTCAATGCCATTGTTGAGGAGTGCCCAAATGTTACCCTCTGAACTTTCAGAGAGATTGAGGACGGTGTTGTCCTGTAGCTCCATGAAGCTCTCAGTCAGTGGTACAGGGTCTCCGTGCTCATCCAGCACCATGATTTGTGAGCTGAGGGTGCCGAGGTAGTAATGCCCGGCCGACGATTTGATGGCAGAGAGTATTTGGTTGTTAGAGTTTCCTGTGAAGTAGCTTTTGAAGAAGTGAATGTTCTTTGATCCATGGTCGATCGTATAGGAAGCACCCGATCTGGTGAAAAGGATGACTTGATTTTCTGCGGTGCCCTCCACCATGGCAACGATGGTTTCCTGATTGAATTGGGAAGGAGCAACGAGTGATTCGAAAGAAAGTGTTTGAAGATCCAGGGTTTTCACTCCTTCGCCATTGACCAGATACAGTTTGTCATTGATGACCGCAGAGTGGTAAAAGCCTGTGGAGGGGATGGTGAATGCCTTATTGTTGGAAATGGCAACCAGTCTTGACAAACTGCGAAAGACGATGTGATTCTGAACTTCGTGAATGGCCCAAATATTCTCGAGGTTTCGGTCTTCTGGGCTAAGTTGGTCTATGAGAGAATGATAGGAATAGTGGCCATACTCATCACGTTCAATCCTCCCAAACTCATTAAACCCACCAGCATAGACATGTCCATCGGTGGTGTGCAGGAGACTTCTTACTGAGGAGTTGTTGGGAAGGCTTACTGTTTGCCATCTGGCCCCATCAAAAATAAGTGTGCCGTCATTGTTGCCAAAGTACATGATGCCATCGTTGTCCTGGCACATGGCCCATATTTGTGGATCCCCACTGAAGTCCTTTCGGGTATAATGGATGATCCGGGGAGTGCCTTTTATTTCTGCGCGTGCGGTAGCATTGTCATCGCTTTTTTGCCCAAAAAGGGGTGATAAGAGGATGATCAGGCAGCCAACAAGTACAATTTTCCAATCTTTTATGTGCATTTTCATTCAAAAATTAAAGGCGAAACACTCTGATAATCAATCGAGTATCAACATGTGGCGTAGTACTGATGTACGACTGACAACTCCCGATGTAATTATAGTGTATCAAATACTTCCAGATTGTATATCCTATAAAAGTATTTTTGAAATGAATAATTGTTAATGAAATCGATTGGATATTATGATTTCATTAATAGGGCAATCAAATTTAGCGTTTAAAAAATCAAAATTACAAATGAGATATTTTTTCAAAATAGGAGTGCTGTGTTGTTTTCTACTCGTTTTCGGGCACTGGGTATCTGCTCAGCTTCTGCATACGGAAGGTCAGAAGATTGTTGACAGTGAAGGGAATGAGGTCATATGGCGTGGCATTGGCCTTGGTGGATGGATGCTACAGGAGGGCTATATGCTCGGAACCTCGGGAGCTCAGCACGTGCTGGAGCAACGGATAGAAGAGTTGGTCGGCGCAGAAAGTAAGGAACAATTTTATGAAGCCTGGTTGGCGAATCATACCCGTAAGATCGACGTGGACTCCATGGCGACGTGGGGCTATAATATGATCCGCTTGCCTATGCACTATAAGCTTTTTACACCTCCTATAGAGGAGGAGCCAGTGGCCGGAGAAATCACCTGGATAGATAAAGGTTTCGAAATGACCGATGAGTTACTGGAATGGTGTAAGGCTAACAATATGTACCTGATCCTGGACTTGCATGCTGCGCCCGGTGGGCAAGGCGAAAATGCTGACATTAGTGACTATGATCCCTCCAAGCCATCGCTGTGGGAGAGTGAAGCCAATCGAGCTAAGATGGTGGCATTATGGAGAAAGTTGGCCGAACGCTATGCAGATGAACCTATGATCGGGGCCTATGACATTATTAATGAACCCAACTGGGGATTTCAGAATCACGACTCGGATCCTAATGGGTGCGCTGAGTCTCAGAATACATTACTGTGGGATTTGCAAAAAGAGGTGACTGCTGCCATCCGAGAGGTAGATCCTGATCACATTATCGTAATAGAAGGTAACTGCTGGGGAAACAACTACTCAGGCCTTCCCACCCTTTGGGATGATAACCTCGTGATTAGCTACCACAAATACTGGAATGGAAATACCCAGGGAGACATCCAGGGAATGCTCAATATGAGAACGGAGCGAAACGTACCCATCTGGTTGGGTGAAACAGGTGAGAATTCCAATAAATGGTTTACGGATTGTATCGAGTTGCTGGAAGATAACAGCATAGGCTGGTCCTGGTGGCCTCTGAAAAAACTGGGACTTAATAACCCACTGGAAGTGCCGTATAATGATGATTACAGGGCGGTGGTTAAATATTGGAACGGCGAAGGGGCGAAACCCTCACAGGAAGTGGCCCTGGCAGGCTTGATGCAACTGGCGGAGGACATTAAACTGGAAAATACCCTTTATCACAAAGATGTGGTAGATGCCAAAATTCGTCAGCCTCATACGTTGGATACCAAACCGTTTAAGACGCATAGACTTACTGAAGGGCAGGCCACTGTCGTTCAGGCAACGGACTATGATTTGGGTAGAAATGAATATGCCTATTACGATAAGGTATCTGCCAACTACCACGGAAGTACGGGTGAGTATACAGCCTGGAACAGTGGTTGGGCTTATAGAAATGATGGTGTGGACATTGAGCCCATAGCTGACTCAGAAGAGGTGACCAATGGCTACAATGTGGGGTGGACTGAAGATGGTGAATGGCTACAATATACCGTGGAGGTAGATGTTTCAGGGGCATATCAGGTAGTTGTTCGCTATGCGGGCCAGGCTGCCGGATCTATTCATCTCGAGGTGGATGGTGTGGACATTTCGGGGCCAGTAGAACTGCCCGCTACCGGAGGCTTTCAGGTGTGGAAAGATCAGGTGATTGAGAATGTGGCCCTTGAGTCGGGCACCAAATCCATTCAATTTCATATTGATAAAGGGGGATTCAATTTCAGCTATCTCAGTTTTTTTTTGACCGGTGAATTGTCTGAGCTTGATTTTAAGGCCCTTTCGTCCACCACCTATGATGATGAATCCATTCTTTTAAACCTTAATAAGAGAGTAAAGCAGGAATCCATTTCCAGTGCCGGGTTTGTTGTTTCTGTAGATGGTGAAGACCTGACACCCAGTGAGGTGATGATTAATGATAAAAGCGAGTTTCAGATATTGATCAAGCTTAGTGAAACGTTGGGAGATGATAATGTGATCCTGCTGAGCTACACTGGAACCAACCTGGAAGCTCAGGACGGCACTTCTTTAGAAGCATTTTCCGATTTACCTGTGGACAATCAGCTTCCTGCTCATTTTTCCATTCCCGGAAAGATTGAGGCCGAAGACTTTGAAGTGAACGTTGGGCTGGAGCTGGAAGCCACTACCGACACTGGGCTGGGCCAAAATATTGGCTACACCAGTACGGGAGATTACCTCGAGTACCTGGTAAACGTACAGTTCTCTGGGGTTTATGATTTGGATGTGCGCATTGCCTGTAATAATAATTCCGGGAAATTGGCCTTTCAGCAGCTTGACAAAGAAGGTAATGTGCTCAACGAGGCGCAAGTGGATGTGCCGGTGACAGGGGGCTGGCAAACATGGGAAACGGTGAGCGCTCAGATGACGCTGGAGGAGGGTCGTGGAAGGCTGAAAGTGAAAATTCTGGATCCTGAATTCAACATGAACTGGTTTAGGTTCACGGCAGCTCCTGAGATTTTGGGAGTTGAGGCCCCTGGGAGACTGACATTTTACCCGAACCCTGCGGATGATTTTCTGATGATCAATGCCCCAGGACTTGGTGGCCTTCTTCAGGTCACAATTCATAATCTGTCTGGTCAGCTGGTTTTCAAAAAGCAGGAAGTACACAGCCAGGAGCGTATTGACATTTCTGGGTTGCCAGGTGGTTTGTATGTCATCGAAGTAAGCGGAGAAAAAGGAACCCTGGAATCAAAAGTGATGGTGAGGTAATCATGAAAAAATTGGGCACCTTGGTTTCTCTGATCATTCTTGTTTCAATCTCCGGTTACGCACAGCGGAAGAGCGAGAAACGAGGGCTTGGGTATGGGTATCATTCCCAGAAAGACCTGGAAGCCCTTGCTCCGGGGGTTAGTTGGTGGTATAATTGGTTTTATCAGCCCGATGCAGGGGTTCGGGATACTTATCAGCAATCCGGAGTGGCCTATGTGCCCATGGCCTGGAATGGGGATTTTAACAAAACAGAGACTATTAATTTTCTTGAAGCCAATCCCGAGGTAGAGTATTTGCTCGGATTTAATGAGCCCAACTTTAAGGATCAGGCTAATATGACGCCTTCACAAGCTGCAGCAAAGTGGCCCGAATTGGAGGAGCTCGCTTCAAGATTTGATTTGAAACTCATCGGCCCTGCGGTCAACTATTGCGGTAACTGTGTGAGTGAAAACGGAACCACTTATTCTGACCCCATCGTATATCTCGATGATTTTTTTGCAGCCTGCCAGGATTGTCAGGTGGACTACGTGGCTATTCACTGGTATGGCTGTGGCGGATTCGACTGGTACCTTGATTTGTTCAAGAAATACAACCGACCCATCTGGGTAACTGAAATAGCGTGTTGGGATCAGGATGATATTTCTGAAGACCAACAAAAAAGTTATCTGATCAACGTAGTGGATCAGATGGAAAATGACCCGGATGTCTTCAGGTATGCCTGGTTTGTAGGGCGTGGATATGGGCCACACATCGCCCTTCTGGCAGGAGATGGGGAATTAACCGAGCTTGGTCAGCTCTATGTGAATATGCCGGTACATGATCCTGCTGATTTCGTCACCTTACCCTCGAGGATTGAAGCAGAGTACTATCAAACAATGTCGGGTATACAACTGGAGCTAACTCAAGACGAGACCGGACTGATGAATGTGGGATATTTGGATGCCGGGGATTCTTTGTCATATCAGGTAGAGGTGCCAGCTGATCGGTGGTACACTTTTGATCTGAGAGTAGCCGGTACCGCAAATGGGAGGGTTGATTTAATGATGGATGGAGATTTTATCAAAACCATCGTCATTCCATCCACTGGAGCCTGGCAGCGCTGGCAGACTCTAGAGGATTCTCTTGAACTTCCCTCGGGTCATCACCGGTTAACCCTCAGAGTAGTAAGTGGTGGGTTCAATCTCAACTGGCTGGATATCCTCACTGAGCGGGAAGAGAAATTAATTGATCCGCTAGGCTTAGAGGTTCCTGCATGGGCAAGACTCTTCCCTAATCCAACCCCTCGCTACATTTCTATCGATCTGCAAAATGCCGCTGGCCCAATTTCACTGGAGATTAGAAATATGGGTGGTGAGGTGGTGTGGGAACTTCGCGAGGCTTATAGGCAGAACCTTTCCAAAATTGATTTAAAGGGACTTTCTTCAGGTGTTTATTTGATTTATATGAGTAATGGACACATGAAGGAAGTGCAAAAACTCATCATCAAATAATTTAAAATCAACCAATCCAACCTGTCTTAAGCTGCTCAATATGAGCAGCTTTTTTTGTGCCATGGGTGATCCTACGAAAGTCAATAGAGGTGATGTGCTTGTACACAAACAATATACTCCCCTCGAACAGAAGTTTTGAACACTTATGGGATGACATAAAGCAGGGTGATGGTTACCAATCGCCTAAATCAGCCCTTCGAAAAATACCATTCCGGCAGTTTTCTGACATGCGGATGTGCTCTCATTCAAATTAAGGGAGTTTTTGGCCTCTTTTTTTGGATGAATTGATATCGGGACAAAGGTTTTCTATGATGTAGGCGGTTATTGCGTTCACTTGGGGTCTGCTGGCGGAGCCGCACTAGGCTAAAATGACTCTAAACACCCAATATTGTATTATTTCAATATGACATTTAACAATATTCTCTGTGTAAGGGCTTATAAATTGCCAATTTTCCTCATTTTTTGAAATTATAAATTACTGATATATAATCATTTATATGAAATGAAGTATTTATGACGAGGCATTGGAAAAGGTGAAGTAATCAAAGCGAAGGATGAAAATGAATATCACTAAATGAGGATTATATATTTGGTATTGAGGATTTTCTGATTATCCGAGGATTATTTTGAATTTCCATCAATTAACCATTACTAATAAACCGTATTAATATGAGATTGAAAATTTTACACATGTTTAAGAGCACCAACCGGCTCTTACTCGTACTAGGCCTTTCGGTACTCAGTAGCATGGCATATGCTCAGGATATTCGAGTGACCGGTACTGTGACGGACGTTGAGACCAAAGAGGGTCTACCTGGTGTGACCGTTTTGGAACGAGGTACATCTAATGGTACAATTACAGATGCTGAAGGTAATTATACCCTCACATTACCTACAGAATATGCAACCTTGGTTTACTCCTTCGTGGGGTTCACCACTCAGGAAATTTCCCTGGCTGGGCAGACCAGAATTGATGTGGCACTTGAGATGGACATCCAGTCGCTTGAGGAAGTAGTAGTAGTAGGCTACGGAGCTCAAAAGAAAAGCGTGGTGACTGGTGCCATTTCCAGTGTAAAGGCTTCGGACCTGGAGACCTTGCCTGTGAACAATATCAGTCAGTCGCTTCAGGGCCGTGTCTCTGGTGTGACTATTGCAGCCAATAGTGGTCAGCCAGGTGAAGGATCTACTATTCGCATAAGGGGGATAACCACTCTCAATAACAACGACCCGTTGTGGGTAGTGGATGGAGTAGTGGTTGACAATGGCGGTATTAACTACCTAAATCAATCGGATATTGCCTCTGTGGAAGTATTGAAAGATGCGGCCTCACAGGCAATATACGGAGCCAGAGCGGCAGCCGGTGTGATTCTGGTGACTACCAAAAGCGGTAAGTCAGGCAGAATGAACATCGACTACAATGGCTACTATGGAGTTTCTGGCCCAGCCAGAAAACTGAATCTGCTGAACGCTACTGAGTATGCTACACTAAGAAATGAGGCACTACTCGCTGATGGAAAAGCTCCTCGCTTTGCAGATCCTGCATCTTACGGAGAGGGCACAGACTGGCAAGAGGAAATTTTTAACAACGGAGCTAAGCGCCAAAACCATGAGTTAAGCTTGAGTGGAGGCAATGAGAACTCCACATTTTATTTCTCTTTTGGCCATTTGGAGCAAGAAGGGATCGTATCAACAGAAATTTCGAAATACAAACGAACCAACCTAAGATTAAACTCAACTCATAATCTTAAGAAGTGGTTGACTGTAGGAGAGAACATCGGCTATGCGCACAATGAGTCCATAGGTCTGGGTAACACCAATAGTGAGTTTGGCGGACCCCTGAGTTCAGCCATCAACCTGGATCCCATTACGCCAGTGGTCATTACTGATCCCACTGTGGCAGGTGCACCTCCATACTCCAACAACCCGGTGGTGAGAGATGCACAGGGCAGACCATATGGCATCTCGGATATCGTGCAGCAGGAAATGCTCAACCCTTTGGCATATGCACAGACGCGTTTGGGAAATCATGGCTATGCTGATAATATTATTGGAAACGTATTTGCAGAAATCAAGCCGATTGACGGATTGACGTTAAGATCCACCATGGGTGCAAAAATGGCATTTTATGGTAACAGGGACTTTACGCCGGTTTATTACCTAAGTGCTACCAATCAGAACCTTGACAAGGCCAGAATAAGTGGAGGTTTGAACAGAAGACTTGACTGGAACGTAGAAAATACAATTAGTTACACCAAATCTCTTGGCGGCCACAACTTTACAGTACTGGTGGGTCAAGGAGCCTATAAGGATAACATGACTTATAGTTTTGGGGTAACCAAAGCCAATATCCCGGTAGATAATTACGATGATGCATCTTTTATTTACAACGTAACTACCGACGATATCACGGCAAGTGCTGGTGAGGGTGTGATTCACACTGTTTCTTCGCTTTTCACCAGATTGAATTACAATTTTGATGAGAAGTACCTATTCACAGCAGTGGTAAGGAGAGACGGATCATCCAGGTTCGGGGCGAACAACAAGTACGGAGTATTTCCCTCAGCGTCCATAGGCTGGGTCACTTCCAATGAAGGTTTCTGGCAAAGAAACCAGATTATCAACTTCCTGAAAGTACGTGGAGGATATGGTGTGGTAGGTAACGACAACCTTGGGGATTTCAGGTTCCTTTCTACCATCGGTTCGGGTCGTAACTATACTTTTGGGAATGGAGATGCCTCTGTAAATGGGTACAGCCCGGATGCGCCGGCCAACCCAGACCTTAGATGGGAGCAGACCAGTCAGTTAAACATTGGTTTTGAGTCTACACTATTCAACGATTTCACGTTGAATGCGGACTGGTATAGAAAAGAGACTACTGATATCCTGAGAACCAAGCCCATTCCGAGGTACACTGGTGTCATTGGTAACCCATATGCCAACATCGGAGACATGGAAAACATGGGTGTGGAAATAGAACTGGGCTACAGAAAAAGTCTTGGTGATGTCAACCTAAACGTGAGCGCTAATGCTTCTTACGTAGAGAATAAGGTGACCAACCTGGGTGATGTGGAGTTTTACAACACCACAAGTGTGCAGAACATGGGTGCCATGGCGAGAATGGCTGTGGGTCAACCGATCAACTCATTTTTTGGATATGAGCGTCTGGGTATTTTCCAGACCCAAAGTGAGATTGACGCCTATGTAAATGACGAAGGAGGGCTTATTCAACCGGATGCTCAGCCTGGAGATTTTAAATGGGCCGACCGTGACGGAAGTGGCGACATAGATCCTGAGGATCGTACTTTTTTGGGTAGCCCAATTCCGGATTGGACATACGGTGTGAACATCAAATTGGACTACAAAGGTTTCGATCTGCTGGTGTTTGGTCAGGGAGTACAGGGGAACCAGATTTTTCAGGGACTCAGAAGGTTGGATATTAATGCCGCCAATTATCAGACGGCAGCATTGGGCCGATGGACAGGTCCGGGCACGTCCAATGACTTCCCAAGACTCACAGACGATGATCCTAATAAGAATTTCCAATATGCATCGGATTTCTATATCGAAAACGGTTCATATTTCCGCCTGAAGGTTGTTCAGTTGGGGTATTCACTCCCTCAGTCATTGCTGGACAACATCAAGGTGCGTAAGGCCAGATTTTACGTGATGGCTGAGAATCTATTCACATTCACTGAGTACACCGGTTACGATCCGGAAATCGGTGGAGGTTCTTTTGGAATTGACCGTGGGATCTACCCGCAAGCCCGCTCTTTCATGGTAGGTCTAAATGTTGGATTTTAAGTAGTAAAAGGATACAATTATGAAAACAAAATATATCAATATATCGATTCTTTTAGGCGCCATGCACCTGTTTGCAGGATGCTCTGACAGTTTCGTGAATGTAGAGCCTAAGGGAACTGCACTCGAAGAGAATTACTATAGAAATGCTGAGGAAGCGTTCAATGGAGTAGTTGCAGCCTACGATCCACTTGGCTGGACGAACGGCTTTGTGGTGAAGACTGGTTGTCTGAATGCCGCCTCGGATGATTTCTTCGCTGGAGGTGGTGGTCCCACTGATATCAACGCCATGCAGGTTTGGGATGACTATTCCCTTGATCCGGTTACCGGCCCACAGGGTGAATTTTGGAACCGAAACTATTCTGGAATTTTCAGATCAAATATTCTGATCCAAAAGCTTCCGGATATCGAGATGTCTCAGGCACTCAAGGATCGCTACATGGGTGAGGTGCTTTTTCTCCGTGCCTATTACTATTTTGACATGGTTAGGTTGTTTGAGCGCTTTCCATTGATCACGGCTCCCATCCCAACTTCCGAAATATTCGAAGTAGAGTCTTCAGACAGGGCTGCCGTTTTTGCGCTCATAGAGGAAGATTTGACAGAGGCGATTGATCTCCTGCCTGGTACGATCTCCGGAATGGAAGAAGCAGGTCGTGCTACACGAGGCGCTGCTTTGGCACTTCTGGGCAAAGTATATCTTCAGCAGGATAAATTTGGACCTGCTGCCACAGAGTTGGCTAAAGTCAACGGTACACCTGGTGGGGCCAATGAGTTTGGTTATGACCTGGTGGATAACTATGCTGATCTTTTTACCCTGGACAATGAATTCAACTCTGAGTCCATTTTTGAAATCAGCCATAACTCTACCTCACAGGGAAACTGGGGCTGTATAGCCTGTACCGAAGGAAACCCCATGAGCATCATGGTGGCACCTCGGGGTTATGTGATCAATGACCCTTCTCAGGCACCAACATACGTGTCTGGATGGAGTTTCAATACGGTAACTCAGAGCTTGGTAGATGCTTTTGTGCAGGGAAGTGTGTACGACCCACGATATGCTACCACAATCACAAATATCGATAGCCTGGAGCAATTGGGGATAGTTTCTTATACCCACGCTCATGAAAATACCGGCTACTTCCTGGCCAAGTTTGCAGGTAAAGAAGAGGAGAAAACAGCCGACGGAACAGTGCCTTTCGAAATCAACTTTGGCACCAATGAATATGAAATCAGACTGGCTGATACCTACTTATTGGAGGCAGAAGCACTAGTAAGAGGCGGAGGAAACGTGGCCCGTGCACAGCTGCTACTGGATGCTGTAAGAGCCAGGGTAGGTCTGACACCTGTGCCTGCCACTTTCGAAAACATCGTTGCTGAGAGACGTCTCGAGCTTGCGGGAGAAGGCCACAGATGGTTTGATCTGGTGAGATGGGGCATGGCTGCTGAGAAGCTGGGGCCCCGTGGATATGAGGATGGGAAGCATGATGCCTTGCCTATTCCACAGTCTGAGTTGGACTTTTCAGGCACTAAACTAGAGCAGGATCCAGCTTACTAAAAAATACAGAGCACAGCCCGGCGCCAGCCGGGCTCAGTTTCACAATCTTAAAGAGAATAGTTTATGAAAATTATACGATCAATATTATACTCAGGAGTGCTGGTGATGTTGCTGACAAGCTGCTTTCCTGAAGACGAAGATTTGAGCTTGGGTGAAATCGTAGAGGCTGCATTCACCATCACGGACATCTCTACATCGGAGATGCGAAATACCTACCTGCTCGAGAGTAGCTCAGAAGGAGCATTTATTTATAAATGGGATTTGGGCAATGGTACTGTAATCACAGGAAGCAAGACAGATACCGCTTTTTTTGAAAGTAAAGGAGTCTATACCGTCAGCCTGACTGTGGTGAGTGCCGGAGGTCAGTCGACCACCGAGCAGCAGGTGACTGTGGAGGCGGATGCTTCCACCGGGGTGAATGTGCTCCTGGGTAGTGAGATGGACGACGAGAGTGCCTGGACTTTTACCTCCACAGGAAGTACTATGACTTCCTACACGTTTAGTGACGGCAAGTTGATTCTCTCCAATGGAACTGAGGTGGCCCAAACCAATATTGCGGTTTGGCAGGAAGTTGAGCTCACAGGAGGAACTGACTATCAGTTTTCGGCATCAGCTTCCGGGTCAGGGATGACCAACTCCTGGGTGGAGGTTTTACTTCTGGATGAAGAGCCTCAGGAAGGAGTGGATCCAAGTGCCACACCAATTGCCGGACTCAATACCTGGACAGGCTGTGGTGGCGATGCCTTCGATGGTAAATTACCAGCTATTTCCTGCATAGGCGATGGAAAGGTGAGTGTTGCCGAGGATGGTACTTATTATCTGCTGATAAAAGTAGGTAGCTGGGACGGAAACCTCGGAACCACCGGGTTGATATTGGATGATGTCGTCTTGGTTGGCCTTGATACTACCCCACTTGTGGAGGGAGATAATATCCTTGTGGGGAGTAACATGGAGGATGAAAATGTATGGACTGTGACTAACGTAGGGCTGACCCTCACCACTGTTGAGTTTGTGGATGGTGTGATGAAGTTTACCAACGGTTCTGAACCGGCACAGACCAACGTTGGGGTGTGGCAAGCTGTGGATGTAGAAGCGGGGCAGAAATACCGGCTCAAAGCCACGGTAGTTGATCCCGGAGCTACTGGTTCCTGGATAGAGTTTTATGTACATACCACAGAGCCTTCTGATGGAACCGATTATACACAGGGGCGAATTGAAATTGGCGGGGACACCTCTTTTGAAGAAGCAGGTACCGTGTACTTCCTGATAAAGGTAGGAAGCTGGGATGGTAACCTTGGATCGGGAGTGACCATAGATGATACACAGCTCGTGGAGCTCAACTAACAGGTATTACTGGTGGTGCCCGATGTGTTTGGCACCACCATATTTTCAAATTAATTCGAATAAGGCGTTGCACCAGTTGCAAAGATGAAAGGTGTGTAAACACAGAAAACTCATTGTATAATGTTTAGAAAGTATTTATTGATTGTGGTGGTATTCTCAGGAATACTGAGCTGTGAGAATCCTGACAGCAGATTGATGGAGGCCTCGTTTTTGACACGGCCTACACCAAAAATAGAAGCGCTTTTGGCTAAAATGACCCTTGAGGAGAAAGTAGGCCAGATGGCTCAGGTGACCCTGGATGTGATCACCAAAGGAGAAAGTGTATATGTCAGTAATGAGCCACTGGAACTAGATATAACATTGGTTAAGGAAGCCATACTAGACCATAAGGTAGGTTCTATACTCAATACTGCAAATAACCGTGCACGTACTCCGGAACAATGGAATGCCATAGTCTCTGAAATACAAGACATTGCGGTAAACCAATCGAGACTTGGTATTCCGGTTATTTACGGAATTGACGCCATCCACGGAACAACCTACACAGCAGGAGCTACTTTTGTTCCACAGCAGATTGGACTGGCTGCCACCTGGAACAGAGACCTGGTGAGACGGGGGGCAGAGATCACTGCATACGAAACACGTGCTTCAGGGATTCCCTGGAATTTTTCGCCGGTTCTGGATTTGGGGCGTGACCCTCGTTTTCCGAGGATGTGGGAAACATTCGGTGAAGACACCTACCTCGCCTCAGAGATGGGCAAACAGATGATTAAGGGATACGAGGGCCAAAAGAATGATGTCTCCAAGCCTACCAAGGTGGCTTCCACCTTAAAGCATTTTCTTGGGTACTCGGTACCATATACCGGTAAAGACCGAACACCGGCACATATTTCTGAAATGGAACTTCGTGAGCGACACCTGCCAACGTTCCAGGCTGCGGTAGAGGCTGGGGCTCATTCAGTAATGATCAACTCCGGGATCATCAATGGTATTCCGGTGCATGCCAATAGGGAGATTATCACCAACCTTTTAAAGGGTGAACTGGGCTTCAAGGGTGTAGTAGTGACCGATTGGAAAGACATTGACAACCTCCACTTTCGTGATAAGGTGGCTGCCACCCGAAAGGAAGCGGTGAAAATGGCTATTAATGCGGGTATTGACATGTCTATGATCCCTTATGATTACGATTTTTGTACCTATCTGGTAGAGCTGGTGAAAGAGGGAGAAGTGAGCATGGAGCGTATTGATGACGCTGTGCGCCGAATTCTCACACTCAAAGATGAGCTGGGGCTGTTTGAACAACCAGTAACGAGCCTTGCGGATTATCCGAATTTTGGGAGCAAAGACTTTGAACTTGCTGCGTATGATGTGGCATCTGAGGCCATTACCCTCCTGAAAAATGACGGAATTCTTCCGTTGAGAAAAGGCTCCAAAATTTTGGTAACGGGACCAAACGCTCATTCCATGCGAACGCTCAATGGTGGCTGGTCTTACTCCTGGCAAGGAGAAAAAGTAGAAGAATTTGCAGGGAGCTATCATACCATTCTGGAGGCCATACAATCACAAGCCGGAGCTTCCAATGTAGAGTTTGTGGAAGGTGTGGCTTATAATCATGAGGGGAAGTATTGGGAGGACGAAGTAAAAGATCTGGATGCGGTGATTGCCGCTGCGAAAAGGGCGGATTATGTAGTGCTCTGTCTGGGAGAGAATAGCTATACTGAAAAACCCGGCGACTTACATGACCTGAGCCTTTCTGCCAACCAGCTGAACCTGGCCAAAGCCGCAGCCTCTGCGGGTAAGCCTGTCATTCTGGTGCTGAATGAAGGTCGGCCCAGACTGATCAGTAGTATCGAACACCAGATGCAGGGAGTGTTGCAAACCTACCTTCCTGGCAACTATGGTGGCGATGCTCTGGCCGCTGTGCTTTTCGGCGAAGTGAACCCAAGTGGCAAGCTGCCCTATACCTATCCCATGTTTGGAAATACCCTGGTTACCTATGATCACAAGCCGTCAGAGGAGCAGAATAAGATGGAAGGAATGTATGATTACGAGTCTGACTTTGCGGTGCAATACCCATTTGGGTTTGGGCTGAGCTATACGGAGTTTGATTACAGCGACATGGAGTTTTCACGGGGGTCAATCGACCCGGACGAAACACTTAGTATTTCGGTCTCCGTCACCAATGTGGGCAATGTGGAGGGCAAAGAAGTGGTGCAGCTCTACATCTCGGATCTGTTTGCATCCGTCACGCCAGATGTAAAGCGTTTGCGTGGATTTGAGAAGATTTCGCTCAAACCAGGTGAGACCACCAGGGTTTCATTTGAGATCAGTGCCCGGGATGTGGCCTTTGTGGCCAGGGACTTGTCCTGGACCGTAGAGGCGGGAGAGTATGAAGTGAATATTGGGGAGCTTAAAAGCCGCTTTTCCATTACCGAAAGCAAGACATTCAACCAGGTAAAAAAGATTTTATAAACGTACCAAGATCAACTTAAACCTTATAAACATGAGAATTTTTTTCAAGAATTTTAGAATTTTGAGTGCTGCTTTACTGGTGGCACTGGTGACCGTATCGTGTACTGAGGATGAAGAGCCCATTGCTCCACCTAGTGCGAGCTTCAGCTTTGAAGTAGATGCGACAAATCCCCTTTCTGTAACTTTTACCAATACCACCCTGGAGGGAGAGACTTTTGCCTGGGACTTTGGTGATGGTGCAGGCACCTCAGCTGAGGAGAATCCTACCTACACCTATTCGGCAGGGGGTACCTATTCGGTAAAATTAACTGCGACCAATGAAGGAGGATCCAATGAGGCTACCAAAGAAGTGACAGTAAAAGACGCAGAGCCTCAAAACCAAATTAAAAATGGCACATTCGATGATGATTCTGAGTGGACTTTGCAGCAGTTTAATGTGAATGCGAATGCCGATATATCCATAGCTTCCGGGGTTCTGACTATTGGTGAAGTTAATCCGGACGCCGGATGGGGTGGAGAAGCTCATGGCGGTGCATGGCAGGCTGTTACAGTGGAGGCAGGCACCTATGGCTTTGACCTGGATATCACTACCGATGCTGCAGATGAGTTCTGGGCTGAAGTTTGGGTAGGAGATACTGAGCCGGTAGCAGATCAAGATTACAATGCCGAGGTTGGCGCTACTGTGGTTTTGGCAGTAAATACCTGGGATTGTGGCGATGCACAGGCGACCTATTCGGGATCTTTGAGAGATAACAACTGTGGTAGTAGTGATGGTACCATCACACTCACTGCCGGAACATATTACGTAGCGATCAGAGCAGGGGGGATTACATTCCCCGCTGGAGGGGTGGTCATAGACAATGTTTCTATGTTCGCTGAAGATTAATTGACCATTTAGTAGGAAGGTGGGAACTCTACCGGAGTTTCTGCCTTCCTTTTTGTTATCACTTTCCTGATTCAACAGGGCCCAAAACTCAGTGACCATGTAGGTGTGAGAGTAGCACTTCCCTACGAATGTGAGAAGTATGTAGATGAGAAGTGAAGTTGGAGAATATAAAATCAACCTAAAAGATGTATCGTGGAAAACTCAATTCTACAAATGATCAATTCAAGGAGAGTAGTGCGCCATGCATTGCTGAACCTCCTGATTGTCCGACCCATCCACTCTGGCACCTAACAAAATACTGGCTTACTAAAAAGAAAGAATCTTATGATTTACATACTTCTTCATATCTAATTGAATCAGGCCAGCGGCGGTAAACGGGATTTTCTGCTCAATGTCTGATTCTCAATAATAATTATCTATCACCATTAATCATCATTGAATGATGAACCCTAAATCGTCATGAAATCAGGCACAGGGAATTGATGAGAGTTGCTGCTCTGCCTGATTCTTATTCCAACCATTCAACCAACCAAAAAAACCATGAAATATATTTCTAACCTACCAAATGAAAAAAGAGGCTCTATCCCGGAAGGGATCGGGCTTCGTAAGCTCGGGTTTCTTATAATCGCCATTTTGATGATCATCACCCAAAGTTCTGTCTTCGGCCAAAGCTGCTGGCTGGAGGCTTCGGGCACCCAAATAGTCAACGCTGAAACCAACCAGCCGGTAATCCTACGCGCTGTGGGCCTGGGCAACTGGGCGCTTCAGGAGGGTTATATGCTCAACCCTCAAGGGTGTACGGGCTGCCCTGGCACCCAGTGGCAGATGAAACTGCAATATTTAAATGAAGGTCAATCCATGGCTCAGGTGGAGGCTTTTTATCAAAGCTGGCGGGACAATTTCATTACCAAGGCAGACATTGACTATATCGCCTCGCTGGGATTCAATAGTGTGCGTCTGCCAATGCATTATGAGCTGTTTTTGTCGAGTGCCCAGCGTGCCGTGCGAAACAATGTGATCACCGACCTCAATTTTGGTCATGATACCTACAAGAATTCGCTTCAAAGTTGGCATGATAATGATCAACTGTTCAATGACCCTAACCTGGAAGGCTACCGTGTGATCGACAACCTGCTGAGCTGGTGTGCCGATAACGGCATGTACGTGATTTTGGATCTGCATGCGGCTCCAGGTGGACAGGGTTCGGATAAGAACATTGCGGATGTCTTTCATGACAATAACCTCTGGCAGTTTCCGGTCTTTCAGGATGTGACCAACAGGCTTTGGGACAGGATCTCCGCGCGTTACATCAACGAGCCTCGCATCGCATTTTACGACCTCATCAATGAGCCTAATAATGTACCCGGAGGCGGACAGGCCATTCATGCCTTGCTGCAGCGGCTGATTACCACCATTCGTGATAATGGTGATAACCACATGATCATGGTGGAAGGTAATGGCTGGGGAAATAACTACGATTACCTGGAGCCGTTTACCTTTTCGCCCAATTGGGGGTTGGTCTATAATGCGCATCGGTACTGGATAGATCCTGCGGATGATTGGGTGTCTGACTCTAATCCGAATCAGATCAACCGAATGGCCAACCTGGTGGCTTTCAGAAACAATCACCAAGTGCCGGTATGGATTGGGGAGACTGGTGAGAATACCAATGAATGGTTGAGTCAAAATATAGACAAACTGGATCAGGAAGGCATCGGCTGGTGCCACTGGACCTACAAAAGGCATGATGTGGGAGCCAATGCGGCTTTGATGCGAATAGGGGGCAGTTACCCGACAGACGGTGCCTCAGCCATGGCTGGCGTACTCGAAAGCATCAAATTCCAAAACTGTATCCCCAATACCAATACCATTGCTGCGGTTACTCAGGATCTGCCTGCCCCCTGGACAAGCGGTTGTACCGGCGGATCCACGCCTCCACCTGGTGGATGTACCGGATCATTTCAGAGTATCAGCGCAGCCATTCAGGCAGAGGCCTATTGCGATATGTCCGGTATCCAGACAGAGACTACCTCCGATACAGGTGGTGGTCAGAATGTAGGCTGGACGGACGCCGGAGACTGGCTGGGCTATCGGGTGGACATCCCCACTTCAGGCGATTATACGGTGGAGTATCGTGTAGCCAGTCAGAATGGTGGTGGATCCCTCCAGCTGGAGGAACTCGGAGGAGGAGCTTCTTATGGTACCAAAGCAGTCTCTGCGACAGGTGGGTGGCAGACCTGGCAGACCATTTCACATACGGTGACATTACCAGCAGGTCAGCAGGAACTTGGCTTGAGTATTCTGGTTGGTGGTTTCAATCTCAACTGGTTTAAGATTACCCCAGTGGCAAATGGCGCACCCACCGGACAGACCATCTGGCTACGTGGTAGCAACAATCAGTATGTGTCTTCTGAGAATGGCCAGAACCCGATGATGTGTAACCGGGGGTCAGTAGGTGGCTGGGAGCAGTTTACCGTCGTAGGTCTTCCAGATGGCAAGGTAGCCTTGCGGGGCACCAATAATCTGTACGTGTCCTCTATGAATGGCGCCGCTGCCATGCTTTGCGACCGACCATCCGTAGGTGGCTGGGAAGCTTTTGAGTGGGTATCCCTTGGTGGAAATGCCGTGGCTTTGAAAGGATTCAATGGTCAATATGTGTCTTCTGAAAATGGTGCCTCAGGGATGATGTGCAACAGAGCGACCATTGGTGGCTGGGAAACCTTCACCTGGGGGAGTGTTTCAGGCTCGCGAATGGCTGAAGAGTCTAATGGATTGGAAGCCCTAGAGGAATCCTTCCTGATCTACCCCAACCCAGCAGTTGATCTTTTCAAAATAGACCTGCGAAACCTTGATTTTCATCAAGGGGTGATGAAGGTAACTGATCTGTCCGGAAAAGTGATTTTGACAGAGGAGCTCGTAAAAGAAGTTACAGAAATTGGTCTTTCCCCAGGAATGAAAGCTGGGGTCTACGTGATTACTGTAGAAAGCGGAGACCAGAAGATAAGCCGGAGAATGCTCATTGAGAGATAATCTGGCTGGTTGTTATACTTCGTATTTTTGTTTTAGGGGAGAAGGGGTCATTGACCCCTTTTCTTTTTTTGAGATGGTCGCCGTCCTCCTAGCCGTTGGTCTTTCCAAAGTATACGGTGATCAATTGTCCACTTGTCGCCCTGAGTTCGCCAACAAAATGATCAGGGCTGGACTCAAGAAGTTTAAAAGAAAGTCCGGCGCTCTCCGCTGCGTCTGAGTAGATTGACAATTGGGTGGCACTGCCAAACCATTGTCCTGTGAAAAAGTCTTCGGTTGATCCTACACACTTTGTGTTGTTTCGAAAATCCATGTCAAAATTTTTATAAAATTGATATTGATCATCGTTGAAACAGTCGTCATACTGAACCCATTGCTCATTTTGCAATATGAATTTTGGGGACCAAACCTTGCCACCAACACTGCTTAAATTGCTGTACCAGTTTTCTGTCAGAATTGTTGTGAATTCATTCAAGCCCTCCTGAATGACCACAGAAGTTGTTTGATGAATCCAATTGGAGGCACTTCCTTTTTGTATATCCAAATAGTATATCTGACCGGGGGAGAGATTCTTTAACTGCAGGTACCCTGCGGTGTTGGTCAGGCCGGCAGTTACTGATGAAGTTTCATTTTGAAAGGCGGTCAGAGATTCATAAAGGTAGACTTCAGCGGTGGTAACCTTATTGCCCTGTGCGTCTTCAACGGTTATGATCAATTCAGCGGCGGACATTAACTCTCCTTCATTGCAGGCGGTCAATGAGGCCATCAGGTATAGAAATACGAATGGTTTAATCGCTTGAAGTGTCATGGTATTCCATTAAAGGTATTCCATTTAATGCCATGCTGTTCAAATTTAACCCCAATATTTTCTCCGACAGTTCAGTCGAACTTCACATCAGATACCCATTTTTTCAAACCTGACCAGTAAAAGCTCGCCGCCATTAATTCTCAGTTCGCCTAAAAAATAAGCAGGGTCGGACTCCACCAGTTTGAAGGATAGTCCTGTGTCACCTTCAAGATCAGAATAAATGGTTACCTGATTGGCCGTGCCAAACCACTCTCCTGTGTAAAAATCCGGGTCGGAGGCGCTGCACTTGGTGTGATTGCGGTAAGACATCTTGAGGTTTTTCTTAAACAGATACTGATCATCGTTGAAACAGTCATTGTATATGTACCAGACATCATCTATGAATACATATTTTGGAGACCAGGAAATTCCGCCAGCATTGCTCAGGTTGCTGTACCAGTTTTCTGAGATGACCGTTGAGAAGGTATTCATGCCTTCTTCTATGTAAGGAGAAGTAATCTGACTGATCCAGTTGGTTGCATTCACTCGCCTAACATCAATATAGTACGTCTGTTTTGGTTTAAGCCCATAAAATGTGATCGCACCGGTAGCATCGGTAAGACCGTTGGCAATCGGGGACTCCTGATCCAGGAAACTCGCCAAAGACAAATAAACATTAACCTCAGAGTTTGAAGCGCCATTACCCTCAGCATCAAGTACCGCAATCTCCAGTTGGGTATTGGGGGCCGGCTCTTCTTTATCGCAACCCGACAATATGCCCATGGCAAGAAGAATGATTAGAAATCGCTTCATGTTGGAGGTTTAATCTTTCTTTTTCTTAAACAGACTATAGGAAAGGAGGAGCGCTATGGCAAAGGCCATAATCAGAAAATAGTATCGTGGTTCACCTTTTTGCCAGGTCTTGTAAAAGTAAGCGGCACTCAGTGCCATTACCACGGTGACGCCCAGTGTACTCAGATACTTGATGGTTCTCGGATTCATTTTTCAAACTTATGTAATCTACACATGATCACAAACGATGGGTAGTGAAAGAAACCAACTAAATCAAAAGGACAAAAATTGACCATTTTGGGACGATTGATGCCCAGATTTGTGAGCACCCTGAGTATCTTTAGCCTCTGGATATAACTCACCAAAAGCTGCTTGAGAGCAGTTTTTTTTGTGTCCTGTTTTTCTTTTTTGTTTTAAAAAACCCTTCGATATGAAAATCCTCTTTAAGACCTGTATGGCCGCTCTTTGTAGCATCATGTTGCTCAATGTACAAGCACAGAATGAATCTCCGTTACTGACCAATATGACAAACCGTGAGGCCATGACCCTGGATGGCAAGTGGCGATACATAGTAGACCCGATGGAAAACGGGTATTATAATTATCGGTACAAGGTTAACCCCAATGGCTATTTCAAGGATCAGAAACCCGAAACCGTCAGTGACCTGATCGAATATGATTTTGATAAATCAGGACAGCTCAACGTACCAGGTGACTGGAACACGCAGCGGGAAGATCTGTTCTTTTATGAGGGCACGGTCTGGTACAAAAAGTCCTTTATCTATGAGCCATCAGATCAGCGTGCTTTCCTCTATTTCGGGGCGGTGAATTATGACGCCAAAGTGTACCTGAACGGCGAGAAGATAGGTGAGCACATCGGGGGGTTCACGCCCTTCAATTTTGAGGTAACGAATCTTTTGAAGGCAGGTGAAAACTTTGTGGTGGTGAAAGTGGACAATACACGCAAAAGTGAGAGTATCCCTACCAAAAACAGTGACTGGTACAATTTCGGGGGGATCACCCGCTCGGTAAAGCTGGTGGAAGTACCGAAGACTTTTATCAGGGACTATGCCATACAACTCAAAAAAGGGAGCAAGACCGATGTAGAAGGCTGGGTGCAACTGGACGGAGCGCAATTGACCCAAAAGGTGCAATTGGAAATCCCGGAAGCCAGGGTGAAGCTCACACTGACTCCCGATGCCACTGGTTTGGCCAAAGTAAGTTTCAAAACCAAACTGAGTCTGTGGTCTGACAAAAATCCAAAGCTTTACGAAGTGTCGCTCACATCGGGGGACGACCAGGTGAAGGATCAGATTGGGTTCAGATCGATCGAAACCCGTGGCAATGACATTCTGCTGAACGGGGAGCCGGTATTTCTGAAAGGGATCTCCATCCATGAAGTGGCGGCCTTCACAGGTGGTAGGGTGATTGCTCCGGAGCAGTGTCTAACCTTGCTCAATTGGGCCCGTGATCTGGGTTGCAACTTTGTGCGATTGGCGCACTACCCACACAATGAAGACATGGTGCGGCTGGCGGATCAAATGGGGATCATGGTGTGGTCGGAGATACCCGTCTACTGGACCATAGACTGGGAAAATCAGTCGGTGTTTGACAATGCTCAGAACCAGCTACGGGAGATGATCACCAGAGATAAAAACAGAGCCGCGGTGATCATGTGGTCTGTGGCCAATGAGACACCCATCAGTGACCCACGCACAGATTTTCTGAAGCGACTGGTTGTTTCTGCCCGTGACTATGACAACACGCGCCTGTTGACAGGTGCTTTGGAGCCGCACTCTGAGGACGGCTATCGTGTGATTGATGATGCCCTGGGCGAATCTTTAGATGTCATCGGGATCAACAACTACTGTGGCTGGTACGGTGGCACGCCAGTGTCATGTGCCGGTGTAGAGTGGAAAATGATCTATGACAAGCCTTTGGTCATCAGTGAGTTTGGTGGAGGTGCCTTGCAGGGGCTGCACGGCCTGCCAGAGGAACGCTGGACGGAGGAGTATCAGGAGGACGTATACAAATACAATATAGAAATGCTTAAGAATATCCCGTTTCTGCGCGGAACTACCCCCTGGATTTTGATGGATTTTTACTCTGCCAGGAGACCTCTGCCAGACATTCAGGATTTCTTTAACAGAAAGGGACTGATCTCAGATCAGGGAGTCAAGAAGAAGGCGTTTTTTGTGTTGAAGAAGTATTATTCCGAAAAACCCATTCAACTGGACTGAGTTAATGGCCATTTGGCCAAATGGACCTGCAACCATACTGGAGTCTAAAGGATTGGGTTGGTATGTCATGTTATCCTTCCTGGTTAGCATCTGCCAACTTATCCAGAAAGGACGCCATGTTCTCGTCATGGTCAATACTCAGGCGTTTCCTTAGGCGGTATCGGGCTGTTTCTACACCTCTTATGGAGATGTTTAATATGGGGGCGATATCCTTGTTGGTCAGATTCATTCTTACCAGAGCACACAGTCGGAGTTCTTTCGGTGATAAATCTGGAAAGTTGGCCTTCAATTCATCAAAGAAGTCTTTGTGAACCCGCTCAAAGTTGGTTTCAAAGACCTTAAGGTATTCTTCATCATTGAGGTGCATGTTGATGCTCCTGACGATCTCCCTGATGGACATACGGTTGGCCTCTGTGCGAGCGGATTCCTTGAGGTCTTTGAGTGCTTCTTTGATGTTGGTGATCAGTTCTCGCTTTTTGGCCAGCAGCATGGTGTAGTTGGTCAGTTCTTTACTTTTGTCCACTACATCTTGTTCCAGCATTTGCTTTTCCAGCTCTATTTTTTCTTTTTCACTTGCCAGTTTTATTCGCTCCAGCTCCAGCTCCAGCAAGTTTCTTTTCTCCTGTTCCTCTTGTTGTGTGAGTGTTTTTTCCCGACTGATTTTCGCTTTTACAAGTTTTCTTAAGCTCAAAAGGACCAAGCCCCCCATGCAGGCGTAGGCCAGGTAGGCCCAGTTGGTCTTATACCAGACAGGCATTATTCTGAAAGCGTATTTGGCGATAGTGCCTGTTTCACCAAGGAGGCTTCTGGAGCCCACCTCAAAAGTGTATTTCCCGGGATTAAGTTGTTCGTACTGTTTGACAGGTTGAGCATCCCATTCAGACCAGGCCTGCGAAAGTCGATAGCGAAACTGCACGGTCTCAGGATCAGACATCCCGGGTACGGCATACTCAAAAGTGATGTCACTCACGTTGTTTGGCAAGGATATAGGTTCTGCAGCGTTGAGTATGGCTTCTTTTATTTCCGCCCCTACACGAAAGGTTACTTTGGTGAGCACTGTCTGATTTTCGGTCTGTTTCAGGGCATTCAGGTCATAGGCAAACAGACCTTCAGTGGTTCCGATCAACACACTTTGATGCATTGGGTAAATGCATTCAAGGCCACGGTTAAAGCTTCCTTTAAGTTCGAGAAAAGGGTCAAGTTGCAGTCCACCAGACCCGTCCCCTTCAAAATAGCCCAGCATATCGTCCAGTACAAACCACGTCTTGTTCCCGGCTTCTATGATTTTGCGCACATTCTTTTCTTGCCCAAATGCCTGGTTGAGGGGTGCAAATGCCTCGAATAGGTCTGTACTTTCATTGAACTGGAAGATGCCATGATTGGTGGTAAATACCGTCTTGCCTTGCCATTTGAATACGTTAATATTGAATGGACTTGGAAGTCCTTTTTCACGAAAATGCTCCAGGGCCAGCACCCTGGTGAAACTCTTGTCCAGCTTTAACCGATAGATTCCCTTATATCCATGACAAACCCAGAAAACACCCTCGCCTTCTGCCTGTAAGATGTCCCTGCCTGATTCATTGAAACCAGCTATTTTTTGATTGAGTACAAAGCCTTCACTGTCAGAATACTCCATTAAAATCAGTCCGTCATAGGTGCATACCAAGTACTTATTCTGTTGCTGAGCGATTTTGATGATCTTCCAAACACCTGTGATGTTGCCAATGCGGGTGATCCCTGTTTCGGAGATTTCGAACAATCCCCGGTCGTGCCCGCAGAGTACTTTTCCCTCAAACGTTTGGAGGGACCAGGCCTGACCCTCCAGCAGGTGCGTCATGTTGAGTGGTTTTCGGTTTTCACTGACTGTTGACTTAAATACGCCTTGATTAGTGGCCATATACAGGGTGTTCCTGTTGATCTCTACGTCAAAAACAGACGCTTCCTCAAAAAGAATGGTGGATGCCGATGAGGTATTTAAAAGGTCAAGCCCGTTGTTGAGGAGGGCCCAGACATTTCCTTTCCGGGTTTCGAATAGTTTCAGTACCGTGTTGTCTTGAAGGGCCCAGTAATCTTTACCTGATTCAAGGAGGTTGAGGTTTTTGTCAAGAGAGATTATCTGGTCGTTGAGCGTGCCGAAGTAGTAAATCTCGTTTTTGGATTTTATGCCAGTAATCAGCTGGTATTCGGACTGGCCACCGACTAATGAAAACATGTGGGTCAGCTTATGACCTGAGAGAGAAAACAGGGTTCCTTTTTTTGTGGTGATGAGCATCTCATGGTCATTTCTGCCATGGAGTATTGATGAGATTTCGCTACCATCTAACTCCTCCTGAGTCACTAAAGTGGAAAAGTTGATACTGCTGAGTTCCAATACCTTCAGGCCATCTGCATCGGCGATTAACAACTGATCATTCACCACATTGGAATAGTAGGCGTGCTCTGTGGGGATCACACGGATTTGATTGTTTTTAAGTGCCAAAAGCTTATTATAGGTTCTGAAAATAACAGAGCCCTGGTATTCGCAGATATCCCAAACATTCTCTATGTTTTGATCTTCCTGCCGCAGTAGGTCCAAGAGTGATTCAAATTGGTAATTGCCAAAGGCATCTTTGCCGACTGCACCAAACTGCCCAAATCCTCCCATGTACACCGTGCCATTTTGTGCAAAATGCAGACTTCTGGTAGAGGAGTTGTTTGGAAACGTAATGTTTTGCCATCGGGTACCATCAAATATGAGGGTACCATCATTGTTGCCAAAATAAAGGACGCCGAGCGAATCCTCGCAGGCGGTCCAGAATTGAGTGTCCCCATGAAAATCTCCGCGATCATAGTGCCTTATTCTTGGCTTGCCTAATATCTGTATTTCATTGGGTGCGGCTGGTTGTGCCTGAGGAATATGAGCAATCAGCATCCCTGAAAAAATAAGAGAAATCACCTTTTTCATTCGGTCTAAAATAATCAATCCGATTTTGGGTTTTAGGTCACGTATAATTTTAGAAAATCGACAATGGGTGGCGTCAGTAGTGATGGGTTTTTAGCATTATTTAAAAATACACCTACTTCAGGTATTATTTGTTGAAATATTCATTGCACGAAGTGGAAGCAGGTCTATGCGGAGGATTAATAGAACCCCAAGCGGGCGATTCTCGCAGGCCTTCGCAGCAGAAAGTGGCGGATAATATGCTTTCTGGGCGTATTTAATTAATTGATAATCAGCACGATAAACGAATTGGCGTAAGGTTGGCGAAAGTCATCCAGGGAACTGATGTAACCAAAGTGTACCCTGTTTTTGGAATTTGGGGTGAGGTGGTGACTAGGTTTGAGTTTGAGGAATTTGCATTTTAACCAGCGATAAATTGCTAATACTTTAAAATATGAATTAATAACTAAGCAATTATTTCTGTTTTAAAAAAGCAGGTGAATCGGCGGGCAAATGTACATTCTTCAGATAATCTGTTTCTCAACCTTCAACGTAATAACTATGAACTATTCTAAATTCTTCAAAATCGCCTCGCTTGTATGGGGCTTGATGCTGATGCCACTGCTGATGAACGCCCAGTCAGTGGATGTCTGGCTGACCAAAGGAGATCAGTCTGTGAAGCTCCAGCAGCAATCTTCCCTGACTTTTGGGAGCAATGGTAATGTGCCCAATACGATCACTGTCAATGATGCAAATACTTATCAGAGTATTACTGGTTTTGGGTTTGCGCTTACTCAGGGAAGTGCCGAGGCCCTTAGCCAGCTCAATACCAGCACCAGAACTGCACTTCTCAATGAGCTCTTCAATCCGGCCTCTGGCAATGCGATATCGATCGTGAGAATTAGTATTGGTGCCTCAGACCTGAGCAATTCTGTCTATTCATACAATGAAACTTCCGGAGATGTGAATATGAATAATTTCAGTTTGGCTGGCCCGGATCAGACCTATCTGATCCCAATTCTGCAAGATATTCTGACCATCAACCCCAACATCAAAGTGCTGGCTACCCCATGGACAGCACCGACCTGGATGAAGACGAACAATACCTGGATTGGCGGAAGCCTGAATGCCAGCTATTACGCGGCCTATGCAACCTATTTTGTGAAGTACCTTGATGCCATGTCCGCCCTGGGGATAGACATCTGGGCCATTACTCCCCAAAATGAGCCTGAAAACCCGTTCAATGAACCAAGCATGCTCATGAACTCCACGGAGCAGAAAAATTTTATAAACAATAACCTGGGGCCAGCCATCGCCAGCTCCGGTCACGCTACTAAGATCATTGCTTTTGATCACAACTGCGACAATACGGCTTATCCGATAGATGTACTCAACAACAGCAGCTATGTTGACGGAGCGGCTTTTCACCTTTATGGAGGGAATATTTCGGCCATGTCTACGGTGAAGAATCAGACGGGTAAAAACGTGTACTTCACTGAGCAGTTTACCAGCACCAATGGTAATTTTTCGGGTGATTTAGGGTGGCACATGCAGAATGTGGTGATTGGGTCTATGCGCAACTGGTCAAAATCTGTGATAGAGTGGAACCTTGCCACAAACTCCAGCTACGGGCCTAAAACGCCAGGGGGATGCTCAGAATGCCTTGGGGCAGTTACTGTCAATAGCAGTAGCAGCATTACCCGAAATGTATCCTACTACATCATTAGTCAGGTTTCTAAATTTGTACAGCCCGGTGCCGTAAGAATAGAGTCTAATACCACAGCTTCCATATCCAATGTAGCTTTTTCGAATCCTGATGGCTCCAAGGTAGTATTGGCATACAATTCCTCAGGGGGTGCTCAAAACGTGAAGGTGGTGTTCGGTGGTCAATCATTTGTTTATAGTCTGCCGGGATCATCAGCAGCTACATTTGTGTGGTCAGGAGAAACCAATCCACCCACCATTCCCTCTGCTCCCAGTGGATTGAATGCTGGCGCGCAATCTTCCAGCAGCATAGCCCTTAGCTGGAGTGATAATTCTAACAATGAAGTAAATTTTGAGGTACAGCGATCACCCACGGGATCCGGCAGTTGGGTGCAGGTGGCCACTCCTGGTGCCAATACCACCGACTATACCAACACTGGGCTTAGCGCATCTACTACCTACTATTATCGGGTTCGTGCATCTAACAGTGCGGGCAATTCGGCCTGGTCTAACACCAGCAGTGCCACCACTCACAATCAGCCGACCATCAACCCTTTCAATACTGTGGAGGCTGAAAGTTACACCAGTCAGAGTGGTACACAGCTTGAAACCACCAGTGACACTGGTGGAGGACAAAATGTGGGTTATGCTGATACCAACGACTATTTGGCGTATAGCAATGTGGATTTTGGTAGTGGGGCGAGTAGTCTGGAAGCGCGTATAGCCTCCAATGCCAGCTTTACGGGAACCATTGAGTTTAGACTGGGTAGTACTGGTGGTGCGTTGATTGCTACTGTATCTGTTGGAAACACTGGCGGTTGGCAATCATGGGTTACCAGAACTGTAAGTGTATCCGGAGCTTCTGGTGTCCAAAATCTTTATTTGGTTTTCAAAGGGGGCAACGGAATAGGGAACCTGAATTGGTTCAAATTCGGAGCCGGGCCCACCGTACCCCAGGCACCCAGTGGATTGAGTGCCAGTGCTCAGTCTTCAAGTAGCATAGCCCTCAGCTGGACTGACAATTCCGGCAATGAAGTAAATTTCGAAGTACAGAGATCGCCAAGCGGATCGGGTAGTTGGGTGCAGATAGCTACCCCCGGTGCTGATGCTACCACTTATACCAGCTCTGGCCTGAGTGCTTCCACTACCTACTATTACCGTGTTCGGGCTTCCAATAGCGCCGGGAGCTCTGCCTGGTCCAATACGGCCAATGCAACCACTCAGGGCACCTCTGGAGGAGGAATAGTCTCCGGAGGTACCTATAAGATCACCAATAAGGCCAGTGGAAAGGTGGTGGATGTCTCCGGCGTATCTACATCGAATGGTGCTCGCATCCACCAATGGGATTGGGCCAATGGTAACAATCAGAAATGGGTAGTTGAGAGTGTTGGGTCCGGTCTCTATAAACTCACTGCGGTGCATAGCGGCAAAGTGTTGGATGTGCTGGATGCCTCCAATGCCAATGGAAAGGAAATTCAGCAATGGGACTATTTTGGTAGCGCCAATCAGCAATGGCAAATTCAGGATGCCGGGAGCGGCTACTTCAAAATCATAGCATCGCACAGCAATAAGGTGCTGGAAGTGCCTGGATCAAGCACCTCCAACGGGACTAAGCTTGTGCAGTCCAACTCTGGTAGTGGGGATCATCAGTTATGGAGCTTTGAAAACCTAAGCGGTGCACGCTTGGGAGAAGTATCTGATGAGCAGCAACTGACACCATCATTCTCCATTTATCCTAATCCAGTGCAGAATGGGATGTTTACCGTATCATTGCCTCAGGTGGAAGGAGGCGTTTCTCTTAAGCTGACCGATCTGTCAGGCAGAGCCATAGGTCTTTGGAGTGCGCAATCACCAGAGATAAAAATTACCCTTCCTGCGGGAGTAATGCGTGGCTTGTATCTACTGGAGATCGAAGGCCCCTCGATCCGCACTGTCAAAAAAGTACATATCCAATAGTTTTAATCTGACAAGGTCAGGTAGAGTTGGATACAAAAGAGCCCGGAGCACTGTAAAGCACAGCGTCTCCGGGCTTTCTGGTTTATCGATGCAAAGATTCCCTTTCAATTTAGCGTGTGGGGCGACCTGTTAATGGCGTTTTGTGAAAAACCGAATGAGTAACCCTGCTGAAAGATTTCAGGAATGGATTGTATGTTTTAAACTTGTAGCATGACTAACATCAACGCAGCCCTACTTTCGTTTGGCATGTCCGGCAAGGTTTTTCACGCGCCTTTTCTTCACCTGCATCCCGGGTTTACCTTGCTGGGTTCGTGGGAGCGAAGCACGAAGGCCATTGCAGACCAGTATCCAGGCACGCACAGTTATGACAGTTTGGAAGCTGTTCTGGCAGATGATCGTATAGAGCTGGTGGTGGTGAATACACCCACTTATACCCATTACGAATATGCCAAAGCAGCCCTGAATGCGGGGAAGCATGTGATCGTAGAGAAGGCTTTTGTAGGGTGCACTGCAGAGGCCGTGGAGCTACAGGCACTTGCCCGGGCGCAGGGCCTGAAGCTGGCCGTATTTCAGAATCGCCGGTGGGACAGTGACTTCAAGACAGTGCAGAACGTGGTACGGCAGGGTTTGCTGGGAGACATTGTGGAAGCCAGTATTGACTTTGCACGGTATACCCCCCAACTCAGTCCCAAAACTCACAAGGAAAAACCAAGTGCGGGAGCAGGAATCATTAAGGATTTGGGTGCACATGTGATTGATCAGGCATTGTGCCTGTTTGGAATGCCCCGATCCGTTTTTGCCGATATTGCCACTACTCGAGCGGATTCTCAGGTAGACGACTACTTCGATATATTATTGAAATACGACAAAATGCGTGTCCATGTGAAGGGCGGCTATTTTTTCCGGGAGCCCACTCCTTCGTTCGCTTTTTTCGGTACGAAAGGAACGTTTTTGAAATCAAGGGCTGATGTACAGGAAGATCAGCTGAAGGCCGGCATGAAACCCAATGATCCGCAGTATGGAGTGGAGCCCGATACGGAGCAGGGGCTGCTACATACGGAGGTGGAGGGCAAGGTGATCCGTGAGAACATTCAGACCCTCCCGGGGGATTACAAGGAATACTATGAGGCGGTCTACCAGTCACTAACCAGCGATCTGCCCGAGCCCGTCACCGCACAGGATGGGGTGAATGTGATGCGTATCATCGACGCAGCCTTCGAGAGTGCTGAACAGGGGAAAGTGATAGATTTGGGATGAGGAGAAGGCAATTTTGCCTGATTAAAATAAAATTATATCGGACACTTGTCTAATTCATTAGATACACTATTTTTGCGTTCCAATTTCGCGGACAAGATCGTGATGAATAAGGTCTTGAAAACGAATTTTGGTAACGCAGCATCCTGTTTGGATGTAGACCAATATTACACAGAGGAGTGGCAGAGTGGTCGAATGCGGCGGTCTTGAAAACCGTTGTACCGCGAGGTACCGGGGGTTCGAATCCCTCCTCCTCTGCATAAAAGCCTTCTTGCACTTGTAAGAAGGCTTTTTTATTTTAAGGAACTGGGATGAGAACCTTGGTTCGAAATCGATGAAGGAGATTCACAAGGGGATAGTGCGGCATGGTTGTGTGAATGAGTAATCCCTCCTCCACTGCAAGCAAAGCCCTGACAATAGTCAGGGTTCTTTGTTTTGGGGATCAGGTCTGCGAAGGCTAACCAAATGAATGATCTACCAGAACAAGGGGCTATCTATTGGATACCTTGCTTTGACTCCAGTACTTAATTATCTTCGGTCGACTAATTGAGAGCCTATCTAATTAATTTTGTTACTTCTTTAGTCTTATTTTACCTTGTTCTTTTCATTAGTTTCTCATGTTTATGCGCTTTCTGCTTACGTGCTTTCCATTGATCATTCTTGCTTTGACCAGCTGGGCAAACACCGACAGCCTGTTGTATGAACTAAATCAGGTTATTATCAATCAGGGTCAATACGTTGAGCAGAAGCAGCAGCGGATTTTGCATTATAGAGAGATGCTAAGCAGTGAAATGTCAGAACTTGAGCTTTTCCAGGTATCTGATTCACTCTGGTTTGAATACAGTTCTTTTCAGTTCGATTCCGCTTTTAAGTATGCAAATAAGATGTTGGAACTAGCGGAAGAAATGGCTGATTCACCAAGACAAGCTGAAGCCAAGTTAAATCTTGCTTTTATTTTTCGTTCTGCAGGCATGTACAAGGAGGCATATCAAACTTTGGAAAGTGTTAACGCATCCAATTTGCCTGTAAGCTTGTGGGTCAGATACTATGAATCTATGGGGCGCACCTACTTCGACCTAAGTTCGTTCAACGATGTAGATTATTTTGTGGAGAGTTATGGTAACCTCGGCAACTTGTATCTCGATTCAGCATTGTCATTGACTGAAGATAAAACACTCCAATTTTATCGGTTAAAAGGTCTGAAAGCAGAAGCAAGTGGTAATTACCGGGAGGCCCTGTACCTTTTCCATCAAATTATAGAGCAATTCGATGTTAGCCGACATCAGAAAGCGATGGCATTTTATTCATTAGGTAAAATCAATAGGGCACTCAACAATGAGGAAGAATACCTCGATATGATCATTCGCGCAGCGATTGCTGATATTCAGTCTGCTACGAAAGAAACAGTGGCTACAATGGAACTCGCGGGTTACATGTATGAGCAAGGTGCCATTGAGGCAGCATCGATCTATATTAATCAAGCAGCAACAGATGCTAAATTTTACGGAGCTAAACAACGAGTCATTCAAGTTTCAAGCCTGTTACCGCTGATTGAGAGTGCTATGCTGCTAAATGCTCAGGATAAGAGCAAGAAACTTTTGGGTTACCTGGTATTGGTCAGCCTTCTTTCACTCCTTATTGTTTTGTTCGCTTTCATTATATACAGACAGAATCAAAAGCTAAATAAAACCAAGAGAAGCCTGTCTCTTGCCTACGAAAGTCTGAAAGAACTAAACGAGAAGCTGATCGAGTCCAATACCATCAAAGAGGAGTATGTTGGCTTCTCGTTTGCCAAAGATTCGGAATATCTCCATAAGCTTGAAAAATTCAAAATGGAGATAAGTAAGAAGCTGATTGAAAAGAGATATGATGACTTGAAATACACCCTTAAACAGTTTGATATAGAGAGCGAGACGGCAAGGTTGAATAGGAAATTTGATGAAATTTTCCTCAAACTCTTTCCCAATTTCATTGCTGATTTCAATGCGTTTTTTAAAGAAGAATACCAGTTTAAGTTGGATGAAAATAAGCCTTTACCAACTGAGCTAAGAATCTTTGCTTTGATCCGAATCGGCATTACTGAGCACGAGCAGATCGCTAGTATTCTAGGCTACTCGGTGCGCACTATCTACAATTATAAGAATAAGGTAAAGAAACTATCCGTTCTTTCCAGTGATGAGTTTGATGTTCAATTAATGGGAATTAAGGCATTCGAATGACAATGTCAGGTTCTCTGCGCTCCAAAACAGATCAAAACCCTTTACTTTTTGTTTACCTCATCTGCCGGTAGTTAATTTTGAAAATATTTCAATATCAGAGAGTTACGAGACTCTGTGATTGAAAATATTTTACCTAAAGGGCCGAAAAATTCCTAATTCCTTTTATACTCAACAAGTTTGCTTAGTCGACATGATCACAACAATGATCTTGATTTTCAATTATGTCTAAACCAAACAAACACGAGCGTATGAGTTCAATTTTACACACGAATTTTCCCGCCCCCATCCTGTTTAGGATTGTGGCAAGGAAAACTGCGAAGCTGGCCTTGTTCTTCTGGGCCGTTGGTGGTCTGCTTGCAGTTCACGCTAATTCGAAGGAGTTTTCAGATGATGTACCACAAACTGATGAGATAGTTGTGACAGGGAAAGTCACCGATGAAAATGGAGAAGGACTACCTGGTGCAACGGTCACAGTCAAAAATACCTCTTTAGGTACAATAACAGATGTTGAGGGCAACTTTTCCTTAGAAGTTCCAGAGGATGCTGTACTAGTATTCTCCTTTGTTGGGTACGTGTCTCAGGAAGTTGTGCTAAAAGGTCAATCCGTCATTAATACTTCCTTATCTCCAGACCTCACCAGTCTCGACGAAGTTGTTGTAATTGGATATGGAGAAACCAAAACTAGGGATCTGACAGGTGCAGTATCTATCGTTGATCCAGATGACTTGGGGCAGCAGCCGGTATCTAATATTGGTGATGCTATTCAAGGTAGAGCCGCTGGAGTTAGCGTTACTACATCCGGACAACCAGGGAGTAATCCTACATTTAGAATAAGAGGTATCGGCACGATTAATAATAACGACCCCTTCATTGTGGTGGATGGTATGCCTTTAAATGGCGGGCTAAACCAAATCAACATGAATGACATAGAGTCTGTTCAAGTGCTGAAAGATGCTTCGGCAACAACCATTTATGGAGCTAGAGGGGCAAACGGGGTGGTGTTGATCACTACCAAACGAGGAAAAAAGGGGAAAGCATCGGTAACATTTGATGCATATACCGGAATCACCGAAGCTACCAATATGCTCGATGTTTTGAATGCTAGGGAGTTTGCTCAACTAAGCAATGAGATGTTGACCAATGGTGGATTGGATCCCAATCCTGATTTTAACGATCCTGAATCTCTAGGAAACGGAACGGATTGGTTAGGGGCATTTTTTGATAGGGGCAAAATAAATAGTTATGCGCTTTCATACTCCAATGGAAATGACAAATCCAAGGTGTATACTTCTTTAAACTATTTTGATCAGCAGGGAATCATACTAAACACCGATTATAAGAGATTCAACTTCCAGTTGAATACTGATACTGAAGTAACCAAAAACCTAAAGTTTGGTAACAGTCTTAAACTCAATCATGACATCAAAGAACAGGGAGACTTTAACATTCAGAATGCCATCCTGTCATTACCTACCCAGCCAATACGACGTGAGGATGGAGATTTTTCGGGCGCAATAGGACAACCTTTGTACTCTGGAGATGTTGATAACCCGATTGGGAAAGCCACAATTGTGGATATGAGCACTCGTGGATACAATGCCCAAGGTTCGCTCTTTGGAGAAATAACATTCTTAAAGTACCTCACTTTTAAGTCGCTCGGAGGCATAGAAGTTAATATTTGGAAAAATCGTACGTGGACTCCGTCTTATGAATGGGATTCAGATATTGCACAAAATGCATACCTGTATGAAGCAGCTAATCAGAGCATCACTTTATTGTGGGACAATACCCTGACTTATCAGCAAAGTTTAGATAACGGCTTGAATTTAACTGCGCTCATTGGATCAAGTGCACAACAAAATGATTTCGAATTTATCAGTGGTTCCATTCAGGATTTTCAAAGTGAAGAAACACAAACATTGAACAATGGAATCGCTCAGATGAACTTGGATGGAAGTGGATCTGAATGGGCCCTTTTTTCTTATTTTGTGCGGTTCAACGTTGACTTTGAAAGCAAGTACTACCTCACTGGAACAGTAAGGCGGGATGGTTCATCCAGGTTTGGCGAGGGCAATAAATACGGTACATTCCCTTCCGGGTCTGCGGCCTGGAGAATATCACAGGAAGATTTCTTCGATGTGGCTTTCATCGAGGACCTGAAAATAAGAGGTGGATATGGTATTACCGGAAATCAGGAAATTGGAAACTATTCATTCGCATCCTCTTACGACACTTACCGATACAACTTCAATAACACGTTTGTGAGCGCTGTAGTGCCGACAGTACTTCCTAACACTAATGTTCGATGGGAGTCACAGGAGCAAATAAATGTCGGATTGGATTTGTCAATGTTCAAAGGGAGAGTAAATGCCACTATTGATGGATATATCAAGAATACGAAAGATATGCTGGTTCCCCAGGCTGTCCCGGTGACATCAGGCTATTCTGATATTTATGTGCCATCCATAAATGCAGGACAGATGCGAAATAGGGGTATTGAGGTAGTTGTTAATACCACCAATATTCAAAATGAGAAATTAATCTGGACATCTGATGTTGTTTTCTCTTTCAATCACAATGAAGTGATTGATATCAATAGTGAAACGCCGCTGACCCGCGGGGGAATAGGGCTTAACTATAACCTGGCCCGGATACAGCCCGGATATCCGGTCAATGTCTTCTACGGATTTGTGACAGAAGGAATCTTTCAGACGGATGAGGAAGTACAGCTAAGTGCCGTACAGATCCCTGGAAGCTCATCAGCGACCAGCACATCGGCAGGTGACATCCGGTTTCAGGACTTAAATAATGATGGAATCATCAATGACGATGATCGAACTTTCTTAGGCAATCCCAACCCTGACTTTATCTATTCATTGAATAACACCTTCAGCTACGGAAATTTCTCATTAAATATCTTTCTGCAGGGTGTTCAGGGAAGAGACATTTTCAATGCCAACAGGATATATACCGAAGGAATGTCAATCACTACCAACCAGAACGCATCAGTTATTGACAGGTGGACAGGACCTGGTTCCAGCAATACCATACCTAGGGCTATTTATGGTGATCCTAACAACAATGCCAGACCCTCAAGTCGGTACATTGAGGATGGCTCTTACCTAAGAGTTAAAAACATCACACTGGCTTACAATATTCCTTCTGAGGTTATCGGTAAAGGGAGCTTTGGTGGTGCAAAGGTTTACGTATCAGGTCAAAACCTATTCACCCTTACTAATTATTCTGGCCTTGATCCTGAAGTCGGTGTAGATGGAATCGACAATAACCTATATCCGGTTACCAGAACGGTATCGATTGGACTAAATGTCAAATTTTAAAGATGACTAACATGAAATTGCTAAGAAATATTTACCTGTCCATGGCTGTGGTGGTTTGTGCAGCCTGTTCCGAAGATTTTTTGGATAAAGCTCCTCTTGATACAATTAATACGGAGAATTATCCGACCAATGAATCTGAGTTGGTCTCCCTTGTAAATGGCGCATATCAGCCATTGCAATGGCCAAAACTGTATAATTTACGAATGTGGACAACCGATATCATGGCTGGTAACAGTATTGTCGGTGCAGGTGGCGGTACAGACGGTATCGAAACTCAGGATTTGTCAAATTTTGTTACCACGTCTGATAATGCCGGTGTTCTTGATCTTTGGAGAGGGCCATGGCCAGGCATCCTGAGGGCAAACATTGCTCTGAAAGTAGCACCTGAACTTGACATTACTCCGGAAATCAGAGATCGGTCCATGGGAGAGGCATATTTTCTTCGTGCACACTACTACTTCATTCTCGTTCGCTTTTTTGGAGATGTGCCTTTGATTACAGAACCTCAGAGCGCAGATGACGATCTATATCCTGCACGTGATCCGGAAGGGCTCGTTTGGGAGCAGATCATTTCAGACCTGGAGATGGCTGCTGATCTATTGCCTGAAAAAAGCACGTACTCCGCCAATGATTTGGGCAGAGCTTCTAAAGGCTCTGCGTTAGGCATGCTGGCTAAAGTTCACCTAACATTGGCTAACTGGCAGGAGGTTGTGGATTTGACCACAGAGTTAGAAGGACTTGGGTACGACCTCAACGAGGACTATGCCGATAACTTCAACCCAGCAATGGAAAATTCTGTAGAGTCTATCTTTGAGGTACAGTACGCCAGTAACGGTGGCTACAATTTCTGGAGCAACGAAAACCAGGCATCCTGGGCCAGTGCATTCATGGGACCAAGAGGGTCAAATTTTGTGGCAGGCGCCTATGGTTGGAATCAACCCACCGAGGAGTTTGTGAATTCTTATGAAGAGGATGACCTTAGAAAAGAGTCCACAATATTATATGAGGGAGGTCCAAAATTTGCAGGTAACTCCTATGATGCGGCATATTCTCTTACCGGATATAATGTTCGTAAATTTTTGGTTCCATTGTCGGTCTCTGCTTCTTATGACAATAGTCCACTCAACTTTCCAATACTGCGTTTTTCAGATGTGCTATTGATGAAGGCAGAAGCGCTCAACGAACTGGATAGAACCAGCGAAGCAGAAGCACCACTCAATCGTGTGAGGGATCGTGCTGGCCTTGATGATATTGCCACGGGGTTAAGCAAAGAGGACTTTCGTCAAGCGGTATTGCATGAACGAAGGGTAGAGCTTGCTTTTGAAGGTCAGCGCTGGTTTGATCTAATCCGAGTTGAAGACGGGACATATGCACTTGATTTTCTGCATTCTATTGGCAAAACAAATGCGACAAGAAATCATTTGCTCTTACCGATCCCACAAAAGGAAATAGATACCAATCCAAAATTATCGCAAAACACAGGATACTAATTTCAAACCAATATGAAAAAGGCATATAAAATCAATTTATTCTCTGCTCTGGCATCCGTTCTGGTAATATTTCTTCTGGCATCTTGTGTGGACGAATTAGAAAATAACCAGATCATAAAAGACGGAACACTAAGTCTTAGTACTTCTGATAGCGTTTTAGTATTGCAAGAGCAATTTGCATCTAACAAGCTTACTTTTAACTGGACTCCAGCAAATAATAATGGTACCGGTTCGTCTATCGACTACCTGCTTGAAGTGGACATGCAAGGCAATGATTTCTCCTCTCCGCTGGTGTACGATATGGGGAAAAACACCTTCGCGTTTTCCTATGAGCATGGCACCTTGAACAATATTCTGCGTTCTACTTTTGGAGCTCAACCTGGTAGTCCGATAGTTTTGGTGGCACGTATCACAGCAACACTCGCCGACGGTAACGGAGAGCCTCAGATCGACACCACTTCAGTAGTAGTTACCCCTTTCGAGCCAGTATCTTCAAAGCTTTATCTGGTAGGTGACGCCACTCCCAATAGTTGGGACATTGCGAACGCTACAGCGCTAACACCCTCATCCAGTGAGGCGGGGGTCTTTACTTATCAGGGAGCACTTTCTCCCGGAAATTTCAAGTTTGCGGTTAGCCAGGAAGGTTGCTGGTGCCAGGATTTCTACACCAAAGATCCTGCTGACTCAACAGTACTAGTATACAATGAAGGCGGAAGCGGCGATGACTTGCAGTGGAGGATCACCAATGGTGGTCAGTATAAGATAGTGGTCAATCTGATTGCGCTTACTTTTAGCATAAAGGCAGTAGAAGCTCCTACGTTTTCTGCTCTTTGGATTGTTGGAGATGCAACACCAAGCGGGTGGAACATTGATAGTCCTGAAGAGATGACGCAAAGTGCTAGTAATCCTTTCATATTCACCTATGAAGCCCATTTAACGCCTGGCGAATTCAAGATATTTGCAGGCCCGCTTGGTGACTGGTGTGGTGAATGGTTTAGGCCTTTGGAGCAGCACCAGGATATCACTTCCAACCTGGTAGAGCAAAACTCCGGGTGCGATGTTGACAATACATGGCAGATCACTTCAGAGATGGAGGGGCGATATAAAGTCTCCTTAAACACGCTGGAAAATACCATCTCAATAAATCCTGTGACCCTGTATATAATAGGTGATGGTGGCCCGAATGGCTGGAACATTGGAAACCCGGAGCCAATGACATATAGCGATGGTGTTTTCACCTTCAATGGCCCGTTGGGTGCAGACAACGCCACAGGCGAATTCAAGTTTTCGAAATTTGCTGGTGACTGGTGTGGGGGAGAGTGGATTAATGCCGCTACAGGAAATCAGTCTCTTACCAATACGGAGTACATTCTCACGCAAGGATGTGATGGTCCGGATAATAAATGGAAGCTCGCTTCTGGAGATGTCGGCAACTATGAGATCACCTTTGACCTGGATGCAGGAGTGATGACCATAGAAAGACAGTAGTAAAGCATAAGTTTAGGTAGTGGTGAATAGACACAAGGGCGGTGGCAACCTGCCACCGCCACTTGTAAATGAAATGATATGATGAAGAGTGATTTGGTAAAGGTGGTTTTGATATTGTTGGTGTTCACTTTCACGTCTTGTAAAGAGAGGGATGATGATTTCGTGTACGAACCGGAGGATTCAGTAAAGAACATCAACCTGAAAGTAGTAACCGATCAGGCAAGATATACACCGGGCTCTGAGGTGACCTTCACAGCTGATAACGTGCCACAAGAAGTAACCGTGAGGTACAGACATTTAAATGAAACGCTGATGGAGGAGCCAATGACCAGCAAGACCTGGACCTGGTCGCCCCCAACTGAAGATTTTAAAGGGTATATGGTTGAATTTTTTCATTTCGTAAATGGAGAAGAGGAGGTCATTAGCTCTGTAGCTGTGGACGTTTCCTCGGACTGGACCAGATTTCCACGATATGGTTTTCTGTCGGAGTTTGGAAACCTCTCTGATATTGAAATCAATAGCACGCTCACTAATTTAAAAGATTATCATATCAACGGCTTGCAGTATTATGATTGGCATAATAAGCATCATTCTCCACTTAAAATGAATGGCACCAGTCCGGCTACCACTTGGGTAGATGTTATCGGAAGACAAATCTCCTTTGCTACAGTGGAGAGCTACATCAGTAGAGCCCAAGAAATGAATATGGCTTCTATGCAGTACAACTTGCTCTATGGAGCGTGGGATGATTATGCAACAGATGGAGTGTCAGAGGAGTGGATGATATACAGTGATGCCAATCACCAGAATGTGAATAAGCATAACCTTCCGGACGATTGGGAGAGTGACATTCTGGTAACCAACCCCGCAAATCAAGAGTGGCAATCGTACATTTTTGAAAAGACCAGACTTGTATACGATCACCTGGAGTTTGATGGCTGGCATCTTGATCAATTGGGGGATCGAGGAAGGGTATTTGATTATTTCGGGAATGTAATCTCCTTAAATGAGACGTATGCCCCTTTTCTAAACAATCTGTACGCAGATTTTCCAGATAAGAAAATGGTGCTAAATGCGGTTAACCAATATGGGCAAGCAGAGATATTGAGCACTGCCGTGGATTTTGCTTATACTGAAGTTTGGGATCCAAACAACACCTACAAGGCTCTTGCGGACATCATCCTTAAAAATAATGAATGGAGCAATGGCAAACTGAATACGGTACTGGCCGCATACATGAACTATGATTTGGCCAACAGCCCCGGATCATTCAATACACCGGCTGTACTCCTCGCAGATGCTGTAATTTTTGCGTTTGGGGGAGCACACCTGGAGTTAGGAGAGCATATGCTTGCCAAGGAGTATTTCCCTAACAACAACCTGAAAATGCGGGATGACCTCAAAAGTGCACTCATGGAGTATTATGACTTTATGGTGGCATATCAGAATTTGCTTCGGGATGGAGGGGAATTTATCTACCCCGAATTACAATCTGGAGATGGTAAGATGAATATAGGTTCTTGGCCTCCTCAGATAGGGCATGTGTCGGTGTTTGGCAAAGAATTCGCCAATAGACGGGTGGTGCACTTGATCAATTTTAATAGTGCTAATAGCTTGAATTGGCGTGATAATAACGGTACCCAGCCATTTCCGGCAGAGGTGAAAAACTTTAGGGTCAATTTTATCAGCAATCAAACGATAACAAGAGTATGGTGGGCTTCCCCGGATGTAAATCAGGGGGTTTCCCATGAGCTTGATTTTGTGCAAAACGGTAGCCAGGTTTCACTCACGCTTCCTTCGCTCACTTTCTGGGATATGTTGGTGGTGGAATACTGAAATGAATCATCTCGAAATAAAAGTTAATATATCGGAGCGAGGTTTCACCTTTTCGTCCGACTGAATTCAAATTAATTAAGAACAAATGGATTTTAGGAAATTTTTTTGTGCTGTGAGCGCTGTGGTGGGGCTTACGGGATGTAGCGAGTCGGAAGTGCTTTACCAGTCTGAGCAGTATACAGTTTTTTCTGACAAGGTGGTACAAGGGCCATATCAGGCAAAAGCTCTTGATCGAACCCACATAGTTTCCGATTATATAAGCCCCGCCAGGACACAGTATTCTTCCACTTTGTCATTCAAGTTTTCGATCAATGGAAAAGACAATGAGGCATCCTCAGGACAGGATCATGCGCTTACCATTGTGCCTCAGAGTGGCGAATACGTTTCACCGGTCATCAGCTTCGGAGCTAAGGACCCAGCGTCTTACATACAACCTGATGCGCCTGGCACCTTACCCGCAAACACAAAATTTACCGTGCGGGTGGATATGAATGCTGTACTGAAACAATTTCAGGAAAAAGACTATTATACCACTTTTGATGGTGATCAGATTCGTCAACAGGATTTCAAAGGAGTTTACATCGCAGGAGGTTCGGCGCCTTTAAGTTGGGACTTTGATAATTTGCACACGAATCCTTCATACTTGTTAGAAGATTCGGATGCTGATGGCATTTATGAAGGCACTTTTATTCTGAACCCGCATGATCCTGAAGCTCCGGCAGAAGAACAATGGACCCTTCAAAACGACATCTCAGCCTACCCTTCATACAGTTCTGATCAGCTGCTGGTAGATGCACTTTACAATATGGCCCTGGATGAGATGATTTATAACATCGAAGATGATAGCACCTTCAGGACAGGGAAAGAATGGTCGGGTGTATGGACTCGAGATATCAGCTACAGTATTTTGCTGGCTTTCGCTTACATCGAGCCGACCATCGCCAAGATAAGTCTGATGAAGAAAGTTGATGAACTTGATCGCATCATACAAGATACCGGATCGGGAGGTGCCTGGCCTGTATCTTCAGATCGGGTGGTTTGGGCGCTGGCCGCTTGGGAGGTTTATGTTGTCACAGGCGATATGGAGTGGCTTAAGCAAGCCTATGGCATCATCAGTAATACTTTGACTGGTGACTTTCAGACTGTTTATGATGAAACTACGGGTCTTTTCAAAGGGGAATCTTCATTTCTGGATTGGAGAGAGCAGACTTATCCCCATTGGATGGATAATGTGGACATCTCTCAGTCGCTGAATCTCGGCACTAATGTGGTGTATTCCAGGGCGCTGGAGATACTTTCCATGATGGCTGCCGAGCTGGGTGAAGAAGTCGCTGGTATGCAATATGCTGAAAAAGCAGAGTTGGTAAGGACAGCAATCAATGATCACTTGTGGAATGATGAAAAAGACTATTACAATCAATATCTCTACGGTCGTTATTACATGAATGTATCTCCACGCTCTGAAGCACTGGGTGAAGCCTTGAGCGTACTTTATGGTGTAGCCTCGCCGGAGCGCATCCAACAGGTGGTGGCAAATACTCCTGTGATGTCTTTTGGCATTCCCTGTATCTATCCGCAGATTCCCAATGTGCCTCCCTATCATAACAACGGTATTTGGCCTTTTGTGCAGGGATACTGGAACTGGGCCATAAAAGAGGCTGGAAACGAGCAGGCACTGTTACATGGTTTGGCTTCAATTTATCGTCCCGCAGCACTTTTTACGACCAATAAGGAAAATTTTGTAGCAGAGAATGGAGATTATGCGGACACCCAGATCAACTCAGACCGAATGCTATGGAGTATGGCAGGAAACCTTGCAATGGTCTACAGAGTCTTTTTGGGAATGTCTTTTCAGCCAGATAAGCTGCTATTCCAACCATTCATACCACGAGCTTATGGAGGGGTTAAGCATGTCAATGGGTTTCGATATCGGGATGCCACTTTGGATATTGAGGTAAGAGGATACGGAGACGGAATCAAACGATTGATAGTGGATGGTGTAGAAAAACAGGAAATGGAAATTTCTGCCGGATATAAGGGGCATCATCAGGTGATAATCGAAATGAACAACAAGCTAGCGCATTCACAGCCATATAACATAGAGCAAAATGAAGTATCTCCGTCAGAGCCTCTTGTGCGTTTGGAAAATGATGTCCTACGATGGGCAAAGGTAAAAGGAGCCTACAGGTATCTGGTGTTTTTTAATGGCAGAGAGCTGTCTCAAACGAATGACACCACTTACATTTTACCTGACGGGGGCTATGGGCAGTATAAAGTGATGGCCATAAATGAGCAAGGAGTTTCATCGTTTACCAGTGTACCTGTTACTTATTATAATCAGGAAGTTAAAGTTGAAATGGAGGGTTTCGCTGCGAAGGATGGTGCCTCACTCGTCAACTATAGTGGAAGTGGGTTTATCAGGATTTCAAAAGAGAGTAACACAAAGCTAAAGATCCCGATCACCCTGCAGCAGGGTGGAAAATATCTTATTCGCTTTCGCTATGCCAATGGAAATGGCCCCTGGAATACAGACAATAAATGTGCAATACGTACCCTTTTCGTGGATGGCCAAAAATCAGGTTCGATAGTTATGCCTCAGCGAGGCATGGGAGAGTGGTCCAACTGGGGGATGACCAATGAAGTGGAAGCATATCTGACTGCTGGTACGCACGAACTATTACTGGCCTTTCAGCCGTCCGATGAAAATATGAATTTAAAAGTCAATGAAGCCGTACTGGACTATGTGCAGTTGACTCAGGTCAGATAACTCAAACAGGAGAATTCTTTTTTATAACCAAACCCTAATCAAAATGAGACATTTGAAGTTCGCAGTGTTTGTGATAGCATTGATTATGATGTATTGGAGACACATGCGTAAGGATTGATAATGAAGCCAGGACATTTATTAATGGAATGTGAAATGAACGGAATCAAGGTGACGAGGAAAACATTGATCAAATAAAATTTTATTCCTAATCAGTAAATAGTGAGCAGAAGGACAGGTTTCCTTCTGTTCTATTAGTACTTTAAACTTATGCAGATGAATGCCGTGAAATATTTTTTAGTAGTTCTTGTATACGTTGGGATGTATCTCAACCTGTTTGGGCAATCTCAAACCCCCGAGGACTGCTTTGCCTATACTGTTGATAGAAATGAAGTGACATTTCATTGTTTGGATAGCGCAAAGATCAAACTCAAATTAGCGAGTAGTTCGGTAATAAAAATTTGGTATGCTCCAGATGGTAAATTTCAGCGATCTAATGAATCCTTTGCAGTGATCAACGAAGAGCTGGAAGAGATCTCTAATATTCAGGTTAGTGAGTCTGCTTCAGCTTATGAAATTTTTACGGGTCCTTTGCGAATTCGCGTAAATCGAAAACCCTTTCAGCTGCAGATATTTGACAAGTGGCAGAAACTTTTATTTGGGGGCTATCAGGATCAAGGTTTTCAGTACTCTGGCACAGAGGTAAAAGCTGTCAATTTACTTAGGGATGATGAGCATTTTTTCGGGCTGGGAGAAAAGTCGGGCTCACTTGACCGAAGGGGGCAGAGCTATAAGATGTGGAACAGCGATAAACCATGCTATGGAATCAATGAAGATCCACTTTATAAGAGTATTCCCTTTTTTATGAGCAGCTATAATTACGGGATCTTTTTCGATAATACCTATCTCACAGAGTTTGATTTCGGAGCCTCGTCCAATGATTACTATTCTTTTTCAGCTCCTGATGGTGAAATGATATTTTACTTCATCTTCGGCAAAGACTATAAGGAAATCATCAATGGGTATACCCAACTGACGGGTAAACCCATTATGCCACCAAAGTGGGCATTGGGATTCTCTCAAAGCAGAGGAATGCTTACGAATGAAGCTTTGTCGCGGGAAATTGCTACTGGATATCGGGAAAGGCAAATTCCATGTGACATCATTTATCAAGACATTGGATGGGTGGAAGGTCTCCAAAATTTTGAATGGTGGAAAGAAAGGTATCAAAACCCCAAGCAAATGCTGTCTGATCTTGCCGACGATGGATTTAAAGTAGTTGTGTCTCAGGATCCGGTCATTTCACAAAGTACCATTCAGCAGTGGAAAGAAGCAGACTCTCTGGGATATTTTACTACGGATGTTCGAACGCACAAAACCTATGACATGCCCTGGCCATGGGGAGGCAATTGTGGAGTGGTGGATTTTACCAACCCTGAAGTGGCTGATTGGTGGGGCCAATATCAGCAAAAACCCCTGGATGACGGGGTGAAGGGTTTCTGGACCGATATGGGTGAGCCTGCCTGGAGTAATGAGGAAAGTACGGATCGCCTCTATATGAAGCATCACCTGGGCATGCATGACGAAATACACAATGTGTATGGGCTTACTTGGGATAAGGTCGTTACTGAGCAATTCGAAAAGCGGAATCCCAACCAACGTGTTTTTCAAATGACTCGTGCCGCTTACGCCGGTCTGCAACGTTACACTTTTGGCTGGTCCGGTGATGCTGGCAATGGTAGCAACGTCCTGGAAGGCTGGCAGCAGTTCGAAAACCAAATTCCGGTTGCATTGTCTGCAGGAATGGGCCTGATTCCTTTTTGGGCTACGGATATTTCCGGGTACTGTGGAGATATAGAAGATTATGACGCCATGGCCGAGCTTTATGTGAGATGGCTTCAGTTTGGGGTTTTCAACCCGATTAGTAGAGCCCATCATGAAGGAAATAATGCCGTAGAGCCATGGCTCTTTGGGGACAAAGCCGAAAAGGCATCTAAAAAGGCAATAGAACTGAAATATCAGCTTTTCCCCTATCTGTATACTTATGCGCGGGAAGCTTATGATACAGGCTTACCCATTATGCGAGCAATGATTTTAGAGTATCCCAATGATCCAGAAGCTTTAAAAGCAGAACATCAATTTATGTTTGGGCAAGAGTTGTTAGTGGCTCCGGTTACTAAGCAGCGCGCTAAGGTCAAACAGGTGTATTTGCCAGCAGGAGAATGGATCAACTTTTTTACAGGAGAATCCTACGAAGGAGGTCAATGGATCGGTTACCCTGTGACTTTGGACGATATTCCTGTGTTTGTAAAATCCGGTTCAATCATCCCAATGATGCCTGTAATGCAGTATATACATCAAGTTCAGGATTACCCGATTACTTTTAGAGTTTACGGTCCTGACGATCCCTCTTCATTCACACTTTATGAAGATGATGGAGTAACTAATGACTATAAGAAGAATATTTTCTCGAGTACATTAGTGACAAACACATTAGGTAATGAGGGGCAAAAAATTGTGACGGTTGAAAGGAAACATGAAGCACGTGAAGCTACACCACGAAGCATTATCATTGAACTTACAATCAAAAGTAGCCCTAAAAGAGTATCCCTTGATGGACAAAAGCTAAAATTGACAAATTCAAAAAAAATCGTAGAATCAGAAGTCGATCAAGAGTTTTGGTCGTATGATAAAAATTCCGGAAAGCTACACATCAAGTTCTCGGATAGTGATGGCAAAAGAAAAATTGAAATACAATAATTCTTCTTCATACTGGTTCTCCACTTTTTAAGTGGGGAGCCTTTTTTCAAATCAAATGTGCTTCCACCATCAAAAAACAAGAAGTAGATATAAGCATCAAAGTTGATCCTGGTTCTTCATGGAGCAAGGAGTTATAGGTAACCAGTTATCAGGTTGGGCATAAACACCAATAATCACCTATATATACCCTTTAGGGTATATTAGCATAAGAATATATTTTTTTATACCATTAAGGGTATAATTGCGATAAATTCATATATTTACACCCGTAAGGGTATAGAGAATGAAACAAACACCATTAGCGCAGTTCATCAAGGAGAAAAGAAAGCAAGCACGAATGAAACAAGAAGATCTTTCATTTGCTGCAGGGGTTGGTTTGAGATTCGTTCGAGAACTGGAGCAAGGAAAACCAACCTTGAGAATGGATAAGGTTAATCAAGTTTTAAACCTTTTTGGATATGAATTAGGGCCTATAGAAGCCAGCAGAGATGAGAAAAGCTAAAGTATTTTATCAGGACCAATGGGCCGGGACACTGACTGAAGATGACGAAGGGTATCATTTTCAATATGAATCTGAATACTTTGCTAAGAAAGGTGAGCCAATCAGTTTAACATTACCACTGCAAGAAAAGGCATATCAATCAAATATTTTATTTCCGTTTTTTGATGGTCTGATCCCAGAAGGGTGGATTTTGGATATTGTTCAAAAGAGCTGGAAGGTGAATGAAAAGGATAGGATGGGAATTCTTCTCGTCGCATGTAAAGATTGCATTGGAGCTGTATCAATTGAACCACTAGTATGACATGTTTATACTGCTATAGAGACTCAGAAGGTGATTTTCATACAAATTGCAGTAAGAAAATATTTGGTCTCCCAAAGCCACCGAATGTACCGTATACAGAAGAAGATCTTCTTAATCTGGCGGAACAAATGATCAAGGGGAAATCTACCATTACAGGTGTTCAGCCGAAATTGTCATTGCATATTGAAAAGCCTGATAATGAATCCGAAAAATTGACAATCGTTGGTTTGTGGGGGCAATTTATATTAAAACCTCCGTCATCAAAGTGGAATGAACTACCCCAAATAGAAGACTTGACGATGCATCTCGCCGAGATTTCAAATATTCGAACCGCAGAGCATTCCTTGGTTCGCTTGGGTTCAGGTGAACTTGCATACATAACCAAAAGAATGGATAGAAGAGATGGAAACAAGCAGCATATGGAAGATATGTGTCAATTACTTGGGCGTCTTACGGAGGATAAATATAAATCATCACATGAACAGATAGCCAAGGAAATAAAACGGAGCAGTATTAATCCAGGACTTGATTTGGTGAGGTTTTACGAGTTGACATTGTTCAGTTTCCTCACTGGGAATGCAGACATGCATTTGAAGAACTTTTCATTGCTAAAGAACAACTATGGTCATTATGAATTGGCTCCGGCATATGATTTAGTTGCTTCGGCATTGGTGGTTGAAGGTGATGATGAAGAACTTGCTCTGACCCTATGTGGGAAAAAGAAGAGATTAAAGAAATCAGATTTTTTTAGCGCAATGACTACTTCCGGAATACCAGATAAGGCTGCAGAGAATATTCTCAATAAATATTCTAAACTTTCGAATAGGTGGTTGGCCTTTGTTAATCAATCCTTTTTGTCAAAAGAAATGATGGAGCAGTATTCCCAGTTAATTACAAAAAAGCGCGATCAGCTTTTCGGATAGCGAATACTATGGGGGGTAGAAAGCACCGTCATTTCCCAGCGGTAGATTCATGGTGATGTTTTCTACTGAACCCAGCCAGACTCCCGATAGCTATCGGGAGACATATGCCCGATCAGCGTCTGTTGGCATCCGTATTGATCGCGCGGTTTATTATTTCGTTAATCAATGGCCAGTTCCAATGATCTAGGTAGTGAAGCTTCATAAACTTGTCATCCTTCAGGTTGGAGTTAATCAGTAAATGATCAAACCTTGGAAATAATTTCATTTCATCGAAGTTCATGGTGATTTTATGTGGTCCAAGTTTCTTGGTGATACCTTTCGAGTCTATCAAGAATTTGGCAACCTCAATAGTTTCTCCGTTCTCCCATTTCTCTACCAGTTCAGCAAATTGTGTTGCAAAAAAGTTGTCCCAGATTGAATCTGCTATCTGTTCATAGAGTTGATATTTCTTAGCTCTTCCAATTCCGAAGTAAGATTTTAGAGATATGTTAAATCTGTCATTCTTTTCGTTCCGAAGTTGGATTTTGAAGTTCGTTCCAATGGTGAACATATCCAATTGAATGGGGGCGATTCCATATCGGATTTCAGTCGGTTGATCAATGAGGTTGTCAAAAAGTTGATTCTCCCAGTAAATCTTGGAAGGTTCAATATGTAATACCTTATTTCCTATTTTAAATACGTTCACTTGGGAGTTACTTATGCGTCTTGAAGACTATGGATGCCAACGTCCAAATAAAATGAGTGCGCTCACACTTTGTTTGAGGTAACAAACTTTCAATCTAGCGCTTTCGTTTCTACGAAGAAAGTAAGCGCATTCATTTTATTGTTTGTTATGATCTTTATTTGTTTTCAAGGCTGCTAACCTTTTCTTTCAGTTCGTTGATTTCTTTATTTTGTTCAATAAGATACAGAGTTAGTTCCTCGATCTTCTGAAGCAGTTTAGCATTCATCTCTCCAAGGTTGATCCCGTTCTCAGTTACTTCTGCTTCACTTGGGATTTCAGGGAGATGTCCATTTTCGTTTATGTGTTGTTCGACTTCTTCTAGTGTTCGAAGTTCATAGTCGTCGTAAAAAACAAAGTCTGACCAATTGGCTTCAACTTTGACTTCTTTTGATCTTATTGAGCCATTAACTGATAATTTATGAGTGCCTGTGTTGTTTGTTCCGATTCCTACACTTCCATTAGTCTTGATCAGAAGCTGAGGTATTCCAGATGATGTTTTAAAACCAAAATCTTCGTATGCGGTATTGCTAGCATTTCGAGAAGAAATGTAATTTCCATAAGTTGGGTTTTCGGTTGAATTTCCAGCCGCCGCAATACCAATTATACCCTCATTAGTTCTAAATTGAGCAACCGTTTCTTTCCCATCACCTTCGAAAATCTCAAATTGATAATTTGGTGAAGTCGTTCCAATTCCTACGTTCCCTGCATTCGTTATTGAGAAGCTTTTGCCTCCGCCACTGGTGGCGGTCTGAAATACATAATGTGTATTACTAGAACCGCTATTTTCTATGTACATACCACCTGAGACATTTGTTGGAGTTAAACCAGAAGCACTTTGTTTGATATGTACCATCGCTTGTGGTGATGATTCCCCAATTCCAATGTTTCCATTTGTCTTAATAAGAAATTGACCAACTCCTCCTCCTGTTTTAATGGCAAAGTCTTCATAAGCAGTATTATTTGCATTTCGAGAAGAAATGTAGTTAATATATGTTGGGTTTTCAGTAGAAGAACCAGCTGCAGCAATGTTTATAGATCCCTCATTTGTTCCAAATGTGGCAATAGTTTCATTACCACTATTTCTGTATACATCTAACTTACTTGAAGGATTAGTTTGGCCAATGCCAACTTTATCTCCTGTGTCAGTTACTTGGGAATATGAGAGTGAATATGTGAAAATTGAAATAACTAATAAGCTTAATTTATTCATGAGAGTATCATTTGATGAGTAGGGATTGATCATAACGCCAAGCTATCGGTTGTATGCCCACGGCTTGTAAAGGGCACAATCTAGTGAAATCTGCCGAAGCTCACAACGGTTCAAAGTAGCACTGCGCTCCGAAAGATGAAAACTCCTGCAAGCTGCACTCAGTAGAAAGCACCGAACTTTCCTCAGCGGCAGATTCACGGTCAAGTTGCACTGAAACCAGCCAGAAAGCACTTTGGCATATAACCGATCAGCGTCTGTTACCCACAGCATTTATTTGCCATAGAGTTCGTAAAGAGTGTTCCAAGATAGCCCGTTCGAATCGTGTTGTTCCCAAAGGTCGCTGATTAGAAAAGTTCGTTCGTAGTTCGCCTCGTCTGGACCAAATTGGTAGTCAGTTAAAAAGTAGATTTTACCTACAGGTGAGTTCGTTAGTGCAATGTTCAGGAGTTGGTCAATTTGATCTCTGAATTCAGGTAAGAACTGAAATCGAAATTGTTGGTTTGCACCATTATTGGGATCTTCAAAGTCTGGAATTGCAATCTCGGTTGGTTCGTAATCCCAGTCAATGAGCATGCCCCCAAAGACAGAGTCATGGTCGGCAGTTTTGAATTCAGGGTTGCCAATGTGAATCATAATTCCATCTTCCTTACTTAAAAACTCATGGAAAAGCCAACGATCATATTCTAAACCTTGACCAGTTCTTACAGTTAGTTCGAAACTGTCTTGAGCAATGTCAATTTTTTTGGCGTTTATCGACGCAATTTCGATGTTCGGCATATTCTCTACGAAGCGGGTGTTGTGGGTAACGCTCAGCTATCGGGCGTATGTCCCGAACTTTGCTGATGGAAAACTAAGCTAGTAAAGCTGCGCCACTCGCACAACTGTTTCTTATGAAAAACTGCGGTTAGAGGATCAAGTCCAGAAGCACGAAAGATGCTGAAAGAGCTGAACATTCAGAAGGCGCAACTTTGCGGTCTGGCCGCACTGAGTAGGGAAATTCGACCCCTGGAAGATAGCTTAAATATCAGCAGGAATTAGAATTGCCTGAAAAGGATCAAATGCCCTAAAACTCATCTGATCTTGGTTAAACCCAGACATCTTTATAAGACAGATACTCAGGATTATTCATTACACCGTGGGCAAATAAATTTATTTGAGCGGCCGCATGAAAACCAACAGTTGTATCAAAAGTCCGATAGCGATTAACACACCAATTTCAATTCTTGAGATAAGATTACTTGTATCAATAGCTCTATTGGCATTGCTGATCACCTTGTCGCTTTCCTCAAGTTGAATTTTGAAGAGTGCATCCAAATCGTCGTAAACAGCAGTAAAGTACCGTTCACTTCCCGAAGTAGTCAGCTCAGTATTCAAAGGATCGTTTCTTTGTAGCTTCAACTCATATTCCCTCAAAGATCGAATATTCCGCTTCAGCGACTCAAAAACCAAGGCTTCATTCTCAGTGAGTTGGGTAGATGCAAAACGATCGTTCAATGTCTGAATGGAGTCATTGAGCGCAGTGTTTAAGTCGCTCCATTGTTCAATGTCCGAACGCTGAATAAGCTCCCTTTTTACCTGAATCTGACGAGAGATCTTATATAGATAGTCTTTAGCGAGTAATCGATCTTCGTATATCGTGGTAAGATTACTTTGAACAATCCTGAAGTGGTTGCTATCCATCATATTAGTGGCCAATACGAGCAGGAACACCACCAATAGCGCTACTCCCGTTCTGATTCTTTGTCCTAAACTAAACTTCCACTCCATTTTCACTATTTTAATTGTCCTTACAGCATCAAACGACGTAGTTTGAAACTCATGTGATATCACCAGCGATTGGAGCGTGCTACAACATTCATCGAAAGCCAGCCTCCTTTAATCAACCTTCTTATCCCCGAAGTTTCATCAATTCCCATTGCCATCTGGAAATCACCAGGTACCATGTTTTCATAGCCCTGCTTTTTTGATGTTATACATTTAAATATAACCGATAAAATTGCTCTTTGAAAATCGGATGATTGACGCGAAATAGCCAACCAATCCGTTGTGCTGTTTGTCCATTCCCATACAAGAACCTTGCGGTCCAGGATTTAAAAAAATAGGTGAGCTTAAAACAATGGAGCATCAGCAATGCGAAAGAAGGTGATTATCCGAATAAACATCGAGTGGCCACTCAAACTTTTTTGATGTCTGGCGACCATTTGGTTTACACACGGTAACTACTCCACCGTCACACTCTTAGCCAGGTTTCTTGGCTGGTCCACATTGCTGCCGCGCATCACAGCGATGTGATAAGACAAGAGCTGCAGAGGGATCACGGACACCAGGGGCATCAGGGCCTCATGAGTGGCTGGTACTTCTATGGTGAAGTCCGCCATCTTGGGGATCAGCACATCTCCTTCTGTCACGATAGCGATCACCTTTCCTTTCCTTGATTTTACCTCCTGGATGTTGGACACTATTTTGTCATAGGAGCTGTCTCTCGTCGCAATAAAAACCACAGGCATGTTTTCATCGATCAGCGCGATAGGACCATGCTTCATTTCTGCAGCTGGATAGCCTTCCGCATGGATGTAGGAGATTTCCTTGAGCTTCAGCGCGCCCTCCAGCGCCACAGGGAAATTGTAGCCCCGACCCAGGTACAGGAAGTTATGGACGTCTTTGAAAAGCGCCGAGATCTCTTTGATCTTGCCATCACTTTCCAGTGCCTTTGCAACCTTTTTAGGAATGCTTTCCAGCTCCACCAGCAGTTCACGGAATTTCACATCCGAAATCGTACCCTTCTGCTGTGCCACACTCAGGGCGATCATCGTGAGCACAGTGAGCTGTGCAGTGAAGGCCTTGGTAGAGGCCACACCTATCTCTGGTCCAGCATGCAGGTAGGCACCTTCATGGGTCGCCCGGGAGATGGAAGACCCCACGGTATTCACCACACCAAAGACAATAGCGCCTTTAGACTTGGCCAGCTCAATGGCCGCCAGGGTATCAGCCGTTTCTCCCGACTGGGAAATAGCAATCACAATATCTCCTTCTCTGATCACCGGGTTGCGGTATCTGAACTCGGAAGCATACTCTACCTCTATCGGAATGCGACAGATATCTTCAAAAAGGTACTCGGCTACCAGACCGGCATGCCATGAAGTACCACAGGCGATAATGACAATACGTTGTGCATTCGTCAGCGCACCGCTGTAGTTTCTAATGCCGCCAAGCATCAGCCTGCCTTCTGTGGCATTGATCCTGCCACGCATGCAGTCGGCGATGGACCTGGGCTGCTCAAAGATTTCCTTGAGCATAAAGTGCTCATATCCGCCTTTCTCTATCGCCTCCAGCTTGAGGTCCAGCGTATGAATGTAGGGTTTCTGAGGGATGTCTTTTGTGTTCACAATCTCAAAACCAGCTCTCGTGATGACGGCTATTTCTTCATCATTGAGATAAACCACCTCATTGGTGAATTCTATTATGGGGGTAGCGTCGGAGGCCACATAGTACTCCCCTTTGCCCAGGCCAATGACCAATGGGCTGCCCTTTCGGGCGGCAATGAGTTTGTCCGGATCGTCCTGAGACATAATGACGATGGCATACGCGCCCACCACTTTCGTAAGCGCCACACGTACCGCCTCTTCCAGGCTTACACCCAGTGTTTTTTGAATGTCTTCAATGAAGGTGATAAACACTTCCGTGTCTGTATCGCTCTCAAAAGAATATCCCTCTTCCTCCAGCTCTGTTTTCAAGGCCCCATAATTCTCAATGATCCCATTGTGAATAATCGCGAGCCTGTGGTTACTGGAGTAATGGGGGTGAGCATTTCTGTCATTGGGCTCGCCATGAGTGGCCCATCTGGTATGGCCAATCCCCACAGTGCTGTCAAAGGAGTGACCGTTGGTCAGATTTTCCAGCTGCTTTACCTTGCCTTGCTTCTTGTAGATTTGTAGGTTTCCTTCCTCCATTAGTGCCACTCCGGCACTGTCATATCCCCTGTATTCTAATCTCTTCAGTCCATTAATCAGGATGGGGAAAGCTGGTTTATCTCCAATGTAAGCTACGATTCCGCACATGAATGTTTTAGTCTTTTAACGTGGTGTAGAAAATGGTCAGTTTCATGCCTGACTTATTAAATGAGGTCTGACCCAGGCTGATCGTTTCCGGGCTGGTGATGACCAGGTGCTCTGTTAAAAACTCGTCGCTAAGGGTATAGTCATCTGCCAGTACCTGGGTAAACAGCGTCACGTTGGCCAGGTACTCGGAGTTATCTTTGTTGTAAGCCATCGTCAGGATGTTGGTGGAGTTGCCAGAAGAGGCATAATCAGCTTCTGTCAGGATCGCATTGTTAAAGCCATCTCCTCTGCTGACACCCGATCCATTGATCTTGCCATTACTTTTGATAAAGTAGTTCCGAATAAAAGGTACCGTTTCTATGTAGGAAAATTCATCCTGGGGAACCACTTCCATGCTAATGGTGGCTCTGTTGATGATGAAGTCTTCGTGACTTTTCACAAAATCTAAGTAGGGACTCAGGTCAAGTTTGGTATGGATCCCATTCACCATATCCAGATGAGTTCTGCCCGTGATGGCGTTGCTTTCCTCATATTCGGAGACAATATCGCTAAACTTACCGGAGCTTCGGTCTCTGTCTATTTGTGAATAGTGTGCATCTGAAAAATCAAACGAAAAATGGTAGAGCTTTCCTGCAGCATTTTTCATGTTTACATAGATCCTGGTAGTATCGTCCTTTAGGTCAAATGAAAACAGGCCCTTATTACCTGCACCTGGGATCAATGCCAGCGGCGGGTAGTGATACATCCCCAGTAGCAGAGAGTCCTGATTGACACCACCCAGGGTAGCTTTCTCCAGCCTTTTGTAAAGAAACTGCCCGAAGGTGTCCGTGAGCGGGATCTGAATAATGGAATCCGTCAACGGATTGTAGTCAAAGGTATAATCAGCGATGGTTTCAGGCCGATGATCCAGCTTTCGGTCAGCCAGATATACAGGCTGATTATACAGGGTGTCATTCACTTCATGAATGATGATCTGCTCACCTGCCAGTCCACGCTGCGCACGCTGTCCGGCCACCTTTAAGGAGAGGATGGTGGATACATATTCCAGAGAATCTCCTCCAGGGAGCACACCCCCATAAATATTGTACTGGTTGTAAGAAACCACCGTGGCCTTGCCGGCAATGGAGTCTTCATACTGTCCGAAGATACTGTGCGTAAACTGATCGGTCCGAAGACTGTCTATGTAAATGGTGGAAGCAGGAAGAACGAATTCCATTTTTTGAGTAACAATCGGATTGTCCTCAGATTCTAACTCCAATCCCAGCCTACTGGGGTCATCACAGGCAAAAAAAAACGGGACCAGCACAATGGCCAGTCCCGATGTAATCCAGTATGTTAGTTTATCCAACAAGTTCATTGTATAAGTTAAAGTAAGAATCTTCGAAATTTTCATCCTTCTCAATGGTATCAATTCTTTTGTCTGCCAGATCGTTCATCAGCTTCTTGAAACTTTCTGTGGTTTCCTGATTGGCTATGTTCACGGCATCTGCATATTCCACGCCCATTTTCACAAAACCTTCATAATCGGCTGTTTTGAGTGGTCCCAGCATGCTGTCGTCTATGTCGATCATCTTCACCTTCTCCAGCAGATCAGCCCCAAATTTATGACTGAAATTGTTATCATAGATAGTAAAGACCGTTTTAGATTCTTTAAAAATAGGATCGTTCTTGTAGGTGGTTTTTACGTAAAGTGGGATCAAACTTGTCATCCAGTCATTGCAATGAATAATGTCCGGTGACCAGCCCAGTTTTTTCACTGTCTCTAAAACGCCTTTACAGAAAAATATTGCGCGCTCATCATTGTCTTCATAGAAATTATCCTCCTTGTCGAAGAAGACTGATTTTCTGTGAAAGTAATCTTCATTATCAATGAAGTAAACCTGTAACTTGGCATTTGGAATCGATGCTACCTTGATGATCAGAGGCTTTTCTTCATCACCCACAGAGATGTTGATGCCAGAGAGCCTTACCACTTCATGAAGCCTGTTTTTCCGCTCATTGATTAATCCGAATCTTGGAACTAAAATCCTGATCTCCATACCCCTTTCCTGCATAGCCTGCGGAAGTCTTCTGACAAAATCAGCAACTTCTGTAGTTTTCAGGAAAGGATTAATTTCACTTGCCACATAAAGGATTCTTAAATTCGACATACGATGTGCTATTTTATTGAGGATTATCTAAAATGACCTCAAAATTACCATAAATTTGCCATATTATCAACGTTTTCAATAAGTTAGGCAACATTAATTCTTGGTTTGATGGAGGTCATTAAGCACCCCAATGACATTTTTAGATACACGGAAGATTTAAAATCCAACGGTAAAAAAATCGGTTTGGTTCCCACCATGGGGGCACTCCATCAGGGTCATTTCTCACTGGTTCGGCAGGCCAGAGCGGCCAATGATTTTTTGGTGGTGAGCATATTTGTCAACCCCCTTCAGTTTAACAATTCTCAGGATCTTACCAATTATCCCCGAACCCTCACTGACGATCTGGGGCAGCTTGAAAAACTGGGTGTGGACCTGGTCTACACCCCGGAGGTGGAGCACATGTATCCCACTTCCCCTGAGGTGCAGGTAGATTTTGGCCGAATGGCCCATGTAATGGAAGGCGCCTTTCGCCCCGGACATTTTTCAGGAGTGGGAGTGGTCGTATCCAAGCTTTTTCACCATACCAATGCCCACCGTGCCTACTTCGGACTGAAGGACTTGCAGCAGTTTTTGCTCATCAGAAGAATGGTGGCGGATTTGTCTTTCCCTGTGGAGGTCATTGGTCTGCCCATAGTTCGGGAGCCATCCGGCCTGGCCATGTCTTCCCGAAACAAACGACTCACCCCTCAGGGGTTGGAAATTGCCAGCAAACTCCACGAAGGTTTGGTGATGGGCAAGAGCCTTTGGGAGCAGGGGAGATCTCCAAATGAAACTAAAACGGCCATAAATGATTTCTATAAGGGACAAAAGGGTTTGGAAGCCGAATACGTAGAGCTCGTAGATCCCGATGACCTTTCGGAGATCACTGAAAACCATTCTCAGCCGGTGGCGTTATGTGTTGCTGGCTACGTAGAAGGCATAAGATTAATTGATAACCTATATTTGCGGCAAGATTGAAGCTGAGATGACAATAGAAGTATTAAAATCCAAGATACACAGGGTGAAAATCACCCAGGCTGAACTCCATTATGTTGGCTCTATTACCATAGATGAGGACCTCATGGATGCCGCTGATCTGGTGGAGAACGAGAAGGTGCAAATCGTGAACATCAACAATGGAGAACGATTGGAGACCTATGTGATAAAGGGGGAGCGTGGCAGCGGCCAAATTTGCCTGAACGGTCCCGCCGCCCGCAAAGCTCAGGTAGGGGACATTGTCATCATCATTTCATACTGCTCAGTGGAAAAGGAAAAAGCTAAAGCGCATACACCGGTCGTCATTTTCCCGGACGAAAAAAACAGACTCACAAGCTGAAAGCGCTGTTGAATGATTAAAAAAGCCACTTCGGTATTCAAGTATACATTTTCATTGGGGCTGGCACTGGCGCTACTTTATCTGGCGTTCAGAAATGTAGATTTCTCCGAATTCATAGAGAAATCAAAGCAGGTCAATTACACCTGGGTGATCATCTCCATTCTGCTCTCTCTGGTGGCCTATTATGCCAGAGCTTATAGATGGAATATCCTCCTAAAACCTTTGGGATACCCCAATCTAAATGTCCATAAAACGAATCTGGCAGTGTTGGTGGGCTATCTCGCCAATCTGGCTTTTCCCAGACTGGGTGAAGTGACCCGCTGTGGAATGATGAAGCGGAGCGATGATGTGCCTGTATCCACCTCGCTGGGTACGGTGATTACAGAGCGGATCATCGACCTGTTCACGTTGATCGCATTGATTTTACTGGCACTCGTACTGGAGTACGATCGGCTCATCGAGTTTCTTACACACATTTTTTCCGGACTTCAGGACGTAGAGGGATTAATGTGGAAGGCGGGGATGATAATCGTCATTGGAGGAGCTTTGGTGTTCATACTGGGCTATGTGCTGTATGTAAAAAATGAAAAGGTCCGTTCCTTTATCAATGACCTGATCCGGGGCATTCTTTCCCTGAAAGATGTGAAAAACAGATGGGGTTTTGCGCTATCGACCATTGTCCTTTGGGTCACTTATTACTTCATGTCCTATATCATCGTGTTTTCCATTCCTGAAACGGCCCACTTATCCTGGGTAGCCGGGATTATGCTTTTGGTGACAGGGGGTATCGCGCTGGCAGTGCCGGTGCAGGGCGGTATTGGTACCTATCACGCCTTCATCAGTGCCATGCTGGTGCTGTATTCTGTAGAAAAGACTACTGGGGTTTTTCTGGCTACGCTCCTGCATACTTCGCAGATCGTAGCGATCGCCATTTTTGGTGGTATAGCCCTTCTGGTATCGGTTTTTATCAAAAAGAGCCATGAACGCGACAGCACGGAAGATCGTCAGCAGAAGTAAGCTGTCTGCCCTTGTGGAGCAGTGGCGTGCGGATCGGCAGCAGATAGTTTTCACTAATGGGTGTTTTGATCTGCTCCACCTGGGGCACATCGATGGCCTGGAGAAGGCTCGTCGCTTTGGGGATCGGCTCATTGTGGGCCTTAATTCGGACACCTCCGTGAAAAAAATCAAGGGACCCGACAGACCATTGAATAATGAAAATATCCGCTCCAGAATGCTGGCAGCATTGGAATTTGTGGATGCAGTGGTGATCTTTGATGAAGATACGCCGGCCTCCCTGATCGGCGAGGTACTACCAGACGTTCTGGTGAAGGGCAGTGACTATCAGACAGGCAACATCGCAGGGTCAGATATCGTATTGAGAACAGGAGGTAGAGTGGAGCTGATTGAATTAACGAAAGGCTTTTCTACCACGAGCATAATTGAACAAATAAAGCGTATAAACGAATAGAAGAAGATGTTATTTATTATCATTATCGGATTTATGATTGCCAGCCTGGTGGTAAGTACCCGGCTGAAGAATAAGTTTAAGAAGTACTCTAAGATTCCGCTGTCCACGGGACTCACGGGTCGTGAAATTGCTGAGCTGATGCTGGCGGATCACGGGATTCACGATGTGAAAGTGATGTCTGTCCAGGGACAACTCACGGATCATTATAACCCGACCAACAAGACGGTAAACCTGAGCCCGGACGTTTACAGCGGCAGGTCAGCTGCTGCGGCTGCCGTGGCTTCTCACGAGTGTGGACACGCTGTGCAGCATGCCACAGCTTATAGCTTTTTGGAGTTCAGGTCGGCAATGGTGCCCATTCAAAACATCAGTGGACAGATCATCAATGTGGTCTTCATGATGATGTTCTTTGGTGCATTCCTTTTGCCATCCATCATTCCTTTCAATCTGGCCATTCTGGTGATTATAGCCTGTTATGGGGTGTTTACCCTTTTCGCCTTCATCACCCTGCCAGTGGAATTTGATGCGAGTAAACGTGCCCTGGCCTGGATTCAGGATCGGAACATCGTGAATACAGGTGAGCACAAAATGGCCAAAGACGCACTGGACACAGCAGCAAAAACCTATGTGATCGCGGCACTTTCAGCACTGGCCACTTTGCTCTACTGGGTAATGATCTACTTAGGTGGCAGTAGAGATTAACTGACAACAGAATAAAATTTGCAAAAAAGCCTCATTTACAGAGGCTTTTTTTGATTCCAAATGTTATGCATGCATAACAAAATTTCTTATTTTTGTCGAACCTATAGAAACAACATTAACCTCAAATACTTAAAAAACAACAGACCATGAATTTTAACCTAACTGAAGAGCAACTAGCAGTTCGGGCGGCTGCCAGAGATTTTGCAGAGAAAGAACTTTTGCCAGGCGTCATAGAACGGGACAATGCCCAGCAGTTTCCGGCAGAGCAGATCAAGATGATGGGTGAGTTGGGATTCATGGGGATGATGGTGGACCCAAAGTATGGCGGTGGCGGTATGGACACCGTGTCCTATGTGCTGGCCATGGAGGAGATCTCCAAGGTGGATGCTTCGGCATCCGTGGTGATGTCAGTGAATAACAGCCTGGTGTGCTGGGGGCTGGAGCATTTTGGGTCAGAAGAGCAAAAACAGAAGTACCTGCCCAAGCTGGCCAGCGGGCAGCAGATCGGAGCATTTTGTCTATCGGAACCAGAGGCCGGATCAGATGCCACTTCGCAGCGAACGACCGCTGAAGATAAGGGAGATCACTACCTGCTGAATGGGACTAAAAACTGGATTACCAATGGCAATTCGGCTTCAGTCTATCTGGTGATGGCCCAGACTGATCCTGAGAAGAAGCACAAAGGGATCAATTGCCTGATTGTGGAGCGGGATTATGAAGGCTTTGTGGTGGGCAAAAAAGAAGATAAACTGGGCATCAGGGGCTCAGATACGCACTCACTCATGTTTACGGATGTGAAGGTGCCAAAAGAAAATAGGATTGGTGAGGATGGCTTTGGCTTTACCCTGGCCATGAAGTCGCTCAATGGAGGCCGGATAGGGATTGCCTCTCAGGCCCTGGGCATAGCAGCGGGCTCTCTGGAGCGATCCATTGCCTATGCCAAGGAGCGAAAGGCCTTTGGTAAAGAGATCGCGCAGCACCAGGCCATCCAGTTCAAAATAGCAGACATGGCCACAAAAGTAGAGGCAGCTCGTCTGCTCTGCCTGAAAGCTGCCATGCTGAAAGACCGAAAAGAAGACTATTCTCAGGCCAGTGCCATGGCCAAGTTATATGCCTCTCAGGTAGCCATGGAGAATGCTGTGGAAGCTGTGCAAATACACGGTGGGTATGGCTTTGTGAAGGAGTATCATGTGGAGCGTTTCATGCGGGATGCCAAAATCACGCAGATCTATGAAGGCACCTCAGAAATTCAAAAAATTGTCATTTCCAGAAATGTATTGAAATAATATAATTTGATTCCCGGTGGTTCCTCACCGGGAATTTGGCTTATTCCAATTTTTAATATTAGATTTATACAATTATTTGAGATAATAAACGTCTATTATCCGCATTTAATTATATTATAAAGATTGGTGGAAGACTACAATAAGATTATAGAATCACTGGGGGTTCGCTTTATTAAAGCTAAGAATATTAATATTTTGAAGCCAGTGACCATTGAGAATAACTATGACATAGAGAACTCATTGGTATTGGTAAACACCGGTCATCTCAGATTTGGGAAGGAAAAAGAGGTTTGCGGAGAGGGCGAAGTATTTTTTGTACCCGGAGGCCGGCAGGTGACTGTTTCTTATGGCATCAATAACCCCATTAGCCTTTCAAAAGACGATTTTTTGAACAATAAGGAGCTTTATTTCCAAAGCTACATAGACAAAGCGGAGGCATCTGACAGTTATAGCTATGTGTCATTTGAGGCCAAAGCATTTGATTCGGTTAACTTCTTTGCCTCTCTGGATATACCCCCCTTCAAAATTGTAGACTCAGGCAAGATCAGGTCGCTCATCAAAGGGATCAACGCCGAGGTAACCTCCAACTCACCCGGCAAAGGCCGGATAGTGAAGGTGATGACCGAGCAGTTGGTAGTGGAGCTGATTCGCTACATTCTGAAGCAGGGACTCTTCGTGGAGCAGTTTGCCACCAACAGTACTTACTTCAAGGATCCGCGTCTCATCGATATTTTTACCTTCATCAAAGAAAACCTTGGAGAGGATCTTTCCAATAAGGTACTGGCCAATGTGGCCAATGTGTCTGAAGATTATGTAGGTCAGTATTTTAAAATGCTAACTGGCATCAATCCACAGGACTACATAGAGTACCAACGGATGGAGGAGGCCGTGAACCTGCTCCGTACCTCTAAAATGAGTATCAGGGAGATCGGTAAGGAAGTGGGTTATAAAGACACTGCCTATTTTTGTCGCCGCTTCAAAATGATGTTTGGCATACCTGCCGGTAAGATGAGAAGAAGAGAATCTCTGATTAACGTTTAGAATTTTTTTTCACTTCGGTTTCACCTCCCATTTTTTTAGAGAGTATCATCGCCAGTTGGGTGCCTACAAATTGTATGGCAGCCAGAGTGACTTTTTCCATCAACAGCTTTTTCACACTAAACCCTTGGTCTACCTTGATCTGTTGAGGTTTGGCCACAGCTTTTTTGGCTGGTATCGGAGGGGCAGCTGGTTTTTCCTCTTTAGTAAGGGCCCTGAACAGGGTGTATCCGGCAAGTACTACACCACCGGAGATTAAGGAGATGATCACTACCTTCTTCACCTGTGATTCAAAGTTTTCGGAAGCTTCCTCCAACTCATCCTTTAGCCGTGATTCTTTGGCTTCCAGCGATGATTTTTTCTTCATCCAGATTCCGGATCGTTTATTCTTCATTTTGTTCGGCGATGGTTTCACTCAAATTGACAAATAGGGCTTCCAGCCATTTCTGAATATTGTTGGACCTGAGCAGGAAGAAAATGATCAGCAACATGACCAGGTAAAAACCTGCCACGATCAGATAGCCAAGGTGTGGGCTGTCCAGAATCATATTGAGATAGGCGCTGAGGGCCATGGAAAGAAAAACTAACAGGAATAGTCCGATGATAGCTATGGTAAGAAAGGCCACAAAATGTGCTAACAGCTTGGCCACCTGAGCGATGATTTCCAGCTTCAGCTTTTCTCCCTTGAGCCGGATATACTCAGACAATTTATCCACCAGCTTATTGATTACAGACATGTCGTAGGTGATTTTGGATGCGTAAGACAAATATATAATATCGCTTTACACCTAAATGTTTAAAGAACTATTTATTTGAGGTGAGTTCTATGGTCGGCACCTTATGCTCGTAAGCCGCCATGTTTCTGCTTTTACTAAAATAAATGAGCGTAAACGGAAGCAGGAAAAAGACAACCAGAATATACGCAAATGCCGTCACCTTATATTTGAGGGAGATAGCACCCAGCTTGTCCGACAAATAGAGCGGGATCCTGCTGAAAAGTGGAATAGTCAGAAATATCAGCACCCCGATACTATTGAACAGAAAATGAGCGATGGCTAAGCTGATGGCTGCTTCACTTTTGAATAGGGCAGCTAGCAGGGCGGTGATGGTGGTGCCCAGGTTGGCTCCCATGATGAACTGAAAGGCTCGCTTCAGCTTCACTTTGCCGGTGGCAGCCAGTGGCACAATGAGCGAAGTAGTGAGTGAGCTGCTTTGTATCACGGAGGTGAGCAGAAATCCCCACCCAAACGATTTGAAAGTGTTTTGAAAGGCAATAGACTCAAACTTACTTTGGGCATTGCCAATGAGCTTATCGTAAAGGATATTCGAAATTTTCTTGACGATATAAAACAGCAGTACCACGGACGCAATCAACAGTACAAAGGGGCCAAACCAATTGATCAAGAGATTGCCTCCAAGGTCGAGCCAGTGATAAATGGATAATTTACTCGGGAGCGTGTCCACCGCCGTGGGGGTGTGAACCATAGAGGCAATGCCTGTGCTGAGCCTGCTTAGAAGCCCATAGCGGAGCTCCAGCGGAAAGAGGAGGACACAGGTGAGCACATTGAATATATCGTGTACTGTACCCGCCGAAACCGCCTTTCTGAATTCGGCAGTCTTGGTCATATAGCTCATGGAGACGATGGTGCTGGTGAGTGTGGTGCCTATGTTGGCGCCCATTACCACGGGTATGGCATTCTCCAGGGACACGGAGCCTGCTGCCACTGCTGCCACTGCCATGGATGTGGTGGTGGAGCTACTTTGGAGGATAGCCGTACCCAGCAAGCCTATGAACAAGCCAATGGCAGGATTGGCAAAGGCCATGTCGAAGAACTCCGAAAAGCCGTTTCCAATCACCTGAAAGCTAAGCCCCAGCAGGTGAATGGAAACGAAAAATCCGAAAATGGCCAGTAATATACCGGTGATCCCCTTCATTGATTGGGAGGTCTTCATGTCCTGAGGACGATATGGTGTGCTTTTAGAAAGATTATAGAACTTAGTTGACAAATTCTTCCTGCCTTTTTAAGCTGCGTTCAGACTCTCCTGTAATGGCCTCAGATACGTTGATGACGTGATCACCCACCTTCTCCATAGACTGGAAGAGGTCCTTATATAGGGCGCCTACCTGGATGTCATACTTTTTACTTTCCATTTGATGGATATGCTCTTTTCTGAGTTTATTCCTAAAACTATCGATAGCAAGCTCCAGCTCCAGGGCTTTATCAAGTGTGACGTGTGAGTAGTTACTGCTGAGGTTGGCAACCATATTGTGTATCGCCTCATCCACCAGGGCAAACATTTCAAAGAGATTGGCTTTTTGCTTTTTAGTAAAACCAACTTTGTCATTTTGCTTGTTTTCGAAATCCTTGGACATCTGGAAGAACACATCGCCTATTCTTTCCATGTCGTTGATGATACTCAGGAGGCTCACCACTCTGGTAGAGGTGGCAGAACTCAGACTTCCGTCAGATACACGGGCCAGGTATTTTGAAATCTCTTCTTCCAACTGGTCGGTGATTTCTTCGAATTTTCTCATCTTTTTGATGAGCTTTTTCTGCTTTTTCTCTTTTGGCTCAGAGAGCAAATCCTTCGCGGTATTCGACATTTTCACAATGACTTTACCGAAGGCTACGGTCTCTTTTTGTGCTTCTTCCAGTGAAAGCTCCGCCGTATTGAGCAGCCCTGTGCCGATGTACTCCAATCGGAACTCGTCTGCATCATCTCCTTTTGGCTTAATCACTCGGGTACAGATTTTTGCAATGCTCTTCACAAATCCCAACAGGAAAATAGTATTTAATACGTTGAAACAGGTATGGAAAAGTGAGAGTGCGATAGGCACTGACTCTGGATTGGTCTCTGGAGAAAGACCGGTCTGATAAAGCATGTAGCTGGATATGAGTCCCAAAAATGGTCCCATCACGAGGATGATCCAGGTAACTCCGAAGACGTTGAAAATAAAATGAGCAAATGCGGCTCGCTTGGCGTGTACATTTCCTACAATGGCTGCCAGGTTAGCGGTGATGGTTGTCCCGATGTTTTCACCTAATACCATGGCTGCTGCAAGTTCCAGCGGAATCCAGCCATTGTTGGCCATCACCAGGGTGAGTGCCATGGCAGCACTGGAAGACTGAACGATGACAGTCAGTAGCGTACCTATTCCTACAAATAAAATGATAGAGAGAAATCCCAGATCAGAATACTGACTGAGAAAAGCCAGAATTTCTGGGTTTGATTTCAAATCCGGAACAGCATCTTTGAGATAGGCCAGTCCCAGGAAGAGCAGCGAAAAACCAATGAAAACTTCGCCCCACGATTTGATTCGGTCTTTGCTGAAAAAGAGCAACGGGAAGGCCAAACCGATAATCACCAGGGCGTAGGCTGAGATTTTCACCTTGAAACCCACAATGGAAATGAGCCAGGCAGTAACGGTGGTTCCGATATTGGCGCCCATGATCACACCGATAGACTCTACCAGTGAAAGTAACCCGGCATTTACAAAACTGACCACCAGCACTGTGGTGGCAGAGGAGGATTGCACCAATCCGGTGATGAGAAAGCCAGTGAGGACGCCTTTAAAGCGATTGGACGTCATCGAGTTCAAAATTTGACGCATTTTGGAGCCAGCCACTCTTTGGATGGCTTCACTCATGATCTTCATGCCGTAGATAAAAAAGGCAAGGGAACCCAAGAGGTTCAGTCCATCCATTAATCCGAATTCCATAGTTTTTGTGTTTGGGGTAAAAAACACTGCAAAAGTACAACTCCTATGTTAACCAAATATTAACTTATCGGGATGTTCTTGGTAAGTTTGATTTAACGATTTTTTAATATTGCCAATTATTTTTACCTGATTTGAAAGAGAAGTATAGTATGCGCGGTGTTTTTACGATTGTATTTTTTTCGGTTTGTTTGTTTTATTCGGAGTATGTACAGGCTCAGATCCCTATTGATGCCAGTTGGGGTAAGGGCATTAGGGTAGAGGCTAAGGATTCTTCTTTTTCTTTAAAACTGGGCTTGAGATTCCAAACCCTCTATGAGGGTGAAAAGTATCTGGAAAGCGGGAATTGGAATGAGCAGTTGCTGATCCGCAGATACAGACTGAAGTTTGATGGTTATGCCTTCAAACCCAATATCAAATACAAAATGGAGTTAGGGATTTCCAATCGCGATACTCGTTCGGGTGGTGTAGATGAAATAGGGCACACGGCTAATATCGTCCTTGACGCAGTGGTAAAGTGGGAGTTTACGCCTGGTGTTGAGTTATGGGTAGGCCAAACCAAGCTACCAGGAAACAGAGAGCGTGTGGTATCTTCTCAAAATATGCAGTTTGTGGATCGTAGTTTGGTCAACTCAAGGTTCAACCTGGACCGGGATATAGGGTTGCAACTGCGCGCGGTTCAGGGTTCTGGTGTGGTATTCAGGGAGGCGTTCGCCATATCAATGGGTGAGGGTAGAGGTGTAGTCGTGGATAACCCGGACAATGGTCGTCAGTATACCACTCGTTTTGAGGTTTTGCCTATGGGCTTGTTCAAGTCAAAAGGTGATTACGTAGGCGCGGATATAGAGAGACAGCCAAGCCCAAAGCTGGCGATTGGAGTGACCTATGATTACAACAAAAATACACCAAGGTCACGCGGCAACCTGGGCTCATTTTTGATGGATACTGACAATAATTTCATCTATTCAGATCTCTCTACATGGTTGGTAGATGCGGTATTCAAGTACCAGGGTTTGTCATGGAACGCAGAATATGCTCATCGATCTTCCTCGGATGAGGTGGCCGGATTTGGTTATGGAAAGGGTTTCGTGACGGCTTTAGGGTATGTGTTTAAATCGAATTATGAGATCGCCGGTAGATATACCACCGTGGAGCCAATAGGTGTTAATTCTTCCATTGGCGCGGCAGAAGAGTATACTTTGGGATTTTCTAAATACATCGTGGGCCACTCCCTAAAGATTCAAAGTGACGTTTCTTACATGGATACCACCAATGACTATATTCGCTTTAGGGTTCAAATGGAGCTGGCACTCTAGCGTACCCCGGACTCAAGCATTCAGCTCAGCGATAGTGAGCCAGGCAAACAGGCCCATGCCTGTTTTGAGTGCGGATTCATCAATATCGAACGTGGGGGTATGTACTCCTGAGGTGATCCCTTTGGCTTCATTGCGGGTACCCAGCCGGTAAAAGCAGGCATCTACATGGTGTGAGTAAAAAGCAAAGTCTTCTCCTGCCAGCCAGAGATCAATCTCTTCCACATTTTCATCCCCCATATAAGCTTTAGCAGCCTCTATGTTGGCCTGAGTATACTCAGGGTGATTCTTGAGGTGTGGGTAGCCTTTCATGACCTGAAAGTCACATTGGGCACCCATAGATTCTGCGATACCTTCAGCCATTCTTTTCATTCGCACATGCGCCTCAGCTCTCCATTCCTCATCATAAGTGCGGAAAGTTCCTTCCACCTTTACTTCGTTTGGGATCACATTGGTAGCGCCCAGTGCTTCCACCCTCCCGAAGGAAAGGACACTTGGGATTTTTGGGCTACAGTTTCTGCTGATAATCTGCTGGAGCGCCACAATGATGTGACTGGTGATAAGTACCGGGTCTACGGTGTTTTCCGGCATGGCTGCATGCCCGCCTTTTCCGGTTACGGTGAAGTAGATCTCGTCAGCACTGGCCATGTACATGCCCTTTCTGAAACCTACCTTACCGGCAGGAATGAGCGGCATTACATGCTGTCCAAGTATTCTGTCGGGCTTTGGGTTTTCCAGGATTCCCTCTTTGATCAGGACAGAGGCTCCCCCGGGCAGTTTTTCTTCTCCGGGTTGGAAGATTACCTTGACCGTACCACTGTAGTGGTCCTTCAGTTCTTTCAGGATGCGAACAGCTCCCAATAAGGAGGAAGTGTGAACATCATGTCCACAGGCATGCATGACTCCTTCATTTTGAGATTTGTAAGACACTTCATTGGCCTCTATGATAGGCAGGGCGTCTATGTCCGCCCTCATCGCTACCACTTTGCCATTGTCTTCACGCCCTTTCAGCATGAAGGTGATACCGGTTTCGGCTTTGCGTTCAAAGTCCGTAATACCCATTTTCCTTAATTCTGCCTCTATAAAGTCAGCAGTCTCAAACTCCTGAAAAGAGAGCTCCGGATGACTGTGAAGGTGATGCCGAATGGCCTGGATGTCAGAAAAGTACGCTTCGGAAAGGGATTTGATTTTGGCAATGGTCTCAGTCATAGTCTACACGGATTCTTTCTGGGATGAGCAATGCAAGGGGAAATTCGACTTTGAGTCTTTCGAAGACTTCATGGGCTTCCAGCCTGTTGATGTATTGACCGGCCTTTACCTTGTAACTGGGCTGGTAGTACTGTATTTGCGGGTCCAATTGCGGATCGATGGACATAGCCTTGTTCATAGCCTCCGTAGCCGCTTCCCGGTCGTTTCCGGTATATATCTGGATGGTGTACCCATCCACGTAGCGCTGAGCGCGATTATTGCTGATAATGATTTGATTCACACTGTCCAGCTCGGTTTTCAGATGCCCGGTAGGCAAGGTGGCATTGAGCTTGGGTGTTTCCGGTTCGGGTACTTCAGCTATTTCTTCACTGAGCGAAGGGCGCAGATAAGCCAGATCTTCTTTGTACACTTCCTCTGACGATGAGGGAACAGAGGAAGTTTTACATCCGATCAGGCCTATCAACAACAGACCGATTACGACTCGATGAGTATGCATTTGTTGTTTTTTAGATCTTCTTCTACTGTCTTGTATTTGACGTCCTTTTTTACTGAGCCATCTCCATATTGTACAGTGACCCGGTCATTTCGTCCCGCTATTTTCACGGATTTGGCCGGTTCCACCTTCTCCGCTGGAGGTCGGTTGGCCTGTCCTCTGTTGAGCAGTGACCCGCTTTCTTCTTTGGACTCCTTGTAGTTGCGGGTGGCACGCTGATCTCTCGCTTCCTGTACCTGATTAGGGTCCTGAATCGGAATCTGCGCCTTCATCAGGAAGGAAGTACACTCTTCATTTACTTTCCCAAGAAACGATTTGAAAAGCTCGAAGCCTTCAAACTTGTAAATGATCAATGGGTCTTTCTGCTCGTAGACGGCATTTTGAACCGACTGTTTCAGATCGTCCATTTCTCTCAGGTGCTCCTTCCAGGTCTGATCAATGATGGCCAGGGTAATCATTTTTTCCATGGCCCGGATCATCTCCACGCCTTCGGTCTCCACAGATTTTTCCAGATGTGCGGTGACACCTATTTGTTTTTTTCCATCGGAGAAAGGCACGAGAATGTTCTGAACGGTAGCTCCCTTTTCCTTATGAATCTGCTTCAGCAGCGGGAAGGCTCTCGAAGCAGTGAAAGCATTTTTATTCTTGTAGTGCTCTTTGGCCGCTGTGTAAAGCTTATCGGTCAACTCATGCTCCATGTACTTGGTGAGCTCTTCCTGTGTGATGTGAAAGTCCAGTCCCAATACGCTGATGGCATTGAGTTTCAATCCATCCAGGTTGTTGTCAGCTTTAGCATTGAGTGCGATATCCTCACAGGTATCAAAGAGCATGTTGTTGATGTCCAGCTCCAGTCGCTCACCATAGAGTGCATTTTTTCTGCGCTTATAAATGACCTCACGCTGAGAGTTCATTACATCATCATATTCCAGCAGTCGCTTTCTGGTGGCAAAGTTGTTTTCCTCCACCTTTTTTTGCGCCCGCTCAATGGACTTGGTGATCATACTGTGCTGAATCACTTCGCCTTCCTGCAGGCCTAACCGGTCCATGATTTTAGCCACTCTGTCACTCATAAACAATCGCATGAGGTTGTCTTCCAGACTGACGTAAAACTGGGAAGATCCGGGATCACCCTGTCGGCCAGCTCTACCGCGCAACTGCCTGTCCACACGGCGAGACTCATGTCTCTCTGTACCGATAATGGCCAGTCCACCTGCGGCTTTGGCTTCCGGGGTAAGCTTAATGTCCGTACCTCTACCGGCCATGTTGGTAGCAATGGTCACCGTTCCGGGCTTTCCTGCTTCCGCCACAATGTCCGCCTCGCGGGCATGCTGCTTGGCGTTTAGTACCTGATGATCAATGTTTTTGATCTTGAGCATCCGGCTGAGTACTTCGGAAATTTCCACGGATGTGGTACCGACCAGTATCGGTCTGCCCATTCCTCTCAGCTCTACTATTTCGTCTACCACGGCATTGAACTTCTCACGGATAGACTTATAAACCTTATCATTCCGGTCATCGCGGACAATCGGTCTGTTGGTAGGGATCACAATTACGTCCAGCTTGTAGATGTCCCAAAGCTCTCCGGCCTCAGTTTCCGCTGTACCGGTCATACCAGCCAGCTTGTGGTACATCCTGAAGTAATTTTGCAGAGTAATGGTGGCGTAGGTCTGGGTGGCGTCTTCCACCTTCACGTTTTCCTTGGCCTCTATGGCCATGTGGAGCCCGTCAGAATACCGGCGGCCATCCATTACACGACCAGTCTGCTCATCCACGATCTTCACCTTGCCATCTACCACGATGTATTCGGTATCTTTTTCGTACAGGCAGTAAGCCCTCAGGAGCTGATTGATACTGTGTATACGCTGTGCTTTGACGCTGTAGTCCTGTATGACCACTTCTTTACGCTTCAGCTTTTCGCTCTCATCCAGCTCGGTATCATTTTCCAGCTTGGCTACTTCATCTCCAATATCCGGTAGAATGAAGAAAGTAGGGTCCTCACCTGATCCCGTGATCAGGTCGATTCCGTTTTCTGTAAGGTCTATGCTATTGTGCTTCTCATCAATGGTGAAGTACAAAGGCTCATCTGCCTCGGGCATCATTTTCTGATTGTCCTGAAGGTAGAAGTTTTCTGTTTTCTGAAGAATGGCCCTGATACCGGTTTCGCTGAGGAATTTGATCAACGGCTTGTACTTGGGCAATCCTCTGTAGGCTCTGAAAAGTGGCAATCCACCTTCCGATTCTTTGCCTTCTTTGATGAGTTTTTTGGCCTGATTGAAATACTCAGAGACCAGTTTCTTTTGAGCTTCCACGAGCTTATTGATCCGTGGTTTTAGTTCATAAAACTCGTGTTCGTCTCCTTTAGGGATAGGTCCCGAAATGATCAATGGGGTTCTTGCTTCATCGATCAGGACAGAATCCACTTCATCCACCATGGCAAAATGATGCTTACCCTGCACGAGCTCCTCGGGGCTGCGGGCCATGTTGTCACGGAGATAGTCAAAGCCAAATTCGTTATTTGTACCGTAGATGATGTCTGCCTGGTAGGCCTGTCTACGCTCAGGAGAGTTAGGCTGATGTCTGTCGATGCAGTCAATTTTCAAGCCGTGAAACTGGAAAAGTGGCGCGTTCCACTCCGCATCTCGTTTGGCCAGGTAGTCATTCACCGTTACCACATGCACTCCACGACCTGCCAGGGCGTTGAGGTAGGCGGGAAGGGTAGCAACAAGGGTCTTACCCTCACCAGTGGCCATTTCGGCTACTTTGCCCTGATGCAATACAATACCACCAATCAGCTGCACATTGTAGTGAATCATGTTCCACTCCACGTCTGTACCTGCGGCTTTCCATTTATTGGCCCAGATGGCTTTGTCTCCATCTATTTTGATGTGCTCTTTATTGGCCGCCAGTTCTTTATCCATCATGGTGGCGGTCACCACCAGTTGTTTGTTCTCCGTCAGCCTCCGAGCGGTCTCTTTCACCACCGCAAAGGCTTGTGGAAGGATTTCCAAAAGGATGTCTTCTAATTCTTCATCCCTTTTGGATTCCAGGTTGTCGATCTGCTCGAAGATTTGTTCTTTTTCCAGTATGTCCAACTGAGGATCAGACTCTACTTTATCGTGTAATGACTTGAGTTCGTCATCCACGTGCTTTAGTTTTTCAGCGATAATGCCCTTCAGCTCGGCTGTTCTGCCTCTGAGTGCATCATCGGAAATATCTCTGAGTTGCTCGAATTCCTTGTTGATTTTCTCAACGTATGGAGTCACAGCTTTTATGTCCTTATCGGCTTTGGTTCCAAAAACCTTCGTTAATCCCTTAGTGACTAAATCTAACATGTATGTATATTCTTAATATTGGGTCTAAAGTTAAGCGGAATTCAATCAAATAGGCACTTCCACGATGCCTTCAAATACTTTTTTGGCGGGTCCGGCAAGATAAATATCCTGAAAGGATTTGGCTTCCGTTTTTGTGAATGAAACGGTAAGACTTCCACCTTTTGTTTCAATTTTCACAGGACTTTGGTAATCGATCATTCCGGCCACCAGCGCACAGGCAGTGACGCCAGTGCCACACGACAAGGTTTCATTTTCCACACCCCGCTCATAAGTGCGTACCCTGATGCCCTCAGGGGTTGTTTCCACAAAATTGACATTGGTGCCAGCAGGCTCGTAGTGTTTGCTGTATCGTATTTCCCGTCCAGGCTGGATGATATCCATTTGGTCCAGGTCTGTAACCAACCGAACATGGTGTGGAGATCCCGTATTGATGAACCAGTCACTATCCTGTTTGGTGGCGTGACCTACGTCATGCAGGTGAAAATGAACGATTTCTCCTTCGATGAAAGCATCGTGAACACCATCAGTGGTCTCAAAGACGGTTTGGTTCCCAATGATGCCCAGGGTTTTGGCAAAGGCAATGGCACACCTGCTGCCATTGCCGCAGAGGCTTTTGCTGCCATCCGGGTTGAAATAAATCATCCGAAAGTCGTGCTCGGGATGGTTTTGGATGAGAATAACGCCATCGGCACCCACGCCCATTCTCCTGTCGCAAAGAAAGGAGATCAAAGCGGTGTTCTCTGCCGGGAAGGTTTCATTGCGATCGTCGATCATCACGAAATCGTTGCCGGTGCCTTGGTATTTATGAAATGAAATCTTCATAGTCAGGAATGATAGACAAAAACCATACGCTTACCTGATAGCGGGGCAAATTAAATCAATATTCTGCCAAATCGTCAGTGGTGCGAAGCAGAAAACCGACAGGTGTAAAAACAAAAAGCCAACTTTACGAGTAAAGTTGGCTTCATGAATATTTTGAATGAGAAATTAAAGTTTCTCTTTGATTCTTGCAGCTTTTCCTTTTCTGCCTCTCAGGTAGAACAAACGAGCTCTTCTTACTTTTCCTTTTCTTACCAATTCGATCTTGTCAATATTGGGAGAAAGGATAGGGAAAATTCTCTCCACACCGATACCGCTTGAAATTTTTCTAACGGTGAAAGTTTCACCTGTAGATCCTACATTTCTGATCTGAAGTACAGTACCCTGAAACTGCTGGATACGCTCTTTGTTACCTTCCTTGATCTTGTAGTGTACGTTTACTGTATCTCCAGCACTGAAAGCAGGATGATTTGCTTTAGCTGCTTTATTTTCTTCTTCTACGAATTTAATTAAATCGCTCATGTCTTTACGCTATCGAGTGTTTCTCAAAAAGGAGTGCAAATATAGATAAATAATTGATAATTGGTAAAGGTGATTGAATAATTTATTGGTACCCAATCTGCATAAGCTATTTTAAATCAGCTGATTGCTCAGACAATACTGTACAGCCTGTGAGCTGTTGCTCACATTGAGTTTTTTCAGGATGTTTTTCCGGTGTGTTTTGACTGTGTGGTCGGAGATAAAGAGCTTTTCGGCAATCTCAATGCTGGTAAGCCCCTGTGACATGAGCCGGATGACGTCAATCTCCCGTTCGCTGAGTTTGTATTGGGTCACTTCTTCTTCCTGCGAGTTGAAGGTGCCGATGCGGTCGTAATATTGTCGGCCGCCCATAACCCGCAGCACCGCATCGATCAGCTCCTTGCCGGTATTGTTCTTGAGGAGGCACCCATCGATCCCGATTTTCACAATCTCTTCCACAAAAGAGCGCTGGGCATACATGGTCAGGATGATGATTTTGACTTTCGGAAATTCCTTTTTTAAATGCCGGGCGCAGGTGATGCCATCCATCACGGGCATGTTGATGTCCAGTATGACAATGTCCACCTCGTTGTTTTTGATGAACCGAAGGACTTCTTCACCATTTTGCACGCATCCGACTACCGAAATCTCTTCATCGGCACTCAGCACCTCTTTCAGGCCTTCCATGACTATGGCGTGATCATCTGCCAGGAGTATTTTGATGTTTCTCATAATGGTATATCTATGATGGTGGTGGTTCCTTTATTCTTATTGCTGTCTATGGTCATGTGGCCACCTATTCGTTCCACACGTGATTCCAGGTTTCTCAGTCCCATGCCCTTTTGTGGTGGGGTCTTATCCAGGTCAAAACCTACGCCATTATCCTGAAAGATCAAATTGAGGTTGTCCTCAATCTGGTTGAGGTCAATATTGATCCTAGTGGCCTGGGCATGTTTAAGGGTGTTGTTGATCAGCTCCTGCAAAATGCGATAGACGTTTTTGCTTACCTCTGCATCGAGCGTATTGCCGATCTGAATGTGGCTGGCCACGGTGATGGTTTGAGATTCATTGATGGCATCCACCAGCTCCTGAGCGGCCTTGGCCAGTCCAAAGTGCTTGAGCACGCCTGAGTCGAGGCTGTGGGAGATTTTGCGGGTGGACTCGTTGGCGATTTGTGCCACTTCACTGATTTTCTGGGCCAGTTTTCGTTGAGACTCAGGGTCTGTTTTTTTCTGGAGCGTATCCGCAAACATATTCAGAGTGACCAGGATGCTGCCGAGGTTGTCGTGCAGTTCTTCAGCGATATGTTTATAGGCTTTCTCCTGGCCTGCCAGCATGGCATAGGCGGAGCGGAGTTCCTGTTTTTTCAGGAGGTCTTCGATTTTTTGGTATTCCAGCTTCCGCTTGATCAGCTTCCGCTGATAGAGGTAGATGAAAATGGCAATGGCTGCTGTGAGGAGTAGCATGCCGCTGGTGCCTATTATAAGTACATAGTAACTATCTAAACTAGTCTGGCCTTCCATAATCCAATTGCGAATAAAAGATTTTTGAGAATGTTAGAAATATTATGAAGAGTCCAGGTTAGGGAGGTGTTGGTAAGAATTTCTGAGCTTAGTAGATAGGTAAAGAAGCTTCCTGAGAAATAGACCAGGATTGCTGTATTGAACCAAAATATTGGGAGCTCTTCTAGGAAAATGTCATCACCAATTAGGAAGAACTGGTAATATAGAACCAATGACAAAAGTATTTGGGCAAGGTTATGAACCAATCGAAATGTTGTGGGTCTGGTATGAAAACCCAGAAATGTAACGGACCAGATGTAAATGGCAATTAGTGTTATGGAAATAATTATGACCAAAGCCTTGTAGGTAAGGTTTTTGTAGAAAAATATTAGAAGTAGAATTAAATCGGTGGTGTAGTAGATATTAATAATCCAGTAGTTACTCTGTCCATAAAATCGTCCATAAATGCTTGCGCTGATATCAACAAGAAAGGAACATGAGCAGATTAATAATATGATTCTGTAGTTAAAGTTCGATGTCCTTCGAAGTGAACTTAAGCCAATTGAAATCGGAATAAGTGCCGAGAACATCGAACTGAATATTAGTGTCTGTTCCATTGCTGCATTATGGACATGTATCTGGGCAAGGGTTTGAGTCATCCAAAGGAGGTGGGTTTCCTAAATCCTTGAGTTGAGAGACCCATTCATAAACAGCCTCTCCTTTTATGGTTGATGGAGTCAGAATAACATCTAAGTAATCGACATAGTGTCCATCGCTGATTCCATTTTTTAAGGAGAAGTGAGCCCTTATTCCGGTGATCTTAAGACTATCCTTTGGATCTGTATTCGAATCTATATAGGCGTTCTCTTTTACTATATCATCTAATAGGGTTTGAATTGCGTCAATGCCGAATCCTACACCTCCACCAAGTTCTTTTCCCTGACTCGGTTTGGTTCGGTGGAGTGAATCTCTCATAGTGCTGTAGTTCTTAATTCTGCCCAAAGCCACACCTTTCGATATTCTAGAGCCTCTGGTTCTCAATAAGATTCTATCGCTGTCCTTAATGAGTTTTTTGAATTTTTCTCTGGCTTCTTGGGTTTCCTCAAATTCTTGGGACGTTAAGGCGACTGCATTAAGTTGATTCTGAAGGCTGAGTTGCGTTTCTAACAATGACTGCTCTGATGATTGATTGTATAGGAACATAATTCCAGCACCAATTATCAGGCCGATGAGGAGTGTGATTACTGTTTTCATTTTCTTAAAGTTTTAAGGTTAGGATTTGGTTTTACTGAAAATACGGAGATTCTTTCAGTATATCAAAAGTGGTGGGTAATGGGGGGATTGTAAATACCTATAAAGAGGTAAAAGGATAAAGGTATGCCCTCGAAAAATATAGAATGAAAGTTTTCTGAACAGGGATATAATGGGTTACCCCAACAAATCTGGTCGGCGCTCCTGCGTGCGTTTGACTGCCTCGTCGTGGCGCCATTGCTCTATTTTGGCCTCATGGCCGGAGGTAAGTATTTCGGGCACTTTCCAGCCTTTGTAGTCTGCCGGGCGGGTATAGACTGGCGGAGCTAAGAGGTTATCCTGGAAGGAGTCTGTGAGGGCAGAAGACTCGTCATTGAGTACACCTGGTACGAGTCGGATCAGTGAATCGGCCAGCACCATGGCCGCCAGCTCTCCGCCGGAGAGCACATAGTCACCAATGCTGATTTCTTTGGTCACGAAGTGATCACGTACCCTCTGGTCTACGCCTTTGTAGTGTCCACAGAGGAGGATCATGTTTTCGTTGAGAGAGAGTTGGTTGGCCATGCCCTGATTGAGGGTTTGGCCGTCAGGGGTGAGGTAGATCACCTCATCGTAGGTGTTTTTGGACTGAAGGCCAGAGATACACTTGTCGATAGGCTCTATCATCAGTACCATACCAGCCCCACCACCAAAAGCGTAATCATCCACATGGTTGTGCTTGTCGGTGGTGTAGTCTCGCAGGTTGTGAATGACGATTTCCACCAGGCCTTTTTGCTGGGCCCGCTTTACAATGCTCTGGTTGATGGGCCCGTCAAATAGTTCGGGCAGGCAAGTGATGATGTCCAGTCTCATGGTTTCTGATCCAGATATACATCCAAAAGTCCATCGGGGAGGGTGCACAGGATCTTGCCAGCGGCAATATCTACGGTGTGAACGATCGCTTCCTCCAGCGGAATAAGAATTTCAATGCTCTGATGATCCACGGCCAGGAGGTTGTTATTGGGCATCTGATACACCTGAGTTACTTGTCCCAGGAGTTGGTCTCCGTCAAATACCTGTAGACCTGGAAGTTCGTGGTAATAGTATTTGCCTTTTGGGAGTTTGGGTAGTCTGTTGAGTGGGAGGTACAGGTCTCTGCCGATGAGCTCACTGGCGTCTTCTATGGATTCTATTTCCTCGAAAGCCACGATGGCCCGGTCGCCCTGGAGATGGAATGACTCCATAAAAAAAGGAACCAGTTTTCCATTGAGGTCAATGAAAACTGATTCCAATTCCTGATATTCCTGTGGATTGTCTACATCGAGAAAGAGCACTACCTCTCCTCTCAATCCATGAGTTTTGGTCACATTACCCAGTTGGTAGCACTCCTCAAAACCCATGATGCCAGATTAATCCTCTTTTTTCTCTTCGTCAGCAGCTGGAGCTGCTTCTTCCGGAGCTTCTGCCTTAGGCTCTTCAGCTTTAGGTGCTTCTTCAGCTGGAGCTTCCTCTGCAGGAGCTTCAGCAGCCGGTGCTTCCTCAGCGGCAGGAGTTTCTACTGCTGCTACTGCTTCGTTACCCTCTTCTTCCAATGCTTTTTCAGCTTCGTCAGCACCTGCCTCAGCGATTTCCGCTACAAGCGTGTCATCAGCTACTTTTTTCTTAGCAGCAATGGCTTCTGCTCTGGCGTCAGATACTTTCTTCTCAGCTGCAAGTCGTGCTTTGGCCTCAGAAGCTTTGGTTGCAGAAAGTTTCTCAACTTTACCCTGAATCTTAGCTTCTTTCTCAGCAAGCCAGATTTCAAACTTCTTGTCTGCATCTTCCTGAGTAATAGCTCCTTTCAATACGCCAATCTGAAGGTGTTTTTTCATCATGATCCCTCGGTATGAAAGCATCGCTTTTACAGTATCTGTAGGTTGCGCACCTTTCATCACCCAGTCAAAGGCTTTCTCATCGTTCAATGAGATAGAAGCTGGATCAGTGTTAGGGTTGTACGTCCCTATCTTCTCAATGAATTTACCATCTCGTGGTGCTCTTGAGTCTGCCACTACTACATCGTACATGGCTTGTTTTTTGCGTCCTCGACGCGATAGTCTGATTTTTACAGGCATAATTTGTTTTGTTTATGGAACTCGTCCATTCAAAGTTTATATTAAAAAGGACCGCAAAGATAACTGTAAATTTCTGTTTATAAAAGGAACGGTCTAAAGTACCTGAAAATCAGTCGATATTCGCGTAAGCGGGTTAGCGATTTTAATCTTAAACATCCAGTCCATATATTTGTTCCACTAAAAAATAAACAACGCCCATACAATGGACAAATACTCATACATCTCCAATGCCGATGTGGGCTACATCGACGAACTCTATAAGTCATATAAGGAGAACCCTGAAAACGTAGACGAATCCTGGCGGAAGTTTTTTGAAGGGTTCGAGTTTTCACAGCAAAGATATGGTGATGGTGGCCCCTCTGAGGAGATCATCGCCGGATCTAAGGAAATAAAGGTTCGAAACTTCATTTATGCCCACCGGTCAAGGGCACATCTGAAATCAGATACAAACCCTGTTCGTCAGCGCCGTACACATAATGTGCGACTGGAGTTGTCCAATTTTGACCTTTCAGAGGCGGATTTGAATGAAACCTTTGAAGTGGGATCAGAGATTGGGTTGCCCAATGCCACCTTGAAGGAGATTCGCGACAGGTTGGCAAGGATTTACCTCGGCCACATTGGTTATGAATACAATCACCTGAGAAACTCGGATATTTTCGATTGGATGAAGACCAAGGTGGAGACTGAGGGCGTAGATGTAAATCCAAGCAACGAGGAGAAGACCCGCATTCTTTCGAAGCTCAATGAGGCGGTGGTCTTTGAAAACTTCCTGCATACCAAATTTTTGGGACAGAAGCGGTTTTCATTGGAGGGAGGCGAAAACACCATTCCTGCACTGGATAAGATCATCAGACGATCTTCTGAGTTGGGTGCAGAAGAAGTGGTGATCGGGATGGCCCACCGGGGCAGGCTTAATGTGCTGGCTAATATCATGGGCAAGACCTACGAAGAGATTTTTGCGGAGTTTGAAGGAAGCACCGACCCTGACCTGACCATGGGTGATGGTGACGTAAAATATCACCTTGGGTATTCCAGTCACCTTCAGGCCAACGGCAAGAAGATCTATGTGAAACTGGCACCCAACCCATCACACCTGGAGGCAGTAGATCCTGTAGTACTGGGTTACTCCAGAGCTCAGATTGATGATGAGTACCGTGGAGAAATGAAAAAGGTGGTTCCCATCCTCATTCACGGAGATGCGGCCATTGCCGGACAGGGGCTCGTATATGAATGTATTCAGATGTCCTTGCTGGATGGGTATAGATCTGGAGGGACCATTCACTTTGTCATCAACAACCAGGTGGGATTCACCACGGATTATGATGATGCCCGCTCCAGTATATACTGTACTGACCTTGCCAAAATCATAGATGCACCGGTCATCCACGTCAATGGTGATGACCCTGAGGCCGTCAACTTTGCAGCCAATCTGGCCGTGGAGTACCGCCAAAAGTTCAACAAAGACTTTTTCATAGATCTGCTGTGCTATAGGAGACATGGGCACAATGAGAGTGATGAACCAAAATTTACTCAGCCCAAGCTGTATAACCTGATTGCCAAGCACCCTAATCCAAGGGAAGTCTATGTGAAGCAATTGATTGAGAGGAAAGACATCAGTCCTGACCGTGCGGAAACCCTGGATAAGGAGTTTAAGCAACAGCTACAGGATAGGCTGGATGAGGTAAAACAAAAGCCACTGCCATACAAGCCTCAGAAAATAGAGGAAGAGTGGCATTTCTTAAGGAGATCTAAACCAGAGGATTTTGACAAGTCACCTGAGACAGGCATTAGCGATGAGGTATTAAAGAAAGTCTCAAAAGCCCTTACGACCATTCCGAAAGGTTTCAAACCCCTCCGACAGATTGATAAATTATTAAAGGAGCGTAAGAGTCACTTTTTTGAAGAGAAAATGCTCAACTGGGCGGATGCCGAATTGCTGGCCTACGGATCTTTGCTGGCAGAAGGCAATATTGTGCGAATGTCAGGTCAGGATGTGAAGCGTGGTACCTTTTCTCACAGACATTCCTATCTGTTTGACTCCAATACCAATGAGCCTTACTGTAACCTGGATCATATTCAGGAAAAGCAGGAGCCATTCAGAATCTTCAATTCACTCCTTTCGGAGTACGCAGTGTTGGGCTTTGAGTATGGCTATGCCATGGCCACACCCAATGCATTGGTGATATGGGAAGCGCAGTTTGGGGATTTTTCCAATGGTGCCCAGGTGATGATCGATCAGTTTATCACCAGTGCCGAGACTAAGTGGCAGCGAATGAACGGGCTGGTAATGCTCTTACCACACGGCTATGAAGGCCAGGGTCCGGAGCACTCTAGTGCAAGGATGGAGCGATTCCTTCAGATGACTGCTCAGGAAAATATGATTGTTGCCGATGTGACCACTCCGGCCAACTTGTTCCATTTGGTACGGCGACAGCTTACCTGGGAATTCAGAAAGCCATGTGTGGTGTTCTCACCAAAGTCACTTTTGAGACACCCTAAGGTAGTTTCTCCGTTAGAGGAGTTTACCAAAGGGAACTTCCAGGAAGTGATCGGTGATGACTATGTGACCAACAAGAGCGTGAAGAAAGTGCTCCTTTGTACAGGGAAAGTCTATTTTGACCTGCAGGAAGAGCAGCAAAAGAAGAAGGTAAAGGATGTAGCCATCGTGAGGTTGGAGCAGCTGTACCCGTTCCCAAAGAAGCAATTGGAGGCTGTGTTGAAGAAATACAATAACCCGCAACTGGTGTGGGTACAAGAGGAACCTGAAAATATGGGTGCCTGGGGATTTATGTTAAGAATATCCGGGTTAGCACTGAAACTAGTGGCTCGTAAGCCAATGGCTTCACCCGCTACAGGGTACTCCAAAGTTCACAAGCGTGAACAAGCAGAAATAGTGAATAAAGCATTTGAAATATAATAAGACAATTATGAGCCTTGAAATGAAAGTACCGGCAGTAGGTGAATCAATCACGGAAGTCACGGTAGCACAATGGACCAAAAAGGACGGAGATATTGTGGAGATGGATGAGGTGATTTGCGAACTGGAATCAGACAAAGCCACCTTTGAAGTGACAGCAGAAGCGGCTGGGCAGCTGAGTATCAAAGCTCAGGAAGGAGATACTTTGGATATAGGTGCAGTACTCTGCACTATAGATGAGTCGAAGGCTCCGGCCGGAGAGGATGCCCCTAAAGCAAGCGAACCAGCATCAGCAGGTGCTGCTAAGGAAGGCAAGGCTACCGGGGAGACCGTTGAAATGAAAGTACCGGCTGTAGGAGAGTCCATCAATGAGGTGACCATTTCGTCCTGGACTAAAAAGAGTGGTGAAATGGTGGAGTTGGATGAGGTAATCGCCGAGATCGAGTCTGACAAGGCTACTTTCGAATTGACTGCTGAGGCCAATGGCAAGCTGGAGATCATAGCGGAGGAAGGTACTACCCTGGAAATAGGCGCCCTGATTTGTAAGATAGAAGTTACAGATGGGGGTGGAGCCAGCGCACCGGCATCTTCATCCTCTTCAGGGAGCGCAGCCAGTAGCTCCTCCGAGTCTAAGGAGACTTATGCTACGGGACACGCATCACCAGCCGCAGCAAAGATCCTACAGGAAAAAGGAATATCCGCCGACGCGGTGACGGGTAGTGGAAAAGACGGGCGTATTACCAAGGAAGATGCGATGAATGCTGAAAAATCAGCTCCTAAGCAGGAGGTCATCAAAGATAAGGCTCCCGCAAAACCTGAGTCTAAGCCTGCTTTCGAGGCCCCGGAAATAAAATCTGGCGTAAGTCGCGGGCAGAATCGGCAGAAAATGACTTCTCTGAGAAAGACGGTTTCCAGAAGACTAGTCTCCGTGAAGAATGAGACCGCCATGCTCACTACATTCAATGAAGTGAACATGGGGCCTATCATGGAGCTTAGAAAAAAATACAAGGAGTCCTTCAAAGAGAAGTACGAGGTAGGATTGGGCTTCATGTCCTTTTTCACCAAAGCATGTACAATGGCCCTTCAGGATTGGCCGGCAGTGAATGCCATGATCGATGGTGAAGAGATTGTCTACAGTGACTACTGTGATGTGTCCATTGCCGTATCGGCTCCTAAGGGATTGGTGGTGCCTGTGATTCGAAATGCAGAGTCACTGAGCTTTGACCAGATCGAAAAGGAAGTGGTGAGATTGGCCTCCAAGGCACGTGATGGTAAGCTGAGTATTGACGAAATGCAAGGTGGTACCTTTACGATTACCAACGGTGGGATATTTGGATCTATGCTGTCTACGCCTATAATCAATGCCCCTCAGTCTGCTATTTTGGGGATGCATAACATCGTGGAGCGCCCCGTGGTAGAAAATGGAGCAGTGGTGGTAAGGCCTATCATGTATGTAGCTTTATCTTATGACCACAGAATCATTGATGGACGTGAGTCCGTGAGCTTCCTGGTGCGAGTGAAGCAGTTGTTGGAAGATCCAACAAGACTTTTGTTGGGAGTATAAAGTGAGCCTTTTGTCCTATTGATCTAAAAATGAAATAATGCAGATAGCGTTGAGCCATTGTGTCATGTGGCTTAGTTAATGACTAGCTGCTGGGTACCCAAATATTAAATACTATGCAATACGATGTAACGGTAATCGGATCAGGACCAGGAGGTTATGTAGCAGCCATCAGAGCTGCACAGCTCGGCTTCAAAACAGCCATTATTGAAAAGTACCCTACTCTGGGTGGTACTTGCCTGAATGTGGGATGTATTCCATCCAAGGCATTGCTGGACTCCTCTGAGCATTTTCATAATGCCGAAACTACTTTTAAAGAGCATGGTATAGACATCAGCCAGCCCAAGGTTAACCTAAAGCAGATGATTGCCCGCAAGGCTGATGTGGTGAAACAAAACGTAGAGGGGATTTCATACCTGATGAACAAGAATAAAATCGATGTTTATGAGGGTGTTGGCTCCTTTAAAGATAAGCACACCATTCTGATCAAATCACAAAAGGAGGAGAAGGAGATCACCTCTGACAAAATTATAATTGCTACAGGTTCTAAGCCCTCATCACTTCCCTTTATCAAGTTGGACAAGAAAAGAGTGATTACTAGTACGGAAGCATTGGAGCTCAAAGAAGTGCCTAAGCACATGATCATCATAGGAGGTGGCGTCATTGGTATGGAGTTGGGTTCCGTATATGCGCGTCTTGGAGCGAAAATATCTGTGGTAGAGTTTCTGGATAACCTCATCCCTTCCATGGATGGCACTATGGGCAAGGAGTTGCAGAAGTCATTGAAGAAGCTTGGGTTTGATATCTACCTGAGTCATAAAGTGACTGCAGTAGCAGCTAAAGGCAAAGAAGTGACCATCACTGCGGAGAACTCAAAAGGGGAGAATTTGGAGCTGAAGGGTGACTATTGTCTGGTGTCCATAGGCAGGAGACCATATACCGATGGCCTGAGTTTGGAGAATGCCGGAGTGAAGATGACCGACCGTGGACAGATAGAGGTGGATGAGCACCTCAAGACTAATGTAGACAATATATGGGCGATTGGAGATGTAGTGAAAGGCGCCATGCTGGCTCACAAGGCAGAAGAAGAGGGTGTTTTTGTGGCAGAGCAGATGGCCGGTCAGAAGCCACACATCAACTATAACCTGATACCGGGTGTGGTATACACGTGGCCAGAGGTAGCCAGTGTAGGATACACCGAGGAACAGTTGAAAGATCAGGGGCGAAAGTACAAAACAGGAAAATTTCCTTATAAAGCCCTGGGGCGTGCACGCGCCTCTATGGACCTGGATGGGCTGGTGAAGGTCTTGGCGGATAAAGAGACCGATGAGATACTCGGTATTCACATTATAGGAGCACGTGCAGCTGATATGATTGCTGCCGGAGTTACCGCTATGGAGTTTAGAGCTTCAGCTGAGGACGTAGCCAGAATGTCCCATGCGCATCCTACATATATGGAAGCAGTGAAGGAAGCTTGTCTGGCGGCTACTGATAACCGTCCAATTCATGTTTGAGTAAGTATGTCTTAAGGGGTTTTTTCGTTATATTAGGGTGAAGGCATTCGTGGTTGCACTCAATCCTTTGTGTGTTTGAGTGTCATTCTTCGAGTGAAAACCAATGGTTGTTGGTTGAAAGATGGCCTCTATCGAAAAGGATAGTAGTATCAATATCCTTTTTATTATTTTCGATACCCTATGCTGAGAGTATTACTTGCATTTTTCTTTATCCTGATTTTTTGGTCGGGCCATGCTCAGGAATACCCTCTATCGAAAAGTGATTCAGGCATTGTATTCAAGAGCTTGGAGAAATACGAAGCCCTCATCGCCAAGGATGACTTTCGGGGAGCCTCAGGGGCACTGAACGATGTGGCTTTCGTCTACTGGAACAACAATCACTATGCTGAAGCGGCTACCTACTATGAGAAGTCGCTGGTGCTCAATGAGCGTGTTTCCAATGAAAATGGCATTGCCATGATCAACAATAACCTTGGGATGCTCTATGCGGATATTGGTCGCTACGAAGAATCTTTGGCGGCATTTACCAAAACACTCGCAGCACGAAGAGCCTCCAATGAGCCGGCAGGAGTCATATCTGCTCTGGTGAATATATCCGTCGTTCTCAATAACCTCCACAAGTATTCAGAATCCATCAAACACCTCTCTGAGGCCATCGATATCGCCCGCGAGCTGTATGATAAGCACCAGATGCGGAGTGTCTATGGGATGCTCTCCGAAACCTATGAGAAAATGGGTGAGGTGGAAAAGTCGCTCCAGTATTTTGAACTCTACAAATCCTTTCATGAAGACATACAGCGAGCGGAGATCAAGGGGATGAACCGTGAACTGGCGGAGGAAAGACTCGAAAAGCAGGTGCTAGAGGCAGACAAGGCCAAGAAGGAAATAGAATTGCTAAAACAGCAGTTGGAAATATACGAGAAAGAAGCGCAGCTTCAGGCAAAGGACTCTATCAACCAAAGTCTTTACTCTAATCTGAGTAGAAAGGAAGTAGAGATAGAACTGTTGGAACGCGATAAAGAACTTACAGCCATGGCCGCAGCAGCCAGGGAGGCCGAAAACAAAAAGCTTCAGAGTCAGAAGGCTTACCTAAGGAATTCGCTCATCATCACCATACTGGCCGTAGTGGTCATTGGCATACTGATTTTGATCAATATTTTCAGGTCCAGAAAGTATAACAAGGAGCTACTTCTCAAGAACGAATCTATAGAAGTCCAACGACGGGAGTTGGAAATTGCCAACGAAACCAAAGACCGAATTTTTTCGATCATCTCACATGACCTTCGAAGCCCGATTGGCTCCCTGGAGGGTTTTTTCTTTTATGTTATCGATGACTTTGAGATGTCAGATGATCTGAGAAAAGCACTCAATAGTGTTCAGAATCAGCTCACCAACAGCGCAAGTCTGGTGGATAATTTACTCAACTGGTCACGCTCTCAGATCAAGAAGGAAGAACCACATATAGAAGAGGTGGAGGTAGCCAAGCTGGTGGAAGAAACCTTCAGGTTGCTTCGTCATCAGGCCACAACCAAGCAAATCGAATTGATTTCTAACCTATCCCCTACAGACAGGTTAAAATCCGACACCCAAATGGTCAATATTGTGGTGAGAAACCTGGTCCAAAACGCTATCAAATTTACCCCAAAAGGAGGCACCGTGGTAGTAGATTTTGAAACCGACCAAAAAGGTGATTGCCTCAAAATCTTTGATAATGGCATCGGAATGGATGAACAGAAAATTGCCTCTCTTTTTAATATTTCTACGAACCACAGTACACTTGGTACCGAACATGAAATGGGCTCAGGTTTGGGACTTATCCTTTGTAAAGAACTTATAGAAAAGGTTGGGGGGCTCATTGAAGTCTCCAGCCAACCCGGAAATGGAACCGAATTTTCCTTAAGATTTACTAAAACCGAATACCAAACCTAGCTTTAAATGAGATTCTTTATTTATTTAATTGTTTTCCTGACGGGAGCAGTATGTCTTGCCCAGAACCGTCCCACACACTTCACAGATTCGACCGGCGCGCTGTATTGGCGGAAGTCCACACCCGTTTACCTTTTTGTGTCAGATGCACCAGATGGAGACAAGGAGCGCTTGAAGAGCAAGGCAACGGCCCAATACGCCGATCCATTTTATCTGGATACCGAAGGTGTTAACTACATCAGATCGAGGAATGCCGTGGACCCTGAAACCAAGCGGGTGATTCCGGACAGTGAAGTGATGTTTGAAATATACGCGGATGGCATTGCTCCGGTGACTTCCGTGTCTTATGAAAATGTGAATAAATTTCAGGGCGATCTCCTTTACTACAAGGCTGGAGTCAACGTATCCCTGGAAGCAAAAGATCAGCTATCTGGTGTCAGAAAATTGGAATATGCCATCAATGATGGAAAATATACTCCTTACCAAAAGCCGCTAACCTTTCAGGATCCCGGTATATATAAAGTAGAGTACTACAGCGAGGATGAGGTAGGCAATGTGGAAGACAAGAAAAGCATAAGCTTTGTCGTGGATCCCACACCGCCATACTCTGACCTTACCATCAATGGGATTACTGAGGATGAGGTGATCTCCACCGGTTCAAAACTATATATTCTGGCTTTGGACTCTATTTCAGGGGTCGCTTCTGTTTACTATAAGTTTGACGATCAGCCCTTCAAAAAGTACAATGGCTTGCAATTACCAACTGCCCAGCTGGAAGAGGGCGAACACACCATTACCTACTATGCTGAGGATAAGGTCAAAAATGTAGAGGAGCACAAGAGTTTCACTTTCTTCCTTGATAAATCCGCTCCGCTCATGGTTGCAGATGTATTGGGAGACCGGTTTATTGTGATGGATGAGGTTTATTTTTCTGGCAGAACCAAGCTGAAGTTAACGGCCGTGGACAACAAAGTAGGGGTGAAAGAAGTGATGTATTCGGTAGATAATGAGGAGTTCAAGAAATATGAAAAGCCGTTTTATCTTCCAAGTGTTTCCGGGGTTCACCTGATCAAGTACTACTCCGTAGATAATCTTGATAATTCTACAGCAGACAGTAAAAACAGCCGCTACATTGGTCAGGGTGGGTTTGAAGAGTTCAAACACAATGTCAACAAATTTTATGTTGACCTTACAGGCCCAGTGATTAATCACAGCATCGGTAATTATACTTTCACCAGAAGTGATACGCTTTTCATAGGGCCGTATTCGAAAATCAAACTGACTGGTACAGACCCTGAATCAGGTTTTAAAAGCATTGCCTATAGCCTGGGGAGTGATGTAGGAGAGGAGCTTTACACCGAGCCTTTCACACTGACCAGAGAAGGATTCAACACCCTCAATTATTATGGTTATGACAATGTAAACAACCGAAACATTGCCAAGTTCACATTCTATCTAGATGCTACGGCACCTAACATCTTCATTCAATTTAACACAGGGAATACCGATAGTAGGGAAGGGAAGCTTGTCTATCCTATCACATCGGGAATATTCCTGTCTGCTACGGACAAAACCTCCGGGGTGAATTCTGTGACCTATAGTTTGGATGACGCTCCATTCAAGCCCTACGCAGGGCTGATTTCAGGTATGAAGAAAGGCAAGCATACACTGGTGGTGAAGGCCAAAGATTTCCTCAATAATGAAGCTGTCAAAGAGGTGACCTTCCACATTAAATAGAAACAAAAAACCCGGCGAGATGTCTCGCCGGGGTTTTTGTTATTTCATAGATTTATACGTTCGGAGGACTCCCACTACACCTACCAGGATGCCCAGGCCCAGACATGCATAGTACCATGGTTCGGACATGGTGTAAGACCCTGATATGGCATTCCCAACTACGTTCCCCAGATCTCTGGGTGAATGGGTTTGGGCCCAGTAGATCATAAATAATCCCACCGCAATGAATAAAATACCTCTGATCATTCCGCTTTTCATGAATTTATAGTTTGGTTTCACAGGACAACTTAATAAAAAACGGGCATTTAAAAATGGCGGTGAACCCACATCATGAGCTAAGACGACTTTTGCTTGAAAAAAGGGTTGTAAATCAAGCCGATGACATTTAGCCATGGATCCTTGACCAGCGCCACTTTGATTCCTTCTCCCACATCGTTGGGAGTTTCCAGTTCTTTGGCTCCATGGCTCACCATCTTGTCATAGGCATCCGTAATATCCTCTACAGCCCAGTAGGTTAGTACATTTTCGGTCCTTATGCCCTCTACCTTTTCGGGAAGGAGGCCAAGCTCATACCCCCCAATGTCAAAGCCAACATAGAATGGCTGGTCAAAGTATGGAGAAACACCAAAGGCACGCTCGTACCAGCTTCTGGCTTCTGCGAGATCATCTACCTTGTAGATCGTGGTTCTCAGTCCTTGTGAGTTAATGCCCATTTTTCAGATTTGCTTGGATAGGATTTAAATGAAGTCCGGATCTTTTCACCTGATAGCGTAGGATAGTTTTAAGCTTTTCAGGTGTCACCCGCTTTGGGTCAGTGAGGTAAATCTCCTTGTGATAAGAAGTGATTTCCAACTGATTGGCTTTCACATAATCCATCAGTTGACCGATGGAAGGTTGCTCATCCTCCCAGGATCCTTTGTGCAGTATTTGCACGCACAGACCTTCTTCGAAAGATTCAAATTTGACATCCTCAAGGCTCTTTATATGTGCCTTTTTAGTTTTGGCCAGGTGGACAGCCCTAAAGAAGTGATCAGATGCCACCATGTCTGGCATTCTGATGGAAATTTTCCAGTACCATTCTGATCTGGGTGCCTGAGTGAAAAGGTGTTGCTGCGCTAGTCCGCCTGCTATCCACCAGTTACATTCCATTTTTGGAACCACAAAATCGTTGTCTTCAGCCTTATTTATGAATTTGATGCCATAGGCCACGGCGTAAATGGCCTCTATGGCCTGAAGAAACTGAGGGTCTTCCGGTGCAGACTGGCCAGCAATGGTCAGGTAGTAGTAATCTCCGAGGTGTACCAGGTCGGGAGTTACTTTGGCTTTGTAGTAGAGCGGATCGGCTTTGGTCAGATCCAGTTTGCTTTCTAATGTTTCCATGTCAGTTGGATTGAAGGGGTTGAAAATGAGCGAAAAACTTGGTTTCCTTAAAATAGTGTCCAAACTCAGAAGCTCTTGGGTGCTTTTCGAAGTTTTGCTGGGCCTCCTGTGCTTGTTTTGCATTTTCCCAAACGATGATATCCATGTAGGTGAGCGGGTCATTTAGCATCTGCTCAGTTTCCATGGAAACAACTCCATGGTATCCCGCCAGGATTTCCCGTACAAAAGCGAAGGCATTTGCAGGGTCTACTTTCTCATTTAGGGTGTAAACCACCACTTCTTTGACGTTTTGATTGGTCATTTTTTCTTTGATTTTGGTTTGTGAGACAAAGAAATGACCCGTAGTGACAACCCTATGTCACTTGATTTTCAGGAGGTGAAATATTTTTGGTGATGGGTGATTAAACCTTGGGAATAGCTGGCTACAAGCCCCTGGAGCTTAGGGGGAGATACTACAGTGGCTTCTTCTATAAACATGAGCAGCCACCGAGCAAGGTATTCGTAATGGGGAGTGATGAATTTCATTTCTACCACATCACCCTCAGCATGCTCCTCGACAAAACCATAGTGATACTTTTGGTCCTGAATGAATCGGGTGACTTTTTTGGAAAACCGGATGGTTGCTTCATTGGCATCTGTCCCTCCGATCATTCTCTGCAGGAACTCCAGATAATTCGGATGGTCCTCCGGGTGGTAGTTGTCGGATAGAATGTTGAGACTTTGAATTCTGTCGGTTCGAAAATCGCGAAGGTCTGTTCTCAGGTGACAGTAGCCGATCAGGTGCCATCTTGAAGAATAGTACACCAGCCCCAAAGGGGCCACCTTTCTGTCGGTCGTCTGGTCTTTATAGTTAGAGTGATAGCGTATTTGAATAATTTTTCGGGCGGCCAGTGCCATCTGGATTTCTGCGATGTGTGAGTCAGGAAATCCAAAATTGGTAACTGTCGGTGAGGCGATTACCGAAATACTTTGCTCCAGGGTGTCCAAAAACTCCCGGTCGTGACATTTGAGGACGGCCTTGATCTTGTACATCGCCTCCTGAAAATTTTTGGCAATCTGACTATCGGCATTTTGTTCGATCAACTTTGCGCCCAGTAGGAGCGCAGCGGCTTCTTCCTTATTGAAAACCACCGGTGGCAGGTGATAACCATCCACAATGAAGTATCCTTCTCCGGCATCTCCACCAATCGGCACCCCTGCTTCCATGAGTGACTTGAGGTCTCTGAAGATTGTCCGGCGGCTTACCCCAAAGCGCTCCTCAAAATCTTCCATCGGGATCCGTGGTTTTCCCTGAAGTTGAATAAGGATGGCAGTTAGTCGGTCAATACGATTCATCTGAAAAAATGCAATTTGCAATAATACATACTTGAAAATGAAGAGGTGGCCTTTTTTGCTTTGGGAATTTGTAAATATGAAAATTAATCGGCCACTTTCTCAAATTTAGTTTTAATCGGTTTTCCCGTGGAGGTTCCCTGACTTAAATTTGCCCCAATTTGTACCTATGTAACCTCCATTACTTATGCCAAAAGACTCCAGTATTAAGTCAGTACTCATCATCGGAAGCGGTCCCATCATCATTGGTCAGGCCTGCGAGTTTGATTATTCAGGCTCTCAAGCGGCTAAATCGCTGAGAGAAGAAGGTATTGAGGTCACCCTTATCAATAGCAACCCGGCCACCATTATGACAGACCCGGTTACTGCTGATAACGTGTATCTCCTCCCACTGACCAAAAAATCCATTAAGGAGGTTCTGGAAAAACACGATATTGATGCTGTACTCCCTACGCAAGGGGGCCAGACAGCACTCAACCTCGCCATCGAATGTGATAAATCCGGGATTTGGGAAAAATACGGTGTAAAAATCATTGGGGTGGATATCAATGCCATCGAGACCACTGAAGACCGGGAAAAATTCCGACTGAAGATGGCAGAGATCGGCGTAAATACCTGCAAGGGTGAAACAGCCACCTCCTTTCTGAAAGGAAAAGAGATCGCTCAGGAAATTGGATTTCCTTTGGTAATCAGACCATCCTATACCCTTGGTGGTTTTGGTGGCGGGTTTGTGGATAAGCCGGAAGATTTTGACAAAGCCCTCAATGCAGGCCTTCAGGCCTCACCGATCCATGAGGTGCTCGTGGAGCAGAGTATCATGGGCTGGAAAGAGTATGAGCTTGAGTTACTCCGTGACAACATCGGCAACATCATCATCATCTGTAGCATCGAAAATTTTGATCCGATGGGTGTCCATACGGGGGATTCCATCACGGTGGCACCAGCCATGACATTGCCAGATACTGTCTATCAGCAGATGCGGGATTTGGCCAAGCGCATGATGAATGCCATTGGCCAGTTTGCAGGGGGATGTAACGTTCAGTTTTCTGTACACCCTGAGACTGATGAGATTGTCGGTATTGAGATCAACCCGAGGGTTTCCAGGTCTTCAGCACTGGCTTCAAAAGCTACAGGATATCCTATTGCTAAGATTGCCGCCAAGCTGGCCATCGGGTACAACCTGGATGAACTTAAAAACCAAATCACGAAAACCACGTCAGCCTTTTTTGAGCCGGCACTGGATTATGTGATTGTGAAAATACCACGCTGGAATTTTGATAAATTCCCCGGATCGGACAGAAAGCTGGGACTTCAGATGAAGTCTGTAGGTGAGGCCATGGGTATCGGAAGGAATTTCCAGGAAGCCCTACAGAAGGCTTGCCAGTCCCTGGAGATCAAGCGGAACGGTCTGGGTGCTGACGGTCGCGAGTTAAAAGACCAGCAGGAAATCCTGTACAGCCTTGAGAATCCAAGCTGGAATCGTCTTTTTCATATTTATGATGCGTTCAAGTTGGGTATACCTTTCAAGACCATCCAGAAGCTGACCAAAATTGACCCCTGGTTTTTGCACCAGATTGAGGAACTGATCTATCTGGAAAACAAGATCAGTGCATTCACCCTGGATAGCTTGCCAAGACATTTATTAAAAGAAGCCAAGGAAAAAGGCTATGCCGACCGTCAGATAGCGCACCTTCTCAAGTGCTTGGAGAGTGAGGTTTATCAAAAAAGGAATGACGAGGGTATCAAACGGGTGTACAAACTTGTGGACACCTGTGCTGCGGAGTTTGAGGCCCAGACCCCATATTATTACTCATCTTTTGATCAGGAGAACGAGTCCATCTCCAGCGACAGAAAGAAAATAGTAGTGCTGGGTTCCGGTCCGAACAGGATTGGACAGGGAATTGAGTTTGATTACTCCTGTGTGCACGGAGTGCTTGCTGCCAAGGAGTGCGGGTATGAGACCATCATGATCAACTGTAACCCGGAGACTGTTTCCACTGATTTTGATGTGGCTGATAAACTCTACTTTGAGCCAGTCTTTTGGGAGCATATTTATGACATTATCCTTCATGAAAAACCTGAGGGTGTGATCGTTCAGCTGGGAGGGCAGACTGCTTTGAAGCTGGCCGAGAAACTCAGTAGGTACGGGATCAAGGTCATTGGTACCAGCTATGAAGCACTGGACCTGGCTGAGGACCGGGGACGTTTTTCGGATTTGCTGAAAGAACAAGGCATCCCTTACCCGCAGTATGGCACGATAGAAGATGCTGAGGAAGCCATTGAACTCTCCAAGGAGATTGGTTTTCCATTGCTGGTCAGACCAAGTTATGTACTGGGAGGCCAGAGCATGAAGATCGTGATCAACGAGCAGGAGATGGAAGAGCACGTGGTGAACCTGCTGAAGGAGAAAACCGATGGCAAGATTTTGCTGGATCACTTTCTGGAAGGAGCCATTGAAGCTGAAGCTGATGCCATTTGTGATGGTACGGATGTGTACATCATCGGGATCATGCAGCACATAGAGCCCGCAGGGATCCATTCGGGAGATTCTTATGCAGTGCTACCACCTTACAACCTGGGGGATTTTGTGATTAGGCAGATCGAAGAGTACACGATTAAAATCGCCAAAGCGCTGGAGACCGTTGGACTTATCAATATTCAGTTTGCCATCAAGGATGACAAAGTCTATATCATTGAGGCCAATCCAAGGGCTTCCCGTACGGTGCCTTTCATTTGCAAGGCCTACCGGGAACCTTATGTGAACTACGCCACCAAGGTGATGCTGGGAGCCAAGAAGGTAAAAGACTTTGATTTCAAGCCTTATAAGCACGGATATGCCATCAAAGAGCCTGTGTTCTCTTTCCATAAGTTCCCTAATGTAAATAAGGAACTGGGACCTGAGATGAAATCTACGGGTGAAGCCATCTACTTCATCGATGATTTGATGGATGATTACTTTCTTGAAATTTACGCTGAACGAAACCTCTACCTCAGTAGATAAGTTAATAGAGTACTATGTTAAAATTCTTGTTGATAATAGCCCTCATATCTTATTTGATCTATCGAGTAGGAGGGTTTCTTTTCAAAATACTCTTTTTGGGCGCCCAGCAGCAGCGTCAACAATACCAAAGTACAGGACAAACTCATCAGCAGCATGCCAGAAGGCGTGCTGCTGGAAGTAACCTGGATATCGACTATGTCCCTGGCGATCGAAAGAATGAGAAAAAAGATTTCAGAGGTGGGGATTATGTTGATTATGAAGAAGTTAAGTGAAATCTGACTTTTTCTGAATAGATCAATGCTGCGGCATGATTTAGAAAAGCGAATGACTTCCTCTCAAATTACCCAACATCACTTAGTTTTGCAGTTCACTTAAAATCGGCATATGGCTTGGTTTAAAAGACAAGACAAAGGAATCAATACTCCTACGGAGAAAAAGAAAGAGGCCCCTGACGGACTCTGGTATAAAACCCCAAGTGGCAACATCATTCACATGCGCGAGCTTAAAAACAATGCTTACGTATGTCCTGATGATGATTATCATGTAAGGATCGGCTCCAAAGAGTACTTCGAAATTTTGTTTGATGACAATCAATTCACAGAGCTGGACGCTGAGCTAACCTCGGGTGACCCACTCAAATTTACAGATACCAAAAAGTATCCTGAGCGTATCGCAGCCACACAAAAAAAGACGGTGCTGAAAGATGCCGTAAGGACGGCCTATGGCAAAATGAACGGTCGTGAAATCACCATTTGTTGTATGGATTTTGCCTTTATTGGTGGGTCTATGGGATCAGTGGTAGGTGAGAAAATCGCAAGAGGGATCAATCATTCTTTAAAAAAGAAGATCCCTTTTCTGATGATTTCCAAGTCTGGAGGTGCCAGAATGATGGAAGCGGGATTTTCCCTCATGCAGATGGCCAAGACTTCTGCAAGACTGGCATTGCTTTCGGAGGCCAAAATACCTTATATCTCACTGCTTACCGACCCCACCACTGGCGGGGTGACGGCATCATATGCCATGCTGGGGGATTTCAACATCGCTGAACCTGGTGCACTGATTGGCTTTGCCGGCCCGCGTGTGATCCGGGAGACCATAGGCAAGGATTTACCGAAAGGTTTCCAAAGCGCTGAATTTGTAAAAGATCATGGCTTTTTGGACTTCATTGTGGATCGGCGGCAGCTCAAAAGCAAGCTGACCTCCCTGCTAAAAATAATCTATTGACCAGGTGAACATTTGGTCAAACATACTGTTACCAAAACCAGAACTAAATAGACTTATTCTGCCTTTATTCAGAATAGTTTATCACTTATATTTGCTTCAATTTAAGTTCAATCAAAAGGCTTCAGCCCTATGTCATCAGTCATAATTACGTCAATTATTGCCTTTACCGCGGTAATTCTTCTGTTAGTGTTTATCCTGCTTTTTGCTCAGTCCAAGCTGGTGCAATCTGGCCCGGTCAATATTATCATCAATGGTGATGAGGCTAATCCGATCACCACTTCAGCCGGATCTACGCTGCTTTCTACACTTTCTGGTCAGAAAATATTCTTACCATCTGCATGTGGTGGGGGTGGTACCTGTGCCATGTGTAAGTGTAAAGTGGAAGAAGGGGGTGGTGATGTGCTGCCAACAGAGGTAGGGCATTTGAGTCGCACAGAGCAGAAGGAAAAAGTCCGACTTTCATGTCAGGTGAAAGTGAAGCAGGATATGAGAATAGAGATACCAGAGGAGATTTTCGGTATCAAGAAATGGGAAGCGACCGTAGTGAGAAACTACAACGTGGCGTCATTTATCAAAGAATTTGTTGTAGAAATTCCTGAAGACATGGACTATCAGGCGGGTGGCTATATTCAGATAGAGGTACCTGAGTGCGAAGTGGACTTCAAAGACATGGACATTGAGGCTCACCCTGAGGAGCACGATCAGCCGGATAAATTCCAGCTGGAGTGGGACAAGTTTGGGCTTTGGGATCTGAAAATGAAAAACACGGAGACCATCGAGCGTGCCTATTCTATGGCCTCATATCCTGCAGAGGGAAGAGAGATCATGCTGAATGTGAGGATCGCTACACCTCCGTTTGACAGAGCAGCCAATGGCTGGATGAAAGTAAATCCAGGGATTGCTTCCTCTTATATTTTCTCTAGGAAAAAAGGAGACAAAGTAACTATATCAGGTCCTTATGGTGAGTTCTTCATCAATCCATCTGACGCAGAGATGCTTTATGTAGGTGGTGGTGCTGGTATGGCTCCTATGAGGTCTCACTTATATCACCTCTTCAAGACCTTGAAGACCGGCAGAAAAGTGACGTACTGGTACGGAGGTCGATCCAAAAGAGAATTGTTCTATCTGGATCACTTCTTTCAGTTGGAAAAAGACTTCCCTAACTTCAGTTTTTTCCTTGTGCTCTCTGAGCCACTTCCTGAAGATAACTGGAAAGTGAAAAAAGATATTCATGATAAAGAAGGTGATGGTTTCTTAGGCTTCGTTCACCAGGCGGTGATCGATCAGTACCTGAGCAAGCACGATCAGCCAGAAGAAATTGAATTGTATTTCTGTGGACCTCCATTGATGAATGCCGCTGTTCAGAAAATGGGAGAAGACTATGGAATCCCTGATGAGAACATCCGATTCGATGATTTCGGAGGGTAATCCGATGAAGAAAATGGAAAGGGAAAGCGAAAGTTTTCCCTTTTTTTGTGCCTGATCCTCCGTGGCAAATAGCCTCGGATTTTTTAGTAGATTTGTTTTGAATATAGCCCTCATTCAATGGACCTGAAACTGTTTTTTGATCCTATTTCCAGGGAAATAGACCTCTCCAAGTTACCCACTTCAGCACTGGCACACTCTATTTATATCAACCAGGAAAAGATGCCCGAGATAGATGATAAAGACATAGCCATCATTGGGTTACAGGAGTCCAGGGGCGCTGAGTCAGAAAATCAGGACGGAATTTCTCGCTCGGCCACCGAAATTCGCAAAAGTCTTTATCAGCTCAAGAAAGGGTCAGGTAACTTCAGGGTGGTGGACCTGGGAAATTTCAGAAATGGACCTGAATTGGAAGATACCTACCAGCGCTTACAGGAGGTATGTGCTCATCTCATGGAGCAAAATATTCTTCCACTGATCATAGGCGGAAGTCACGACCTTGATATTGGCCAGTATATGGCTTACGAAAATCAAGACAAGATTATCACCCTGCTCAATATTGACAATAAGCTGGACCTGACGGACCCGAAAACAGGTATCCCCAGCCAGTCACACGTTCACCGGATTTTCAAGCACGACCCTAATTTCTTATTCAACTATTACCAGCTGGGGCATCAGTCTTATCTGGTGGAAGAAAAGGAAACCGAACTACTTGAGAAGCTCTATTTTGAGGTAGTCCGACTGGGAATGGTGAAGGAGAACATTAAAGAGCTAGAGCCCATCGTGAGAGATGCGGATATGGTGAGCTTTGATATCTCGGCCATACAGGCGCATTACTGCCCTGGAGCTACAGATGCCAAGGTTTATGGGCTCACTGGCGAGGAGGCCTGTCAGATCTGCTGGTATGCCGGGCTCAACGATAAGTTAAGCTCTATTGGGTTTTATGAATACGATGTAGCCAGGGATACCGAGGACCGAAAGACAGCTTTTGTTCTGGCCACCATGATCTGGTATTTCATTGAAGGCTTTTATAATCGCAAAGGCGATAAAAACTTCAGGTCAAATGATTATTTGATCTATGAGGTAGCCCTTGGCGGGGAGCCTTCCACCATCAGGTTTTATAAAAGTAAGATTTCTGAGAAATGGTGGATGGAGGTACCCCATCCGGAGGAGACTTCAGGTTTTCTGCGAAGCAGAATGGTCCCCTGTAGCTATTCAGATTACCAGATGGCTCAGAGCGGTGAAGTGCCCCACAGATGGATTACCACCTACTCTAAGATGATTTAGTACTGCTCGGGTACCACAATCCAAAGGATTATGTACACCAGAATCCCCGGGAAACCCACGCTCAAAGCAGACAATACGAGGTATCCTATTCTCACCAGAGTAGGATCCAGGTCGAAATATTCAGCGATTCCCCCACAAACACCAGCAAGCATTGAGTCTTTCTTGGATCGATATAGTCTTTTGGTCATTTCCATTTTATTTGTTGTTTAAATATGGGAGATTTCTGGTAAAAATGTGCAGTAATCTGGTTCCGGAATTGAATTTTGCGCTGGAAGATGAGCCACTGGTTGGTTGTGATTCCGCTTCATTAGCATCCACTTCAGCCACTTGTTCCTGATGTTCGGGAGCTGGCATGTTGATATTGTCTGCTGTGAAAATCGGGCTATTCATCGTCATTATCAATGCAATGATCACTCCCAGAATAATGAGTAGTGTTTTCGCTTGCCCCCTTTTGATATTTGTATTTTTTCCTAACATGACATTGTCCTATTGGCAATGGTTGTGCCAAAAAATGTAAACATCTGTAAATAAGCTACTTGCGCTGTTTCTTTGTGGAGCTGCCACTCGCAGACTGTACGTGTTCGGACAAAATAGAAATGGTATGTGTTCGGTATCAGTCACTGGCGAGGGAGGATCGATCATTTTCATTTGGAGAGCCATATTCTCAAAATGGGAAAATTAATAGATCCCTAAAAATTATAACCAATTGGTAGACAGTGATTTATGATTTCGGTGCGATTATTTCTTAAGGGTGAGCATTGTTGAATTAAAAAATCGAAAAAGATGAAACCTACTAAGCCCATTATGAATACATTTTTGAAACTTTTTGGAGTGGTTGTTATGGCCTTACTGGTCGTGGCTTGTTCTGGTAAAAAGGAGAAGGAAACTCCTGAGGATGCTATGACTGAACTAAAGGATTCTTTTGAACAAGAGAAAAAGGATCTGAAGTACGAGTTGGAAGAGATCAAGCTGGATGTGGAGAAAGAGTTGGACAATCTGGATGACAAGATCGCTGAGGCCACAGATCAAAATAAGACACTTTTGGAGAAAATGAAGGCAGATCTCAATGAAAAGGCCGATGACCTTGACCGTGCCATAGATAAGGTGGAAAACTCTACCAAGCAGGCATGGAATGATACCAGGGAATTTGCCGCTGAGACCTCAGAGGATGTGAAGAGTTCACTTAAGGACTTTGGCCAAAAGATTAAAGAAAAGTTCAGTAACTCCTAAGATTTAGGAACTAATAGTAGAAAGTGAAAAGCCATTCCGAATTTCGGAATGGCTTTTTTGTATTGAACATGTGCCGGTGTATTGATTTTATTGGATCAAGCAATATTTGTGTGGGTATCACTTCAGAGTTTATATTTTGCAAAACTGAAAAAAATCCATTGTAGATCCAGAAAAGTAAGGGCACAAAGGCGGGTGGGGCATCCAAGGCAAGTGTGAATCATTTAGACTCCAGAAAATTTTTAAAAAAAGCAAAAAACGATGAGTCGAAATGATTTTTTGCGTTGGTGCCTTTTCTTTTGCTTCGTTTTCTTTGGGCAAGCAAAGAAAATGAAGGGTAAGTAGCCGATCAGTTGGATTGAGTCATATGAGGTGCCAGAGTACGGATCACTATCCATCTTTAATACAATCACCCCACAGATTTTCGGGTTGATCCATTTTATTGAAGACAAAGGCTACCTACGTATGAGCGTACCTCGCTTTTGTCTCAATAATGACAAAAGATGTCTGTTTCACTTGGTCTAATATCGGATAATTCAAATCTTTACTGGAAAGGTGTACGTTACCTACATTGTCACTTTACTTTCATCCTTATGAACAAAATATTTACTCTGGCCTTTTCCCTTGCTTTTAGTCTTACAGTATTTGGTCAGGAGTCTGACTCTGAACCAGCTATGGATTTTGAGCGCTATGATCCCATTTCCACCCTTGTGGTGCCGGAGCATCCGGTTACCCGGGCCAGGTTCCCTTTTATTGATGTGCACAGTCACCAGTGGAACCTCACAAAGGACAGGATCGCCAAGATTGTTGGGGAAATGGATACGCTGAACATGGGGATCATGGTGAACCTGAGTGGCAGGGGATATGACAGGGAAGCGGGCGATATTGGTAGTCAGGAGTATCTGGCCGGTATGACCAGTCGTATAGCGGGCGAAGCTCCGGGTAGAATTGTGGTTTTCACCAATGTTTCCTTCAAAGAAATAGGTAATCCGGGATGGTCTGAAGAGACCGTTCGCCAGTTGGAAGAAGATGTGAAAAACGGTGCCAAGGGGCTGAAAATTTACAAGAGCCTCGGGATGGGAATCAACGATGTGGATGGAAACCGGGTGGCCATAGATGACCCCAGAATTGACCCTGTTTGGGCCAAATGTGGTGAGTTGGGGATTCCAGTGATCATTCATGCGGCAGACCCTAAACCTTTTTGGGACGATCATGACGAGAATAACGAGCGCTGGCTGGAGTTGAAACTGCGGCCAGGCAGAAAGAGGAGCGCTACTGACCCGGCTCCCTGGGAGCAAATCATAGCCGAGCAGCATCATATTTTCGCCAAACACCCAGGGACAACATTTATCAATGCACACATGGGATGGATGGCCAATGATCTACAGGCTTTGGGAGACCATCTGGATCAATATGCCAATGTGAATGTGGGTATAGGGGCTGTGATTGCTGAGTTGGGGAGACAGCCACGAGCCGCCAAAGCTTTTTTTGAACAATATTCAGATAGAATTTTGTTTGCGAAGGATGCCTATAACCCAGAGGAGTACTACACCTATTTTCGGGTACTGGAGACTGCCGACGAGTATTTTCCGTACTACAAAAAGTACCATGCTTTCTGGCGTATGTATGGGCTGGATTTATCTGATGAGGTGTTGAAAAAGGTATATTACAAAAATGCCCTCAGAATCATTCCGGGGCTCGACGCATCGCTTTTCCCAAAATAGCAGCGTCCTTTGAGGTGATCCATGGATGCGATTTTTGAGAGAGAATGCATGCCAAAAGTTGGATTATATCGATATGAATACCCGACTCATCTAAAACCTTAACCCTTGATGAGTGCAATTTCCTACATTTATTGATTCTCAGAGCTAAGGAAATTGACACTCAAAAAACTTATACCATCATTAGGCACCAGCGCACCCATGGAGGTCAAACTCTTTGATGTCATTCTGGTATTGACCACTCTGGTCTTGTATTTCTGGCTCGCCTTCTGGTTCATTTTTAGCTACTTTTCCAAGTATGAAAGTGATTTCTTATGGTTGTACACGGCAGGATCCCTGATTTTCACAGGGTTTTATCTTGTTCGTAGAAATTGGTCCTTCCATAAATGGATGACTTTGATCTATTACATCATCGTCTATTCATTGCTTGGTATTGCCTGGCTCCCATCCGGTGGAGTGACAGGATCCATCCATAATATGTTTGTCCTGGTCTTTTTGTCAGGAATGCTTGTCCTCAAACCAAAGCAATACCGGTTGTTTATCGGTCTTTCTATGACGTTTGCTATGGGATATACTTTTTATGAGATTCTCAACCCTGATTATGCAAAACCCTTTCTGGATCATACGGAGCATATGATTGACCTGGCTGCATCCAATGCTTTGATGTTGACCATTCTGTCATTTACCCTATTCTTCTATAAAAAGGAATATGAAAAGGACAGGGAAAGATTAAAAGCATCTAACATCTCCCTAAGTAGAGAGAAGTTGCGTGCCGAGTCGGCTGATCGCATTAAGACCAGCTTTTTGACTAATATAAGTCATGAGATCAGAACACCACTCAATGGAGTGCTTGGCAATCTCGATCTTCTGAAAAGGACCAAACTTTCTCCAGAACAGGCCCTTCTACTTAAGGACATGAGCCATTGTAGCGATATTCTGCATGGACTTATTTCGGATCTACTGGACATCACCATGATAGAAGAAGAGGGGATGGTCTTACAGGAAGACAGAATAGATCTGCACATGGTGGTGTCTAATGTGATACAGTTTTTTATTCCGAAAGTGGCTTTAAAGACTGGAAATGTTTCTATCAATTATCATTCGGACAAGCGAATCCCTAAGTACCTGAGAGGTGACCTAACCCGGGTACGTCAGGTACTGATCAATCTCGTAAACAACGCAGTGAAGTTTACCGATGAAGGAGAAATCAATATCCGCTCGGTACTTTTATCCAAAACTTCGCGACAGGCCGAGATTAAAATAAGTGTTGCCGACACGGGTATTGGAATTCCTGAGGATCAGCGAGCTCATATTTTTAATAGATTTCATCGGGATGATAACAATCCTTCAATGGAAGGCATAGGTCTTGGTTTGAGTGTTTGTAAAAAGGTGGTGGAGACCATTGGTGGGGAGATTGGATTGGAGAAATCTAAGGAGAAAGGGTCGTGTTTTTATTTCATTCTCCCGTTTAAAATAGAAGGGTCTAAGTGGGAGGATCGTGAAATTGAAGAACCTACCATCAACAAGTATTCTCACCTGAATGTACTGGTAGCTGAAGATCAGCAGGTGAACCAGCTCGTTACCAGAAAAATGCTCCGAACATTGGGCGTGAGCAATGTGGAAATTGCTGAGAATGGGAAGAGGGTAGTGGAAATGGCTGCATTGAAAGCCTATGATTTTATACTGATGGATGTGCGGATGCCCATCATGAGCGGAATAGAGGCTACTCGCGAAATTCTCAAATCCGCAAGCTCCAGACCTCCTGTGATTGTAGCTGTGACGGCCAATGTCACCAAACACGAAATGCAGGACTGCTTTGAGGCCGGAATGAGGGACTTCATCAGCAAGCCCTTTAGCCTTGAGGTGTTGCGATCCTCTTTCGAGAAGTTTCTGGGTAAGGAAAAAGCCTGACAACCCACTGAGGTGGCTCAGCCACAGGACTGAGCGTTGATTTTTTTCCATGTACGCGCTCATTTCTTTCCTATCCTCCCGTTTCCTTCAAAATTGAAAATTTTGAAAATATCTTTAACTTAATTTTTTGATGTGTAAAATCTGATGGTTATTTACCATTTGAATTACAATAGGTCTAATGAAGTCTAGAGAACTCTATATTGCTTACAGTGTGCGAAGGGACCACGATCTCTGGCAAGACCTTTGCGCTGGCGATAGAAACGCTCTGGATTATATTTACTATTCTCAGGTGCCGGCGCTTTTGTCTTATGGTCGCTACTTAACACCCGATTCCACACTCGTGGATGATTGTATTCAGGACCTTTTTGTGGATTTGTGGGTGAAGCGGGATCGTCTGGGACCAGTTCGCACCATCCGATTTTACCTGATGAAATCCCTTAAGCACAGAATAGTCAGAGAACTACAAAACCAGAAGAAGCGTAGGAGTCTGACCGAATCAGAGGGTGCTTTTGAGGAACTGGAAGATCCCAATCCATTTTTTTCTGCCGGCCAGTATCAGCCAACATCCGCTGTAGTGGAGTGCCTGAATAAGCTCTCACCTCTCCAAAAGGAGATCGTCTATCTGAAATATTTCAATGGACTGAGCTTTGATGAAATTGGCGATATCCTTGAGTTGGACAAAAAACAGCTCTACAACGCCCTTTCCAAGGCCATGCACAACCTCAGAGGAATGCTGAAATTGGTAGTGCTAATGATTTTGCTTGTTTATTGAAAAATAACTAATAGATGAAACATAATTCTGTGTGAATCATCAAATTATCACCAATTCATTAGGTCTGTTGTAAATATTCAAAAATTTCTTCTTTTCGGGGAGTAATTTGAACATGCTCTGTATCTGTAGGGTATAAAAGCTCAAAATACCTACGTGAAGACCTGGAAGAAAAAATACGATGATTATAACCTGGAGGACTTGCTCCTGGACGAGTCTTTCATTTCCTGGGTTCAGGGAGGGAAAGAAGCGTCGAGTCCCTGGAAGTCCCGTTTGCTGGAGAGTCAGAAACTCAGTGAAGAAGCTGCTAAGGCTGAGGAGATTATCGGACAACTCCAATGGCGCGAGTTTCAAGGAGACAATAAACGAATTGAAAACCTCAAAGATAGAATTGATATTAGGATAAGAGCGTCTGATGTAAGGGATGAGTTTGGCACTTATCTGGAGAAGCCAGCCTCATCCAATTGGTACAGACTTCTGGCTGCTGCTTGTCTTGCACTACTCCTGATGGGGTCTATTGGGTACTACCTCGCCAATCAGAATCCTGTGGTGGAGAAAAACCTATCTCAGGAAGTAGAGGTGCGAAATACCCGCAATGGTCAGAAACTGATGGTTCATCTCAACGATGGCTCCAAGGTGAAGCTCAATTCAGGAAGTACCATCAAATATCAGAAATACTTCAGTGATACCAGCAGGGTCATTGAGCTGCAGGGTGAGGCCTTCTTTGAAGTGGCCAGGGATTCACTGAGGCCATTCAGGGTAGTGGCTGGAGGTACGGTCACCGAAGCACTCGGTACCTCTTTCAATATCTACTCGGAGATGGGTGACCCCACCAAAGTATCACTGGTCACGGGGAAAGTTTCTGTGACCTCCACCAGTACTCAGGAACAGGTACTTCTCAGGCCGGGGCAGATGGTAAAGGCCCTGTCCGGTACCCTGGGTCCTGTAGCTACTTATGAATATGGTGAAATAGCCTGGAAGGATGATGTGCTCTTTTTCCTCAGATGCGATCAGGGTGAGGTATTTGAGAAACTGGAAAAGTGGTACGGGGTAAACTTTCGAATCGAAGGAAAGCTAAGTGGAGGATGGAACTACTCGGGGAGTTTTGATGGCCAGACCTTACATGCAGTGCTTACGAGCATCGGATATGCAGAAGACTTTACTTTTCAGATAAAGAATAAAGAAGTTGTGATCAAACCCAAGACATTATGAGATGAATGACGGCTAAAAAAAGAAGGCTTTCGGAAGCCGAAAACCTTCAGATGTGATTACCCATTGGCGTGACGTAATCACAAAATAGTTTAACAATTGGACATTATTAAACATGTAAATATATGAAAATATTTATACAGCAATCCCTGTATTTAATGAACTGGATGCTTAGAATTTTTATGATACAGGCGGTTTTTGCCACCGTGCTGTTTGCCAATAATGGAAATGCTCAGTACAAGAGCGTCAAAGATATCCATGTGAACCTTTCATTCAATGATACGGAATTGATCGAGAGTTTTTCTACCGTGGAGCAGCTGACAGACTTGACCTTCTCTTATGACCACCGAGTGTTGGATAAAAATCAGAAACGTCTGACTTATGCCAGTAAGGGAGCTACCGTAGAGGAGTTTTTACTCTTTTTATCCAAAGAATACGGGCTCACATTTCGCCAGGTCAATAATGTGATCAGCACACAGAAAAAGAAAGCCCCTTTTACCAGAGATGAAGTGGAAGTGATCATTGGGGAAGTTACCATCAAGGGAAGGGTGACTGATGAAAATGGTGAAGGACTTCCCGGGGCCACCATTACTATCAAAGGTTCTTCACAGGGAACCATTACTGACGTGGAAGGAAACTTCACCCTCTCTGTTGAGGAAACTGCACAGGTCTTGGTGATTTCTTTTGTGGGTTATGTCACCCAGGAGGTGAGTATTGCCGGGGCCACTGAGGTGAATGTCTCCATGGAGCCTGATTTTCAGGGTCTGCAGGAAGTAGTGGTCATTGGTTATCAGACAGTGCAGAAGAAAGACCTTACGGGGTCCACTGCCATTATTAGTCCGGAATCCTCAGCACGGGTTACCGCCAACTCATTGGCAGAATCCATTCAGGGTCTGGCACCGGGTATCACCGTTAGAAACGGAGGAGCGCCAGGTCAGTCTTCAGTCATTGAAATCAGGGGTGTGGGTAGTTTTGCGGACATCAATCCCCTTTATGTCATAGATGGGATGCTTGCAGATGCCAATCCTACCATCAACACCAACGACATTGAATCCATTCAGATTTTAAAAGATGCCTCTGCTGCTGCCATCTATGGCTCCAGAGCGGCCAATGGGGTGATCATCATCACCACCAAGCAAGGCAAGGCCGGCCCTATGAAAGTGAGTTTTTCTGGTAAAAAGGGTGTGCAACAACTGCCCAACAGATGGGATGTGATGAACAGCACAGAATTTGCAGCCATGCAAACTGCACAATATGAAAACTCGGGATTAACACCGCCAGCACTGGTGGGCACCGACTTTGATCCCAATGTGAATACCGACTGGCAGGATGAAATCATCCGAATGGGGACTTTACAAGACTACAACGTGAGTCTTTCAGGAGGTTCTGGCAGTGGTACTTATATGATTTCCGGAAGTTTCTTTGAAAACGAAGGGGTGCTCAAGGGAAGAGATTTCGAAAGATACAGCTTCAGGGTAAATAGTACCAGCAAAATAGGTCGGGTGACCTTTGGAGAGAACCTTCTTCTTTCTCATTCAATTACCAATACCCCTGATGCCGGAAATCCATTTTATGATATGCCGCAGCTCCTGCCGGTGATCCCTGTTCAGGGTGAGGACTACGTCTCAGAAGGTAACCCTTCAGGTTGGGGAATTGGGTCAGTCAATGCACCCTCTTATGCCTGGAACCCTGTAGCCATTGTGGATTTGAGCCAGCGTAATAGTCAGTATTCCAAACTGGTTGGGAATGCTTATATCAATGTGAAAATTACTGACTGGATCAGCTATAAGTTCAATGCCGGGCTGGAAGCCAGCTTTGATTACTCCAAGTACTTGAGAAAAGATGGGGTGTGGTCGTTCAATGCAGCGGTCTATCCAAGTTCTGTGGCGGACACCCGATCTACCTGGGTCAGCAAGCTTTTTGAACACACGCTTAATATCAACAAAGAGATTGGAAAGCATTCGCTGAATGCGGTGGTAGGTATCTCGCAGCAGTCCTCCCAGAGGGAAGAAACCTTCGCTCAGCGAAGCGAGCTACAGCAGTTCAACGGTCAGTACCTCAACACCATCAACTCAGCTACCGGAGATCCCACAGCCAGCGGATCCAGAACGTTGGATAATTTCATTATGGGCTATATGGGCCGGATCAACTATGTATATGATGACCGATACCTGCTCACACTTACTGGAAGAATTGATAAAAACTCGAGGTTTGCAGAGGACTATCGTACCGGTGTATTTCCTTCTATTGCTGCCGGATGGAGAATCAGTGAAGAAGGATTTTTCAATGTACCTTTTATTTCCAACCTGAAACTTACCGGCTCTTATGGTCGACTGGGAGTGATCCCTGGTCAGGTAGGCTCATGGGATTACCTGGGTAACCTCAACAGCAATCCCAGGGCCATTTTTGGTCCCGATCAGGCGGCCAATGTAGGCGCTTATCAAGCGCGGATTGCCAATACACAACTGAAGTGGGAAACAAGAATTTCGCAAAACGTAGGGGTAGAAGCAGGGCTATTGGATGACCGAATTTTGTTTACAGCAGAGTGGTACAACTCCCTCTCGCAGGATGCCATTCTGCAGATTCCATTGCCTCAGTACCTTGGCAACTTAGGGGGCAATCCTTTCGTAAATGCCGGATCCATCCGCAACCAGGGATTAGAAGTGAGTGCCGCTTATCGCAAACGTGAGGGCGCCTTCAAATGGGATGCCTCAGTCAACTTTACCACCATCAAAAACAAAGTGGAAGATGTGGGAAATCAGGGTGAGGGAATTGACTATATCCCAACAGGTCTGACCAGGTCCAAGATAGGAAGACCTATCTCAGAGTGGTACCTCTTGAAAACAGCCGGAATTTTCCAGAGTGCTCAGGAAGTGCTGGATCACACCACGGCAGATGGTACGGTCATACAGCCAGCGGCCCAGCCTGGTGACATTCGTTTTGTGGATGTAAATGGTGATGGACAAATCACCGAAGACGACAGAGACTACAGTGGAAAGTCACCATGGCCTACACTTCAGGCTGGAGGTCAGTTCAATGCCTCCTACCAAAACTTCACCCTGAATATCCAACTCATCGGGGTATTCGGCAACACCATTTACAATGGCGTAAGACAGGTGTTAGATGGGTATCAGAATACCAACTTCAGAAGGGATATCCAGCCCTGGACTGAGGACAACCCGAACACCAGTGACCCGAGGATTGGAGTGGCTACAGATGATGTGGCGCTCTCGCAAAATGCCACCAACAGTACCAGGTGGCTGGAAGATGGCTCTTATTTGAGGATCAGAAACCTGGAATTGGGTTATAATTTCTCAGATCATTTATTTGGGGAGTCTGGTATTCAAAATGCAAGACTCTACCTGAGTGGGCAAAACCTGCTCACATTCACCAAATATTCAGGACTGGATCCAGACGTGGTGGGCAATGGAATTCTTGAGCGCGGCTTTGATGCAGGCAACTGGCCATCGAGCAGGGTTTATTCTTTAGGACTTCAATTTCAATTTTAAACCAGCACGATCATGAAAAAAATATTCATTTATATAGCAATTATAGGAGGGGGATGTTTCGGCTGTGAAGACAAGTTGGACATTGAGAACCCCAACGAACCCAATGTAGGACTGTTTTGGGAGACCGGCGAGGATGCCGAAAAGGGAGTCAACGCGATTTACAGTACTTTGCACAAAGGCTCTATTTCACGATGGATGCCAATGCTGTACTCTACTCGCGCAGACATTGGCGAGAGCCGAAGCCCATGGACAGACCTGTCCAATGCACTGGACAAGTTCATACAGCCAGATTATAACTTCGATCCCGTATCAGGAGTTTTTGCCGACAATTATGTGGGTATTTTCCGTGCCAACCAGGTGCTGGACAATGTTCCGGCTATTGAAATGGAAAAGAGCGAGAAAGATGTACTGCTAGGGCAGGCTTATTTCCTAAGGGCCTTATTTTATTATCACCTGGCTACTCTTTACGGCAATGTGCCGATGTTGTTGAAAACATCAGAGCCTCAAGATTATCCACCTAACAGCACACAAGCGGAAGTATTTGAGCAGATCATTTCTGATCTGGAGCTGGCAGTGCCAATGTTGCCTGCTAGATATGCTGATGCCGCGGACCTTGGTCGCGTGACTAAAGGTGCAGCTTATGCCTTATTGGCCAAAGCGCACATGCAGCTCGGTCAATACCAGGCAGCACTACCAGCCCTGCAATGGCTTGTGGATGGTGAGGGTGGAGATATTTACAATTTGGTCGCCAACTATCGTGACAACTTTCTCATCACTACGGAAAACAACGTAGAGTCCGTTTTTGAGTGGCAGTTTGCAGAGAATCCCAACGAGTTCACAGACAATGATATTCAAACGCCAAATCATAACTACGGCACTTCTTTGGCTCAGTTTACCGCTCCGGTAGGTATTGGATGGTCAGATGCAGAAGCACGCCGATGGATCATCTATGAATTTGATGAACTCACTGTTTCTGGTGATAGGGATCCCCGGGTGGCAGCTAGTTTTCTGTTTGATTCCACAGACATTAACGGGCCTGATGCCACGATGATCTATGGTCAATCGTTCAGTAGCCGGTATGGCACCGGCCCTGACAGCAAGCGTGTTTGGGTTCGCAAATTCCTGAATGATCACTGGAAAAACCAGGAGGGATACCGGTCACCCAATAACTATCGATACATCAGGTACTCGGATGTGCTGCTCATGTATGCAGAGTGTCTGAATGCTACCGGGAGCACTCCTGCGGCTTATCCGCACGTGGATCGTGTACGTCAGCGGGCCGGACTTCAGCCCCTGTCAGTGGTAAGACCAGGTCTGAACCAGGCAGCGTTTTTGGAGCAACTGAAGCATGAGCGTTTGCTGGAGCTTGCTGGTGAAGGGCACCGATGGAACGATTTGGCCAGGTGGGGTGATTTGGGTCCCGGATTGGCAGTAAACGATCCTGCGTTTGCCAATTTTGAAGTAGGTAAACACGAGTTGTTACCTATCCCACAGTTGGATATCGATGCTAACCCCAATTTGGAGCAAAATCCGAAATGGTAAAATAATGCCCCGGGCATTATTGCCCGGGCGTATTTCTTTTTCTAAATAAAATCAATGACATCATGCAAATGCTGAGAGCCGTTTTGGTTCATCTCGTAGGAATCCTATTGTTTGGGCTTACTGCCTGTGCGGAAGAAGGGTCACCGAAAATTGACAAGGATCCTCCAAAGGAAGAGCCCACAGTGGATTCTTTATTTCTGAATCCTGTTCACACAAGTGGTCCCGATCCCTGGGTTTTCCAAAAAGATGACCATTACTACCTCACATTTACTACTGGGATCAATGTAACGCTCTACAAGACAGATGTGATGTCGGACTTATCAAAGGCCTATCAGCGGGTGGTGTGGACTCCGCCAGCCAGTGGACCAAATTCGCGTAACATCTGGGCACCGGAGATTCACTTCATACGGGACAAATGGTACATCTACTACGCGGCTGATGATGGCAACAATGACAATCACCGGATGTTCGTCCTTGAAAATTCCAGTGCCGACCCTACCGTTGGTCAGTGGGTGGATAAGGGGGAGCTAAAGCTCCCAGGTGATAGGTGGGCCATTGATGGGACCATTTTTGAGCATGCAGATCAGCTCTATTACCTCTGGTCGGGGTGGTCAGGAGCCACCAATGGTCGGCAGGACCTCTATATCTGTAAGATGACCGATCCCTATACCGCGGAGGGAGATAGGGTGTTATTGACCAAGCCTGAACTCTCGTGGGAGACCAATGGTACCAACCCCACAGTGGTGGAAGGGCCACAGGTATTGAAAAATGGCGATAAACTGTTTATGATATACTCGGCAGGAGGCTGCTGGACCGATGGCTATTCTTTGGGGATGTTGACTGCTGCGGCAGATGCTGACCTGATGACTGCTGAGTCCTGGGTGAAGTCACCAAATCCTGTATTTAGTCAAAATCCATCAGGCAATGCCTTTGGGCCGGGTCACAATGGATTTTTCAAATCGCTGGATGGCACGGAGGATTGGATTATCTACCATGCCAACCCCTTCGAGGGGCAAGGCTGTGGTGGAGCAAGATCCATCCGCATTCAGCCTTTTACCTGGGATCAGCAGGGCTATCCCGATTTTGGGACACCCCATCCCCTCTATCAGAAGCTTACCAGGCCTTCTGGTGAGTATTAGATCAATTACTAACTAAACCTAAAAAGCAATGAAAGCTAAGTTGATAATAGTGATAACATTAATGATCATTGGCACGGGCCTAAAAGCTCAGGATGCCATTCATGATCTGGATTTCGATGTGCAGAAGTCAAGCATTTCAGCAGTGGATATTGATGCCGATGGAGATCGGGATATTCTGATCATCGGTGAAAACCCCAACGGGAAATTTGCACAGCTATTTCGCAACAATGGCGAGATGAGTTTTGAAAAAGTGGCTTCACCTTTTGCTCCTTCAGCCATTACTTCGGTGACTTTTGGAGACGTGAATGGTGATGGTCAGCTAGATGCCCTTCAATCCGGATTTGCGGATTCGGTCATTGTCAACCTTTATACTATTAATGAATCAGGTGACCTTGCTTTGGATGATTTCTATAGCAGTTTGGCACATATCGCACCTTCTTCGGCTATCGCTGATCTCAACAATGATGGTCATGCGGATATCTTGATTTTTGGAAATCACAACATTGAAGACCAACGACCTAAAATCTACTTTGGAGATGGTACAGGTGGGTTCACTTCCGAGTCGCCATTTGATGCCTACAAATTTATAGACCCCAAAGTGAGCACTGTGGATGTTGATACTGATGGTGATCTGGACCTATGGGTGATGGCTGGCTATGAAGAAGGCATCGATGCCCGTTTTGCCCGCTTATTCATCAACGACGGTGGCACATTCACAGAAACTGATCCTGGAATCATCGCCAAAGGGCCCGGTTCATCGGACTGGGGAGATTATGATGGCGATGGTGACCTTGATTTGCTGATTGGCGGCTGGGGTTATGTCAATTCTGGAGAAGACAATGACATGATCTACCGAATCTATAAAAACACAGGCGGAACCTTCACAGAAGCAGCGGTATTCCAGCCCTTCGGGGCCTTTAGCCCATCTGATGCTTCCCGGTTTGCAGACTGGGACAATGACGGTGACCTGGATGTGATCCTGACCGGGTGGAACCCAGATGAAGGGGGCCAGCGAACGGCTTTTTTCATCAATACTTCGGGAACATTTGCAGCTGCGGACTACAATGCCACCCTTCCCGGTATTTCCGAGAGTGCCGTGGCTATTTCCGATCTGGATGATGATGGAGATCTGGATCTGATCATCAACGGTTACTCTGGAAATGAGTGGAATGGCGAGGGTTCGGCCTACAACCGGAATGTGGCGCTGGTAATAGAAAACACCACGGCGGGTACCAATGCCGCTCCAGCCCCACCGGCCAACCTTTCGGCCAAAGCCAATGGAAAAGCTGTGACCTTTAGCTGGGATGAAGCTACGGATGATTCTACTCCGGCAGCGTCTCTGAGCTACAATCTGTTTTTGGTGGATTCCGAAGGAAACTATTTCTACTACCCCCTGGCAGATACCATCTCCGGTAAACTCTTGGTGCAGGAGAAAGGCAACATGCAGCTGAATAACGCCTGGACTGTTAAGGGGCTCCCTTACGGGGGATACAGATGGGGAGTCCAGGCCATCGATCACAGTTTTGCAGGGTCGGCTTTTGCCAAAGACAACTTCAGTCATTTGGAAGGAGGCCCACTGGCTACTTCATTGGAGACCGACGCACTTATCTATCCAAATCCAAATCAGGGCCAGATACAGGTCATGGTGAGTGATCAAATTCGACAGCTCAGTATTTTGACCATGGATGGGAAGCTGGTAAGGTCTCTGAATGTGGAAGCGGGTGCCAAAAGTGTTCAGATTCCCATGGCGGCTGGTATTTACCTGGTGAGGGCTCTTCGTGCCGATGGACATTACACTTCAGATAAAGTGATAGTGAAGTAATTAATCATGACTCAGGCCGAACGTAAAGCGCTAAATGAAAGATCATCGACAGATTCTTAGAGGCATGGTTTTGCTTTGGGTGATAGTGGTCCTTTGGGCTTGCAAGCCGGGTGAAGAGCCCTCCGCAAAGCCTCCGGTAGAGGAAGAGGAGGATACCACCGCCTGGGTGATAGAGCATGCTCAGCCGGGAGCACCCATCTCACACATCTTATGGGGTGAGCCCGTGAAAGTCTCTCACGAAGTGTTTGGGGCCGAGTATCCAAGGATGCTGCAGCTGGGTGAGGACACTTTGTTTTTGGCTTACCATGGTGGTGATGAGCAAAATGCCTGGGACAATATTTACCTGAGAAAAAGCTTCGACCGTGGAGCCACCTGGAGTGAAGTGGAAGTTCTAATGGTAGACAATGATCCCAATTATTGGGGCTTTGCCAACCCGGAGTTTTTAGAGCTAAGGAGCGGTCGGATCTTGATGGCCTTTACCGGACGCGGCAGGCCAGATGATAACCAGCATGACAATATCCAGTTCATGTACAGCGATGATCGGGGCACTACATGGAGTGCCCCGAGAATTGTAGCGCTTGGGCGATCGTGGGAGCCGGCCATGGTGCAGCACCCCAATGGGGACGTACTGCTTTTCTACTCCAGCGAAGCCCGGTGGTGGCAGGTGGTACCTGCCGATCAGACTCAGCAGGAGATACTCATGGTCACCTCGAAAAATGACGGGGGCTCGTGGAGCCTGCCCAAGTCTGTGGCCTACACCTCCGGAATGCGCGATGGCATGCCAGTGCCTCTGGTACTGAAAGATGGCAAAGGGATTGCTTTTGCCATTGAGTCTGTGAACAACAGAGATTCTCCATGGATATTACGCTCATCTTTGTCTGCACGCTTCCAAACCCCTGGTGACATTAGTAAAAGGCTGGCGGCACCTAAAACCACAGTGAACTTTGGCGGAGGCCCCTATTTGGTGCAGCTGCCCACTGGAGAGACCATCCTTTCCTGTCATGATACCGGCGGCAGAGACATTGGGCCAGACTGGAAACGAAATACCATGTACGTACTGATCGGAGATGCTGAAGCTAGCAACTTCTCCAATGTTTCCTATCCTTTTCCTGATCTGCCGACAGATGAAGGAGCCTTTTTTAATGCACTACACGTCCTCGATGAGGATACCGTGATCGCTTTGGGCAGTCGATATTTTGCGGATGGTCATACGGAAGTTCATTGGGTGACGGGTGAGATAGTGAGGCAGTAAAAAAAGATACTAAGGCAGGATTTTGCTTAAAAAGTGAAATCCACGGGCGGCCCAAGGGGCCGCCCATTATTATCGAAAATTTTTGTTTCTGTGTTATGCGCCAGAAAGATTTTTCATTTCAAAACGAACGCTATGAAACTTAAGAAATTACAAATCAGAATCATCGTCATAATGATGATCGTTATGGGTGCTTTTGGCGCTGACTTACATGCTCAAACCACTCGGTTTGAGTCGCACAACTTTCCGGGCAACTATATCCGACACGCTTACAGTCGGGGGCGAATAGATGCCAATGTGAATCCGATTCAGGATTCGGAGTTTAGAATTGTTCCAGGCCTGGCCAATGGTGCGGCCATTTCGTTGGAGTCCGTAAATTTCCCGGAGAGCTTTTTACGTCATAAAAATGGCGAAATCTGGCTGGAGCCGAATGACGGTTCGGGTATTTTTCATCAGGATGCCACCTGGTGGATGCGAAGCGGGCTTGCCGGTGGTGGCGTGTCATTTGAGTCTTACAATTTTGGGGGCAACTACATTCGTCATAGAAATGGGCTGTTGTACAGCGAAAGTCCCGGGGGTTTACCGGCTGACGCCACTTTTCATGAACGACCTGTGGGGGGTGGTGCCATGGTCGATGCTTTTGAGGGTGCCGATCCTGAGATCACCAACTTCGATGGAAACTATCGCATCTACGTCACCAATCAGGGTGGGGTGATCCGATGTATGAGGCCTTACGACAACAATAATCTAAAAGGTAGCTGGTATGCTACCACGGCTTTCAGAATGCCCCCACACCTGATAAATGGCTGGGCCCCGGCAGTGGTGAAAGTAGGCAGTGAGTATCGCATGTATTTCAATGCCATTGACACCAGAGGTCCGGATGATAATAACATCTACGTGGCCTTTTCCAATAATCCCAACTCCGGCTTTGCCAATGAAGTGGAGGTGGTACATGATGGAGCCGGTGGCTGCACCGATGTGATCGACGCTGGCATTGATGGAAACATCATCTACTATGGTGGCTCCGTGGGGGGTGGTGCCTTCATGGCAGACCTTACCAACAATGGACGCAGTTCTGCCAATCACAGAATGGTCAACGGGCTCACCAATTATTCGGAGGCGCCTTTCGTAGGGTATGTCACCGGAGTAGGTAAAGTGATGCTGTATGCTCGCGGTTTTTATTACAATGATTCCTATGGCACCAACTGGGCTACAGGTGATGGCCAGAATTGGACCTACCAGGGGCAAGTCAATTTCCCCAATGCTGATCAGTATTTGTTCCGATTAGGCCATGCCTCTACGGTAAACAATTACATCGCCGTGAATAGCAATCGGGCAGGAACGCCCGTTCGCAGGATTGCCATTGGTCAACTCTCTTTGCAGGGGGGATACCTGGAAGGTAATCGTGTAAGTGGCAACCCTGATACCGATACGGAGGGGATGGTGCTCACCGTAGTCCTTGAAGACCTCACGGACGTGAATGTGGTCGCCGATTTTGGTGAAATGAAACCCAACGACTTTAAAATATATCCCAATCCAGTGGAGGGAAATGAGTTTTTCATCGCATTCAATGCCCGTGAAGTAGCCACCTCTGCACAGATTGATATTTATGATCTCAGTGGGGCACTTGTGCTGCAGGTGATCAAGGAGAATGTTGAGATGGGTGTCAACTCCTATCAGCTGGATCGGTCCGGCCTTCGTGCAGGGCAGTATATGCTACGTGTGACCAACGACCGTGGACAACTCCTCGGTGGGGATACATTTATTGTGAAATAGAATAGAAACTCGCGAACCCCTTTGTACCACAGGTAGCAAAGGGGTTCACTTATTTACCTTAGAATATAGAATGGATACGATGATCATGAAAAACGTACTAACCTTAATACTGGCCTTGGGCCTTTGTAGTGCAAGCGCACAGTGGAAGCCTGCGGGTGACAAAATCAAAACCAAATGGGCTACCGAAGTGGATCCCGACAATGTGCTACCCGAGTACCCGCGTCCGATCATGACCAGAGCCAACTGGAAAAATCTGAATGGGTTGTGGGACTTTGCGATGGTCAAGCGCAATGCCACCGAACCTCAGGAATACAGTGAGCAAATTCTGGTGCCCTTTGCAGTGGAATCCAGCCTTTCCGGAGTGCAGAAAATGGTAGGGGCAGAAAATGTAGTTTGGTACCGCCGCACCTTTGAGGTGCCGGCTGCCTGGAAGGGCAAAAACACATTGCTCCACTTTGGTGCTGTGGACTGGCGCACGGAGGTGTTTGTCAATGACATTAAAATAGGTACGCATGAAGGTGGGTACACGCCGTTTTCATTTGACATTACTCCGTACCTGAAAGTCGGGGTACAAAAACTGACCGTGAAAGTGTGGGATCCCACAGATGCTGGCCCGCAGCCCCGAGGCAAGCAGGTGAACAAGCCCGGTGGCATCTGGTACACACCAGTCACCGGGATCTGGCAAACCGTATGGTTAGAGCCAGTGGATGCTACGTCCATAGTAGATATCCGAACCAATCCCAACATTGATGACAATACCCTCAGCGTGCAAGTAGCGACCCGAGGCAGCTCTTATGGAGACCTGATAGAGATTAAAGTACAAGATGGTGCGAATGTGATCAAAACGGTGAAGACCGCAGTAGGGCAGGAGGCAGTCATTACTGTACCATCACCCAAATTATGGTCACCTGAGTCGCCATTCCTTTATGATTTCGAGGTTACGCTCATCAGTGATGGAGTGGTCAGAGATCAGGTGAAAAGCTATTTCGCCATGCGAAAGATCTCTACCCAGCGAGACGCAAAGGGTATTGTCAGACTTCAGTTGAACAACAAGGATTATTTCCAGTTTGGTCCGTTGGATCAGGGTTGGTGGCCTGATGGTCTTTACACAGCTCCTACGGAGGAGGCACTCATTTATGACATTCAAAAGACCAAAGATTTTGGTTTCAATATGATCCGTAAACATGTGAAAGTAGAACCAGCCAGATGGTATACTCACTGTGACAGGATGGGTGTGCTGGTGTGGCAGGACATGCCCAATGGTGATGATCAGCCTATCTGGCAAAATCGCCAGTATTTCACTGGCACCGAATTGCAACGTACGGCAGAATCGGAAGCGATTTACCGCAAGGAATGGAAAGAAATCATGGATTATCTTTATTCTTATCCGAGTATCGTGTGCTGGGTGCCCTTCAATGAAGGTTGGGGTCAGTTTAAAACCCGGGAGATCGTGGAGTGGAATATGGCCTATGATCCTTCCAGACTCGTGAACCCGGCAAGTGGGGGTAATCATTTTCAGGTAGGCTCTATGCTAGACCTCCATAATTACCCGGGACCGGAAATGTACCTGTACGATGCACAACGGCCGACGGTGCTGGGCGAATATGGCGGCATTGGGCTGCCCTTGAAAGATCACCTTTGGGAACCTGATAGAAACTGGGGCTACGTGCAGTTTAAAACCTCCAAAAAGGTAACAGAAAAATATGTGGAGTATGCGCAACAGCTGGCTGACATGGCGAAAACCGGGTTTTCTGCTGCTATTTATACCCAAACGACCGACGTGGAAGTGGAGGTCAATGGCTTCATGACCTACGACAGGAAGGTGATCAAACTGGACGAAAAAGAAGTTAGAAAAGCCAATCAGGCAGTGATCAATGCGATACAGAAATAAGCTAAGAATGAAACATTTACATTATATCACCATTGCGGCGGTTTTGGTCTTTGGCCTGAGCTGCTCCCCGCCTCCCAAACAAGAGGCCACTACCAAAACCTACAGCAACCCCATCAATGTAGAGTTTGGCGACCCTTATATTCTGGACAATGGAGACGGCACTTACTATATGTACGGTACCGGTGGAGGAGCGAAAGATGGCTTTGCCACGTACTCTTCTACCGATCTGGTTGATTGGAAGTTTGAAGGGCAGGTGTACTTTGGTAATACTGACAGTTCGTGGAATGAGAAGTGGTTTTGGGCTCCGGAGGTCTACAAACGCAGCGACAAGTACTACATCTTCTTCAGTGCTCAGTGGAAGGAAAATCCCACCAATGAAGAGGAAAACTTCATGATCGGTGTGGCGGTAGCGGACAGCCCCACAGGACCTTTTGTGGATTTGTATGATCGCCCTATTTTCAATCCGGGCTATCCGATCATTGATGCCAATGTCTTTGTGGACGATGACGGGAAAAACTACCTGTACTATTCCCGTGCCTGCTACAAGCATCCGGTGGAGAGTGAAGTAGCCGACTGGGCGCGGGAAAAGGGCTGGTATGAGGAGGTGGAAGAGAGCTGGGTTTACGGTGTAGAGCTAAAGCCGGACTTCAGCGGAGTGATCGGTGAGCCGGTGCTGTTGTTGCGCCCACCTGTGACAATGGATGATCAGCAAGCCGAGTGGGAGAGCCGATCAGTTACCGCACGGGAGATCAACCGCCGCTGGACGGAGGGGTCTTTTACTTTCAAAAAGAATGGCACTTACTACATCATGTATTCGGCCAACTACTATGCAGGGAAAAACTATGCCGTGGGCTATGCCACTGGTGCGGGGCCACTTGGACCTTTCCAAAAGGCAGCTAATAATCCCGTGCTGCAAAAGAATGTGGAGCAGGGCGGTGATGTGACGGGCACCGGGCACAATATGGTCCTGTTTTCGCCCGACAGCTCAAAGATGTATTGCGTCTATCATGGCCGTACCACGGCCAGTGGAGACAACAGAGTGCTGTTCATAGACGAGCTGCGTATAGAAGAAAATGGTCAGTTGGTGGTAGATGGACCTTCCACCACACCCAAGCCCTATCCGGTGCTGAGGTAAGGACCAGATCTTTATCACCATCAGGCAAAACATCCAATAGCATCAGGGGCAACCCTGGTGCTATTTTTTTTGAAAAATCAGGTGCTTTAAGTCTGGCGGCAGGGGCAGCTATTCTACCCCATACCTACCAGAGTACATGAGAATGTAAACGAAAAAAACTTTAACAAATCACATGACTTGAGGGTGATCCGCAATAAAAGAGTCATTTGAAAGTTTTTCATTCTTATCTTTAAAATCCAATGACCAAAACAAGACTTACACTCTCCCAACTTGAACAATATTTGTCCAGAGCAGCATGGATTTTAAAAGGTCCCGTTGACGCTTCAGATTTTAAGGTGTATATCTTCCCTCTTTTGTTTTTCAAAAGGATTTCTGATGTTTATGATGAGGAGTTTCGATTGGCCATGGAAGAGTCCGATGGCGACCAGGAATACGCTTCACTGCCTGAATTTCACCGGTTTGAAATCCCCGCGGATTGTCATTGGACAGATGTGAGAGAAACCACCTCCAATGTGGGTTTGGCCATCGAAAAGGCACTCAGGGGAATAGAGCAAGCCAATCAGGAGTTTCTTTATGGAATCTTTGGTGATGCCCAATGGAGCAACAAGAATAAGCTCTCGGATAGATTGCTGATCGATCTCATCGAGCATTTCTCGCAGTATGATCTGTCCAACAGTAATGTAGATTCGGATTTGCTAGGAAATTCGTACGAATACCTCATCAAACACTTTGCGGATCTCACCAATAAAAAAGCAGGCGAGTTTTATACGCCAAGATCAGTTGTGCATCTACTTGGTCTTATCCTTGATCCCCATGAAGGAGAAACCATCTACGATCCGGCATGTGGAACCGGTGGTATGCTACTGGAGTGTGTGGATCATTTGAAGCATAACAACGAAGACTATCGCACGCTGAAACTATACGGACAGGAAAAGAACCTGACTTCCAGTTCCATTGCCCGAATGAACATGTTTCTTCATGGAATTGAAGATTTTCAGATTCACAGAGGTGACACTTTGCGCAATCCAGCCTTTTTTGAAGCAGATGGATTGAAGACCTTTGATTGCGTGATCGCCAATCCTCCTTTTTCATTGAAAGAATGGGGAGCAGAAAACTGGGCCAATGATCCGTACGGAAGAAATATTGCTGGTGTGCCTCCTGCCGGAAATGGTGATATGGCCTGGGTACAACACATGATCAAATCTATGAATAGCGCCGGGCGTATGACTGTGGTGCTACCGCATGGCGCATTATTTAGGAAAGGTGCAGAGGGGCGCATTCGAGAAGCGCTGATTAAACAAGACATGCTGGAAGCAGTCATTGGTCTGGGGCCAAACATCTTTTACGGAACACAGCTAGCTGCTTGTGTGATGGTGTTTAAAAAACGTAAAGAAGCCACTAAGAAAGATAAGGTGCTATTTATTGATGCTTCCGAACAAGTGCGTGTGGGCAGAGCGCAAAACTTCCTCGAACCACAACACGTCAACCAGATATTCGAATGGTTCAAATCGTATGCGGATGTAGAAAACTTCGTGAAGGTGGCCGATCTCAAAGATCTGGAGGAGAATGACTTCAATCTGAATATCCCGCTCTACGTGGAGAAAATCATAGAAGATAATTTGCCAACCGTCGAGGAAGCCCTGTCTGATTTGAAAGTGGCTTGGGAAGAGAGTCAGAAAGCTGAAGAAAAATTTAAAAGAGTTCTAAATCAATTTCTTTGAAGATAAATAGAAATTTATGGTTAGTTGAAGGATTTTCTTATAAGAAATCAAGTCCTCCTTGGCCATGTCCAATTTGTGGCGTTGGCATATTAAATGCGGTAAAACCACTCAAAGCCGAACAATCTCAAGCAACAATCAAGGGTAGAAAATCCACATCCTTTTCTTCGGATAATGAAGATGCTATTTTCCGGTTTGCTGGCTTTATGCTTTGTGCAAATTCACAATGCAATGAAAGAATTTCAATTGCAGGAAATGGTCAACTGTTAGCTGAAGGAACAAATGCTCAGGCTGGAGTCAAGTATCAAGGACCAAGATATGGTGTGTTTTATCCAAGGTATTTTGAACCTGCACTTCAGATTTTCACTGTCCCAGATTCGTGTCCAAAAGATATAAAAGAACAAGTCATCAAGTCATTTAGTCTATATTTCATGGACTCAAATGCCTGTGCAAATGCTATTCGAACCTCTTTAGAATTAATAATGGATGAACAAGGTATTCCAGGTCTTAATGAGAAGAATAAACCAATAACCCTTGGTGCTAGGATCAATCAATTCAATGATTTAAATCCAAAACTTAAACCTTTAATTGAGGCTGTTAAGTGGGTTGGTAATGCAGGAAGTCATATTTCAGGAATAAGCAAAAATGGGATTCTAGATGGATATGAATTGTTACAGTTTGTTTTATCGGATTTGTATGAAAGAAATGATGTGTATGACAGACTAAGTAAGAAAGCTGAGGCGATTAATCAATCCAAAAAACCTGACAACCAATGACCCAACAGCAACTAGAAAAATACCTTTGGGGAGCGGCTACTCAGCTGCGGGGCACCATCGATGCGGGTGACTACAAGCAGTACATTTTTCCGCTGCTGTTCTTCAAGCGCATCTGTGATGTGTATGACGAAGAGTTTGAAAATGCTCTGGCTGAAAGCGATGGCGATATGGAATATGCCGCCTTTGCAGAACACCACCATTTTCTGGTGCCGGAAGGTGCGCACTGGAACGATGTGAGGGAAACCACTACCAACGTGGGGATGGCCTTGCAAGAAGCCATGCGGGCCATAGAGAAAGTCAACCCTGAAACACTATTTGGGATCTTTGGGGATGCCAGCTGGACCAATAAAGACCGGCTCAGTGATGAAACGCTCACCAATCTCATAGAGCATTATTCGCAACACAAACTGAGCCTGAGCAATATCCCTGACGATAAACTGGGCAATGCCTACGAATACCTGATCAAGGAATTTGCCGACGATAGCGGACATACCGCTGCGGAGTTTTATACCAACCGAACGGTGGTAAAACTCATGACCATGATCATGGATCCGCAACCCGGAGAGAGTGTGTATGATCCTACGTGTGGCAGTGGTGGCTTGCTGCTCAACTGTGCGCTGCACCTGAAGGAAGAAGGTAAGGAATACCGCACACTCAAACTGTATGGACAGGAGATCAACTTGATTACCTCGGCCATTGCGCGGATGAATATGTTTATGCACGGCATAGAGGAGTTTAGCATTGTGCGGGGCGATACCCTGGCACAACCAGCCTTTCTGGAAGATGACGAACTCAAACGCTTCAATGTGATCCTGGCTAATCCACCTTATTCTATCAAAGCCTGGGATCAGAAAGGATTTGCCAGTGATCCGTATGGACGAAACCTCTGGGGCGTCCCGCCCCAAGGCTGTGCCGATTACGCTTTTCAGCAGCACATTCAGAAGAGCCTGGACTTGCAAAACGGACGATCCATTTCGCTATGGCCGCATGGGATTCTGTTTAGAGATTCGGAAGCGACCATGCGCAGAAAGATGATCGAAGAAGACTTGGTGGACTGTGTGATCGGGCTAGGGCCAAACTTGTTTTACAACTCGCCTATGGAGGCTTGTCTGTTGATTACTTCTACTAGCAAACCAGAGAATAGGAAAGGCAAAATACTCATTGTGAATGCGGTGAAAGAGGTGAAACAAGAGAAGAACATCGCCTATCTGGAGCAGAAACATATTGATAAGATTTATCAAACGTATCATGATTTTGAAGACAAAGAAGGGTTTTCCAAGGTAGTCTCAAATGAAGATGTATTGGCGAATAAGGCCAGTTTGAATATTGCGCTATACCTGAGCAATGTGGATACCTCAGAAATTCGGATAAGTCTGGATGAAGCTATAATAAACTGGGAAAATGAATCTCAAGTGCTACAAAAATCAATGAGTGAACTATTCCAAACTTTAGAGAAATGATGGTGGAAGAGAAGGAGAAAATCAATCTAAAGAACCTGGATAAATCCGGTTGGAAAACCTGGCGTTTTGATGAAGTCGCCACGAAAGTTTCTGAAACGGTAGATCCGTCAGAAACCGATCTAGACATCTACATCGGTTTGGAGCATCTGGATGCCGAGGATATTCATATCAGGAGAAGAGGAGTTCCATCTGATGTTACTGGCGGGAAACTGAAATGCTATCCAGGAGATGTTATTTTTGGTAAAAGAAGAGCTTATCAGCGTAAGGCTGCAGTAGTGGATTTTAAAGGAATCTGTTCCGCTCATGCATTTGTATTGAGAGCCATTCCCGAAGTGATTGATCCCAAGTTATTTCCATTTTTCCTACACTCAGATGCATTTATGCACCGAGCGATAGATATTTCTGTGGGTGGACTTTCTCCTACGATCAATTGGGGACAACTCAAAGAACAAGAATTCCTTCTTCCCCCCAAAGACCAGCAAGCCCAGCTGGCCGAACTCCTCTGGGCTATGGATGAGGTGATTGAGAGGGAGAGGGAGGTGCTGGATAAAACTCAAATTAATCTTGAAGTGCGATCGTCAGACTTAATTTGGAATTCAAATCACAACCTTGAGCCTTTGGTTTCATTTGCAAAAGGTGACTTAAATAAATTGGTTGATGGGGATTGGATTGAATCAAAAGATCAATCGGAACAAGGTATTAGATTATTACAATTAGCGGACATTGGAGTCAGGGAGTTTATTAATAAATCAGCTCGATTTATTTCCGAAGAAACTTTTAATAGGCTAAGGTGCTTCGAGGTTTTACCAGATGACGTAATAATTGCAAGAATGCCTGATCCAATTGGAAGGGCTTGTATTGTTCCTGAAATAGGCGAAAAAATGATTACTGCTGTAGACTGTTGCATTGCTAGAGTAGATCAAAGCCATTCTTTAAACAAATACTTGATGTATTTACTGAATACCAGAGAATTCTTACATAAAGCCAACTTATTAGCTTCGGGCACAACAAGGCAAAGAATTGCACGAAAAACAATGGAGCAAATGAAGGTTCCGAAACCAAATCTGACTTTTCAAGAAGAAATTGTTGAGAAACTTGATGCCTTTTCTAGGAGCAAGCAAAGTGCTGATTTAAAAATATCCAGCTCCAAAGCACTTCAAAAGAGTTTAATCAATCAGATTTTTTAGAGGGATGGAAATACAGAAAATACATGAGCAAGTTTTCCAAGCACTCTTAAGGGAGCATGAGAAAAATCCTGATCATTTTTTCTTTACTCTTCGGAGGAATAACAATAGCCAAAGGCTAGAGAAGGGATATTGGTTTCATGGGAATGATTGGTATTTATCAGTATCCTTCTGGTCTGGAATGGATTGGAAAAATAAGACACCCAACATCTACCTCAATATTAATCATGAAGGAGGATGCCATTTGTTTTTTCAGCTAAGGATAATAAGAACAAGCGAGAGTTCGCGATGAAGAAAGTTTTTCCTCTCCTAGAGGAGATTACTTATTCTAGAAATATTGACGGCACGCTCGAAATGAGGGGAGATGTGATATCACTGGCATTCAGTAGGAATTACTATTTCATGGATGTTTTGAGCAAATTCTTGGAACATTTTAAACCAAAAATTGATCAGGCAGTAAAACGAAAATTGGATGAGAATGAATCCTATAGTCAGTCAATGAAAGAGTACAATGAGCGAAACGATATTCAAGGAACTCAAGAAATTGAAGAAAGAGGTGAGGGATATAAGCCGATTGAATTCATATGGCCAGGAGATTTTAAAAATAACTTAAAGCGCATAAATGCATATAGGGATAGAATTAGGAAGGGTTTTGTAATAAATGAAGGCCCTAGGGTATCAAGAGTAAGAATAAGAGGAGTGGGAGATATTCGTGAAGAGATTTCAATAAAGATTCCAAAAAGAAGTAATTGGGTGTTTCTAACTGGAGAAAATGGTTGTGGCAAAACCACTATTTTAAAGGCTATTACAGCGGCTTTTTACAAAGAGGAATTGTTTGTTCCAAATATTATTAAATCTGGAAAGGTAGATATTGAATTATCAAAAAAATCAGACGAACTGAGATCAATTCCATTTGCAGCATATGGTCCAACAAGACTTGTATCAACAATAAGTGAACATATAGATGCAGTGGAGGAAAAGTCCACTCCTTGGTATAGTATTTATAACTCTGATGGCTTCTTAAAGGGATTAAACGAATTGCATTATATATACTCCGATAATCTTGACATGCTACACAATACAGTAGATTATCTTCAAGATTTATTTTCTTACAGTGAAAAAAGCACAAATGAAACGATAGAAGAGGGCTCTAAAGGGGAACTTATTCCACAGCTTGAGTACGTTGATTTTTCTGATTTTATTACCGATAAAAAAGTTCGGTTTTTTGAAAAAGATAATAGTAATGTAGGATATGGACAACCTCGATCGTTCGAAGAGCTTGCCTCTGGTGTTAAAAGCCTTGTGGCTCTTATTTCAGATTTGATAATTCGAATTTTAGATAATAATCGCCAAGAAACCGATTTTACGAATTTTAGAGGACTCGTATTAATCGATGAAATTGATATTCATTTTCATCCTTCAATGCAAAAACAAATTGTTGAAATACTGTCGCAATGGTTTCCAAAAGTCCAATTTATTGTCACCACTCACAGTCCTATCACATTATTAGGTGCACCTAAGCATAGTGTTTTTTATAGGGTAACTAGGAGTGCCAATTATGGTGTAAGTGTGCAAAACCTAGATATGGACATCACTGACTTATTACCAAATACGTTGTTAAGCTCTCCAATATTTGGGTTTAATGACATCATAAACGATCAACATGACCGAAATCAAAAATTACATACTGAAAATGATTATGATGAAGTCGTCTTCAACAAGATATTAGAGAAGAAAATTGCTGAGAAACGATTAGAACTTGGTTTAGACGATGATTCAGATAACTAGTAAAGACTTAAATCAAGTGCCTGAAGCACTATCAAGTCAGGGTGCGTTTCGTAAAATCCTAAAGGCTATTACTCAAATAACTGGGCAAGTCTATAATGGACATCACTACAGACACAATGATGTTCTGCAAAGACTCAAAGCCTTTTCAGTCCATAAACAACACCTTGAGAAGGGTGATAAACCCAAATGTTACTATTGTGAATCAGCTGTAGAACATGTTGCCAAACTGCAAGTAGAACATTACCGCCCTAAAGCCAAAGTTGATGATATCGATAATAACAATACACCACATCATGGGTATTATTGGCTAGGCTTGGAGTGGAGCAACTTACTTCTCGCCTGTCCTAATTGCAATGGGAAGGATGCCAAAGGAAATCGGTTTCCTCTACGAGATTTCAACAATAGAGCTACAGTGATAAATCCGATAGGTGGAGTTCAGCCTAATTTGACAATTGATAGAACTCACTGTTTATCAACATGCGAAAATTTAAACTCCGAAGAACCTCTTTTAATTAATCCAGAAAATACGGATCCATCCATTCATTTAAGTTTTAATAATCAAGGTCAAATAATGGGTATTACAGATGAAGGAAGAACAAGTGTGGTAATATTTAAATTAGATAGAGATCCTTTATTTGCTGCGCGACAAGGTAAAATCAATGATATTATTGACGACATAAATCTTGCTATTGCAGCTAATAAAAAAGGGAGAGTTATGGGAGATTCTTTGATCGTGTGGTTAGAATCAAGTTGCCAAAGATTGCTTGATAGAAATGATGTATCAAAAGAATACACTCTGTGGATCAGGTATGTTATTGACCATTTTGAAAACTGTATTGTTAATAAAATAGATCCTTCTTATCGAGATAGTGTAAGGACTGCTTTTAATAATGTGAATAATCCTTAAGTTCTGAGAGTAAATGTTCATAAATCTCTTAATCAGTATGGTAAAAGTCAGAGAAGTCATCAAAGAGATTATATGTCAGCTCCAAATAAAACAAATCTCCAGAGCATGATACTCTGGCAAAATGTTGATTACTTCTTGAGAAGTGGAGGAGTATCCAAGGCACAATCAGGATTACATCAATATTGGCATAGACAATTAATCAGTGCTTCGACTCATTTAAACAATGCTCATTGACAGATTGGGCAATTGAGAATATACTAGGTGGCAATTCTTAATTCGCGATTCGCGAATTAAGAATTTAAATAATACCTTTACTGGATAGCAAAACACGCATTCAATGAAAAAGCACAGTGGCATGCGGCCGCAGGATATTGTCATCCTGCTCAAAATCGCCATCAAAGGTGAGCAGTCCTGGTCCATGAAAGATCTTTCACAGGAATTGGAGATAAGCGCAAGTGAGGTCAGCGAGAGCCTAAACCGTTCGTCCATTGCTGGATTATTGTTTCAGAACAAGAAGCAGCTCATGCGACAAGCCTTGATGGATTTTTTGCAATACGGTCTTCGGTATGTCTATCCACAGCAGCCTGGCGCATTGGTGAGAGGGGTGCCTACCGCACACGCTGCTCCACCATTGAGCAATGAGATTATAAGTGATGCTCCATATGTATGGCCGCACCATGAAGGGAATGTGAGAGGTCAGGCCGTAGAACCTCTTTATCCAAGTGTGCCGGCTGCCTGCCTCAAAGATCCGGTTTTTTATGAAGTAATGGCCCTGTGTGATGCGCTCAGAGTAGGCAGAGCTCGCGAGCGAAACATCGCAGTAGAAGAACTCAAAAAGCGAATATGCTAAAGAACACGCAAATCAACCGGGCAGTCACGAAGAAGATAGCAACTGCTTTAGGCAAGCTGAATGACCAGGTGGTCTATGTAGGAGGAGCAGTAGTCAGTTTGTACATCAATGATCCATCTGCGGATGATGTTCGCCCTACCAAGGACCTAGACCTCACCATGGAGATTGCCAGTATAGGAGCACTCGAAGCATTGCGTGAGGAGTTGATTAAGCGTGGTTTCACTCAGTCGGCAAACGATTCCGTGGTTTGTCGCTTTCGATATGAAGATGTGCTGGTCGATGTGATGGCCACTATACCCGTAGGTTGGGCACCTGGAAACAGGTGGTTTGAGCTTGGTTTTGACCAAGCCTTGCACTATGATCTGGAAGGGTTGTTGATCAAAATTTTACCATTACCCTATTTCTTGGCTACCAAGTTTGACGCCTTCCTTGATCGAGGGATCAAGGACCTGTACGCCAGTCATGATTTTGAAGACATTGTCTATTTACTCAATCATACTTCTGATATCCGTGAGCAAATTGTCAATTCAGATGAAACGGTAAAAAACTACCTAAAGGAATCCTTTTTATTGATTTTGGAAAGTAAATTGATGCAAGAAGCCATTATTGGCAACCTATACCATGAGCAGCAAGACCAGCGATTTGGTATGATCATGACCACATTAAAGAATACCGTCGATGGGATTTAATGAACTCAATAGTGTAGAGCACTACATCATTCATCAGCTAAGTGGTACCAATCTCAATACAAGCACGGCAGAAGAACCCAAGGTATCCTACAGTAATAGTTGGCAATATCGTTCTGCATCCGAACTAGGCAGAGGCATTAATGAGGTGCTGGTGGAGTCGGAGCTGCGCACAGCTTTGATCAACCTGAATACGGAAATCGCTGAACGAAATGAATTGGCTGATGAAGTCATTTATAAACTTCGGGCCATACTTCTCACAGTGAATCAGGTAGGTCTTGTTCGTGCCAATGAGGAGTTTTTCAAGTGGATGACGGGCGAGAAAACCATGCCCTTTGGCGAGAACAATCGCCATGTACCCGTGCGCCTGATCGATTTTGATAACAAAGCCAACAATACCTACATCATCACCAATCAATACCGGGTTCATCACCGGGAGACGAAAATCCCCGATATTATTTTACTTATTAATGGTTTGCCAGTAGTTGTAGGAGAAGTGAAAACGCCTATTCGCCCATCTATCAGTTGGCTGGACGGTGCGCACGAAGTTCACGATATCTATGAGAATGCGGTACCGCAATTGTTTGTGCCTAATGTGCTCTCCTTTGCATCTGAGGGCAAGCAGCTCTATTATGGAGGGGTTCGTACCTCCTTGGATTTTTGGGCGCCCTGGCGGATAGAAGGAGAGGAAGACGAGTTGGCCAGGCGTCTTGGGCTTGGAGAGATCGGAAAGGAGCTATCTGATTTATTGAATCCGGGCAGGTTGTTGGATATCCTGCATAACTTCACCCTCTTCACTACGGACAGTAAAAAACGAAGGATTAAAATTATCTGTCGGTTTCAGCAATATGAGGGAGCCAATAAGCTAGTGGAGCGAGTCAGGGAGGGAAGAATCAAAAAAGGACTCATTTGGCATTTTCAAGGTTCGGGTAAATCACTATTGATGGTTTTCGCGGCGCAGAAGCTGCGCAAGCTTGCAGACCTAAGAAGTCCCACCGTGTTGATATTGGTGGATAGGACTGATTTGGATACGCAGATCAGTGGTACTTTCAATGCTGCCGATGTGGCCAATGTAATCACCACGGAGAGTATCAGCGAGTTGAAAGATCTCTTGCAGAAAGACACACGGAAGATCATCATTACCATGATCCACAAGTTTCGGGATGCACCACCCCACCTGAACGACCGGGAGAACATCATCGTGATGGTGGATGAAGCGCACCGTACTCAGGAAGGTGACCTTGGGCGCCAGATGCGCGCCGCATTGCCTAATGCCTTTCTATTTGGCCTTACAGGAACACCCGTAAACAAAGCAGACAAAAATACCTTCTGGGCTTTCGGGTCAGAGGAAGATCAGGGTGGCTATATGTCTCGATATACCTTCCATGACTCCCTTCGGGATGATGCCACCAAGCCACTTCATTTTGAGCCCAGGCTGGTGGATGTGCATGTGGATACGGAGAACATCGATAAGCTATTTGCAGCATTCAAAGAATCGTCTGCCTTGTCGGATGAAGATGCAGATGCGCTGAACAAACATTCTGCTCGCATGGCCGCATTTCTCAAAAGTCCGGAGCGGGTAGCTAAGATCGTGGAGGACATTGCTCATCATTTCCGGGAGAAGGTGGAACCTCATGGTTTCAAAGCGATGATCGTGACACCAGATAGATATGCTTGTGTGCAGTACAAAGAAGAACTGGATAAATACTATGATCCTGCTGCCAGCAGAGTCGTGATCTCTACCTCTGCCAATGACGACTTTGATTTTAAGAAGAAGTGGGGCGTGGATAAGGGGCAACAGGAAAAGATCGTAGAGGAGTTCGAAGATGAGCATTCACCTTTGAAATTTATCATCGTCACTGCCAAGCTCCTCACAGGATTTGACGCACCCATTCTCCAAACCATGTACCTGGACAAATCCATCAAGGATCATACGCTACTTCAAGCCATATGCAGGACCAACCGACTCTATAAGGGCAAGCATTTTGGACGCATTGTGGATTATTTCGGTGTTTTTGATGATGCTGCCAAAGCACTCCAGTTTGATGAAAAGAGTGTGCTAAGGCTGATCACCAACCTATCTGAACTCAAGGAACAATTGCCTGAAGCGGTAGCGAAGGTGTTAAACCATTTTGGTGGGATAGACCGAACGCTTCAGGGGTTTGAGGGATTGGAAGCTGCTCAAAATGCCATTGGCACAAATGAAAAGAAGGATGCCTTTGCCAGGGACTATAAGTACTTGTCTAAGTTGTGGGAATCACTCTCACCTGATCCCATTCTTGATCAATTTCAGGTTGATTATAAATGGTCGTCTCAGGTGTTTGAATCGGTGCGTCCTGCATCTGATCACACTGGTAAGCTACTATGGTTTACACTTGGTGCTCAAACCACTAAGTTGATCCATGAGAATGTGCACGTGGGTGAGGTTCATCATTTGGATGAATTCGTGTTGGATGCTGAGACTATTGAAAACATATTCAACAATCCGGATCCCAAAAATGCAGCCAAGCTGGAAGGAATTTTGGTCAAGCGATTCAAGAAACATGCAGGTAATCCGAAGTTCAAGAAATTGAGCGAACGTCTGGAAGCCCTGAGAGACAAAGCAGAACAAGGATTGATCACTTCCATAGAATTCGTGAAGGAACTGTGTAAACTGGCCAGAGAAACGGTGCAGGCAGAAAAGGATCTGGAATCGCTATTAGTGGAGAAAACACCGGAAGCCGCTTTAACAGAACTGTTTATTGAACTAAAGACCGATCAGACCCCGGCGGTCGTGGAGCGCATCGTCAAAGACATTGATGAAATCGTGAAGCAGGTACGTTTTCCGGGCTGGCAAAATTCATCAGCTGGAGAAAGGGAAGTTCAAAAGTCCCTCAGGAAGGCATTGCTGAAATATCAGCTACATAAGGATCAAGTGCTCTTTGATAGGGCCTATGAATACATCAAGGAGTATTATTGAAATTGGATGATCAATGAATTCAATAGAATCTTCAACAACCATAATTGCTAATATCGTCACGATAATAGGTGTGATCGGGTTAGCGGCCATCTGGATTTCCCATAGGTTAAGTGTCAAGCAATTTCACTTTACTGTCATGCTAAGTTGCATCGATCGTTTTCAGCAGCTTTATCCCTCACAGATGGATAGGCAGGAGGAGGGATTTGAGCTTAGGCTAAGAAAATACCTGGATTTGACCAATGAGGAGTTTTTTTACTTTGAAAATGGCGTCATTCCAAAAGTGGTGATTGTAGAATGGATGGATTCAATCATCGAATGTTTGCCTATTTACTATTTAGGTAATGAGCAGCCTATAAACTATGATTTTCTTGATTTCCCTGAAATTCACGATCGAAAACTTCTTCAAGAATTTCCTCGATTAAACGCGGCGATGAGGATAAATGGAAAATACGATTTCAGTGTCATAGCTGATAGAACCACCTCAGATTCGAGGAGACAAAGAAGGCAAGTAATTGCAGAAATTCTGAGGAACCTAAATGTAAAAGTGGGGAAGTCTCACTTTGATAAGGCTTTGTTGAGTGGGCGTAAATAGCTTGCCGATTTTGTTGATTGGCAGAAGTCTTTTCAGGATTACTTTCAGTGATCCTGTAATCGTTCCGAATTCCGATAGCAAAGCCCTAAATCAAAGATTTGGTCTTTCGTGTTTTTCCCCTTTTCAGAATAAATTCTGAACGTTCAAAAACACAAAAGCCCTTTCATATGCATGAAAGGGCTTTGCTCTCTTAGTGACCTCCGCAGGATTCAAACGCGGACGGCTAGTCGCGCCCGGCTAGGGCTGCAACATATTGCAGGTTTGATTGGAGGGATATAAAACAGAAAAGGCCCGGGATTATTTCCCGAGCCTTACTTAGTGACCTCCGCAGGATTCAAACCTGCAACCTCCTGAGCCGTAATCAGGTGCTCTATTCAGTTGAGCTAGGAAGCCATATTTTAATTGCCGTAATCAGGTGCTCCCCGCCTGCTGGCAAGGTAGGTATTCTCCAGATAGCTATCGGGAGAGCTAGGAAGCCATTTTCGATTTTAACACTTTTTATAACAACGATCTCTGTGAAATCATTCCGCTAAAAGTATCTTCGTCCAATCATCAACACAAACCCCCGCAGAGATTCATGTATTTTTTCGTCCGAATCAAATCGAGCACAAAGTTAATAATTTGTGGTATAAATCATCGTTAATCCTGTAGGTTTTAAAATAGATTCTATCTTTGCGCGAAATTAAAAATGAATATGAAGCGAATTTGCGGAGTTGCCTTTCTACTGACACTTACTTTCACAGCGTTTTCACAGGACAATTCACGACCAAAGCAGCCTGACCTTCCCGGCGATCTGATGCTGGACTATGGGTTCAACTTTTGGACACAAAAACCTGATGCATTACCCACCCGCATGTGGAGCTCCAATTCATTTGGCATCTATTATAACTCTCGGGTTCGTTTCAACGACTACATTTCTTTTTACCCAAGTGTAGGGTTTACGTTCGAAAAGTACGGTTTTGATGACAATCAAACCTGGCTGCGGGATTCAAATGGCGATATATCTCTGGACTCTATTGGTGGTGTCACGCTTACCAAGAATAAGCTGGTGGCCAACTATTTTGAAGTGCCGGTGGAATTCAGGATTCACCCACTGGGTACAGTAGGCGGTGAGGGCTGGTTTATCGGACTGGGAGCCATCGGTGGCATTCGTGTGGGCTCTCCACATACCAAGATCAAGTATAATGAGGGGGATAATTCGATTAAGGAAAAACTCTACGACGACTTCAATGTCAACAGGTTCAGATATGGTCTTCAGGCAAGATTTGGTTTCAAGACCTTTCATGTGTACTACAAGACCTATCTCAACAACGTTTTTACCAGTTCTCCTGACGGTACCAAAAACCCTCAGACCTACACCCTCGGGGTGACCTTCAGCGGTTTCTAACCAAAGAAGAAAAGTGCCACAAAACAGAAAACAAAACCAAAAATAGCTCCGGTCCAGCTTTCGCCAGGTGTGTGCCTGTTGAGGTAGAGGCGCGAAGTAGTGGTAAGGCCAGCGATCAGAAAGAGGCCGGCCAGCGGCATGATGAGGTCTGTGGAGAGGTACTTCATGCCGAATGCCGAGAACAGCCCGGCTACCCCCCAAACAGCTGCGGAATGAACGCTAATCTTGAACCTGAGGCTAATCAGAAAAATAGCGAAGATCATGGCCGTCACGGCGATCATAATCACCAGGAGGGTGATCGGGAGCCTCATTTTGGTGTAAAACATATAAGTGGTCACCCCATAAAATGCCCCAATAGAGAGGAAAGGGAGTGACCTTTCTTCCAGTTTGGTGATTTCCAGGTTAGAAACCTTTTTAGTGAGCTTGAGAAAAAGAATACTCATGGCAGGAACCACGCTGGTAGTCATGAATATGGCGCCAATGAAATAAGGCACTGACTGCAGGGGTATGGGACTGTAAATTTCTGGTACCATCAGGTAAAACAGTACGCTACAGTACGTGGCCATGAGCAGCGGATGAAAAAGGGCCGAGATGATTTTCATTAAAAAGCCCGTCACCTAGAGTTGCTTTCTCAGTCTGGCCACCGGAATATTCAATTGCTCGCGGTATTTAGCTACGGTTCGTCGGGCGATGTTGTAGCCTTCGGCACGGAGCATTTTTTCGAGTTTGTCATCAGAGAGTGGTTTGGCTTTGTCTTCCCCTTCTATGATTCCTTTCAGCTTGTGCTTCACCTCACGGCTACTCACATCCTCACCGGAGTCCGTAGCGATGCCCTCAGAGAAGAAATATTTCAAAGGATAAATCCCGAATTCGGTTTGAATGGCTTTGCTGTTGGCTACCCGCGACACTGTAGAGATGTCCATGTTGATGGTATCAGCAATGTCCTTCAGAATCATGGGTCTGAGTTTGGCCTCATCACCTTCCAGAAAATACTCGTACTGAAAGTCGATAATCGCTTGCATGGTATTCAGCAGGGTGTTTTGTCGCTGTTTGATAGCATCGATAAACCACTTGGCGGAATCTAGTTTTTGCTTAATGAACGTGACGGTTTCCTTGAGCTTTTTGTCGCGCTTGTCACTCTTGTCATAGGCATGCAGCATGTCAGAATAGGACCTGCTGATCTGCAACTGCGGGGCATTGCGTGAGTTGAGGGTGAGCTCCAGCTTACCATTGTTGTTGGTGAGCATAAAGTCAGGGATCAGGTACTGGGTTTTCACCAAATCTTCGCCGCTTCCACCTGGCTTGGGGTTGAGCTTGGTGATCATGGCAATGGCGTCTTTCAGTGCCTCTTCGCTCTCGATGCCCAGTTTTTTGGCAATCTTGTCGTAGTGTTTTTTAGAAAATTCATTGAAGCACTTGTCTACGATGAGCCTGGCGATTTCCAGGTATTCCAGCTCCTCATCCTTGCGCTCCAGCTGGAGTAGGAGACACTCCTGGAGGTTTCGTGCACCGACTCCCGGAGGGTCAAAATTTTGAATCTTATAGAGAATGCTCTCCAGCTCCTCCACATCTGTTTCTATGTTTTGGGCGAAAGCCAGGTCATTGACGATGGCCTCCAGCTCCCTGCGGATGTAGCCATCTGCATCTATGCTCCCTATGAGCTGCTCACCGATCACATGCTGGCGCTCGTCCAGCCGGAGGTAACCAAACTGGGTCATGAGCTGCTCATGGAGGGTGCTGCCCACAGAGATGGGCATCTCTTTATCATCCTCATCCGGATTGCGGCCGTCCCCCTGCATTTTATAACCTGAGAAGTCATCATGCAGGTACTCTTCGATGGTGGGCTCAGAGTTATCAAACTCGTCCGGGGCATCATCCGCATAGTCATCTTCCTTTTCAGGTAAGCCTTCTTCCAGTGCAGGATTGATCTCCAGCTCTTCCTCTATGCGGGTATCCAGCTCTGCTGTGGGCACCTGCAGGAGCTTTATAAACTGTATCTGCTGCGGAGACAGTTTTTGGGATAATGATTGGGTAAGGTTGAGTTTTTGCATTGTTCAGTTTAGCTCAAAACCAAAATTATTCATATTTAAAGGATTCTTTGATTAAAACGGTAAATTATCGTTTTTTTGCCCTGTTTTTAACAGACTTAAGTTATTGATCCCGTGAGAGAAAAACGTACGAAAATCCAGGAAGTTTTGGCCAGAGAGCCAATAGGTGAGGAATTGACCCTGATGGGTTGGGTGAGGACCAAGCGAGCCAGCAAAAATGTGGCGTTTATAGCACTGAATGATGGCTCCACGATCAATAACATTCAGGTAGTAGCAGACGTGGAGCAGTTTGGTGAGGAGGTGCTGAAAAAAGTGACCACTGGAGCCAGTATTGCTGCCACCGGGAAGCTCGTGGCTTCTCAGGGTGCTGGTCAGTCGTGTGAGCTGATTGCCGAAAGTATTGAGGTTTTCGGGGAAGCAGATCCGGAGAAGTACCCGTTGCAGCCCAAAAAGCACAGCCTTGAATTTTTGCGTGAGATCGCTCATTTGCGTCTGCGCACGAATACTTTCAGCGCTATCATGCGGGTTCGTCATTCCATGGCTTTTGCGGTGCATCAGTTTTTCAATGATAAAGGATTTTTCTACATCAACACTCCCATCATCACGTCATCGGATGCTGAAGGTGCGGGTGAGGCTTTTAAGGTGACCAACTTTGAGCTGGATGCCATCCCCAGGAATGAGGAGGGCGGAGTAGATTTTAAGAAGGACTTTTTCGAAAAAGAAGCCAACCTCACGGTGTCTGGTCAGCTGGAAGGAGAGCTGGCAGCTATGGCCCTGGCAGAGATTTACACCTTTGGGCCTACCTTTCGGGCAGAAAACTCCAACACCACCAGACACCTGGCGGAGTTTTGGATGATCGAGCCGGAGATGGCGTTTTACGACCTGAAGGACAACATGGACCTGGCCGAGGAGATGCTGAAGTACCTGGTGAAGTATGCGCTGGACAACTGTGCGGACGACCTGGCATTTTTGGAGAAAAGAGCAGAGGAGGAAGACAAAAACAAACCTCAGACAGAGCGAGCAGAGATGACCCTCACTGAGCGGTTGAAGTTTGTGTTGGAGAATGATTTCGAACGGGTGACATACACAGAGGCCATCGAGATCCTGAAGCGGTCAAAACCGAACCAGAAAAAGAAATTTCAATACCTCATAGAAGAGTGGGGCGCAGATCTGCAGTCAGAGCATGAGCGCTTCCTGGTGGAGAAGCACTTCAAAAAACCTGTGATCCTCTATAACTACCCACGAGACATTAAGGCTTTCTACATGCGTCAAAATGACGATGGGAAGACCGTAGGCGCCATGGACATCCTTTTTCCGGGTATCGGAGAAATCATCGGTGGGTCGCAGCGTGAGGAGCGGATGGATAAGCTCACCGAAAGAATGAAGGCCATGGGCATCCCTGTGGAGGAGATGTCGTGGTATATGGATACCCGCCGGTTTGGATCGGTGCCACATAGTGGCTATGGTCTGGGCTTTGAGCGGATGATCCAGTTTGTCACAGGCATGGGCAATATCCGGGATGTGATCCCCTTCCCACGTACACCTGGCAACTGCGAGTTTTAAAAAAGTTTATTCAGTACATCATCCCGATAGCTGGCACCTATCGGGATTTTTTTTGACCCGATAGTGAGATCATGACCGGAGTGGCTGTCTACCCGATGGCTGTTCACAATGAAAGACTTGTGCACCCTCATGAAAGCTTCCTGAGGTAGCTCCGTTTCCAATTTTCGCAGCGACTCCAGTACAATGATTTTTTTGTCGGTGAGCACAAAGGTGACATACTCCCTGAGCCCTTCTATGTAAAGGATATCCGTGAGGGCAATTCTGTGGGTCTGACCGTCGGATTTGATGAGAAAATGCTCCGAAGTATTCGTAGGTGGAGTTTCTGAGGGTGCTTGCTTTTTCTGGATGACTTTGTTGACTGCACGCAGAAACCGATCGAAAGCAATGGGTTTCATCAGGTAGTCCGTCACTTCCAGCTCGTAGCCCTCCAGTGCATATTCAGAATAGGCCGTCGTGAGAATGATGTCTGGTTTGTGTCTGAGGGTTCTTATAAACTCCAGTCCGGTCAACCCAGGCATTTGTATATCCAGAAAAAGGATGTCAACCCGTTTGGAGGAGATTGTGGAAATGGCCTCCATGGGATTTTTGAACTCACCAAGGATGTTGAGTCCGGGTATTTTTTCCACGTAAGTGCGGATAAGGGCCCGGGCAGGCTGTTCGTCATCTATGATGAGGCAGTTGAAGTTCATTTACAATCAATCTGAAGGTTTACGTGAAATACATTTTGCTCGATCTCCTTGAGAAATTGAAATTTTCCCGGATATCCCAATGCCAGTCTTTTGGTCACATTTTCTATGCCGATGCCTGAAGTCTTGTCTTTGGTGTGCTGCATCGTTGGAATGGAGTTCCGGATGTCAAAGATTACCTTATTATGTTGGGTGGTGATGGCAATATGAATGAATCCCTTCGGGTCGTTTTCGATGTTGCTGTGTTTAAAGGCATTTTCCACAAAAGGGATAAGCAGCATGGGTTCGATGATGAGGTGTTTGTCAGCTTCCTCATGGTGAAAAGACACGTCTATGGGTTCCCCTATTTTAAGGTTCTGAAAATCTATAAAGTTTTGAATGTAGCCAATCTCATTTTCAAGCTTCACGGGGCTCGTGTTATGGTAGACCACATGTCTCAGCATCTCTGATAACTTGATAATCAGCTGGGGAGCTTTTTCGGACTGGGTCAGGGAAAGCGAATAGATGTTATTCAGCGCATTGAAAAGAAAGTGGGGATTAATCTGGGACTTCAAAAAGCGCATTTCTGATTCCAGATTTTCATTGATGAGTGCTGCTTCGCGCTGCTTTCTTTTTCGATTTTCATCTGATAGCCAGATGATGGTAGAGAAGAAAAGCATGGGGATCCCATTGATGATGGTAAAAATCACCATACGGCTCATGTTTCGGGGAGGCATAGGTGGTCTGTTACGCATTTCCACACCCTCCTTCATGCCACGAGGGTTTCTCATTTCTGGACGCGGGGAGAGGTCATTGGTGAGAAAGAAAAGAAAATAGGCGACTGCCAGAATGACGAGTACCGAAAGTGAGTACTTGATGAATTGATTGGATTCAAAAAATCTGGGTAGGAGCACGTAGAGATTAAGATAGAAAAGTGCCATGCCAATGCTGATCAGACGTGCGGTTTGGATCAGGGCATCGGAGTCCTCAAACATATTCGTCTGCCAGTAGAAAACAATGAGCGAAAATGCCAGCCAGGAAATAATATGAATACTTACTTCTTTAAGTCTCATCTGGGTGTAAAATTATAGTATAGCGTAATAGTACCCTATTCGCTCGTCTTTTTTGGAGGATTTCTACCAACTCCCGTGTGTATTCAATCAACGCATCATTTTATTCAACAAATCGCTCTTTCAACCCTCTTTTTGAGCTTTTCAGATGGTTGATTGAGATTTTGACCTGGTTGGTTGAAATCTTTTGAACAGAATTCTTCCCACACCTACTTTCGATGACACATTAAAACTGGCACAATATGAATGCATTAAAAGTAACAATGTTCGCCGCACTTATTTGTCTGGGCTACCAAGGTATGGCTCAGCGTGGTTCGTTTGATCCGGCAGAGAGGGTGTCTCAGGAAAAACAAAATGTTCTGGAAAGTATGGAAGACCTGACGGAGGATCAGCAGGTGGTTATAGATGAGATCTATGAAAACCACCTTGAAAAGGTGCAGGAACTAACCACTTCAACGGATGGGCCGTCACCTGAGCTCAGGGAAAAAATGATGGTGATTAACAAGGAGAAGAATGAGCTGATGAAAGATGTGCTTTCTGATGAGCAGTATGCGAAATACGAGCAACTCATTGCCAGAAAAGGGAGAGGCCCACGTGGCAAATGAAGAAGCTCCTGATGGCATTTTTCTGTTTTGGAACTGTGATGGTTACCGGGCAGGGTCTGAAAGTAGCTGGGAGGGTTTTGAGTGAAGGGGATGGTGAACCCGTAATGGCCGCAACTGCGGCCATTGCAAGTATTAAGGATACCACAGTTCAGTACTTTGATCTGACAGATGCTGATGGCTACTTTCAGCTTTCAGGCATTTCCCCGGCTTTTTACAAGTTGGAGGTCAGAAGTGTAGGCTATCAGGTCTATGAAAAGATCATCAGGATTCAGGGTTCACTGGAACTGGGCGTGATCAGACTGGCCTATGACACCATGGAGCTGGATGCTGTGGAGGTGAGGGGGCAGACTGTGGGGGTGATCATCAGTGGGGATACCACGGCGTATTTGTCCAATGCGTACAAGACCAACCCCGATGCCAGTGCTGAGGATCTGATCAGGAAGATGCCGGGAATGATTGTGGATGGAGACGGAGTACAGGCCGAGGGGGAATCCGTCAAGAGGATATTGGTAGACGGGAAAGTTTTTTTTGGAGATGATCCCTCGATAGCCCTGAAGACCATCCCCGCGCAGGTGATAGACCGGATAGAGGTATTCGATCAATTGAGCGAACAGTCAAGGTTTACAGGCTTCAATGACGGTAATACCACCAAAACCATCAACATCATCACCAAACGTGAGTTTCAGAATGGACAGTTTGGGAAAGCCTACATCGGAGCAGGGCCAGATGAAAAATACAATGGCGGCGGCAATATCAATTTTTTCAATGAAGATCAAAGGATAACATTGGTTGGCCTTAGCAATAACATCAATGTGCAGAATTTTTCGTCCGAAGACCTGGTCGGTGTATCAAGTGGAGCAGAGCGGGGAAGACCAGGTGGAGGACGACCTCCGGGACGAGGTGTGGGCTCCGGGAGCAGTTCGTCAGATTTTCTCACCGGACAGCAAAGTGGAATTTCTCAGACAGAGTCTTTTGGGGTCAACTTTACCGATGATATGGGAGAGCGTTTAAAGCTAAACACCAGCTATTTCTACAATAGCAGTGACAACTCCAATGATCAGCTCACGCATCAGGAGTATTTTTTGAGCAGCGCCGAGGATCAACAGTATGAGGAGACGTATGATTCTGATAGTGAGAATGATAACCATCGGATTAACCTCCGGATGGACTATTCCCTCAATGATAAGACCTCCATATTGTTTACGCCACGGATCAGCTTTCAGCAAAACCTGTCAGAGACAGACCTACAGGGGATGTTTGATGCCGCAGATGGTAGCCGACTCAGTACCACACAGACTCAAAGCACCACTGAGAGTGGCGCTTATAATTTGTCCAATGACCTATTGATCAGGCACCGGATGAACACCCCCGGCAGAACCATCTCCCTGGGACTAAGGTCTACTGCCAATCATGTGCAGCAGGAAACACTGCTGAATGCCCTCACGAGCTATACCAGCAAGGAAGGAACCAGTGATACCACCAACCAGCGAACAGATACAGAAGTGAATACTGCCACATACTCTGCAAACCTCCGGTTTACGGAGCGGATAGGCGATGCGTCTATGCTGGAGCTGGGCTATGCCGCAGGCATCACCTATAATGATTCGAACAAGGAAACTTTTGGCCTTGATATTGAGCAAAATGCCCAACTGGATACCACTTTGTCCAGTGTATTCGAAAGTCAATACCAGACTCACCAATGGAGTACCGGGTACATGTATCGTAAATCTTCTATGATGCTCAGGGCGGGCCTGGCTTACGAGTATGCCCTGCTCTCCGGCCAAAGCACTTTTCCTACGAGTGAAGACCTGGGCCGGAGTTTCCAAAACGTACTGCCCTCGGTGATGCTCAGGTATGAGTTTGACGATAGTAAGAACATCCGACTCTTCTACCGGACCAATACTCAGGAGCCTTCGGTCACAGACCTGCAGGATGTGGTGGATAATAGCAACCCATTGTCTCTGGAGTCTGGTAATTCCAATTTGAGGCAGAGCTATTCGCACACGCTGATGTCCAGATATGGGGCCGCCAATAGCCAGCGGGGAACAAGCTTTTTTGCGATGGTTTCTACCACCCAGACGAATCATTATATCACCAGTTCTACTTTCACAGCCGCTCAGGATACTACCCTGGAGAATGGGATCCGGTTGCTGTCCGGAGGACAGTTTACCCAACCTGTGAATATGAATGGATACCTGAACAGCAAGGTGTTTACAACCTACGGCCTGCCATTGAGTTTTTTGTCCTCAGGGCTCAACTTCAACACCACGCTTAGCTACAAACTCACCCCCGGACAGGTGAATGGTCAGGCCAATAAATCACGATCTACGGGCCTGGGGCAGGGGTTGGTGCTTTCCAGCAACATCAGTGAGAAGGTAGATTTTACCCTTTCGTATGATGGTAGTTATTATATCGTCAAAAACACCTTTCAGCCGCAGCTAAATAATAATTATTACTATCAGGTGGCTTCAGCCAGGCTAAACCTGATCCTTCCTGCGCAGATCGTTTTCAGGACAGACTTTAGTCATCAGCTTTATGCTGGTCTCTCAGATTCGTACAATCAGCAATATGCTCTTTGGAATGCTTCCATTGGGAAAAAGATATTTTCGGAAGACCGGGGAGAAATTGGTGTGAGCATATTCGACCTGCTCGGTCAAAATACGAGCATTTCCCGTGAGGTGACAGAGACGTACGTTCAGGATACTCAGACAGAGGTTTTGGGGACTTACTTCATGGTCAATTTTTCTTACAATTTCCGAAATGCCAACTAGGGGATGAAGTCAGCGGCGGCCATATTGATTTTGGGCCTGGGGGCCTGTGCTCCTGCTGGTGTGGTGCCTTTCATCAATGATCCGATGACCATCGATGGCAAAGCGGATGATTGGTCTGAGGATTTTGATCGAATGGAATTTGGGGAGCTGGTCTACGCGCTGGCCATGGATCAGTATTTCGCTTATGTGCTGGTGGAGGGAATTGGTGAGAAGACCAAACGCTTGATGTTTGATTCGGGGCTTACCCTCTGGCTAAATCCTGATGGAAAAAAGGTGAAAAGTATTGGGATTCGCTACCCCGTGATCGATCGGAGTAAACCTGATCATTCGCCAGGATACACCAGGTATTTCAGAGTCCCAAAACCCGGTTTGGATGATTTTGGGTTAAAGGGAGTCATTTCCAACCAAATGTTGGTCGTGCAGAAATCACGGCTCCAGCTGGACCTGGATGTGGTGATGGGGTTGGATAGTTTGAGTAACAACCTGATTTATGAATTTAAAATACCCTTGAAATTTCTTGAGATGAAAAGTAAAAAAGAATTGGAAAGCCTGGCTGTCGGGTTTGAGGTGGAAGACAGTGGTCGGGGCATAGGCCCAATGCTGGCACCTGGCTATCGGCGTACAGATAAAATAGATTTTTGGTACAAAGCGGCGATTGAATGATCAGAAAAAGTAAAAACAGTCTATTGAGAATATTTATTCTGGCCCTCGTGTGGGGGTGTTCAGAGTCGTCACTGATTGGAGACGAGTTTTTCGGAGATGAAAATTTTCAGGTTTCCTACGTGGATTCAGTGAGTCTTCAGATGTATACCGTGAAGTTTGACTCCCTACCCACCAGCGGTACTGGCCGCCTGATGGTAGGAAGGGGATCCTATGACTATGTGGGCGACATCACAGCCGAATCTTACTTTTTGCTCTTGCCGGCATCCGATTACTTCATTTATGATCTAGAGGACCGGGAGTTATTTGATTCGGTTACGCTGGTGCTTACTCCGGATGGCTACACTTATGGGTTAGATGAGGATGTCTATCGATGGATGGTGGTGGAGCGATTGAGTGCTGACCTGGCTTACCGAAGTGATGGCCAGCTCTATAATATTTCCGAGCAGAAGGCCACACTGGGAGACCTGTTTGAGCTGGGGCGGAAGCGGGTCAGACTTTCGCAAGACCGGTTGGAGGAAATTGAAATCACGCTGAATGCAGATTTTGGGGAAAGCCTTTTCGAAAAAATCCGGGAAAAGGATGAGATCTACTATTCCGATTCAGAATTTCAACAATACCTGAACGGACTCCGGGTACGATTTGATAGTACTGAGCTGTCACCCTTTCTCGGATTCGATACGGAGGGAGTCAGTATGAGGCTTTATTATTCAAATCCTGATGAGCTACCAATCACGCAGAAGTATTTTGAGTTTTCTATTGATGGAGCACCCCACTACACACGCCTTGAGCAAACCAATGTAGACGAGGCTTTTGCAGCACTCAAAACCCTGGAAGACGAGGTATCATCTGATGAGACCGGGCACGTAGGGCTGGTGGTAGGGGGCCTCGGGTATGCCATTCGGGTGGATTTCCCATCGATCAGAAATCTCCTGCTCGAGGGAGACGACTATCTCATTGCCTCCGCAGAGCTGCGCTTGTATCCTACTGCTAAAAATTCAGAGGATACGCCCTTTCCGGAGCGGTTAAAGGCTTTTTATGTGAACGATTATAATGTGACGGTGACAGAAGACCTCACCTATGCTACCCTGCACAATGATGATGAGTTTGGTAGGGATACTTACTATACTCTGGATGTGAGCACACTGGTAGAAAACCTGCTGGAACCGCTCGTGATTAACCAATATGCGATTTTAATTACCATGGACGATGACTATCTCAATACGTCCATTAATTCATTGGCTCTTGGGGACGCATCCCTGCAAAGCGAATTAATTCTATATACCATTTCAACAAAATAAACCATGCGAACTAAATTATTGGGCTATTTATCGGCCATTTTGTTACTCTCGATCACCAGTTGTGATGAAAGTACTGATACCTCTGAATATGGCAACTGGGTCAAGCAATCAGATTTTGAAGGAGTTACCAGATCCGGAGCGATCAGCTTTTCTATTGGTGACTATGCCTATGTGGGGCTAGGCTCAGACGGAGATGACTACCTCACTGATTTTTGGAGGTTTGATCCATCCAAAAACTTCTGGCAGAAGATGGCTTCTTTTCCCGGTGTGGGGCGGTTGTCCACTGTGTCTTTTAGCCTGGATGGTAAAGGTTATCTGGGCACCGGATACAATGATGATCTGGACGAAGAAGAGCTGAATGACTTCTGGGAGTATGATCCGGATACGGACACGTGGACACAAAAGGCTGATTTCCCGGGAAGCAAGCGCTATGCCGCGGTGGGGTTTGCACTAGAGGGCAATGGGTACATTGGCACGGGGTATGACGGAAACTACCTGAAGGATTTCTGGAGATACGACCCCACGAGTGACTCATGGACGCAGGCCGTGAGCTTATACGGATCCAAAAGGGAAAGTGCCACGGCTTTTGTCATCAATGGTCAGGCGTACATTGCTACGGGCAGAAACAACGGAGTGTATCTTTATGATTTTTGGAGATTTGATCCGTCTGATGAGAGCTGGACTGACCTTACCCTCTATGATGAGGACGATACTTATGAGACCTACCTGAGCGCGATTAGCCGGTACAACGGTGTCTCCTTTTCGGTGGATGGTCTTGGTTATCTGGCTACAGGGATTTCAGATTCATACACATCGAGTGTTTATAGCTATGACCCTGACGCCAATGAGTGGGAGGACGACATCACAGCTTTTGAAGGTTCTTCCAGGTCCAATGCTGTGGCATTTGTAGTGTCTAATAAAGCCTATATAGCCACCGGCAGAAACAGTAGTCAGCGTTTTGATGACATTTGGTCATTTGATCCTTTAGCAGAATATGACGAATATGACTGACAAGAAGGGCACCTGGTTGGTGCTGCTGCTTTTGGTTTTATTTCTGCAGACGAAGGGGCAGTCTACCACAGGTTCGGCGTATAATATTTTTGGAGTTGGCACGCTGGTAGGCGAGGGAATTGGTGGATACCGCACCATGGGCAATGCCGGGATTGGCTCCAGGTCGACTTCTTATGTCAACCTGGAGAACCCCGCAGCACTCAATGCCATCTCAGGCCCCACGCAGATATTTGACATAGATCTTTCGCTCAAAAATCTGCACCAATCCGCTGGTGGAGAGTCCTTCTCTACCATGTTGGGAGGCCTGGAAGGGATGAATCTGTGGCTCAGAACAGGCAAGGGGTCAGCCATAACCCTGGGAGCTGCGGCTTTCAGTGATGGGCGGTATGATGTGACAGACTCCTACGTGCTGTCCTCGCTGATCAATAGCTATAGTGTTCGCTATCAGGGAACCGGTGGGATCACCAGGTTTTATTTGGGTGCGAGTCAGCGGGTGACCAAAAGGTTCAATCTAGGTGTTAAAGGGAGCTTCTTGTTGGGCAACTTGTCTTCATTGCAGACGATTTCTGGAAATAGCCTTGTGAGTGGCCTGGAAGTGGAGCAAAACAGGACCGTTCGGAAATTCATTGCCGAATTTGGAGGCCAGTATACCATACCGGTGCCCGACGGTCAGCGATTGACCATTGGTGCTACCTATAGGCCTGCATACCAGATGACGTTTGATACCGAAAGTAAGGTGATCAGGGCCACTTACGATAGCCTCACCACTGTGGGGCAGGAGCAGCTCACCCTTCCTGAAAAATGGGGCTTGGGCATAGAGTATCAGCTAGGGTCATGGCGTATTTCCGGCGAATCGCAAGTGGAAAAATGGGGTGTGAATGAAGGAGGCGAAGGCTTTGAATATCGGGATCAGCTCTCTTTTGGCCTGGGTGCTGAATTTGTTAACAATCCTGCTTCAGTATCCTACTTCAACCGAATCTCATGGCGTGCGGGGTATGAGTGGAAAACCAACTATACGGTGGTACGAAACACCAATTATACCAGTGCTGCCATCTCCATGGGGCTTGGTCTACCTGTCAACAGAGGCTATGGGATGATCCATCTCGGCTATCAGTATAGTGGCATGGGTACCCGATCCAATCAATTGATCTATGAGCAGACCCACACCTTCACACTCAATGTAAGTATGCGGGACGTGTGGTTCAGAAAGCCGGTTTACGACTGATTCTAAAGCTCCTGGGTATAGGACTCCATACTTCTGGGGATACCGATGGTACCTTTGTTTAGGTGGTATTCCACTTTGACGGATTGCTGGCCCGAGAAGCGCATCACATATACTTCCAGATGTAGGTGTGGGCCGCTGGCCCAGCCGGTGGAGCCACTCAGGCCTATGGGCTGTCCGGCCTTTACTTCCTGCCCGATGGTTACCAGAGCACCGCGCTTTTTCAGGTGCGAATAGTCAGCGATGCTGCCGTCCTCATGGCGCACCAGTATGAAATTATTATACTGTGTGCATTCTTCTTTTGGGCATCCTTTTGAGTTGTTGTCTACGGCCTGCATCACCACACCGTCTCGTATGGCGCAGATGGTGGTGCCTTCATCCATGTTGAAATCTACGGCATATTGGTCCATATGTGTGGGGCGCTCGTTGTACCCCTGTCCCACCAGGTAAGATTCTCCTCTTCGGAAAGGGAGCTGATAGACATAGTCGTCGTTATGTACGGCAGTTACGTCCCCCTGGATATAAGTGTACTTGTAGTTGTAAGAATAAGAAGTGCCTTTTTCCGGGGTGAGCAAAAAGGCATATTTGGTTTCGCCGGGTGCCACCAGCAGGACCATGGGCAGCGATTCGGAAGATTCCATTCCTTTAATGGTGCCTTCTATTTTCACGCTTTGGGGCACTTCGGTAAGGTTTTTAGCAAAAATTCGGATAGACTTATCCGGGAGCTGTTCATGAAATACGGTCACACCTTTTTCCTGCATGGTCACACCCATCCCAGGAAAAATGAAAAGTAAAAGAAGGTATTTCATCGAGTTGATTATGCTTTTTGCTCTTTCAGGTTCGGGTCAGAAAACTTCCCCGACGGAGTGCGGTAAGCCTGAAAAGGAATACCCAGCAAGTTACCCAGGCGGTCATTTTCTTCTGGCTTCATATGGGTATCTATGCCATACTTCAGACTCCTCGTATCTTCTACGCTCGCATAGGTACCAAAGATGCGATCCCAGAAAGAAAAGATGTTCCCATAGTTAGTATCGGTCAGGGGCTGGGTGAAATGATGGTGCACTTTGTGCATGTTTGGGGTCACAAATACAAACGAGAGCAGTTTGTCTACCCGGGCAGGCATGTTGATATTGGCATGTGTGATGTGCGCAAACAAGACGGAAAGAGACTGATAGAGCATCACGATGCCCATAGGTGCGCCCACCACCATCACAGCCAGGATGGTAAATGCGATGCGAAAAACCGTTTCTCCGGGGTGGTGCCTCAGGCCTGTGGTGACGTCCACGGTGGTGTCGCTGTGGTGTACCAAATGAAATTTCCACATCCATTTCACCTTGTGTTCGGTCCAATGAATGAAATAGGCACCAATCATATCCAGCAGTAAAATGCCGACAATTACCTGCAGCCAAAGGGGCATTTCTATCAGGTAGAGGAGGCCGATTTGATGGGTGGTGACATAGTCAGAAGCCATCAGCAAAACACCCGCGAGACCAAAGCCGATTATGGCAGTGGTGAAGGTGAAAAAAAGATTCAGACCTGCGTGTCTTATTTTTTTGTACTGAAAAGAGAAAAGTGGCAAAACACCTTCAAAAACCCAAAATATCACAATGCCGCCAATGAGAATTAGTGAGCGAAACCAGGTGGGTACATTTTCAAAAAAAACGATCAGGTCTTCCATGTCTTAAAGTGATTTTTTTGGTGCTAATGTCAGTTGTAATTTCGTTACTTCAAAGGTGAAAATGGTTATTATGAAGTCGGGAAAAACCCTTCTGAGTGTCCATGTTTTCACAACATCCCGCGGAGTGTCGGATTTGTTTTTACGATTCTTTTTCTTTTAAATTTAGATTTTGATAATTATAAAAGGAAGAAACCACCACTCTTTTAATTATTCAAAATTTCGAACGCTATTAATTGATATATTTTGAATACTCATTTCATTGGGCATTATGAGCACGCTGATCATTCTTCGGATGAGCAGCTTTGGGATTTGTTTCGGTCAGGAGACCAGGAAGCATTTTCCAAAATCTATGATGCCCATGTAGATGGTTTGTACAACTATGGAATGAATTTCACCAAAGATTCTTTTCTGGTGAAGGAAGTCATTCAGGATTTGTTTGTGACCATTTGGAGTACCAGAGGTCAGTTGGGACAGACGAGCAACATCCGTTTTTACCTAATGCGCGCCTTGCGCAGAAAGATTTCTGTTTTTCACAAAGACCAGAAAAAGTGGGAGTCTGACGCCACTGAGGATAAATTTGGCCTGGCTCAGTTGCTGAGCAAAAAGTCTTTCGAGCAGTTCAATAAATCGAATGTTTCTGAAAAAGAGGTCGCAGAGAAACTCAAGCTAGCCATGGAGCGGTTGCCACTGCGCCAACGGGAAGCGCTGTACCACATCTACTATGAGGACCTGTCCTATGAAGAAGTAGCCGCATTGATGAACGTCAATATCAAGACAGTGTATAATCTGGCCTGGCGGGGCATTGAAGGCCTCAGGAAAAACCTGTCCAAGGCCTCCATTTTTTACGTATCTCCCATTCTTGCGATTTCCGCATTGAAACTTTCAGCTGATCTGTTGGAAAATTCTTAACGAAACATACAATTGCTTGAATATTCACGTCTTTGATTGTGTTTTATTCTGTGAATTTTATAAAAGTTAAAATATTCTTCAGGTTTGGAGTAGAAAAATCGCGCCTTTCATTCTTTCTAGCAGCAGGAACGAATGATTAAGAATGGATTACAAGAAATATTCGATTGAGGATTTTGTCCTGGACAAGGAATTCAGAAAGTGGGTACACACCGAAGATGAGGCGGTGAATACTTTCTGGAACGACTGGGTGAAAAAGAACCCGGGCAAACTTTCTGAGATTCAGGAAGCGAGGCGAATTCTCAAAAACCTGAACTTTCCTGCATACAAACTTACTCCGTCCGAAAAAGAGGATTTGTTTGAGGGTATTTCTGGACGGATCTCAGGGGCAGACTCATCTGAAGTGAAAATGCGGTACCTGGATGTGGACGGCTATCAGGGTAAGTCCCCCAGGTGGGCGCTTCGGTTTGGCGTAGCTGCTTCGTTGATCATCGGAGTGGCCTGGCTGGTCATGTTGCTGGTTCAGGATTCCAGGTTTGGTCAGTTGGCATATCATACGGATTTTGGCGAGACCAAAGAGGTGAAACTCAGTGATGGCACCATGGTGACCCTCAATGCCAACTCAAAAATTTACATTGGTGAGTTGGGAGCAGAGGGGCAGGCCAGGGAGGTTTGGTTGGAAGGTGAAGCCTTTTTTGATGTAACGCACACACAGACAGATCAGGCATTTATCGTACATGCCAATAAGCTCGATGTGAATGTCTTGGGAACGGAGTTCAATGTATACGCTCGTGGCAAAAAGGCCGAAGTGGCATTGGCTTCTGGTAAAGTTCGGTTGGCCAATACTGCTTCCAAGCAAGAGCTGGAAATGAAGCCTGGTGATCGTGTTGTTTACGAGTCGGTGTATCAGAAACCTGTCAAGGATTCTTTTGATCCTGCCGAAGTTTCATCTTGGAAAAAAAATCTTCTCATTTTCAGAAGAACCTCTCTTGAAGACATCAGCGATCTCCTCAAGACCAATTACGACATAGATGTTTTCTTCACTGGTGGAGCCTCCTCGGACCATTATTTCACGGGGACCACACCTGCAGACGACATAGATCTTTTGCTTAAAACGATCTCAAAATCTTTCGATCTCCACGTTGAAAGAAAGGAAAAAACAGTGATCATCAGCCCAAATAATAAGAAATGAGAAAGCTTGTCTGCCTATCGATACTGTTGGTTCTGACCACTCTCCATGCTCAATCGCAGGCGGTTGCTCGCCTTGACACGCCCGATGCCAGAGAAAGGGTGCCAAGTGATTCAGATTCTGTGAAGGATGTACTTTTCAAAATTGAAAAGACTTTTGCAGTCTTCTTTAACTACGATGACGACCTGCTAAACCAGATCACACTTCAGGAGGAAGTGACCATTCCTGAAAGCAAGGCTGATCTGGATGTGTTTTTGGGTAAGCTGTTCAGTAATTATGACCTGGAGTATGAGAAGCTCACCGATACCACCTACATCATTTATAGAAAAACCAGAAAATCATCGCGAAGCGCACCCGACAAGGAGGACAATCCGGAGGAGGAGCAATCCATCAGGGAAACACAGGACATTAAAAAAGGACTTGGACGCATAGACAGAAAGGGAACCACGCTGGAAGGCAAGGTTACAGATGAAAATGGGGAAACCCTGCCGGGTGCCACCATCATTGTCAAAGGCACGAATGATGGTACCATTACGGATATTGATGGAAATTTTAAATTGGATATTGCGGGTAGTACTTTCCCTGTGGTGCTGGCGATTTCCTTTGTTGGCTACAAAAGTCAGGAGATTGCCGTTACAGCTGAAAGTTTTATCAAAGTCACACTCAGTGCGGATATAGCCGCACTGGATGAGATAGTCGTGGTAGGTTATGGTGAGCAGAAACGCTCCAACCTCACAGGCTCCATTTCTTCGGTGAAAGTGAAAGACCTGGAGAATAAGCCTATTATTCGACTGGATCAGGCCTTGCAGGGCATGTCTTCAGGTGTTTTCGTCTCTAAAGGTGGCGGTGCACCTGGTGCCAGTCCTACCATTCACATTCGTGGAGTGGGTTCTATCAACAATACGGATCCCTTGTGGATTGTAGATGGCATCAAGATGTCGCCCGGCAACCACTTCAACCTCGATGATGTAGAGTCCATTGAAATCCTGAAAGATGCTGCTTCAGCAGCCATCTATGGTGCAGAGGCTGCCCACGGAGTGATATTAGTCACTACCAAGCGCGGGAAAGAGGGACAAACACAAATCAGCTACAAGAGCTCTTTTGCCAAGGTAAATCCTATTCGGCTGCCAGAGCTTCTGGGTAGCGAGGACTTTGTGAATTACAAAAGACAAGCTCGGCTCAATGCAGGTCAGAATCCTGAACCCGCCTGGGACAACTGGGAGTATGATACTGACTGGATCGATGCCTATTATGCGGGGAGCGGTTTTTCTCACTATCATGATTTTTCCATTTCTAAAGGGACTGAGCGCTCCAATTATTACCTATCCCTTGGCTATGATGATGAAGAGGGTATCCTCATTGACAACAGCTTTCAGCGGTTTAGCCTCCGTTTCAATTCAGATTTTGAGCTGGCCAAGTGGTTGAAAATAGGAGAGAGCATACTTCTTTCCCGGGTAGGAGAAAATCCGATCGATAATTTCAATGAAGATTATCAGGGATCTATCCCCTACCGCTCCATCCCCATCATGCCGATCTATGATGAGTCCAACCCTTATGGAGGTTGGGGGCGGGCACCGGTATATTTTCAGGGGCCAAATCCTGTGGCGAGCCAGTATCAGCAGCACGAAAAACAAGTAAACAATCGCCTGGATGGCAACATGTACATTCAGGCCACTCCGCTCAAGGGCCTGACCATGCGGGCAAGGGTAGGCTATAACTATACCTCTTTTTTGGGCCGTGCATTTAAAGAGGCGTTCGATTACGGGGCTTTTGCCAACCCCATCAACTCTCTGACTTACTCAGATGGAAACTACGAGAACATCACGGGAAACTTTGTGACCACCTACGAAAAAGCATTCGGGAAGCATTCTTTTAAAATCATGGGGGGCTATGAAGCTTCGAAAGTGGAGAATGTGTCCTATAATGTCACTGCCACCGATTTGCCGCTTGATATAGCCTGGAGTTTCAATCTTGCCACCGGCACCTTCAATACCACCAACAGACAAACCCTTTACGAAAGTCGTCTCCTTTCGCAGTTTGGCAGGATCAATTATAATTTCGACGATCGCTACCTTCTGGAGGCGAATGTGAGACGCGATGCCTCTGCACCCATTTTCGGACCTAAAAATATTTGGGGGATTTTCCCCTCCTACTCCGCCGCCTGGAGAATCTCTGAAGAATCATTCATGCAAAATGTGGCTGTCCTCTCTAACCTGAAGGTCCGGGCCAGCACCGGACGGCTCGGATCTGATAACATTGGGAGTTTCATCTATGCGAAAACCTATACTTCACAGTTTTCCACCTACGCCTATGATGCAGCGGCGCAGAATAAGCAGTCGGGTTTCTACATCAGCAAGTTTCCCAATGCCGATGTGAAATGGGAGGAAGTAAACATGCATAACATTGGGTTAGATGTAGGTCTCTTTGATGATAAAATTTTATTGTCTGCAGATTATTACATCAAAGACACGAAGGACCTGCTGTATGCCGTGCCTATCCCATCATCTTCGGGGATCTCCACCCATAATTTTGATGCCCGAAACCCCGAAATCAATGTTGGAACCATGCGAAACAGTGGATTGGATCTGGACCTGGCTTACCGGGATCATTTTGGGGTCTTTAACCTGAAAGTCAATGGAAACACCTCCTTCATGAAAAATGAAGTGCTGCGCCTGAATGGAGATGAGTACATCACTAGTGGCAATGGTGGCGGGCAGATTGGCGGTATGACCAGAACGCAGGCCGGAATGCCAATATCAAGCTTTTATGGGTATGTGGTTCAGCAAATGCTCAATTCTGAAGCAGACGTCTATGCAGTGAACAGCTGGGCGCCAGACGGCATCTATCAGGAAGCGGGCACGGGCCCCGGGGATTTTATGTACAAAGACATCAGCGGACCCAATGGCGTACCGGATGGGCAGATCACCGCAGAATATGACCGTACATTTATTGGCAATCCATGGCCAAAGATGATGTATGGACTGAACATCACCGGGGGTTATAAGCAGCTGATCGATGTGATGCTACAGTTTCAGGGAGTGCATGATGTAGATATTTTCAATGCCAATAAGGCGTACACGCGCAATTTCTTTGGAGACAACAACACCACCACAGACATTTTTGAAGCCTGGACCGCAGAGGCCCACACCAGTCATCCCAGAAACATAGCGAATGACCCGAACGGGAATTTCGGTAGACCTTCTACTTATTTCATAGAGGACGGCTCTTATCTGAAGCTGAGAAATGCCCAGATAGGGATCAACATGCCCCCACAAATGTTGGAAAAAATGGGCATCGGCAAAATCAGAGTTTATGTGAATGCTAACAATCTCCTGACGATCAGAAAGTATTCCGGCATGGATCCGGAGATCGCTGGTTCCAATGTGAGCAGAGGAGTGGACTATGGCCTCTACCCTCATACGCGCACATTTGGAGGAGGGTTGGAAGTTCAGTTTTAAAGGAAAATGACCTTGAGAGCGATGAAGACAATGAGAAAAATACTTTTATTAAGCATCATCACCACAGTTTTGGTGGCATGTGATGAAGATAAATTTCTGGACATCACCAATCAGAATGAACTGGTAGCGGAAAATTTTTACACCAACATCACCAACTTCAATAACGCGCTGAATGGTGTTTATTCTGCAACAAAGAGCCTGGATTTATTCGGCCAGGCCTTTTATATCCAGACTTTGCTGGCGCTGCCACATACATCGGACTATTGGAATGCTCAGTGTCGCAATGAAGTGACCTCCGGAGATGGCAATATGTACATCGCCTGGCGTGGGTGGTATCGGGTGGTATCACGAGCCAATGACCTATTGGAGAACGCACCGATCTATCTGGAGAATGAGTCGCCCAACGAAGCTCAAAAAGCAGAATTGGCCCAGATCGTAGGTCAAGCACACTTCTTTCGGGCCTTTGCTTATTTTCATCTGGTGAGGCTATGGGGAGAGGCAGGATACGCGGAGGATAGCACTCGACTGGCTGTGCCACTACACCTGAAAGTGCCCACGACAAGAGATGAAATGATGAAGCCAAGAGCCACTGTGGGCCAGGTTTACCGACAGATTGTGGCGGATTTCGAAATGGCCGAATCGCTGCTCCCAACCTCTTGGAATGATGATAATATCGCTCGGGCTACCTCCTATGCAGCCAAGGGCTTCCTGGGCAAAGTGCATCTCTATATGCAGGATTATGCCACCGCGAAAACTTATTTCGAAGAGGTTATCGGTTCTTCTGCATTCGCTCTGGTATCATTTGAGGAGTATGATCAGATGTTTCAGGGTAAGTTGGAGTTTGGGCCTGAGACCATTTTCGAGCTCAACTATGGTATAGATATGCAGCAAAATATCTGGGAAAATGGACTAGGATCGGGCATAGCGCTTACACTGGCTCCTCCCGGCAGAGGTTGGAGCAACTGTACGCCACATGGGGTAAATATATTCCGGTTTGGAGATGACCCAAGGTTGAAAATATGCACCTATGCTCCCGAGGATTCTGCTGCTAACGTGGATGGTATCATGGAACCCGTGGGCAAAAGCGAGTTTAATTATACCGGACATAGCTTTCGCAAGTATGTGCCGGAGGACTATTCAGTGTACTCTACCAACCGCAACAGCGGCATCAACTTCATCATCATGAGGCTCTCGGATGTCTACCTCATGTATGCTGAGGTGCTCAATCATACGGGCAATGATGTACTGGCGTCTGAGTATATGAATAAAGTGCGCCGACGGGCTTACAGTTTAGATCCCGAAACTCCCGAACCCACTGTGGATTATACTGGCCTGGGGGGTGTGCAGCTACAGGATTCTATCCGTGAGGAGCGATTCAGAGAACTCTTCGCAGAGGGTCATCGCTGGTATGATATCACCAGGTGGAAGATTGTAGAAGAGGAGGTAACCAAATACAATGATTTCAGGGTGACTCAGGGTGAGATCATCTATCAGGATCGCGATTACTACTACCCCATTCCCCTTCAGGAAGTGGACAATAATGCCAACATGACGCCTAGTACAGGCTATGAATAATACGATTAAGTCGGAGCGGAAGTAGGGAATCAATACAAAATGAACGGAATGAAAATGAGTACTTCAGTAATGTGGTTATGCGTGATGCTTTGCGCTGGGCTATTTGGTTGTGATACGAGTGGAGGTGAAGAGGAGATCAAAGCAGATGTGTACGAACCCGTAAAGGTGTCGAAAACAAATGCCACCAAACTGTATATGCACTACATGCCTTGGTTTGAGGGAAAGGAATACTCTGGCTACTGGGGTAGTCACTGGCGGATGGCCAATAAGAACCCTGATAATATGGATAGTGAGGGTAAGCGTGAGATTGCTGCCCATTATTATCCCTTGATCGGTCCGTATGATTCGGGAGATCCTGATGTGATAGCGTATCATTTACTCTTGATGAAGTATGCCGGGATAGATGGAGTACTGATCGACTGGTACGGCAGCCATAAAGTGCTGGACTATGCTGCTAATCTGGACAATTCCAATGCGCTAATTGCTGCACTGGATACTATAGGGCTGAATTTTGGGATTGTTTATGAGGAATATACTGCTGAAAAAGTGGAAACCAGAAAAGGGATCACTGCCATAGAAGCTGCGCAGACAGATCTTTTGTACATGGAAGAAAATTACTTTTCCAATGACAGATATATCACCATCGAAGAGGAACCCTTGGTACTCACCTTCGGCCCAAGATTTTTTAGAAAGGCGGATGAATGGACAGAGATATTCTCCGTCATGGAGAAAAAACTAAAATTCCTCCCTTTGTGGAACCACGGGAACCTGGTAGGCGCTGCGAATACTGCCGGTGAATTTTCCTGGATAGATTTCAATTATACACTCTCCGAGCTGGATAAGTTTTATGCAAAAACCAATCAGGGAGTCACTGTAGGGTCTATTTATCCGGGATTTCATGATTACTATAAAGAAGGGGGTTGGGGAGAAAGCTATGGCTATGTACGGCATCTAGATGGTATGACCATGCGTAGCACTTTTGATTTGGCCAAAGACTCCAACCTCCAATTTTTACAACTCATTACCTGGAATGATTTCGGAGAGGGCACCATGATTGAACCCACTCAGGAATATGAATTCCTCTTTTTGGAGCTCATTCAGGAGTTTTCAGGAGTGCCCTACACCAAAGCTGAGCTTGAATTGGTGCACACCTACTATCTGAAAAAGAAAGCGCACAAAGGAGACCCTGATGCAGCGCTCAAACTTCGGGAAATTTTTACCCTGCTCAATGAGCTGGAGCCCGCCAAAGCTGAACAAATTTTAAAAAATCTATAAACCAAAATGTATCACTTAATCCTAAATATTATGAGAACGATTTATTTCAAGAGATTGATGTTACTGGCCATGGTGCTGTTTTCATCCTTGCTGATCTCCTGTGGTGAGGATGACGGCCCAAAGGAACCTGAGGTGCTTTTACCTAATCTGGATGGTCTTTACGTCTACGGAACGAGCACAGTGGCCGCTGAGCCGGGTGGTGCTGCATCCAAAATCAATCTGGCCATTCTAGATCCCGGACAGGGCGCACAGGTAGAAAGTATGGACGGGGTGTTTGGTAAATTCATACACATTGGAGCGAACAGCACCATCAGCTTTGCCTATGTATCAGGTGGTGAAGGTGTAGTGTATGGTGCCGATGGAGGTGGCTCGCTGGATAGCGCCAATACCGTGGGAGGGGTTATCAACGATAAAGTAATCCATGGCACCTTGGTGCAGGATGCTGACCCCATCAACGTAACCAATGCAGGATTATACTATGTCTTTGTGAATATCAACACGGAGAGTTTCACCCTGATGGAAGTGAAAGCCAACATGATTGGTGATGCGACCGAACTTCAGTGGTCTGCAGGCACAGCCCTGGCACTGAAGTCTTCGGACAATGACAAAACCGTCTTTGAGGGCACAGGGTTGGCACTGACCGGAGCCACAGGCTATCGCTACCGCTTTAATGATGGCTGGCATGTCTATTCTGATGAAACCATCGTGACGCTTTCCAGTCTTGGGGTGCCAAGCTATGGGGACGCCTGGGATTCAGGCATCAATGATCTGGGGTTTTATTTAGACAATATTCCGCATAAAGAGACCGGAATCTTTACAGTCACACTGACCTTCACAGCAAGTACAGGGGAGTGGGAAGAAGTGAAAACCAAAACCGGAGACCTGGAAAACGATTACTCAAGCCTTGAGATCGGATGGTTTGGAAATGCCTACCTCATCGATGGAGCAGAGCCTTCAGAGCAGTGGGGGACAGTTCACCTGGTGAAAACACCTACCAAGGACCTAAAACTTTACAACTGGACCTGGACCATCGAATTGATAGAAGGCAGATCGTTTGTACTCAGAGATCCTGATGGTACTGTGTGGATTACCCACGGCGGAGCAGCTAAAGTAGGTGGAGCCTTCGATGATGGTGATATCATCAAGGAAGACGGGCAAGATAATTATTTTGTAGTTACTCCGGGGATTTATGAGGTCACATTTACCATCAACTCTGAAGACGATGGCAGGACGTTGACCATGGAACGCACTACGCAATTTCCAGATTACTCGGACCGAGAATACGGAATATTTGGCAATGCCTACTTTGTGGAAGGAACGACCGAAGGTGCCTGGGAAGCCATTCACCACATCAAAACTCCAGAGAAAGATGGCAACAAATACAACTGGACCTGGACCCTGGAGTTGATCGAAGGCCGGTCTTTTGTCTTCAGAGAAAATGCTGAAAACGGCGAATGGGTGACTTATGGTGGTGCAGCCAAGATCGGGGAGGCTTTCGAAAGCGAGCTGATCATCAAAGAAGACGGACAGGACAACTATTATGTGGCCACAGGAGGAAACTATGACATCACCTTCACCATCAATGCCGAAGACGAGGGGCGAATATTGAATATTGTTCCGGCCCAGTAAATAAAATTAGGACCAGCCAATGGCTGAGATGAAGTATATGTAAGTAGTAGTATGAAGAAGTAGTATCAATGTAAGGAGACTTCATTGTCCTCTTACACCCTGCGCCAGATTGGCGCGGGGTGTTTTAAAACTATTACCAACTTACCCTGAAGCACATTCATGCGAAAAGGGGACTCGTTGAATGGAGAAGTAGATTTTATAAAACCATTATGTGTAATAATTCTCCGTCATCTTTCCAAACCATCTATGTTATTAACCAGCAAACCAATACGATATGATTTAGACCTTCCATTTGATTAAAAAAATATTCTCAGAGTTGTGACTGATAGAGGGGGAGATATGGATTTACTCTGACTAAACCTTAAAGAACAACCTATGAAAACCAACGGAAAATTAAGCTGGATTCTTTCGAATTCAGTTTTTAGAAATGGACTCACATTTCTGCTCATCCTCTCTTTGGCATTCCAGCTAAATGCACAAAGTGACGGGCTTCCTCGTGGAGCCTATCAAATGCCTTACGTACGATATGAATCTGAAGATGCCAACCGTGGCGGAGGAGCCATCTTGTATGAAAATCCCTTTTTCGATGAACTGCTGACTGCAGCCGAAGCTTCAGATCAGAAATACGTAGGCCTGCCCAATAATGGAGCCTATGTGGAATGGAACATTAACAATACAGCGAATGGAATTACCCTGCGGTTCACCATGCCTGATGCGGCAGACGGAGAAGGAGAATCCGGTTCCCTGGATCTTTATGTGAACAATGCGTTTGTCAAAACCATCAACCTCACCTCCTATTGGGCCTGGCAATATTTCCCGGGTTCGGAGCCGGAGAACCATCCCGGAGACCGGCCGAGAATGAGATTTGATGAGGTGCATTTCCTCCTCAATACACCTGTAGGTCCCGGAGATGTGCTTAAAATTCAAAAAGGTGCCGGAGATTCGTTTGAGTATGGGGTAGACTTTATCGAAATTGAAAATGTAGGTGCCCCACTTTCTAAACCTTCCGGATACTTCTCGGTGACGGATTATGGAGCGGTGCCTGATGATGGCAATGACGATTTTGCTGCTTTCAATGCAGCCCTCGCTGCGGCCGGTAGTGCCGGTACGGGTGTTTACATTCCTGCGGGTAGATTTGAACTTTCTGACAAATGGAGTGTAGAGGAAAATAATATAGGAATTCTGGGTGCCGGCATGTGGCACACTGAGCTGTTTTTTTCCACTGAAGCCGTTTTCAGCGGTGGGATCCTAGCCAGAGCCTCAGACATTGAGATTGGTCATTTTTATATGAATACCATCAATAATCAACGCTTTCTGAATGGACAGTATGTGATTTACAAGGGTTTTATGGGTACCTACGGAAACAACTCCAGTATCCACGACGTATGGGTGACGCACTTTGAGTGTGGAGCCTGGATTGCAGGTTATGATCCGCCATACCCCATCGACATCACCTATAACCTGGAGTTTACCAGAAACAGAATCAGGAACAACTACGCCGATGGGATCAACCTTTGTCAGGGAACCTCCGATACAGATGTTTCACATTGTAACTTCCGAAGTAATGGAGATGATGCCATGGCTGTATGGCCCAATAGCGATTTCGGAGCGCCAGAAGCGGTCAACAATATTTTCAGATACAATACTGTAGAGCATACCTATCGGGCAGCGGGATCAGCAATTTTTGGAGGAAACGGGCACCAGGTGCACCATTGTATCATCAAAGATGGACATGCAGGCAGTGGAATTCGTCTGACCACAGATTTTCCGGGGTATCATTTCGAAAATACCACTCAAATCAGGTATTATGAAAATACCATTGAGGCTTGTGGTACCAGTAAAGACCTCTGGGGGTTTCACCGGGGAGCCATCGAGATCAATGCAACCGGTGGAGGTATTCAGAATATCTTTTTTGAAAACATTGACATTATCGATGCTCAGCGTCACGGCGTTCAGATAGGTGGCAATGGTACCGATCTCCAGTTTGACAACATCAGTATCAATGGTACCGGGATCGATCCGTATACCTATTCCTACTATACAGTGGCTTTGGAAGGAGCTGCCGTAATGGCCTTTGGGGGTAATGGTACAGCTGTTTTCAATAATCTCTCTTTAGAAAACATTGAGTTGGATCCTCCTACCTACAAGGCCAATGAAAACTATAACCTGATCATTCAGAACCTGAACGTGCCACTGACCGGAATTTCCCTTTCGGAAAGTCAGATCGATATGGCAGTGGGCGAGGCGGAACCACTTTATGTGAACTACAGCCCGGCCAATGCCACCAACAAAACGGTAACCTGGACGACCTCCAATGCGGCCATTGCTACCTATGACGAAATAGAAGGCAAAGTGGTAGGGCAAGGAACCGGAACAGCCACGATCACTGTGACCTCTCAGGAAGGTAACTATTCCGCGCAGTGTACAGTGACAGTGAATGCCGCAGTGAATATCACAGCCAGTGATGATCAAGCGGATGAAAATGGTGGCACCGGGAGCTTTACCATTGCCATCAGTGAGATCAATCAAAACATCACTGTTAATTATTCGGTCGGCGGATCCGCATCAGCAGGGGATTATTCCGCAAATCCGGCATTGAATGGCTCTGTTACCCTCACACCGGGTAATCCTTCTCAGGTGATTACCATCACCCCTACTGATGACAATGAATTTGAAGGAGATGAGACTCTGATCGTGACACTTCAGTCAGGCAGTGGCTACCAGCTGGGCGGAGGTACCAGCGCCTCCATTACCATTGGTGACAATGAAAACCCTCCTTGTACGGCGCCAGTCATTGGTTATACCTCGAGTGGCCCCTCTATCAACCAGAGCATAGAGTCTGTGTGGAGTACAGCGCCTGCAAAAGGGATTAGTAATTCCACCATTGGAGGTGTTCCTGGTGACTATTCGGGTCAGTGGCGAGCACTCTATGACGCCAGCAACCTGTATGTGCTGGTGGAAGTGGGTGATGCCACCCGCACCAATGATAGCGGTGCAAGCTGGTGGGAAGATGACGTGGTGGAAATCTTCATAGATGGAAACAACAGTAAAGGCACGTCTTACGATGGCATCAATGATTTTCAGTTGGGCTTCCGATGGAATGATGCCACGGTGCATGCCGGTGGCAATTCTGTACAGAACACCTCTGGCATCAATTTTAGCATGTATGCATCCGGCAGTGGTTATGTTCTGGAAGCGGCCATCCCATGGTCTACCATTGGGGTGACACCTTCTATCGGAAGTGTCATAGGTTTTGATGTGGCAGTAGATGATGATGACAATGGCGGCACCCGAGATGCTCAGGTAGTATCGATTGCTACCACGGATGCGGGATGGAGCAACCCCAGTATTTTTGGATCCATTTACCTGACTGATTGCAATGGTGCTCCCGGTAATCAGTCACCTTTGGCCAATGCCGGTACAGATCAGACATTGGCGTCTGGAATCTCCACCGCCAACCTGAATGGCTCAGGCTCAGATCCGGATAATGATCCGATCACCTATAGCTGGAGTCAGGTCAGTGGCCCTTCGGCTACCATCAATAATGGCAGCAGTGCGAGTGCTTCTGTATCAGGTCTTGCCGATGGAAACAGTTACACTTTCCGATTGACGGTGAGTGACGGTTCCCTGAGTGCTACAGATGATGTGGTGATTACTGTGAACAGCGCATCCCCAACCCAAACCCCTTATGGCGGTACCCCATGGGCCATACCGGGTACCATTGAAGCAGAGAACTTTGACAATGGTGGCGAAGGGATCGCTTACCACGATGTAGATGCCAATAACAATGGCGGACAGGGGCGTACAGGTGATGGAGTGGACACAGAAAACTGTAGCGCGGGTGGCCTGAATGTTGGCTGGACGAGTGCAGGTGAATGGCTCGAATACACTGTGAATGTAGCTTCTGCCGGAACGTATGACTTCAACTTTCAGGTGGCTTCCATCAACTCTGGAGGCACATTCCATGTAGAGTTTGACGGGGTAAACAAAACAGGAACTGTAACCAGTATAAACACTGGGGCCTGGCAAACATGGACCAGCGTGAATGTAATGGGAGTTTCCCTAGGTGCTGGTCAACAGATTATGCGGATCGCTTTGGATAACCCAAATCACAACATCGACAAAGTGATTATCACCAGTGCTACGGGCAATGTGCCAGTGACAGGTGTGAGTGTATCACCTTCTTCTGTGAGCATCGCAGCTGGCAATACTCAACAGCTGACAGCAACCGTCACACCTGCCAATGCTACGAACCAGAGTGTGAGTTGGAGTTCCGGAAACACTGGTGTGGCTACTGTCAATGGTTCTGGTCTGGTCACAGCGGTAGCTGCCGGAACAGCTACGATTACAGTGACTACTCAGGATGGTAATTACACTGCCACGAGCACCATTACCGTGACATCAGGTGGAGGCGGAGGTAGTGGCTACCGGATCAAAAATGCATGGCAAAACACCTACCTGGCTGATGGTGGCGATCGGGTGACCTATGGAGCCACTCCATCTGGCAGCAGCTATGAGTGGGAGTTGGAAGATGTGGGTGGAGGCCATGTGGAAATCAAAAATGTAGCCACGGGTGAGTACATGCACATTGAAAACCTGCCCGGCTATGTACAGTGTACCACCCGAACATTTGGTTGGTATAGCAGCCGCTGGGTGATAGAGGATGCCGGAAATGGAGAGAGCAGAATCAGAAATGCCTGGCAGGGTGACAACTACATTCACGTAGAAAATCTGCAGGGTCATGCTCAGCATGGAACGATTTATACTGCATGGGCCAGTGCCAAGTGGGTATTGGAGCCAGTGAGTGGAGCCAGGGTGTTATCTGAGTCTTTCATTGAGCAAAATGAGATGAAAGCAGTACTGGATATCTACCCCAATCCTGTAACGGACAAACTCACCATTGATTTTCGTGGGAGTATTGATACAGAGACCCTATGGGCCCTCTATGATTTGTCCGGTAGTTTGATCATGAAGCGAAGGATGACTGCTCCGAGAATGGAAATTCTTCGTGGTGAGCTCAAATCAGGAGTTTATATGCTCCAGATCAACTCCCAGGGAGAAAGACACACCAGAAAAGTGGTGATTAAATAACCCTGCCATGCGCAGATAACCTATGAATGAGGAGAGGACCCGAATGGGGCTTCTCCTCATTATTTTCTCATCAAAATGGATGAGACACAACCAGCAACCAACCAAAAAAAATCTAATATGCAAACCAAAATTTTTACCTCCTTGTGGCTGCTCCTGTTTTTGAGTGTAGTCAGCTTTTCACAGCCAGTACAAGTCACAAAATCTTATGGAAAACCTGTTTTCATGCATTACATGCCATGGTTTGATACACCGCAGTATGGGGGTGGATGGGGCTATCACTGGACCATGTCCAATAAAAACCCGGATGTGATAGTGGATGGCTCCACGGGCAAAAGACAAATTGCTTCGCACTACTACCCGATGATCGGGCCATATGATTGTCAGGATCCTGATGTGATCGAATACCACTTACTTCTTATGAAATATGCCGGGATCGACGGGGTTCTGGTAGATTGGTACGGTTCTCAGGGCACAAATGGGGACGTGGGTAGCCTCCTGACCAACTCTAATGCCCTTATTGATCAAACGGATGAAGCCGGAATGAAATTTGCCCTCATTTTGGAGGATCGCTTTTCGGGTTCCATCTCTCAGGTTCAGGGCAATATCGCCTATGCCAGAGATAACTATTTCAATAGAAACAACTACTACCGACATGGTGCCGGCAATGACCCGTTAGTGGGGGTATTCGGACCCATAACATTTCAAAATCCAGGGGACTGGACGACCATCCTTTCTGCGGCTAACGAAGACGTAGAGTTTCTTCCCCTTTGGTATGAAGCCGGGGATGGAGGATCCAACTCAGATGGAGAATACGTCTGGATCTACGAGGAAAATGATGACTATTACAGTCGAATGCAGACCTATTATCAAAACCGTGCCGGTTCTATGAAAACGGTGATGGGTGTGGCTTATCCTGGATTCCACGATTTCTATGCTGAAGGTGGGGCCGGATCCAGCTATTTCCACATTCCTCACAATGGCACCGGGACTTTAAGCCAAACGTTGGGCTTGGTCAATCAATATGGATCGAACATTGATATTCTTCAGTTGGCTACCTGGAACGATTTCGGAGAAGGGACGATTTTCGAACCCACTTTCGAGTTTGGGTTCAGTTTTCTGACCACCCTCCAACAATTTTTGGGCGTATCATATGGCGAATACGAACTTCAGCAGATTTACAGATTATATAACCTGCGAAAGCAACATGCAGGAAACGGCAGTATTCAATCTCAACTGAATCAGGCGTATGACCATTTTGTGGCGCTACGGGTGAACGATGCAGTATCGGTATTGAATGCTGTGGACGGGGGTACCCCACCACCACCTAGTTGTGATGTGGTGAATATTCCGGGAACCCTTCAGGCAGAGGGCTACTGCGGTATGTCAGGCATCCAGTTGGAAAATACGACTGATGCCGGTGGTGGTCAAAATGTGGGATGGATTGATGCTGGTGATTGGCTGACTTATCAGGTGAGCGTACCAACTTCTGGTAGTTATGTGGTGAATTATCGAGTGGCCAGTGGTAATGGTGGCGGTGGCATTCGACTGGAGCGGGCCGGTGGTGGTCAGACATTTGGCACCATAGGGGTTCCGTCTACAGGTGGATGGCAAAACTGGACCACTATTTCTCACACGGTACAGCTCACTGCTGGCCAGCAGGAGATTGCCATTGTGGCGACCAGTGGTGGGTACAACATCAACTGGATTTCGCTGGCAGCGGACGGAGGCGGCGGAGGCCCTAACCCTGTTTGGGGTACTGTGCAGGCGGAAGCCTGGTCTGCCATGAATGGAGTGCTGACAGAAACCACCTCCGATACAGGAGGTGGAGAAAATGTAGGTTGGATCGATGCAGGAGATTGGATGGAGTATCTCGTGCAGGTACCCACCACAGGATCATATAACATTGAATATAGAGTGGCCAGTGCGCCTGGAGGAGGCAGTGTTTCGCTGGCTCAGAATGGCGCCAACCTGTCGACCACAAACATTCCCAACACTGGCAGCTGGCAAACCTGGACGACTGTGAGTACTACAGTGAGCCTTACCGCCGGGGTGCAGACCATTCGATTGACAGCAGCATCAGGTGGCTGGAACATCAACTGGTGGAGTGTCTCCAGTGTTGGAGGAGGAGGAGGAAATCCTACCGGCGCTGTTTATAAAATCAGGAATGTTTGGCAAAATACATTCCTCGCCGATGGAGGCGACAGGGTGACTTACAGCACATCGGCATCAGGGGCTGCATATGAGTGGGAGTTGGTAGATACAGGCGGCAACAAGGAGTTGAAAAATGTGGCAACCGGAGAATATATGCATGTGCAGAACATCACCGGATATGTACAATGCACAGCGATCACCCCAGGATGGGGCAGTGCGCAGTGGGTAATAGAGGATGCCGGAAATGGAGAGTCCAGAATCAAAAACGTATGGCAGAGCAATGACTATATCCATGTAGAGAATCTCCAGGGCCATGCCCAGTATGGAACCATTTACCCGGCATGGGCCAGTGCCAAGTGGGTGCTGGAGCCAGTGAGTGGAGCCAGGGTGTTGTCTGAGTTTTTCATTGAGCAAAATGAGATAAAAACAGTACTGGATATCTACCCCAATCCTGTAACGGACAAACTCACCATTGATTTTAGTGGGAGTATTGATACAGAGACCGTATGGGCCCTCTATGATTTGTCCGGTAGTTTGATCATGAAGCGAAGGATGACTGCTCCGAGAATGGAAATCGTTCGCGGCGACTTGAAGTCCGGGGTATATATGCTTAGGATCAGCACTGAAAATGGAGTGCTTTCCAGGAAAGTGATCATTCAATAACTGCTTGTTACATCTTTTGTGAGAGCCCCGGCAATTGATGTCGGGGCTTTTTTATATCTATTCAACGCTCAGTCAATGGTTTACGTATTCCATTTCGGAAGTAAGCGGATCAAAGGATGTAAGATTTCGGGTAATGTCGCAATCCACCCACAGGATTGTCGGATAAGCACATTCATAATCAAAACAGGCCTTGTTAGCTTTGAGAGAAGTTCGATGACCCTGGGGGCTAGGGTCTGAGAATTGTTTTTTTATTAAAAACGAAAACGGTGATTGAGATTTTCAAAACGGATGTGATGAGTACAGAAGATGCCTATCTACTGGTTGGACAGCTAAATCATCAATTGGGTTATATGGCCAATTTCGACCTTCAGGATTGCGATCACATATTGCGGGTGGTCAACTCCGCGGGTGAGGTTGAGCCTCAAATCGTAATTCGGATGCTGGAAAAGCAGGGGTTTTGTGCGGAGGTGCTACCAGATGTGGTGGAACACCCTGTAGATAGACTGAAACAATTACCTTAAACATTCATGATATGGACTATTTAGAAGCGTTTAGTGGGTTTTCTGTTGGTGATTTGAACCTGGCCAGGAAGTTTTACAAGGAGAATCTTGGCCTGGATGTACGAAACAATTCAATGGGGTTTCTGGAGCTCCACATTTCGGGAAACCGTCCGGTTATTGTCTATCCTAAGTCTGATCATCAGCCTGCATCCTTCACCATCTATAACTTTGTAGTGGCAGATATTGAGCAAACCGTGGGCGATCTGACCCGACAAGGTGTCACTTTTGAACAATATAAGGGAGCAATAGCCACGGATGCTCAGGGAATTAGCCGAAGTAAACATGGGCCGGCAATCGCCTGGTTTAAGGACCCTTCCGGAAATATCTTATCCATCATCCAAAGTCATACTTCGTAGTAATATTCCCTGAAAAAATTGGATTGAGCTTCTCATTGGTTTACTTTTATGATCCGCCTTTATGATCGACTCCATTATACCCCTAACTGATGAAATGGATTGCGATTACCCTTCTGATGATGGCTTCTGGCCAATATGTGACTGCACAAAGTGGCCTTCGTGATCTTCGTGACAATGGGCAATATCAAACAGTCGCCATAGATTCTAAAATCTGGATGGCTGAAAATCTCCGATTCAATAGTAACCATAGCCACTTTTACTACCTCAGCGGGAGAGAGGTGTATTATGAGGGCAATGTCATTGCCAGTGATAGCCTGTGCCCCAAAGGATGGCGGGTGCCCACCCTGGATGAATGGCAGGCGCTGGGAAATCAGGCAAACCGCATCCAACCAAAACCTGCTGGTTTTCTGGAAGCAGGTCGTTTTTCGGGTTTCGGAAAACAAGCTGTCTACTGGACCTCAACCCTCGATGACTCCTCAAACATGCCCCTTGCGGTAGAATTGAACCCGGAGAATGGAGCGGTAAACATAAGGCCTGCGTCCCTGTCCCTGCGAACGGCGTGTAGGTGTGTGAAGGAGTGATTTAACTTCTGTCTTACATCAAAAAAGCCCCCTAAACTCAATCAGGAGGCTTTTCTGTGGTCTCACCAGGAATCGAACCTGGATCTAAAGTTTAGGAAACTTCTATTCTATCCGTTGAACTATGAGACCTTAAAATTTCGGGTAGCAAAAGTAGGAAATTATTGATCTAATTCAATTCATCTGTAGGGTATTTTAAAGCCTTTGGAGGAGCCTCATGACGGGTTTCGGATCCTGATTCCATCAAACAATACAGCGTTTGTCTGGTTGAGGGGTAAAAAAGAAGGAAAAATGGAAATAGCCGAAAACGAAATGCTTTTCATCTATGACTCCAATGATCTTCAGGATAGAGAGGCACTCGCTTATGCTAAAAGTTTGAAACATTATCACGTGAAAGCGCTGGATGTGAGAAAGCATACCTTCACAGAGTGGCAGTTGGAGGAGATTCTGGAGCGACTGGAAATGGAGCCTGATGATTTGATCAACCAGCGATCTGCGATTTATCTGGAGGAGTATGTGGGCGTGGAGTTGAGCAGGGAGGATGCACTGAAAGCCATCAGAAAACATACAGACTTGATCCGAACACCTGTGGCTATCTACCACGATACCGCCAGACTGATCGGTTCTTCCTATGAATTTATCAAAAAAGAGATGTAATAGGACGTTTGGCGGCATTAAATAGGCGCACCCTGTGGTTGAAAATTAAAGATGTTTTGCATCTTTAGAGCATGAAGAAATTTTTGAGGGTGGTAGGCTATTTTGTGGCCATTTTTTTCATCCTGAATATTTTAATTCAAACCATCAAAGAGACGGACACGGAGGAAAGATGTACGGATGGGTTTGATGTACTCAATACCGGTAACGACCGTCTGCACACCCGTGGATGGAATTCAATTGATCAATCCAGAAGTTTTTGTGGAGCCTATCGTTCGAAGGGAGTTACCAGTGATCGTTTGGCCAAAAAGCGTCTGACCATGAATCTTCGAGGAGACAGCTATTTAGAATTTTGGTCACACGTATATGCCAACCTGGTGACAGACAGTAAATCAGACATTGGTTTTTTGGTGGATTCACTGGCGGCCATCGGGGACCGTGATAAGCTCTCCAGGTTAGAGTTGGCAGAGTTGATTGTAAGCTTTGTGCAGGACATCCCGTATAGCTTCGTGGTTCCCGAGGATTGTAAGGAAATACAGACAGATGGCAAACCATGTGCAGGTAACATTCCTTTGGGGATATTATCCCCTTATGAATTTATTCATTCTCTTTATGGAGACTGTGACACCCGGGCAGTTCTCATCTATACCATATTGGAAGAATTGGATTTTGATCCGATGATTGTGGTAAGCAATGAATACGCTCATGCAATGCTGGCCCTGAAAGCCCCAGCTACAGGTGATTACCTGCTACATCAGGGGGAGAAATATTACTTTTGGGAAACTACTGCGAAGGGCTGGCCACTGGGTATGCTGCCACCCAACACAGGCAATGTGAATTATTGGAAAACCGTACTCGCTCATGAACTATAACATCGCCATTCTTGGCCTTATCGAAATTTTTTCTGCCATCACCATTGGTGTGTTTATTCTGGTATTGACCTACAAAATCGTGCAGTGGGTGGGTAGAAGATATTATGGTATTGAGTCCTTTAATGTGGCCTACAGTATTTTCATGGCCTCCATTATCTTATCTGTTGGTATTATGGTGAGTGGGATCATTCAGCCACTGATGTCTTCATTCAGGTTGTTGGATAAGCAAAGCGAAAGCTTCATAGTGGCATTGAAGTACATTGGTATTGGCGGTGTTTATATTGCCATTGCCTACGCGGCGGCTATTTCTATTGGGCTGATCAGTACTTTCTTGTACAGCAAGCTCACACCCATCGATGAGTTTAAGGAGATCAGGGAAAATAACATTGGGGTAGCACTGGTTATTGGTAGCATACTGATCACGCTCACGCTTTTCACCAGAGATGGGGTGATGCTGCTCATCGAGGCAATAGTGCCTTATCCAGAATTACCTCCGATGACGCTTTAATAATAGTTTTTCCCAACTTCGGCATAAGGGATGTCACCATCATACATGCCGGTAGCGTGCACATACATAAGCTCCTGGCTGGCGCCAATTTCGGAAGTGTAGTACCCGTATATGGTCATACTCTTGAGTAGCGAGAAAAAAGAGCCTCCCGGTGTGCTTCGGCCTTCGGATTCCATTTGTTGGAGTAGCGTGATCTGATCTTTCTGGGATAGTTTGAGGAATGCATTCCCAAACTGCTTTTGGCTTAGTCTATCCATATTCTCCAGGCCAGCAATGAAGGTCTCCTTTTCCGGAACATCACTCACCATGGCCAGTACTCTGTCGATGTATTGGTTGACACCTGCGGCTTTTGCGCCAAGGGTGTCAGTAGTGGGGATAATCAGCTCTACCAGCTCCTGTAGCAGTGCATCGTGATCAGCAGAGAATGTCAGTGCTTGATAGGAGAGTTGTTTTTTGGATTCACAACTGCCAAGTGCGGCAATGAGTGATGCTGAGAGGCTGATGCCCGCCGCACTTAGCGACATATTGATCAATGCTTTTCGTCTGTCCATGCGATTATAGGTTTCCGGATTTTAATTGTTTCACAGCAAAATCAGCAGCTCGCGCCGTGAGGGCCATATAGGTAATAGAGGGGTTTTGACAAGGAGAGGAGGTCATACAGGCCCCATCCGTGACGAATAGATTCGGTACTTCATGCGCTTGGTTGTTGCCATTGAGAAATGAAGTCTTGGGGTCTCTTCCCATCCTGGCAGTGCCCATTTCGTGTATACCAAACCCTGGCACCGCCCCGGCGGCATTGTCTTCAGCCGTGATATTGGTGCAACCAATGTTTTCAAGCATCTCTGCCATAGAGTCCAGGCAATCCTGCCGCATACGTTTTTCGTTGTCTTTAATTTCTGCGTTGAAAACCATCTTCGGGATGCCAAACTCATCTGTTTCCGTCGGGTGAAGCCGGGCGTGATTGTCGTAGTAAGGCAAGGTTTCTCCAAATCCCCACATGCCTACCCTCCATTCACCAGCCTCCTTTATTTTGTTTTTAAAGTCTGCACCAAAGCCCTCCATACCAAAGGCTTTTGACCACCCCTCTCGATAGGCAGCCCCTTCAAAGCCATATCCCCTGGAGAAATCGGGCATATCTGAGGCTCCGCCTATGTTTCTATACCGCGGGATATAAAAGCCAATGGGGCGATTACCACGAGTGGTTCTGTCCAGAAAACCAGGGACTGTGGCGTTGACATCCATACCCAGGTGATGATCCATCAGGTAATGGCCCAGCACGCGACTGGTATTGCCAATACCGTCAGGAAATTCTTCAGATTTGGAGTTGAGCAGGATCTGGGTGGAGGCCATTGCCGAGGCGCATACAAAGATCACTTTGGCCTTAAACTCTATGGTTTCTTTGGTCTCACTGTCGATCACTCGCACGCCTGATGCTTTCCGGGTTTCCGGGTCGTAAATGATGCTGTGTACCACACTGAAAGGGCGGATGGTAAGGTTGCCCGTGGCAGCTGCCGCAGGTAGAGTAGAAGACAAGGAGCTGAAATAAGAGCCCGTACTGCAACCGCGCCAGCACGGCCCACAGTAGTGGCAGGGTGCACGCTCGCCAATGGGCTCTGTCAAAACAGCCGCTCTGGCGATGGTGAGGTATCTTTCAGGATAGAGTTCGCGGATTCGCTTTCTCAAATGCTTTTCGACCACATTCAGCTCCATAGGCTTTTGAAAGTTGCCGTCAGGGAGATAGTCGAGTCCCAGCTTTTCGCCGGAAATTCCCGCGAATTGCTCTACATAGTCATACCAGGGAGCTATGTCCTTATACCTGATAGGCCAGTCCACACCCACACCTTCTTTTTGGTTGGCTTCAAAATCCAGATCAGAAATGCGGAAAGTATAGCGTCCCCAGGTGATGGATTTGCCACCCACCTGATATCCCCGTGCCCAGACAAATGGTTTTTCTTCTACATATGGGCTTTCTGAGTCCTTTGAGAAGAAATGCAACGCAGTTTTGTCCAGGTAACCGATTCTTACAGCCTGTGAATATTCCTTTTTCTCCTCTTGGGTGAGTTGCCCCCTCAGGTCAAATTCCCACGGAGCTTTGTGTTCGGTGATGTAGTCTTTTCGATGCTCCACCGGGCGACCTCTTTCGAGCACCAGGGTTTTTAGGCCTTTTTCGGTAAGTTCTTTGGCGGCCCAGCCGCCGGAGACACCGGAGCCAATGACTATGGCATCATAGGCATCCGCTTTTTCTCCAATCTGAAAAGTAGTGTTAATGGGCATGTTGATGAGGTTTCAGCTACCCATTTTAATCATAATTCTTCAGAATCTGAAATACTCAGAGGCTTGATGCCTTTGGCAAGACCAACATCACCTTAATGTCAATAAGTTTCCGGTTCCAGGTAATTGGGATAAATCTTGATGTGCTCTTTTTTTACTTCTTTGGCGAGGAGCTCACGCATCTCCGTCAAATGGTATTTTGTTTTGGCAGAGACAAACATCGCTTGGTCATTTGCTCCGTTCTCGTTCAAATGAAGCTCGGCAATGTCCTCCACTTTATCTACTTTATTGTAAATCCTAATGGTCTTAATATCAGCAGCACCAATCTCCTCAAGGGTCTTTTCCACCACCTGTATGTGATCTTCATAAGCCGGGTTGGACACATCGATAACGTGGAGCAGGAAGTCCGCTTCCTTTACCTCTTCCAGAGTAGATTTGAACGACTCGATCAGGTTGTGTGGGAGTTTGCGAATAAAACCAACAGTATCGGACAGTAAAAAAGGAATTTGATTAATCACCACCTTGCGGACGGTGGAGTCCACTGTCGCGAAGAGTTCGTCTTTGGCATACACCTGCTCTTTACTAATGAGGTTCATCAGGGAGGATTTCCCCGCGTTGGTATAACCTACCAGCGCTACGCGCACGATTCCATCTCTTGATTTTCGCCTGGTGGCAGCCTGAGTTTCTATTTTGTCCAGCTTTTTACGGAGGACATTGATCTGATTTCGGATATTCCTTCTGTCAGTTTCTATCTCTTTTTCTCCGGCTCCACCACGTGTGCCAGTGCCTCCCCTTTGGCGTTCCAGGTGAGTCCACATGCGGGTCAGACGAGGCAGCAGGTATTGATACCTGGCCAGCTCCACTTGCGTTTTGGCCTGTGTGGTTTGGGCTCTTTTGAGGAAAATATCAAGAATCAGTAAACTTCTGTCGTATATTTTTACTTTCAGCTCCTTTTCGAGGTTGCGCAGTTGAGAAGGCGTGAGGTCATCATCAAAAATGACGTTGCCAATGTTTTTGGCCTTGACAAACTCCTTGATTTCTTCCAGTTTCCCTTTGCCAACAAAAGTTTTGGTGTCAGGACGCTCCAGCTTTTGAGCGTAAGTCTTCTCTACTTTGATGTCCAGTGTTTGCACCAGAAATTCCAGTTCTTCAAGAAACTCAATGGTTTTATCGTCAGCCTGAAACTTTGGGGTGACAGCAACCAACACGCCGTATTCTTGTTCTTTTTTAGTTTCTATCATAAAAATTCCCTGATATTGTGCTTCACTACATATATTGTTATCAGGAAGTTCAAAATTAACTAAAATCAGGAGGCTGCTCAGTATCATCCATGAAAATTGCGATTATCATTAATACCAGCTGGAATATTTATAATTTTCGCAGGGGTCTTGTGAGGTATTTTCTTGATCGTGGAGATGAGGTGATTGCCATCGCTCCCGCGGATGCATACTCGAAAAAGCTTCAGGATCTTGGGTGCAGAATTATTGACCTGCCCATGTCTGCCAGTGGTATGAACCCCTTCGCTGATTTTGTTCTGTTCCTGAAATTGCGAGGCATTCTGAAGGAAGAAAGACCCGACGTGGTGCTGACCTACACCATCAAGCCCAACATCTATGGTTCGTTAGCAGCCGGGTGGCTTGGAATCCCCTGTATCTGTAATGTGAGTGGATTGGGGACTACTTTTTTATGGAAAGGATGGGTAAAGAAAATGGCCACAACACTCTATTCATTTGCGTTTCGGTTCAATAGTTGGGTGTTTTTTCAGAACACGGATGATCGTGAAGAATTTGGCAGGTTTGTGAGGATTGATATGAGCAAAACAAGTCTTCTTCCTGGCTCAGGGGTAGATGTTGATCACTTTAAGCCCGATTCACCTCCAGAGAACTCCATTCCCGTCTTTTTAATGATTAGTAGGCTTTTGGTGGAGAAAGGAATATACGATTTCATTGAAGCCATCAGGATTTTAAGAAGGAAGGGGAGGAAGGCCGAGTTTCATTTGATTGGTGGATTGGATGAAGAGCATTCACGAGCGGTTTCCAGAAGTGAGTTGGAAGAGTGGATAGAAGAGGGATTGATCAGCTATCAGGAGCATATTGAGGATGTGAGGGTGGCTATTGCGCAGGCTGATGTGGTGGTTTTACCTTCTTACAGGGAGGGTACGCCGCGTACCTTGCTGGAGGCCGGCGCCATGGGGAAGCCATTGATAGCTACGGATGTACCAGGGTGCAATCATGTGCTCATTGATGGATACAATGGATTCCTGTGCAAAGTCAAAAATCCCAATGACCTTGCTGCGAAGATGAGCCTGTTTCTTTCCCTTAATGATGAGGAGCAATTTCAAATGGCTCAAAACGCTCGCCAGAGCATTGTAGAGCGGTTTGATGAGCGACTGGTCATCAAGCTTTATAGTGACAAGATGGATGAATTCGTTTCAGGCTTATAATGAACAGTATCAAGGCTATTTTTAGGTTTTGGCTTATCTTCGCCATCAAACTCAGTTGTTCTATATGATTTTCAATATTTCCACGATACGGTGGCTTTTCCTTGGGTGCGTGGTTTTTTTAAGTAGTTGTAAGGTTTACAAGCAGGACATTATGTTCCGGCTTGACGACAATTTCACAGAAGAGGATTTGTCTGAACCAGTGAAGAAGGCTGAGGAGAACTATCTGATTCAGGTGAATGACTATATTGAGTTAAACTTATTTACCAATGATGGGGAGCGAATTATTGATCCCAATCCTGAGATATTTAGTGGAAACAATAATCTGAACAATCGCTTAAATTCACGTCAGCAGTTTGAGTATTTGGTTCAGGTAGATGGTGTAGTCAAGTTACCTGTGGTGGACCGGGTAAACTTGGCCGGACTTACAGTCAACGAGGCGGAAATAGTGCTACAAAGCGCATACAATGAGTTCTATAAAGACTGTTTTGTAAAGATCAAAGTAAACAATAGGCGAGTGGTACTTTTGGGAGCGAATGGGGGGCAGGTGATACTTCTGGAAAATGAAAATCTTACATTGGCTGAGGTACTGGCCTTATACGGAGGACTCAGTCTTGGAGCGAAGGCAAACAATATTAAATTGATCCGCGGCGACCTATCCAACCCTATGGTCTATCAGATGGATTTAACAACAATTGACGGTATGAGATCCACGATCATCAAAGTAGAGCCGGGAGACATCATTTATGTTGAGCCCTGGAGAAGGCCCTGGCTGGCTGGTTTGAGGGACGTGTCCCCAATTCTTAGTATTACTTCCAGTGTGATCGCATTTTTTCTCCTAATTCAGAGTATCACGAGGTGAAGGATTTCGATCAAATAGAAAATACGCAAGGAGGAGATGAAATATTCAATTCCTTTGACCTGGAGAAGTTTCTGTTCATTCTGAGAAAGAGTTTGTTATGGATATTTTTATTCATAGCAGCCTCGGTCTCTCTGGCCTTTGTGTATGTGAGATACACAAAACCTGTTTTTCAGTCCACTTCGCTACTCAAATTAGATTTTGAAAGTGAAGCAACGACACTTGGGTTAACTTCAGGATTTAAAGGCACAATGGGTACCGGACTGTCCGGAGAGATTGAACTTTTAAGATCAAAGCTTTTCTTTGCAAAGGTCGTAGATGTAGTGGATCTGGATGTTTCATACTATTATTATGGTAGGTATCTGACAGATGAGCGCTATCGCAATAGTCCTTTTGTAGTTTCTTACAAAATCAAAAACCTTTCGTTCTATAACCGGCCGTTTGATGTCGTTCTAAATTCGGAAGATTCCTTCGAATTGATTTATGTACAAAATGGAATTGAACAAAGTCATACTTACAAGTTTGGCGAGGACATTATCACAGAGGATTTTAATTTCATTCTGCATAAAACGGATCAGTTTAAATATCCCGAGTCTACAGGAAAGTATTACTTCACTGTAAATAGTAAAGATGCCCTTATTAGCTATTTGCAAGGAAAGATTACAGTGAGTCCTGAGAATATTACTGCACGCACCATTCGGATCTCACTGGTGGATTATAATCGGTATAAAGCACGTGATCTGCTCATGGCTGTTGATACATTATATCTGGATTATACCAAACAAGCCAAAAATCAAGCACTTGAACAGAAGATAAAATTTTTGAACTCTCAAATCCTGGTTACTGAAGATACGCTTGAAACTTATGATTCATACTTTGAAAACTTCATAATAGAGCATCGTACCCTAAATTTAATGGCTGATATTCAACGTGTGATTGAGAATCTTATAAAATTAGATTCTGCTCAGCATCGATTGGATAGTCAACTTTCAGAAGCTCTTGAGTTTAATAGTAACTATGATAACTATGATTCTTTACTCTCCGAGTCAGCTGTTCCGGGCATGCCAATGTCTTTGAACGGATTTCTGATAGAATACAGAGAATTGTTAAATCAACGTAAGGAAAAACTAAGACATTACAATGAGAATACATATGTAATTAAGGGGATCGATGAGAAACTTGAAGTTTTTAGACAATCCATCGAGTCTCTGATTCCAAAGCATATCGAATACCTAAAGGAGCGGAGTAAAAAACTTGGTGCACAGAGCGCATCCCTTGAAAAATTGTTTGCCGAACTCCCATCGATGAGGACAAGTTTTGATAGAAACAAGCGATTTTACAACCTCCATGAAAGTTACTTGATGTCGCTATGGCGGACTAAAATGGATTTGGAAATTACAAGGGCAGGAACTGTTACGGATTTCGTAATTCTTTCACCTGCATCAATTCCAGCATCCCCTATCAAACCCCAGCCCACTATTATTTATGGTATATCATTGGCTGCTGGGTTTCTGATTTCTTTTGTATTCCTTCTGATTAGGTATTTGTTGCACAATAGCATTTCCAGTTATCGTGAACTGGAAAAGTTGGTGAATGTGCCGATCCTTGGGTCTGTTCCTGAGTTTACTACTCACAAGCTGCCATTGACCAAGCTGGTAATTATGCCGAGCTCAAAGTCAGCCATAAGTGAAGCGCTGAGGACTATCCGGACCAACATGGAGTTTCTGAATGGAAACAAGGTGACAAAAACCATTACCATCACCTCTACAATTTCCGGGGAAGGAAAGACGTTCGTTGCGGTCAACTTGGGGGCAGTGATGGCTTTCTCCAAGCAGCGAGTGTGTGTCGTGGACATGGATATGCGTAAGCCAAAGGTGCACCTGGCCTTTGGTGATGAAGCTCATTTCAAGGGAATGAGTACGTTGCTTATTGGCAAAAACTCACTGGATGAGTGCATAACCAATACTTCCATCCAGAATTTAGACTATATCCCCGCTGGCCCTAATCCTCCCAATCCATCGGAACTCATTCTGAATGATGAGTATGACAACATACTGGAAGAGCTAAAAACACGCTACGACCTGGTGATCTTGGATACGCCACCCGTAGGGCTGGTGACAGATGCAGTACTGAGCATGAAAAAGTCAGATCTTCAGCTTTATGTCGTAAGGTCTGATTACTCTAAGCGGTCATTTGTTAAATCCATAGAGAATCTCAAGAAGATGAACCGCTTCAACAACCTTACTGTAATCTTTAATTCCGTGAAGGCTGGCGGAAGGGGATATGGTTACGGCTATGGTTATGGTTACGGCTATGGCTACTACGAAGAATCTAAATAATAGCCCTACCTTTGTGGCCAGTTCGGGGAATATATGTTTGGATGGTTTTCTAAGAAAGTAGGGATTGATATCCGGGTTGATATTCATAGTCACCTGTTGCCAAATCTTGACGATGGGGTTCGTGATTTCGATGAATCACTCGAAATTATTCGTGGATTTTCCAGACTTGGCTTCAAAAAACTCATAACTACCCCACATATTTATTCAGATCATTATCCAAATACCCATGACACCATTCTGAAGGCTCTGAGTGAGTTAAAGAGATTGCTTAAGCAGGAAAAGTTGAGCATAGAGGTGGAAGCAGCTGCAGAGTATTACATAGATTCTCACCTGATTGATCTATTAGACGGAAAAGCGCCAATCCTGAGTTTTGGAACCCCGCGATATGTTCTGGTGGAAACCGGATTTCATACCAAGCCCATCATTTTTGATGAGGTCATATTCAAACTCAAGTCCCTTAATTACGTACCCGTCTTAGCCCACCCAGAGCGCTACATGTATTTGGAGGATGATCTGTCATGGTTAAGGCAGATTCGTGAAAAGGGTGTGAGGTTGCAGGTATCAATACCATCACTAAACGGATTTTACGGTTCAAACCCTAAGAGGATGGCGATGAAACTGCTCAAAGAAGGAATGGTGGATTTTTTTGGGTCAGACCTACACAGGAAGAGCCAGATGGAGGGTTTCGAGAAGTCATTGGGGATAAAAATTTCACCTCAAAATGTGCTGAACAATGAACTTATTTGATGGTTTGATTGTGGATAACTTTTCGATATGTGTTGATAAACCGCACTGAATTTTAAAGTATATTGTTTTAACTACAAACAGGCCCTTTTAACTTTTTTATATGCAAGAAGAGTATAAGCGCAAGGAAGAGAGAGAGTTGGTGAGAAAGTTTGAAGCGTTCCTTAAAAACAAGGAGCCATTTTACTTCGACGAAGAGACCTTTCTTCAGGTCATCTCTTATTATCAGAATCATGAGAAATACAATCAGGCGTTAAAGGCATGTGAAGTGGCTTTGGAGCAGTATCCATACTCCGTGGATATGCTGATGGAGCTGGCGGATGTGCTGGTAAAGCTGGATAGACAGGATGATGCGATAGAAAAGCTGGAGGAGGCGCTTAACTATCATCCAAATGACCCTGAGTTGCTAATGCAAAAGGGAACCATTCATTCTTTACTCTCGGAATATCAGGATGCGGTGGAATGCTATCAGAAGACCCTGGATTTTGCTGAGGATAAAGATGAGGTGTATTACAGCATCGGATTGGCCTTTCAGGGGATGGGCAATTATGAGGCCGCTGCGGAAAACTACAAACAAGCCATTGAGTTTAATATGCTCAATGAAAACGCGCTGTATGAACTCGCCTACTGCCTGGACGTGTCAGGCGAACTCGAAAGTAGCCTTGATTACTATCATAAATTCATTGATCAGGATCCCTATTCTGAATATGCCTGGTACAATCTGGGTATAGTCTATAACAAACTCGAGCAGTTTGAAAAATCGATAGATGCCTACGAATATGCGGTGGCTATTGACGATGATTTCAGCAGTGCGCACTTTAATATGGGCAATGCCTACATGAGTCTGGAGCAGTATGACAAAGCACTAAATGCGTATACCAAAACCATGGACATTGAGGGGCCTACCTCGGAAACATATTGTCACATAGGTGCTGCATACGAAAAAATGGAGCAGCTCGAATTGGCCGTAAAAAACTATCAAAAAGCTACAAAGCTCGACCACCTTTATCATGAGGCATGGTATGGTCTGGGTATTTGCCTGGGCCTTCAGGAAAAGTGGTATGAGGCCATTCACTTTCTGAATAAAGCACTGAAGCTCGATGTGGAAAATGGCATTTACTGGAAGGCTGTGGCTGATGCCGAAGCGAAGATGGGCAATATAGTGTCTGCTTTGGAAGCTTATGCGGAAGCGAGTGAGATGGATCCTGAAAACCCTCAGGTATGGCTGGATTGGTCCAATGTTTATTATGAGCAGGGTGACTTTCAACTGGCTCAGGACACCGTAGAGGAGGGACTGGCCGAATGCCCTGATGATGCAGATTTGTTTTACAGGAGTGTAGTGTACCTTATTGAGGGAGGGAAATACAAGATGGCCATCAATCGCCTCGAAACTGCCCTTATTTTAGACTTTGAAGGCCACCTACAGTTGTTTGATTATTTCCCCAACTTGCACACTCAGAAAGCACTGTACAAAATCATCGAACAATACCGAAAAAACAATTAGTGGATCGGTAGGTCATTTTGAGCAGAATTTCTGATTTTTGTGCCTTCTAAAAAATCCCCTGTCAAAACATCTTTTATGAATTACCATTTAAATCAAATACCCTACCGTACGAGCAAGCCACGTAATACTGGTTATACAATGATTATGGATAAAGGCCTCAGTATCAGAGAGGTGGAGGATATGATTGACATATCCGGGGATTTTATCGATATCGTGAAGTTGGGCTGGGCTACATCTTATGTTACCAAGAATTTAAAGGAGAAGCTGGCTGTCTATAAGTCGGCAGGGCTTCCGGTTTACCTCGGTGGGACCCTTTTTGAAGCCTTTATTGTCAGAAATCAGTTCTCAGACTACCAGAAAGTGCTGGATCAGTTTGGTTTAGAGTATGCAGAGGTTTCTGATGGTTCCATAGAGATGAATCATGATGAGAAGTGTGGCTACATCAGTACGCTGGCAAAGCAGGTGACTGTGCTGAGTGAAGTGGGATCGAAGGATGCAGCAAAAATCATCCCTCCTTATAAGTGGATAGAGCAAATGCAGACAGAGCTGGACGCAGGCGCCTGGAAAGTAATCGGTGAGGCCAGAGAGAGCGGGAATGTAGGGCTTTTTAGGGATTCAGGAGAGGTAAGACAAGGTTTGGTGGAGGAGATACTTACCAAGATACCAGAGGACAAGATTTTATGGGAAGCTCCCCAGAAGGCTCAGCAGGTGTGGTTTATCAAGTTGATTGGTACCAATGTAAATCTGGGAAATATTGCCCCGAATGAGGTGATTCCTTTGGAGACCATCCGACTAGGGCTTAGGGGTGATACGTTTGATTATTTTCTCGATAGTCTTAAATAAGAAATATTAGCCACCCCTAGGTGGCTTTTTTGATGGTATGAAAAGAATTGTTCTACTCCTGAAAGGCATGGCCATGGGTGGTGCCGATGTGATTCCTGGTGTGTCTGGTGGTACGATTGCTCTGATCACGGGCATCTATGAAGAATTAATCCACTCTATCAAATCGGTGGATGCTGTGGCGTTGAAACTACTCCTGAAGTTGGATATTAAGGGTTTGTGGCAGCGCATCAATGGTGCATTTTTGGTGAATGTGTTTGCTGGTGTTCTGATCAGCATTTTTTCATTGGCCAAGCTCATTACCTATTTGCTGGAGGTTCATCCTATCCCTGTTTGGTCTTTCTTTTTTGGGCTCATTTTGATTTCGGCATACTTTGTCATGCCCCGCACACGTGGTTGGACGGACTACCTTTCACTATTTGTAGGGGCTGTTCTGGCCTATCTGATTACCTCACTCACACCAGGTGATACACCAGAGGAACTGTGGTTTGTTTTTATTTCTGGGGCCATTGCCATTTGCGCTATGATCCTTCCGGGAATTTCCGGCTCGTTTATCCTTCTCCTGCTGGGGAAGTATGAGTTTGTATTGGGTGCTGTTAAAACCCTTGATCTATCTATAATTGCGGCCTTCGCAGCAGGTTGTGCTGTTGGGATTATTTCGTTCTCTAAGGTTATTCACTGGCTCCTGCTTCATTATAAAGGAGTCACATTATCCCTTCTGGCCGGCTTCATGCTTGGTTCACTCAACAAAATATGGCCCTGGAAAGATGAATCCGGAGATGTTTTCGTGAATTTGAGCCCTAATGACTTCACAGCGGTTACAGATCAACCAAATCAACTATATTTAGCTATTATATTCTTTTCCCTTGGAATCATCATTGTGGGTGGTTTGGAGTGGTTAGGAAAAAAACTAGCTTAATAATGAAAAGATATGGTTTAATCGGGTTTCCGCTAGGTCACTCCTTTTCCCGTGGATATTTTCAGGAGAAGTTCACCCGACTCGGGCTTACTGAAAGTCACAAGTATGACCTCTTTGAGATAGAATACCTCAAAGATTTCCCTGCACTCTGGGAGCGATATCCTGATCTTGTAGGAGTGAATGTCACGGTTCCACACAAGGAAAATATACGTCGGTTTCTGGATCGGCTGGATAGCAGTGCCCATAAAGTGGAGGCAGTGAATGTGGTCAAGAAGGAGGGTAACAAGTTAGTTGGCTACAACAGTGATTTTTTTGGATTCAGACAGTCCATGATTAATTATTTTCAGGGGAACGTGACCTGTGAGAAAGCATTGATTTTGGGCGGTGGCGGTGCTTCCAAAGCTGTAGAAGCCGCTTTTTTGGATTTAGGCATTAAGTACATGGTCGTTTCCAGGGATAAGCACAGAGGTGATCTGGTGTACCAGGACCTGAAAGACGACCCCACTTACGTTTCAAAGGTGGACATGATTGTTAACACCACACCACTAGGCATGCATCCCAATCTGGAGAGCAAACCTGATATTCCTTATGATGTCATTCGGGCCGAACAATACTTGTATGATCTCGTTTATAACCCGGAAGAAACGGCATTCATGAAGGAGGGAAGACGCAGGGGAGCGCGCACCAAAAATGGATTGGAAATGCTGTATGTACAGGCCGATCGAGCCTGGGAAATTTGGAATTCCTAAATCTACATGGATTTTAAGATCAGTTCAGAATATGTGCCTACCGGCGACCAGCCCAAGGCTATTACTCAGCTTACAGAAGGAATCAACAATGGAGAAGGTGCTCAGACCCTACTGGGGGTAACGGGCTCCGGAAAAACCTTCACGGTGGCCAATGTCATCGAGCAGGTACAGAAGCCTACACTGGTGCTTTGCCATAATAAGACCCTGGCAGCCCAGCTGTATGGGGAGTTCAAAAGTTTCTTCCCGGACAACTCCGTAGAATACTTCATTTCCTACTACGACTATTACCAGCCGGAGGCATTTTTGCCTACCACCAACCTCTACATAGAAAAAGACCTTTCTATTAACGAGGAAATCGAAAAACTCAGACTTAGTGCTACATCTGCGCTCCTTTCAGGACGCAGGGATGTTATAGTGGTCGCTTCAGTTTCCTGTATTTATGGTATCGGCAACCCCGAGGAGTTTGGGAAAAACGTCATTAAGGTTCAGGAGGGGGATACCATTCCCAGAAACCAATTTTTATTCCAACTGGTGGATATACTGTACAGCCGCACGGAGGTGGAGTTTAAAAGGGGCACCTTTCGGGTAAAAGGCGACACAGTGGACGTCTTCATTGCCTATGCAGATTTTGCTTATCGCTTTATTTTTTGGGGCGATGATGTGGAATCTATTCAGCGGATAGACCCTCAGACGGGCGAGAAGCTTTCAGAAGAGCGCATTGTGAGCATATTCCCGGCCAACCTTTTTGTTACAGGAAAAGAGTTGCTTCAGGTGGCCATCAGGGAGATTCAGGATGACATGGTAGCGCAGGTTCAGTTTTTCGAAGAGGAGCGTCGTTTTTTGGAAGCCAAACGGCTGAAAGAAAGAACCGAGTTTGACCTGGAGATGATCCGTGAGATCGGATACTGCTCCGGTGTGGAAAATTACTCGAGGTATTTTGACCGCCGTACAGCGGGCGCACGACCTTTCTGTTTATTGGATTACTTCCCGGATGACTACCTGATGATCGTGGACGAGAGCCATGTTACAATCCCTCAGATCAGGGGGATGTGGGGAGGTGATCGGAGTAGGAAGGTAAATCTGGTGGACTATGGTTTCAGACTGCCTTCTGCTTTGGACAACCGACCGCTTACTTTCAATGAATTTGAAAGCATGCTGAATCAGGTGGTGTTTGTGAGCGCTACTCCTAGTGAGTATGAGTTAATCAAGTCTGAAGGGATTATCGTGGAGCAGCTCATCAGGCCCACAGGACTTTTGGATCCTATCATTGAAGTCCGGCCCAGTGTTAATCAGATCGATGACTTGCTGGAGGAAATATGGCTGCGGGTGGAGCGAAAAGAGCGGGTGCTGGTGACCACACTTACCAAGCGAATGGCCGAGGAGCTGACGAAGTATATGAGCAATGCGGGCGTGAAGACCCGCTACATTCATTCAGAAGTGGATACACTGGATCGGGTGGAGATATTGCGTGAGCTGCGTCTGGGGGTTTTTGATGTACTTGTGGGGGTAAACCTGCTCAGGGAAGGACTCGACTTGCCTGAGGTTTCCCTGGTCACTATCATTGATGCCGATAAAGAAGGATTTTTAAGAAATGAACGTTCTTTAGTTCAAACCATTGGTCGGGCTGCCAGGAATGAGAATGGGATGGTAATCATGTATGCAGATAAGATTACGGATTCTATGCAGAGATCCATCGACGAGACCAACAGGCGGCGAAGTATCCAGCAAGCCTACAATGAGGAACACGGAATAGTACCGACAACCATCATTAAAAACAGGGAAGCCATCTTGGGGCAAACCTCTGCGGCGGATAAGAAAAAAGGCGCCAAGAAATATTATACAGGAGATGAAGTGGAGCTGACTGTAGCAGCGGATCCTGTAGTTGCATATATGAATAAGGACCAGTTGAAAAAACTGGCTTCAGATACCCGTAAGCAGATGGAGAAGGCAGCCAAGGATCTCGACTTTATGGAAGCTGCCAGACTAAGGGATGAGATGCTGGAGATCGAGAAAATGTTAAAGAAGTGACTCCAGCCATGAGAGGATTCCGCCCATCAAACCAACAAATTCTGTTATTTTAGCCACCTGAATTATTAAATCGATATGTACAAGCGCATCAATGGCATCCAGCACATCGGAGTAGGTGTTTCCGACTCTGAGGTTTCACAAAAATGGTATCGGAAATTCATAGGAATGGACATTCCTATTTTTGATGGAGTAGCTCCAGCTCCATTGATGGATGTGTACACAAAAAACGAAACCATTACCAAGCGAGCTACCATGATTTTGAACCTTCAGGGTGGATGTGCTATGGAAGTGGTCAATCCTACTTCATTTACCCCACGTCCGCCGGATTTCGAAACTCAGCTAGGTGATATTGGGATCTATATCAATCAGGTAAAAGCACTGGATGTGGAGGCTGCCTATGCTCATTTTGAGAAACACGGAGCCATCCTGCGCTCGGGTATCGTGGACATGCCCGATGGAGGGAGGACTTTTTATGCAGAAGATCCCAATGGTTTGTTATTCCAGATTCTTCCTGGGCGCAACTTCTACACGAAGGGGCATCACATCACCGGTGGGCCAAATGGCTGTGTGATTGGTGTTTCAAACATTGACAATTCACTGAAGTTGTATGCCGATGTATTGGGTTATGATCAGGTGGTCTATGATGAAACTCGTGTTTTCGATGATTTCAAGTCACTTCCCGGGGGCGAGAAATCTTTCCGAAGAATCCGGCTAACACAATCCAATCCTCCCGGCGGAGGTTTTGCCAAAGTGTCTGCTGATACTTACATCGAATTGATTCAGGCCCAGGACTATCAGCCCAGGAAAATTTATAAGGGCCGAATCTGGGGAGATATTGGCTTTGTTCATGTTGGGTTGGATGTTCGTGGTATGAAGGCGCTGGGTGAAGAGCTGGCCACAAAGGGCTTTGGGTTTACCTGCGATACCCGGGATACCCTGGATATGGGTGGAACCACCCGTGTGCACTGTACCTACATAGATGATCCAGATGGCGTGCTGATAGAAATGATCGAGGTGTATAAAATTCCGATCATCGAAAAAATGGGTGTATTCCTGAATGTAGAAAAGCGTGATCCTTTGAAGCCTCTGCCAGATTTTATGCTGAAAGCGCTGAAATTTAGCAGAATAAAGGACTGATACCGCTTAGCTGATCTGACCCATAGCTTTCTCTTTGATGATTTCTCCTACAGGGCGATTTTCAATTTTGCTTTCCAGCCAGGAGATGATGTCGAAATAGACGAACGCCCGCTTGTCGTATTTGCTTTGAGCCAAATTAAGCAGCTGATTTCTGAGCTCAACAAACCCCTGGATCAGTTCCTTTTGGGTGGTCTCTCTGCTCAGGCTTTTCAGGAAAGCCAGGATATACTGCTGAAATGAATGCAGATCGTGTTTTTTGAGTAGAAAGCGATAAGTAGATCGAATGTAGTAATCGATCACGTCGCGGTTTCCCAGCTCATAGTGGGTGATGAGGTTGACGATTCTGGCAAAAGAGTGCACGTCCTGACGAATGTCTTCATCCTCTGAATTGATGATCCGGTTCAGCCATTTGAGGGCCTTCCGGTAATTGGCGTTTCCAAAATAAAGACAGGCAATTTTGTAGAAAAGCACCAGCTCGGAGTGTTTGTCCAGCATACCGATATACCCTTCCAGCCTCTTTTCTATCCGTTGGAGGAGATTGACCCCACGCTGAAAATCACCTACCATGAAGTAGCCGTTGAACTGGTGAGCGTAGCTGTACTTAAAGAGCCTTATTTGTAGATTTTCATTCAGTTTTACTAAACGGTGGTTGGCAAGCTCCCTGAGTCTTCGGTGAGTTTCCTGAAATTCTTCATGCTTCTGTAGCCTCGCCTGTGCATTCAGCAGGTGGTTGAGCCCTTTTAAGTACATTTCAAAATAATAGGCAGAGGTGGGCGGGTAATCAAACAGGCTGACCCATTTTTTGGCATACTCAAAAACCTCATCAAAATCCTGAATAAAACTGTAGTAGCTCAGTTGAATGTCATACCAGAGGAGCCGTTCTCGAAAGGAAAACTCCGACTGATTCCATTCTGGAATTTGGGAGGAGAAGATGTTGCTGATCCTGTCATGGTCCTCTTTGTTTCTGATGTATCCTGTTTTCAGATAGATCGCGCTTAGTTCCACAGAGAGGTTGGTGAGCTGGTTGACCCTGGTTATTTTTTCATTAATGTCATTGGATTCGGCAACCACCTGACTTACGCGTTTTTGATTGCCTTTGCCTATCGAGTAGGGGAGCAGATTTTTCTCCCACTTGAGGACCTCCAGCTGGAGCTCCAGGTTATCACTTTTCTTGATTACTTTCTTGGCTTTCTGTAGGAGCTGCATGCTTTGCTGGTACAGGCTTCTGTCAAAGAGAATCTGGATATAGTCGATCTGCTCACGAATGTTAATGTCCTCGTTGGAGGAGGCAGTGTATTCTTTCAGGCTTTGGAGGATTTTCTTGTATAGATGCGCCTTCAGGTTACTGAACTGGCGTGGGTTGATCCATTCATTTTGCCGAATGATAAGATCTTCATCAAATGCTTCCATTTTGTCCAGGGCATCGAATAACATCAGGTATTTCGCATCGTCCTGATTTTGACCTTTGTTGCGGACTTTGAAGTAGCGCTTTTCATTTTTGCGCATGGATCGGATAAGGGTGAACAAGTGATCTGATCGCTCTTTAGGCATAGTAATTAAAAATACGTTTTATATGCAATTTAGGCTGATTTGATCTGAATTGGTATAATAGAAATCGTAATTAAAAATTTATTTGATTTTTGGCTTCACCAGTTCCCCTATACTTTCGGGGAGTTAAATCAATGTGTGAATGCACGGCCAGCGGAGGAAACCTTTCCTCAAAGCATCTTGAGGCCTTTTTAAATAAGATATCATGAGTGATAAAGTATATGTGTTTGATACTACCCTGAGAGATGGCGAGCAGGTCCCTGGTTGTCAGTTGTCCACTCCCGAGAAAATTGAAGTGGCGAAGGAGTTGGAGATCCTGGGTGTGGATATCATAGAGGCGGGCTTTCCGATTTCCAGCCCCATGGATTTTAACTCGGTCATCGAGATTTCCAAGGCCGTTTCTTATCCTATTATTTGTGCACTCACACGCTCTGTAGAGAAAGATATAGACTTTGCGGCTGACGCCTTGAAATACGCCAAGCGTAAAAGAATACACACAGGTATAGGCTCTTCCGATTACCATATCAAATACAAATTTAAGAGTGACAGAGAGAAGATATTGGAGCGAGCTGTAGCTGCTACCAAATATGCCAAAAAGTACGTGGAGGATGTAGAGTTCTACTGCGAGGATGCCGGACGTACTGACAATGAGTACCTGGCCCGAATGGTGGAAGCGGTGATCAAAGCCGGGGCTACAGTGGTGAATATTCCTGACACCACGGGCTATTGTCTGCCAGAGGAGTATGGTGCCAAAATCAAATTTTTGAAAGAAAACGTGAAGGGGATTGACAATGCGATTATTTCATGTCATTGTCATAATGACCTGGGGCTGGCTACTGCCAATACCATGGCAGGTGTACTGAATGGCGCCCGACAAGTGGAAGTCACCATCAATGGTATCGGAGAGAGAGCAGGTAACACTTCTTTGGAAGAGGTGGCTATGATCCTGAAAACGCATAAGGATGTGGATCTGCACACCAACATTGACAGCAAACACATCTATGCGTTGAGTCTGCTGGTGAGCAAAATGATGAGAATGCCGGTGCAGCCAAATAAGGCCATTGTGGGCAGAAATGCTTTCGCGCATTCTTCCGGTATTCACCAGGATGGCGTGATTAAGCATCGAGAAAATTATGAAATTTTGGATCCTGAAGACGTGGGTATCCCACAGTCATCCATTATTCTCACCGCCAGAAGTGGCAAGGCCGCATTGAAATATCATTTGGACAGACTGGGCTATTCTCTGGAAGAGGCTCGGGTGGAAGAGGTCTACGATGACTTCTTGAAAATGGCTGATGCCAAAAAAGACGTGACTGATGATGATCTGATTATTTTAATAGAAGGATCGCTGCCAGAGGGGGGTATTAAGCTGAAAAATGTTCAGATCATTTGTGGGGAGTCTGTGTTTCCTTCAGCCACAGTAGAGTTGGAGGTTAATAAAGAGATCATTCATGCCTCGGCCACAGGTACGGGATCCATTGATGCCGCTTTCAGGGCGGTGGATGAAATATTGGGAGAGGTGTTTGATATGGATGAATTTTTGGTGCAGTCTATGGGTAATAGAAATGATGATGGCAAAGTGCACCTGCGTGTGAAATATCAGGATCAGCATTATATGGGATTTGGTGTTCATAAGGACATCATCATAGCGTCAGTCAAAGCCTATGTCGACGCTATTAATAAGATCACTTCAGTAAAGAGTAAAGTGCTCAAGGCAACCGCGTAAACTAGTAGAATCTAAATATTCCAGTCCTCGTTTGGCCCTTCACAGTTTTGTGAAGGGCTTTTTTTGTTATTGACCAATCTGGTCAAGCGGGATTGAAATGCACATGTTGGTTGCTGATTAAATGGAGTATTTACACTTCTTCAAAAATTGTCAATATTCAGAAGGAAATTTTATGTCTTATTGTTAAAAATGTAAGGATATATTGTAAGCAATATAAAAATGGGCATAAACATGGAGATAGTTTTGGTATTGTGAAAGGAAATTCTGTTTCTTTGACGCGCTTGAACGTGACCAATCTGTGACAGACGAATCTCTTTCGGCACCCACCCAACCAGCATAGTAAGTTGACACAGTGACTGATTTTCGCGAGTCAGAATCTGTGAGTTTTTCACATTTAAAACCTAATTCATTATGCGAAAACTATTACTTACAGTGGGTACAGTCCTGCTTATGGCGTTTACAGTAAACGCCCAGAATCAGAGGTTATGTGCCTCAGATGAAGTTTTTGAAAGGCAAAATGCCAATCCGAAGACCCTCGAACTTCGTAAAAATGTCGAGGAGCATACCAGAAACTTCCTGGCCAAGGGAGGTAAAGCCAACCAGCGCACCGGAATTTTGAATATCCCGGTTATCGTGCATGTTATTTACAATAACTCACAGCAGAATATTTCTGACGCCCAAATTCAGTCTCAGATTGATGTGCTTACAGAGGATTTCAGAAAAATGAATGCTGATGTGAGTCTTACTCCTTCAGAGTTTGCACCATTGGCATCTGACATTGAAATAGAATTTTCTTTGGCACAGATCACCAGAAAGTCAAGCTCGAAAACTTCCTGGGGAACTAACGATGCTATGAAATCATCCGCTCAGGGCGGAGTGGATGTAGTGAGCCCTGATGAATACCTGAATATCTGGGTATGTAATATCGGTGGAGGTATCCTGGGTTACGCACAGTTTCCTGGAGGGCCAAGTTCTACAGACGGAGTGGTCATTTCGCCACAGTATTTCGGAAGCATTGACCGACAGGGTGCTGGCGAAAACTTTTACCTTAGTTCTCCTTTTGATCTGGGAAGAACAGCTACCCACGAGGTGGGACACTACCTCAACCTGAGACATATCTGGGGTGATGGTAACTGTAATGCAGATGATTTTGTGACGGATACGCCTACAGCAGGTGGGGCCAACTACGGTTGTCCAAGCTATCCATCAAAGTCTTGTACTAACAATGGTGGATATACCAGCGACATGTTCATGAACTACATGGACTATGTAGACGATGCCTGCATGTACATGTTTTCTGCAGGACAGAAAGCACGTATGGATGCCATTTTTGAGCCAGGAGGATCGAGAGAAACACTTGGGACCTCTACTGGTGGTTGTACATTAGCTGCTCCATCAGGATTATCGTCTTCAAATATTGGTGACAACAGCTTCACCTTATCATGGAGCAGCGTTTCCGGAGCTACCGGGTACGACGTAAGTGTAGATGGGACTGTGACCAGCACATCCGGTACTTCTACTACCATTACTGGTCTCACTCCCGGCACTACGTATACCACCAAAGTAAGATCTAAGTGTGCCAGTGGAAGCGGCGCTTACTCTGCTAACCTGATGGTAACTACCACGGGCAGCAATTGCAGCACTGGACCAGTAACGCTTTCACTTACGTTGGATAACTACCCATCTGAAACAAGCTGGACCCTTAGCAAAGATGGTTCTACTGTGGCTTCAGGAAGCGGTTATAGTACCAGCGGCCAGACTGTCACTGAAGTATTCGACTTTGGTAGTGGTAGCTATTCATTTACCATCAATGATTCTTACGGCGATGGTATTTGCTGCTCGTACGGAAACGGTTCTTATTCATTGACAGATGCCAATAGCACTGTGATTGTATCAGGAGGAAATTTCTCAAGTTCTGAGAATACCAGCTATTGTGTAGAGGGTGGAGGACCTGCCCCTGATACTCAGGCGCCAACAGCACCTGGATCCCTATCAGCATCTAATGAAACTCAGACCTCAGTGGATTTGAGCTGGAGTGCTTCATCGGACAATGTAGGTGTGACTGGCTACGATGTATTTGTAGATGGTAGTTTGGATGGCAGTACCACAGGTACGTCCTACTCCGTAACAGGATTATCATCTGCGACTACTTATTCACTTTCAGTGAAAGCAAAAGATGCTGCTGGTAACATGTCGGCTTCCAGTACGGTTTCGGCTACTACACTATCTTCTGGTGGCGGAGGCTCCAACGTACTGCTGTCAAGTTATTTCGAATCAGGATGGGATGGTTGGTCTGATGGCGGCAGCGATGTAGCCAGATACTCAGGTACCAGGTCCTATGAAGGTTCTTATAGCATCCGACTGAGAGACAACTCTGGTACCGCATCAGCAATGACATCTGGTGCGATGAACGTAAGCGCTTATGACCAGATTTCAGTCGAGTTTTATTTCTATGCCTATAGCATGGAAAACGGTGAAGACTTCTGGGTGAGGTATTACAACGGCAGCTCATGGAGCACGGTGGCGACCTATGCCCGTGGAACCAACTTTGACAATAACACTTTTTATGTGGCTACGGTGACCATAGATGCTTCCAACTATGCTTTCCCAAGTAATGCGCAGATAAGATTCCAGTGTGATGCCAGTGGCAACAACGATCAGATTTACATTGACGCTGTGACGGTAACAGGTATCAGTGGTGGTGCCAAGTCTGCTGGTAATTCCATAACCGCTCTGGATATGGAGCGAAGAGTGGTTGAAGCAGACAATGGCATTGACATTGACGGATTCAATATGTATCCTAACCCCACCGTAGACCGAATATCCCTGATGGTGGATGTGGATGAAGATGCTGAGGTACATATGGTCATTCATGATGTACAGGGCAGAGTGATTCTCAAAAAAGCATGGAACGGACTAGAAGGTGTGACCAAGCTGGATGTGGACGTAAGTTCACTGGAGAAAGGGCTCTATTTTGTCAGAGTGAGTGATGGTAATGGATTAAATGATATCCAGAAACTGATTAAGAGATAATACTTCTTTAATACAATGGTAGAAAGCCGGCTCAAGCATTTGAGCCGGCTTTCTTTTTTAGGTAGTGATTGATTTTTAGATATCTTCGGGGAGTAAAAACGAAAAACGCGAATGCCCATATCTAATGCCAACTTCCGGTTTCTGAATGAGCTGAGTCTCCACAATAACAGGGAGTGGTTTGCCGAGCATAAACACGAATATGAAGTCTTCCATGAGGAAGTGAAAAACCTGGCAAAGGATGTAGAAGTGCTGATGAATGAGCACGATTTACTAGCCGGAGGCAGAGTCTATCGGATATACAGAGATGTGCGTTTTTCAAAAGACAAGACACCTTTCAAGGATTATTGGGCCGGGAGCTTTCGCAGGGCTACAGCACTTCTAAGAGGTGGGTACTATTATGAGATTGCCCCGGGAAGATCCTTTGTAGCCGGTGGTTTTTTCGGCCCGAACCCCTCGGATTTGCTGCATATCAGGAAGCAAATCAGCCAGGAGCCTGAGCCACTATGGGAGGTGCTTAATCAGAAGGAGTTCAAGCAATATTTCGGAGAGTTAAAGGGAGATGCCGTCAAGACCTCACCCAAGGGTTTTTCTATTGACGATCCGGCCATTATGCTCATCCGGCAAAAGCAGTTTGTGATAGAGCATTATTTCACCGATGAGGAAGTGCTGTCACCTGATTTTCCTGAAACCATAAATAGCGCCTTCAGAGCGATGAGGCCTTTTTTGGACTATATGAGCGAAATCCTCACCACGGACTTGAATGGAGAATCAATAGTATAATTTTTTGTTGTTGATCAAATTTTCTCCGGTGATGCCTAATCCGGATCGTTTGTTATATAAAAGCTTATGAAATACACTTTTACCCTTCTCGTATCAATCGCTTTTGCGATCATGGTTTCCGCCCAGGAGACTCCGTCAAATTCATATGAAGAAATTCCTGATTACCCGGCCGAATTTACAGCAGAGACGGTAGTGGCCCGAATGGTTGACGGTTTGGGATTTAGGTACTATTGGGCTACGGAAGGTCTACGGTTTGAGGACCTGTCTTTTCGCCCTGGTGATGAAGCCAGATCAACGCGAGAAACTTTGGAGCATATTTTCAGTCTCACACTGGTGTTGGTGAATTCCACTCGAATGATCCCGCATAGCTCACAAGAGGTTACGGATCTGTCATTTGAAGAACTGCGAGCCCAGACCTTGGCAAATATTGCGGAAGCCAGCCAAACCCTGAAAAGTGAAGGAGCCAGGTTGGAGGACTTTCAGGTTATTTTTCAGCGGGGTGAAGCGCAAACAATTTTTCCCTTTTGGAATCAGATCAATGGCCCCATTGCCGATGCATTATGGCATGTGGGACAGGTAGTGTCATTCAGGCGTTCATCAGGCAACCCTTTGAACCCGAATGTACAGGTATTCACAGGTACTGTGAGGGAATAGTCAGTTTCGCTTTTGAAATATTGATTTCAGGCTTTCGGTCACCACGGTCAGAAAGATCAGTGATCCACCTATATAAGTGCGGCCAGCAGGAATCTCATTAAGTACCAGAAAACCTAGTAGGATGCCTAACAGCGGGGTGAGTGCGCTGATCACACTCACAGTACTCACCGTGAAATGTTTGAAACTAAGGACAAGAAGTGTGTGACCTGTAGCCGTCGTGAATAGGCCCAGAATCAACAATGCTTCCCAGTCTGTAGAGAGTTGTGCAGGCTCAAATTCAAAACCAAATAGAACTGGCCAGAGGAATAACGAAATAAAGAGCAGCTGATAAAACATCAGGGTAATGCCTGATTGCTGAGCCACACGCTTCTTCATGAGGATGTTTCGTATAGAGTAGCAAAGGGCAGAAAAAACCCCAATAGCAATCCCCAATGTGTGTTCATTTTCAAAACTCAGTTCAGGAGCTAATAATGCCACACCCACAAAGGCCAGTATCCCCAGAGCCAGACTACTTTTCTGAAAGGGAATTTTCAGCATGACGGGCTCCAGAAATGCCGTGATTACAGGGTAGGTAAACAAGGAAAGCATACCTATTGCGACGGTGGAAAGTTTCAGGGAATAGAAGTAAGATACCCAGTGGCCAGCCAGAAGCAGGGAGCTGCCAAAAAGAAGCCAAAAATTCTTGCGATTGCCAATACGTAAGTCAAACTTCCCTACTTTCAGCACAATAAAGAGGGCAACAGCGCCAATAATACATCTCAGCCAGATGGTAACCGGTGGGGGAAGTTCAATATATCTGCCAAGAGTGCCGGAGCTGGACATGATAAAAATGGCCAGTCCTAGCTGGAGTAAGTGAGCGAGTTGCTGATTCATGCGGGCCAAAGGTAAGTGATTATCACTTTTGACCGAGGAGTACTCACTTCAGGAATTTAATTAACCGGATCAACCAATCTGTGCTATTTCCGTTCTCAGCATCAACATGATGCAAATACTGATCATTGAAGATGAAGTGAAGGTAGCCAATCACCTGAAAATGGGTCTGGAAGAGCAGGGGTTTGCTGCGGACATTGCCTATGATGGAAATGTTGGACTTAGGCTTTTTGGCCAGAAGGCATTTGACATGGTGCTTGTAGATGCGATTCTCCCCGGGAAGAATGGATTCGAAATCTGTCGGGAAATCCGGGTGCGAAATTCTGAAGTGAAAATCATCATGCTTACAGCCCTGGGAACCACCGATGATAAGGTGGAGGGACTGGAATCAGGTGCGGATGATTACATGGTGAAGCCGTTTGATTTCAGGGAACTCCTGGCAAGGATACGAGCCATTTTGAAGCGTAACCTACCTTATACAGGGAAAGAGCGAATAAAGATTGGGGACCTACTATTGGATATGGAGCGGAAGACTGCCAATAGGGCAGGAGTGAATATAGATCTCACTGCAAAGGAATATGCCCTTCTGGAGTTTTTGATGAGAAATAAAGGTAAGGTGCTTTCCAGAATGGAAATCACAGAGAAAGTATGGGATTTGGATTTTGATCCGGGAACCAACGTGGTGGATGTCTATGTGAACATTTTGCGCAAGAAGATTGACAAGCAATTTGAAAATAAACTGATCCATACCCGTGTGGGTATGGGCTATTATCTGGATGACCTTTCTTAAGATCAAACTACGCTCTCCGGCCATCAACATCAAGGATGCACTCGTCCTCCGGTTTGTGTTGATTTTTGGGGTACTGTGGGTACTGGCTTCATTTTCCATCTACTATTCTTCGGCTCAGTTTCGACACGATGAGTTTTATCAGCGCCTGCACACCAGAGCCAGCACAGCTGCCAAGTTGCTTATAGAAGTAGAGGAAGTAGATGCCTCACTGCTTAGAAAAATAGAGGATGCTAACCCCATCAAACTGCCGGGGGAGCGTATCACTATTTATGACTATAACAACGTGGAGATTTTCAGCACAGACACTCAGGATTCCATTCGCATGGATGAGGAGCGGTTCAATGATATTCGCCTGGAGGGGGAATACCGCTGGAGGCAGGGAAGCGTGGAAGTCTTGGGCCTGCTCTATACTGATCAGTATGAGCGATTTGTGGTGGTGGCTGCTGGCCAGGATGTGTATGGTTTCAGAAAGCTCGACAACCTCCGAAATATACTGATTACAGTATTTTTTATTTCTCTCATTGTCATCGCCATGGCGGCCCGGTTGTATGCCGGAAATGCACTTCGTCCGATCTCCGAAGTGGTGGAGGAGGTCAACCAGATCGGTATCAGCAACCTGGGAAAAAGAGTCTCAGAAGGAAACGGAAAAGATGAAATAGCTACCCTGGGGATCACCTTCAACCGGATGCTCGATCGGCTCCAAAGTGCTTTCGAAAGCCAGAAAAGTTTCATCACCAATGCTTCCCATGAGTTGAGAACACCCATGACCAGTGTGCTATCTCAAGTGGATGTGGCTCTACTGAAGGACAGGGATGCGGAGCATTACAAGGGCACGTTACAATCCGTACGGGACGATATACAGGAGCTCTCTGCACTGGCAGGTAAGTTGCTGCTACTGGCTCGGGTGGATGCATTCAGAGAGACCTTTGAGCCTATCAGGGTTGATTCTATCCTATGGCAGGCCATCAGTGAGGTCTCCAGACATTTTAAGAACAACATTCTTGTCGACTTTTCTTCTGACATTGATGATGAGCAGTTTTTTACCATCATGGGCAATGAGCAGCTGATTAGAAGTGTATTGCAGAACCTAATAGAGAATGCGTGTAAGTACTCCGAGGGTAAGGATGTGCGGGTATTGGTGGAGCTTGCCGCAGAAGGGTTATGCCTTAAGGTAGAGGACCAAGGAGTGGGCATAGCGCCCGAGGATCTTCCGGAGATTGGTCAGCCTTTTTACCGGGGGAAAAACACTTCGGGGTTTTCAGGGAGTGGGATAGGTCTGAACCTGTCTAAAAAGATCGTGGAGCTGCACCATGGTGCCTTTTCCCTGGACTCGCGCATGGGTGAGGGCACACGGGTGAGCATTTCTTTTGAGTACCTCGGATTTTAATTCTTTTTTAATCTCCCACTTAGGAGGGCTTAATCCCCGGGCCGTTTTCTCTCCTAAACCAAGAAAAATATTAAACCCATGATTACAAAATCTAAAGAGAGCGTTACTGCAGTGATAGTGACCCTCTTGTTCGTCCTTGCATGTAGTGTTGCAGTTTATTTTTTCTCTTTAAAGAGTCTGGCTGAAGATGAACTGACTTCAGAGAAAGTAAAAACCGAGAAGATGCTTTCTGAAAAGCTGGCGCTTTCGAAAGAGATAGAGAAGTTGAAAAGCGAGATTGTTGGATACAAAGGGAAAAGTGCTGATTTGGATAAAAGACTCATGAGTTTGGAGACTCAGCTTCAGCAGAAGGAGAGCGAGTTGAAAAACCAGGCGAGAAAAGGTGAGACGTCCATCGCTGATTACAAAAAGCAATTGGCTGATTTGCAGGCCATCAGAAACAAACTGAACGAGGAAATAGCCAGACAAAATGAGCAACTCGTTGCTTTGCAAAAAGAGAATGGAAACCTCAAAAACACCATCGCGATGATGGAGGAGACCCATGAGGATTTGGTGACCAGAAACACAGTATTGTCACAGCTGATCTCTGAGAACTATGGTGTGGAGGCTCATAAGAAAAGAAACAAACTGACGGTGAACTCTAAAAGAACTAAGGAAATTCTGTTGGGCTTTGATGTGCCAACGGAGATGACCGAAAAGCTTTCGTTCAAGATCACCTCACCCGATGGTAAAGCAGTGGCGAGTAACAACTCAAAGACCATTACCTATACTGTGAAAGAGGATTTTGAATTCAGTGATTCAGAAGTGATGGCCAGTATAAACGGTACTTATGCCAGCATTTCGGACAAAAGAAACAAGAAGCGTGTAGTACTCACTTACAAACCCGAGCAGAAACTTGTCGGTGGAGTGTACATGATCGATATCTTCTCTGACAGCACCTTCGTGGGTAGCAGCCAGATCAGATTAAAATAGTAGTAAAGAAGTTTGAGTTAAGGTTAGGTGAAAGGTTGAGGGGCCGTCAGTTGGTTGACGGCCCTTTTTTATTGTTAGCTGTCATGCCCGCTTGATCACTCCCAGAAGGAGAGAGATTACGGCAATGATCAGCAGAATGTGAATCAAACCACCTAGGCTGTAAACAAAGAACCCGAGCAACCATCCGATTACCAGTATGACTGCAATTAGATATAGTAAAGATCTCATAATTGTTTTTGTTTGGTTGTGTTATGAGGTTCAAAAGTCTTTCCAGAATGGATAAATACGGCTATATGCCCTGAGAAGGGGTTTTGGTGCTAAGCAATTATTTCAAAATGAGACTTTTTTCTCAATTTTGGACACATCCCAGGTGATGTCTCATCGAAAAATGATCTCATTGCGCAATCCTGTCAGTATATGGGTGGTGGAAGAAAGCTCAGCGGGTTGACCATTGACGAGTGTCGACTTTTGCAGCTCAGGAGAAATCAAAAGAATTTCCCACTCCGGTTGGGTTTGGGTGATAGTAAAACCGGATTTTGTTTTCTCAAAGGAGATCAGGTTGTCACCCACCAGGATATTCTCCAGCTTCACTTCATCCCATCCTGTTGGAAAATGGGGTTCGAAAGTGACCGTTTGGTTATATGCCTCAGGTTTCACGCCAAAGTAATGCGCTACAATGGGGGTGGCTACTGCGTAAATGTTCCAGGCCTGAACGATCATGCCATAGTCAGGGCTCACTTCATACATAGAGCCCGGTAGTGCATAGCCAAAGCCATTGGCCAATTTTTTCAGGTAATCCAGAGACGCATCCGGATGCCCGTATCGGGCTTCGCTGATGGCTTGCACACCTGTGGGCAGGGTCATTACTGCGCCCACGTAGCTAAACGATTTCCACTTAGAGGCCTTACCCTGGTTTTCATCCCTGTCTATACCAGTCACATACATACCAAAAGGGTTGGTGTATTTTCTGGCGGTTTCCAGAGCTTGTTCTGCTTTGTCCACATCGGCAATACCGAGCTCCATAGGAGTGTTTACCACCCAGTTGTGATGAACCACCTGGCTTTGTACTCTGTTGTCCCTCAGCCTGCCGACCTGTGCTTTGAGTTGCTTCAGCTCCTCTACGGCCCAGGGTTTTTGGATGGTGTCTGCGCGCACGATGGCAGCGTCTATTAGTTGGAGGGTTTCCACACGGGTAGCTCGAAAGTCCGCAAATGATCCTGCTGAGGGAACCCACCACTCATCATTGATTTTTTTGGACAGCAACTCTGCTTTTTGCTGATAGGACTTGCTAGCGGAACTATCACCCAGGGCATTGGCCATTTTGAATGCCGCATCGTATGCCGCCTGGGTATACACCATCACATCAATCATTTCTGAGTGCAGACCGTGGATTTCCATCATCCCTGCCCCATCAGGATATCCGTTGCCGTCTTTGTCCTCCTGCTCCAGCCATTGTAGTCCTTTTTGTGCAGTTGGGTAGGTTTTGCGGAGCATGTCGGTGTCTCCGGTCCATTGGTAGTACTTCCACAATAGGTGGATGAAATAAGGTGTCGTATTGAGATTTCCAGGGTTGAATACCACGCCGTTAGTGGAGGCTTCGTGCATGATCCTTCCGTTATACTTTACACTTTCAGAAAGCTTCAGGATGAGTTCAATGGTGGCTTTGACTTCTTCGTGAGCACCAGTGGCCAATAAACCCTGCAGTGCATAAGTATTGTCAGTGCCAAACCACCAGGGGTAATCCGGGATGCCGGCAGAGAGTCCCCGTCCCTGGTTGGCTACATCTCTCATAAGCCAATCAGTATTGTATTTGGTCCAGGTGTACATCGCTTCTATTTCCTGATCAGGAATAGTGAGTTTGGCGATTTTGGCCAGCTTACTGTAACGATCCATTTTTTGCTGAAGAAGGCTGTTGGGTGACTGTTCAAGTTCTTTGTAAGTTTCCAATGCCTGTGCTTGAGACTTATAGGACCCTGAAATGAAATACTTCAGAACCTTTTGCTCTCCTGGTGGAATTGTGATTTCGCTTTGAAGGGTTAGGTCAATTCCCTTGCCTTTACGGTCATCACTGCATTCAGTCTTGGGTTGGGACCATGCAGAAACCTGTTGATCCGTGCCAAAGACCGTATGCCAGGAGTTTAGGGAGTCACGGGCGGCCCAGGTGCCATTGACTTTATCAAAATCAGCCAGATCTTGGCCATCTGTCTGGTTTAGTCTTTCTGCGAGCCATACGGGTCTCAGGTCTACCATGCCGGTGAAATCTACCTTTAGATTCAATGCTTCATCACCCGTATTTTTCAGAACGTACTCTATGATCATTCCTTCCTTTTGGTCAGGCACAAATTGGGTGCGCGTGACAGCTATGGCCTCCGAAGGATAAAATCGGTGCTGGTTGGCCATGGGAAAATTGATGAATTCCTGAGCGTCGTTGAGGCAGTAGTACATGGAGCCCGCACTGATCCCAAGTATGAAGCCATCCATCAGCTTGATGGGGTGATCCCAAATGCCACCCATCTCTCCGGTCACATGCCAGCCCAGATCTGGAAAGCTCCCATCCTGATGCCCTACTGAGTAGAGCCGGTCACCAGCGGTGACATATGGAGTGCCCAGGTACTCGGATTTTCCGGGCATTGATGGGAGATCGGTGAGTATCCCCTCAAAAGACTCAGTAGGGGAAGGTGAAGAGCAACCGACGAGTAGAATTAGTAGGGTTGGAAAGATGGTCTTCATGTATTTTCATTTTTGGGAAAATGAAGATAACAGATTTCCTTCAAAAGCGATTCAAGGGCTGGGATTTGTAGCCTCAAAAGTCTGGTTGTAATAGCTGAAAGCCCGATAGACACCTTCTTTGTGATCCAGATCCAGCTGGTTGTTCTTGATGAATTGCTCCATCCATTTGGAGTCCCCGCCAAATGCGGAAATCAGGTCTTTTTTTCTTTCCAGGGGGATGAGCTCTTTCTTTTTTCCCACGGTAAAAAACGGTGGATAAGTACTGTTGGTAAATTCATCTTTGACAATTCCTGGCTTGAAGAGTAGGGTGATTTTGCCATCTGAGAGCACTTCAAAGAGGTGGGCTTCTCCATTGAGTGTATAGCCTTTGTAATAGATTTCTTCTCCCTGGGCTCCGGTACCTCTCACCTCTTTGATTTGCTGGGCACTGAATATTTGGGTTTTCTCAGCGCTACGGCAGAGTACCTGATTAGAGGTGGTGTTGATGTCAATGATCCCTTCGTATTTGCCCTCAGATGTTTTGATTACTCCTGAGGTAGGTGCCTTGGCATTGAAGGTTTGAGCTGCGGATGCCAGATATGAGGCATACAGGAATAGCACGAATGAATATTTCATAAGCAGATGGTTGGAAGGTCAAAGGAAGACCTGGCTCCTCACACATCAAAGCGTATTACTACAACTTCATCAAAGCGTAAAATGGCAATAATGTGCAGATCTCGTTATTATGAAATAATGGTTTTTAGGGTTACTCCGAGTACCAATTGCGGAGGCGCACTTCTATTTGATCACTACCCTCGCTCACGAGTTTTTTGAATCCCTCTACGTCATTGAGGCCTGCCTGGCCACGGTAATGAAAGGGGTAGACCACAGACGGCTTGAATTCCAGAACAGCACTGGCAGCCTGATCTATGTCCATGGTATAGGGGAGGTTCATGCAGACAAAAGCCACATCGATATCCTTCAAAGCCCTCATTTCGGTGATGTCTTCGGTATCTCCGGAGAGGTAGATGTTTTTTCCACCCAGGTTGATGACATAGCCATTGCCACGGCCCTTTGTATGGCGGGAATCTGCACTTTCAGGGAGGTTATACATAGGCACTGCGGTGATGAGTATATCATTTACTTTTCTACTTTCTCCATTCTTCATCACGATGACCTTGGAGGTGATCTCTTTAGGTAGCTGATCCGCAACGGCCTGAGGCACTACGAAAGTGGCTTTTTCAGTTTTGATGGCCAGAAGTGTTTCAGGGTTGAGGTGATCTCCGTGGATGTCTGTAATGAGAATCATGGAGGGGGCAGGTAGGTTTTCAAACCGGGAAGCTCCACCATAGGGGTCTGCGTAAATCACTTCCCCATTCCATTCGAGCATCAGAGTGCCGTGCAGGATGGGTTGTATTTTTATACTGGTGTGGTTGGCTGGGATATAATCAGGAGCTGGCGGTTGGGTATTTCCAATCAATGAAACCAGGAGAAGGAGTATCAGGAGTGGTGTTTTCATGGTCTAGGTTTTGTTCAGATTTAACTGCCGAAAGATTGCTTTGGTTGCGAAAAAAAAGTCCCGAACTAATCCGGGACTTTTTTTAATTATTTTAAAAGCGGTTTCCTACTTGGCGAACGCCACGGCCCGGGTCTCACGGATCACGGTCACTTTGATCTGACCTGGATACTGCATGTCTTTTTCAATTTTCTGAGAGATATTGAAGGACAGCTCTCCAGCGCGCTGATCGGTCACGTTTTCAGCATCTACAAGTACACGAAGCTCACGGCCCGCCTGGATGGCGTAGCATTTATTCACGCCTTCAAAGCTGAGCGCTACTTCCTCCAGTTCTTTGAGGCGTTTGAGGTACTGCTCCATGATTTCACGACGAGCACCAGGTCTACTGCCAGAGATGGCGTCACAGGCCTGTACGATGGGCGAGATCATAGTGGTCATCTCTATTTCATCATGGTGAGCACCTATGGCATTGCAGATGTCTGGAGATTCTTTGTATTTCTGTGCGAGCTCCATACCTATGATCGCGTGTGGCTTTTCTGGCTCATCTGGCCATACCTTGCCAATATCATGCAGGAGGCCGGCACGCTTGGCTTGTTTAGGATTAATTCCAAGTTCAGAGGCCAGGGTAGCACACAGATTGGCTACTTCTCTGGAGTGCTGCAGCAGGTTTTGTCCATAGGACGAGCGGAACCTCATCCTACCCACTAATTTGATCAACTCCGGGTGCAATCCGTGAATACCCAGGTCAATGACGGTACGCTCACCGATCTCTACAATCTCCTCGTCAATGTTCTTGGTGGTCTTACTCACAATCTCTTCTATACGTGCGGGGTGTATTCTGCCGTCCTGTACGAGTCTGTGAAGTGAGAGCCTGGCGATCTCTCTCCTTACAGGGTCAAAACCTGAGATGATGATGGCTTCAGGGGTATCATCTACAATAATTTCCACACCGGTGGCAGCCTCCAGCGCCCGGATGTTTCTACCTTCTCTACCAATAATTTTACCTTTGATATCGTCGCTTTCTATGTTGAAGACAGACACACAGTTTTCAATGGCATGCTCGGTAGCAGTTCGTTGGATAGTTTGAAGTACTATCTTCTTGGCTTCTTTGGTAGCCGACATATTGGCTTCCTCCATGATCTCTTTGATGTGTGCCGACGCGTCTGTACGAGCCTCATCTTTGAGCGTCTGTATCAGCTGCGCTTTGGCTTCCTCAGCGGTGAGGTTGGACACCTTTTCCAGAATAGAAACCTGCTGATTCTTCAACTTCTCGTATTCTTCTTTTCGCTTTCGAACAATTTCCAGCTGAGCCTGCAGGTTTTCTTTGGCAGATTCCAATTCAGCTTCCACCCGTTTGTTTTGCTCTATTTGCTTGGAGATGGTAGACTCACGCTGCTTGAGTTTGTTTTCGTTGGTGATGAGGAGGTTCTTTTTGCGGTTGGCCTCTTCTTCAAATTCTGTTTTGAGTTTGAGAAATTTCTCTTTAGCCTCCAGTACTTTGTCCTTTTTGATGCTTTCGGCGTTTACCTCAGCTTCTTTCAGGATCAGTTTCTTCTGGTCTTCAGCACTTTTTAGCTTCTTGGTGATAGACCGTTTGAGTATGACCCGGTCTATGACAAACCCCAGGAGTATCCCCCCCAGAGCAATCAAAATGTATAATATATCCATCGATCAATTTAAGTATGTATTTCACATACATGGCCTGTCGGGGAGGGCCGGGAATGGGGTGTGGACTGTATTACGGAGGGGTTTAAATAGCGTTCGCTATCAATTGGCTAATGTTTCTCAGTTGATCAAGTGCTACTTCGTCTGTGGACTCTATAGTCTCTTCGTTTTTCATTTTGTCTACCAGGCAATCAAATGCCACCATGGCAAGCAGGTCTTGGTTGTCTTCTATACCAAACTGGTTCCGATAAGATTTTATTTTTTCATTTAACATCTTACCAGCACGTCTGATACGTTCCTCATCCTCGGCCTTTACCCTCATGGGGTACTCCCGGTTTCCTATTTTTAGCTTTATTGATAATTCTGCCATCAGGTATTTAAGCTTCACCCAAATGAGCAATGCATTTATCTATCTCCTTAATATAGTCGTCAAGCACATCCTTCACCTCGTTCGCATCGCTATCGCCGACTACCATGCTTTCTACAATTTTACTAATTTTCATTTGATTTTGAAAGTTTGCAAGATTGGCCTCCTGCTGTGAAGCCTGGGCTTTCAACTGTTGGTTCTCATTGCTTACTTTTTGGAGCTCTACTTTAAGCTGTGCGTGTTCACTAAGTAAAAGTTTAACCCTTCGTTCCAGATTGTTGATTTCAGTTCTCAGTGTTTCGTTGCCCATTTACTTTCTGATAATTGCTCCTACTTCATTTTCAAATGTGCTGATCAGGCCATTCATGACCTTATCAATACCCTTATCTGTGAGTGTTTTAGTTTTGTCCTGAATAAAGAAACTCAGTGCGTATGATTTTTTGCCTGCTTCCAGTTTGTCTCCTTCATACACGCTAAAGACATTAATTCGATTTAGTAATTTTTTTTCAGACTTGAAAGCTAAATCTTTAATCTCATTGTAAGATACCTTTTTATCCAGAACCAACGAAAGATCTCTGCGGACCTCAGGGTATTTTGAGATTTCTTCAAACGACGTTTCCACCTTAGCAGCTTTTACCAGGTCTTTCCATAAAAACTCAGCGTAGAACACTTCCTGTTTGATGTCGAAATAACGAGAGATTTTAGTTTTTAGCATCCCCAATTTCCCAATCACCTTATTATTGAGTTTCACAGCCAGTCCGTATTCCAAAGCAGGGTCCTCAGTTGGTTCTGTGGTGTAGCCAACGACCTTTAGGTGTTGTAGCGATGAGAAAACGACTCTTGAGAGGTCGTGAAATCCTATTTTTCGGGCGCCTTCCAGCCAACTTTCCTCGTGAGAGTCACCACTCATATAGAATGCCAGCAGTTGGTCTTCCTTATATTTTTCGTTCTTCTGGGCGTAAATTTTACCAAACTCGAAAAGATTCAGGTTTTTGGCTTTTCGGTTGATGTTGTGTCTGACCGACTCCAGGGCGGTGTAGAGCAATGAGGTTTTCATATACCCCAGGTCTTCACTCGATTTATTCAGGATCTCCACCGGCTCACCACCAAGGCCCAAATCCTTATAGTATTTTGGGTTAGTGAGAGAATTGGTTTGTATCTCTGAAAAGCCCTTTCCGGCCAGGTAGGTAGAAAGATCTTCCTGAAGCTTGTAAGGCTCTTTTTCACTGAATGAAGAGAGGTATCCTGCAGAGAGGGTTTCTTCCAGCGGGATATTGTTAAACCCATAAATTCTCAGAACTTCTTCTACCAGGTCTGCTTCGCGCGTCACTTCACTTCTGTAAGGAGGCACAATGGCCGTGAAAGAGGCGTCATCAATAGTTTCTGTCTGGATGTCCAACAGATTAAGGATTTCGATGATTTGGTCGTTGGGCAGTGTAATGCCTATTAGTCGGTGAAAATTTTGATAGGTGGTAGGAATCCTAACCGGCAAAATAGGTTGTGGATAGATATCCACCACTTCGGATGCCACTTGGCCACCTGCGAGCTCCAAAATCATCTCTGCAGCCATTTGAAGGGCTGGGAGGGTCATCTCCGGATCAGAGCCTCTTTCGAACCGGAAAGAAGCATCGGTAGAAAGTCCGTGTCGCATGGCCGTACCACGTACCCAATCTGCTGAGAAGTGGGCACTTTCCAGGAAAATGCTGGTGGTGCTGTCCTTCACCCCGGACTGTGTTCCTCCGAATACTCCGGCGATACACATACCCGATTGATCATTGCAGATCATCAGGTCTTTGTCACTCAGCTTCCGCTCCACTTCATCAAGCGTAGTGAATTTTGTGCCCGCTGGTAAAGTTTTTACGGTGATTTTGTTTCCGGTAATTGCGTCAGCATCAAAAGCATGCATCGGCTGACCGAGACTCATCATCACATAGTTGGTGATATCAACTACGTTGTTGATAGGGGACAGCCCAACAGCCTTTAACCGCCACTGCAACCAATCAGGAGAAGGCTCTATTTTCAGTCCGCGAATGGTGAGGCCTGAATACCTCGGGCAAGCCTCATTATTTTCTACCGTTACCTCAATGGGTCGGTCGATTTCCGTTTTTAGACTTTTGGATTGGCGTGGTTCAATGGGTCTTTTGAAAAATGCTTTCAGGTCCCGGGCGGCCCCCAGATGAGAGGTAGCATCCCCACGATTGGGGGTCAGGCCAATTTCAAATACATAGTCAGAGCCAGATTCGAAAATCTCAATGAGCGGGGTGCCGTTGGGTTTTTCGGTATCCAGGATCAACAGACCCGCATGGCTTGTACCCAAACCTATTTCATCCTCTGCACAAAGCATGCCCTCAGAAACCTCTCCTCTTATTTTGGCCTTCTTGATTTTGAAAGGCTCACCGCTCGTAGGGTAGATGGTCGTGCCTACTGTGGCTACTATGACCTTGATCCCTTGTTTAACGTTGGGCGCACCACAGACGATCGGAAGAAGTACTCCTGTTCCCACATCCACTTTGGTGAGCTGTAGCTTATCCGCATCAGGGTGGGGCTTACATTCGATGACTTCCCCAATGACAAGCCCTTCAAATCCCCCGGGTATTTTTTCCACGTGTTCTACACCTTCCACTTCCAGACCGGTCTGGGTAAGGGCAGAGCTGATTTCTTCGGGTGATTCTGAAAGCGATATATAGTCCTTGAGCCAATTGTAGGAAATCTTCATCCTGATGTAATTGTATTTTTGAAATCTGTTTTTAACCGGATCATCAGAGGGAATTCTGTCATTTTTCGTAATAAATACGATCCCCCCGATATGTAACCGGCAAAAATAGGAAAGTGAAGTCTAATGCCCTATCAAATCAATGGTTATAATCTTTTTCGCCGGCTTCTATACGTAGGGGTAGCACATTTTCGGCTGGGGGCAGAGGGCAGGAGTATTCACTGACGTAGGCGCAGTAGGGATTGTAAGCGAGGTTGAAGTCTATCTCTATGTTATCCGACTTACCTATCTGCAGGTCCAGGTAGCGGCCACCGCCATAGGTGCTTTCACCACTTGTGTCATCCGCAAAGGCTGTAAAGTACGTGTTAGGAAGAGCCCCAAAGCCGGCAGGCTTGAGAATGAGTAGTTTAAGTGATTGGCCCTGTAACTTAAAAGATGCGTAGGCAAATTTGGAATAGGGAGCTGAGGTGCCATCGCTGCTTTGTATCATCACTCGGGTAGGTGATTGGATTCTTTCCAGGTTGGCTCGGACCTTATAGGAGGGATCGATGGTAAAAAAACTGAGCGGCTCGTATTTCAGGTCAAACTGTGTAAAGGGCGATTGTTCAGAAGTTTTCAAAAAGCGTACACGCTCGGCCCGTGTGTCGGCGACTTTGGTGATGTAAGCTTCATCTGAGTTGCCCGACAATGAATAGAAAATAATAGCAACAGCAGCTACCGGGATCAGTATAAAAAGAAGTTTTTTCATGTTTGCTCGAGCACTAAGGCATTATGGATTCATCCGAAAAGCTAAAATAGGTGTGATCTGTGAAAATGAGATGATCATATACGGGAATGTCCAGCATCTCGCCTGCTGATTTTACTTTCCGAGTGAGTTTCTTGTCAGCTTCGCTGGGTTGGGCATTGCCGGATGGATGATTGTGTATGAGGATGAGGCCACTGGCCATCACATCCAAGGCTTTTTTGAAAATAACTTTAGGGTCTACCGCAGTGCCTGATACTCCGCCCACACTGATTTGCTCCTTTCCTATAATCGCATTGTTTCGTCGGAGCATGATGATCCAAAATTCCTCATGAGGCAGATCGGTGAGCTCCGGCTTCATGTATTCATAGGCATCACTGCTTGAGGTGATTCTGAGGGTTTTTCGTGGTTCGGATTCTTTTCTTCTTCGTCCGAGCTCCAATGCACTCACTATGGTGATGGCCTTGGCTTCTCCTATGCCTTTGAATCGGATGAGATCGGTGACAGAGAGCTTTGCCAGAGCATGCAAGTCATTATGAACGGTACTGAGGATTTGCTTGGCGAGATCCACGGCGCTGAGTGTTTTGGTGCCAGAGCCGAGAAGGATGCCTATCAATTCGGCATCAGATAAGCTCGCCTTTCCCTTGAGGAGTAGCTTTTCCCGTGGACGGTCTTCTTCGGCCCACTGGTGGATAGCTAGATAAGTATGATCGGATTTTTCCATTACCTGCCAGTATTTACAGCACTGAAGATAATAAAAAACCCTATTCGCCATGCGAACAGGGTGTGAATATCCTGAAGAGGACAAACTAAGTCTTAAAGCGCGTTAACTCTTTTAGTTAAGCTTGATTTAAGATTAGCCGCCTTGTTATTGTGAATGATATTATTCTTAGCAAGTTTATCTACCATGCCCAAAACTTCACCCAAAAGCTTCTGTGCTTCGGTTTTGTCTGTAGCTTCTCTCAACCTTTTGATAAAGGTTCTGGTAGTTTTATGCTGATAACGATTTCTGAGTCTTTTTGCCTCGTTTGATCGTATTCTCTTTAATGCGGATTTATGATTTGCCATAAGCTTTTTATTCTCCTATCCTTGTTTAAGGGATGCAAAGATAGAGCAATTGGTAAAAAAAACAAATACATTTCATAATGTTCACCTTAAAAAACCCACGAAAAAAATGACTAATTTCATTTTGCGATGAAAGGAGCACATAAAGTTTATCTAATAGTGCTATTGGGGGCGATAGTCTCCAGTAGTTGGGGGTTTTTCTCCCATCAAAAAATCAATCGGGTGGCGGTGTTTACACTGCCCATAGAAATGATGGGTTTCTATAAGTACCACATTCAATATATCACCGAGAAGGCGATTAACCCCGACAAACGCCGATACATCATGAAGGAGGAGGCTGCCAGACATTACATAGACCTGGATGTATATGGCGACAGTGCTTTGTATAATATGCCTCGCTACTGGAATGATGCTGTAGCCATGTACACCGAGGATACTTTGCAGGCCTATGGCATAGTGCCCTGGCATATCAATCTGGTGAAATATCAGCTGACCCAGGCGTTTCTCAATAGGGATGCTGACCGTATCTTAAGGTATTCGGTGGATCTGGGGCATTATATAGGAGACGCTCATGTGCCTCTGCATACCACCGAGAATTACAATGGGCAGCTTACGGGACAGTTGGGTATTCATGGGTTTTGGGAATCTCGTCTGCCGGAAGTATTCTTTGAGCACTATGATTTGTTTACCGGGAAGGCAGAGTATATCAAAAACACTCAGCTGGAAGCCTGGAAAGCAGTGGAAAGCTCACATCTCGCACTCGATTCGGTATTGAGGTTTGAGAAGCTCCTGACCCTAAGGTATCCGGAAGATAAGAAATATAGCTATGAAGAGCGGGGAGCCACGACGGTCAGGGTTTATTCTTACGACTTTTCGAGGGACTATCACGAGATGCTCAATGGTATGGTGGAGCGTCAAATGAAGAGAGCTATCAAAATGGTAGGCGATTTCTGGTTTACCGCCTGGGTGGACGGGGGGCAGCCTGATCTCGATTTGTTGATCAATGTGCCGGCTACCGAGGAGGAGATTGCACCTGCTACAGAGCAGATCAAGCTCCGCAGCCACGAAAGTGGGGAGGAGATAGATTCTTAGACTCTGAAAAACCTCTACTTATCTGAGAATTAGCTAAATGCATCGAAGACTTATTGGTGTTATTATGATATTTTGAGTATTTTAACATTACATTAAAATACTTCTAAATAATAGTATTATGAGAAGGGGTTATTTTATCAAATTAATAATAGGTGTTTTTTTTCTAGTTGCCATTTCGTCCACAGATACTCGCGCACAACTGGTCAGTGAGTCGGATATTTCTTTCGATATCCTGAAATGGCACTTCCATCACTATCCGAAAAGTGAAACAAAACAGTGGCTTGATTCCGGGGAGGATACCTATACGGTGTCTTTTGTTTTTGAGTCGATGGATGTATCAGTGGTTTATGATTCGAGAGGCAAGCGAATAGAGGAGCGTGTAGATGTAAGCAATAGTATGCCGGTCTCTCTGGTTTACCACCTGGATGATCAATATGAAAAGTATAAAGTGATGAGGTTTGAGAAAGTCACTAAGTTCAAACAGGATAATTCTGTTGGGTACGAGATGAAAATCAGGAGCAAGGAAAAGGGGGATGAGCAGTTGTACTTCGATCAGAACATGGTGCCAATCGATTTTAACCTGATCAGCAAGGCCGATTGAAAAGATATTAGACAAACTGAGTCATAAAAAAAGCCTCATGATGAAAATCATGAGGCTTTTTTGGTAGACTACCGGATGGTGATTATCCGATAGAAATTCTTTTAAACTCAGATACAGTCAGACCTTTGCTCACACCATTCAGGTAGGAAGCAATGGTAAGAGAGTTGTCTTTCACGAAAGACTGGCTCAAAAGTGTGTTTTCTTTGAAGAATTTCTGAAGCTTACCTTCAGCGATTTTCTCAATGATGTTCTCAGGCTTACCTTCTTGTCTGGCTTGCTCTTTTCCAATTTCGATTTCCTGCTGGATCACTTTTGGATCAACACCATCTTTATCTACGGCTACCGGGTTCATCGCAGCAATTTGCATCGCTACATCTTTACCTGCTTCCTCTACGTCAGCACCGTTTACATTTTTCAATACGACCACTACGGCAAGTTTACCATTGGAGTGGATGTAAGGTACTACGGCCTCTCCAGCAAGGGTTTCGTAGAATTTCACATCAATTTTTTCTCCTATTTTACCAGTAGCTTCGATGATTTTATCACCCAGGGTGATGCTTCCTACGCTCAAAGCCAGCAAGGCTTCAACATCAGCTGGAGCATTTTCGAAAGCCAGGTCAGCAGCCAGGTTGGCCAGGGCTACAAAGTCTTCGTTTTTAGCCACAAAGTCAGTTTCGCAAGTGAGCGCAAGCACTACACCTTTGGTTTTGTCCTCGTTGGTTCTGGTTACTACGATCCCCTCAGTGGTCTCTCTATCTGCTCTGTTGGCAGATACTTTTTGACCTTTTTTTCTGAGTAGCTCTATCGCTTTTTCAAAATCACCATCTGCTTCTACGAGTGCCTTTTTGCAATCCATCATGCCGGCACCAGTCATTTGTCTTAGTTTGTTTACGTCTTGCGCAGTAATAGCCATTCTTGTCTTCTTTTAATTTTTAGCAATGCTTATTAACAAAAATTGAACACCGTCCGAAAGGAATCGGAGCAATGTTCAATTTTGAAATGATTATTTCATGAGGAAGCTTATGCCTCTTCGTCTACTTTCTTCTTTGCTTCTTCCTCTTCCTGTAGTTTTTGATCTTCCTTATCCTTCTTACGCTCAGCCAGACCTTCTTCCAAGGACTGAGTGATGTAGTTAGTGATCAGGTTAATTGATTTCCATGCATCGTCATTACCTGGGATCGGGAAATCTACCTGAGTAGGATCAGAGTTTGTATCTACCAAAGCAAATACAGGAATGTTAAGCTTCTGAGCTTCTGCTACCGCAATGTGCTCTCTTTTGATATCGATCACGAAAAGTGCAGCTGGAAGTCTGTTTAGGTCTGCTATACCACCTAGTACTCTTTCCAGTTTTTCTTTCTCGCGGCTGATCATCAGTCGCTCTCTCTTCGCAAGGTTCAGGTAAGACTCGTCTTTCATCAATTTGTCAATACCAGCCATTTTCTTCAATGACTTTCTGATGGTTGCGAAGTTGGTCAACATACCACCCAACCATCTTTCGGTCACGTAAGGCATGCCCAATTTCTGAGCGGCAGTTTCTACCACCTCTTTAGCCTGCTTTTTGGTAGCAACGAACATTACTTTACGGCCTGATCTTACGACTGACTGTAAGGCTTGCGCTGCCTGATCCATGCAGGTCAGGGTTTTATTGAGATCTATAATGTGGATGCCATTCTTCTCCATGAAGATGTAAGGCGCCATTTGTGGATTCCACTTACGTGTAAGGTGACCAAAATGAACACCAGCGTCCAATAAGTCTTTGTATTCTAGCTTTTGCATGATGATATCTTAACGTTTACTGAATTGGAATCTTCTTCTTGCTTTCCTTCTACCGTATTTCTTACGCTCTACCATTCGAGGGTCACGAGTCATAAAACCTTCTTTTTTCAAAGCTGGTTTGTTTTCTTCGTCTAGCTCTACCAGTGCTCTGGAGATTGCAAGTCTTACCGCTTCAGCCTGACCTTTTGGTCCGCCTCCATCAACATTCACGTTGATATCATAGTTGCCGTCGAGTTGCAGCGTCACTAGAGGCTGCTTTACGATGGTCTGTAAAATTTCAGAGGGAAAGTAGGTGGCGATATCCTTGTTGTTCACAGTGATAGCACCTTTACCGCTCTGTAGGTAGATTCTAGCTACAGAGGTCTTCCTTCTTCCAATGGTGTTAGTGATTTCCATCTAGGTTTTTAAAGTTTTACTTCTTTTGGTTGTTGTGCTGCATGAGGGTGCTCAGCACCTGCATACACGTATAAATTTTTAAAGAGCTTACTTCCAAGTCTGTTCTTAGGAAGCATGCCTTTAACAGCTCTTTCTACTAAAAGGGTTGAAGATTTAGCCTTCACTTCAAGAGGAGTTTCAAAACGCTGCCCTCCAGGAAATCCTGTGTGACGAACGTACTGCTTGTCATTCCACTTTTTACCTGTCAGTCTTACTTTGTCTGCATTGATCACGATGACATTGTCACCACAATCCACGTGCGGAGTGTAACTGGCTTTGTTTTTTCCTCTAATGATTTTAGCTACTTCGCTGGACACTCTACCCAACACTTTTGAATCTGCGTCTACGATGACCCAATTCTTTTCTACTGTAGCACTGTTTAACGATACCGTTTTATAGCTTAAAGTATCCAATTTTTTATTCGTTTAAATGAACTTAATGGTTCTCCCCTGGAAAAGGGACACAAAAATAGAAGTTTAATTCTTGAAAAACAAAAGATGGTAATGAATTAAATCACAGGTATTTACGTAGCTGCTTGATTAACACACCAAAATCCTTCGGGTAAGGTGCTTCTACCTCGATTGTTCGCTCCTCATTAGCGTCAAAATCATAAAACGCAATATTGTGTGCATGAAGGGCTACTCGGGGTAAAATCGGCTTTTCCTCGTCGGTATGACGGGAAAGGTTGAAGTTTTTCTTGATCCCGGAGAGATAAATGTACTCTCCACCATACACAGGATCGCAGCTGATGGGTGCTTTGTGAAAAGCAAGGTGTACGCGAATCTGGTGCAAGCGACCCGATACCGGAAAACACTTCACCAAGGTATGATATTTAAAGGTTTCCAGTGTGCTGATAAGGGTAAGTGAAGGTTTTCCTTCTCTGAAATCTACCCGAGACTTACTGTTGGTGGAGTAAATGGGCTGGTCAGCGGAAACATTATCAAACTCATGAATGCCTCCTACCACAGCGTGATAAACTTTCTTTACCTGACGTCTTTCCAGCATGATGGCAAAATGCCTGTAGGCTTCCTGATGCTTCGCGATGACGAGCGCTCCGGAGGTTTCTTTGTCCAGCCGATGGCAGACCTGAGCATCGGCGTGGTGCTCTTTGGCTAGTTTTAGAATATCTACAGGGTCGTTCCTGTCGTCCAGTGTGGAGATATACGGGGGTTTATTGATGACCAGATAGTGGTCATTTTCAAAAATAAGCAGGTCCTTGAGTGTGATCCCTTTCAGGTATTTATGCATAGTCTTCTTCGTCCTCTTCGTCTTCCTCCACAAATCTATGCGCAACTGGCTTACCTTTTTTTAATTTAAAACTAAAAGTCGATCCTTTTTTTACCTGACTCTTCACCTCTACAGTGGAGCCATGGCCCTCCATGATGTGCTTGACGATGGCCAGACCGAGCCCGGTGCCTCCTTTTTCTTTGGATCGACTTTTTTCTACCCGGTAAAATCGCTCGAAGATTCTCTTGAGGTCTTCTTGAGGAATTCCCCTGCCATTATCCACTACGGAGGTAATGACGTGGTTGTCTTTTTCCTCAAACCGGATTCTGACAGTGCCTTTTTTCTTGGTGTATTTAATGGCATTTGACATCAGGTTGATTAATACCTGATAGATGCGTCGGTAGTCGCCCTTTACAAAATGCCTGGCGGTGGGCTCTTCAATCTGGATGTCAATTTTTTGTTTTTCGGCTTTGTCCTCCAGCTGATCCAGTACTTCGCGGGCCAGGGCTACAATGTCAAAGTTCTCCACGTGCATTTTGATCTCTCCGGTTTCCATCTGAGAGATGGTGAGCAGATCCTGCACCAGGATGTCAAGGCCATCAAGGCTTTTGGCCGCTTTCTTTAGAAATTTTCCACGAACCTTTTTGTCTTCCACTGCACCATCCAATAGGGTATGCACGAAACCCTGGGCAGCGAAAATGGGAGTTTTTAGCTCATGAGATACGTCTGCAATGAATTCCCGACGAAATACTTCCATGCGCTTAAGCTCCAGTATTTCCTGCTGCTTTTTTTCTGCGTAGCTGAAAATATCCTTATTGATTCTTTTCAGAGGGTTTAGTGAAAGCGTCTTGGTGGGCTTGGTGATGTTTGATAATTCCTGATCCTGAAAGTTTTCAAGGGCCTCATTGATATCATTAATATGTCTGAAAAAGAGAAACTCGAGCACCAACCTGATGAGAATATAGGAAGCACAAAAAGTGATGCCAAACCCGATGATCAATGCTGTGGTGAGCACGGAAGGCACCAGAGCCAGAAAAGCTGTCGCAATCATGGAGATCACAAAGGCGAGCATCAGGGCTAGTCCGCGAGAGTTGATGATCATCGAATTGTATTTGTATCTATATTAATTGGTGTCAAACTTATACCCGACACCCTTGACGGTGGAGATGTAGCCATCACCTATTTTTTCACGCACCTTCCGAATGTGCACGTCCACTGTTCGGGCCAGTACATATACATCGGTGCCCCAGATGTTTTGTAGGAGTTCATCTCTACTGAAAACCTTTCCGGGATTTTGAGCCAGAAAGTACAAAAGTTCGAATTCTTTTTTGGGAAGGCTGACCTTCTCTTCTCCCACAAACACGGTGTAGCTGGTTCGGTCTACGATCAGGTTGTCTATGGAAATTTGATTGGATTCTTTTTTCTTCTTGGATTCCCTCCTGAACAGGGCATTGATTCTGCTAACCAATGCACGCGGTTTGATAGGCTTGGTGATATAGTCATCGGCACCCATATCAAAAGCGGCCACCTCAGAATACTCCTCAGATCTGGCTGTAAGGAAGATGACAAAGGCATTTGCCAGCTCAGGAATTTCGCGTATCTGACGACAGGTTTCTACACCGTCTTGCTTGGGCATCATAATGTCCAGAATGATCAGGTCCGGCACGAATGATTTGGCAATATCCACACCTTTGATCCCGTCCAGGGCTATTTTCACGTCATAGCCTTCTTTGATCAAGTTATATTTTAATAATTCAAGAATGTCTGCTTCATCATCTACGACCAAAATTTTTTGGGCATTCTTCGCCATGAGTTTGTGGTTTGAGTTAAAGAAATCTTAACAGTTTATTGATGAAAAATTAACTCGCCTTAGCCGCATCACCCAGAAGTACTGGTTAGGAGCAAAGACATTCGATATTATTCAAAATTAAAGACAAATCGGTTTTATGAGTAATAAGGTAACAATTTGTTAATTAAAGTCACTTTCCATACTTTATTTTCATAGCTGTGAGCATCAATTTGATGTCGTCATCATATTGATGAAATATGGCTTGAATGGAATCTTCCTGATTGTGATAACGCCTGTGTGCCATGAAGTATGCATTGTTTGGCAATACGTCATCAAAGATGTTTTGGTATCGGGTATTGTAGAATGCTCCGTTTTTGAGATCATCAGCAATATGCTGAATGCAATTATTTTTGAGCGAATCTTTGAGTGAGGTGCTCAGCGAATCGGTAAAACTCCTATACAAGCTGTCGAGTCTTTCTGCTCCCTTAAGGATGATTCTGGTAAGGGTTTTTGAGTCGGCCAGGGACTGGAGGTACTCCAGATGCTGAGCCGAACTGTCCCCAAAGTGAGATACAAGAAAGCGTTCGGCACCTTTCTCCCCGATAAAAGAGGCCAGGTTTTCATTGAATTCCACCTCGTTTTTAACAAAAAGGGTGGCATGCGTGAGCTCATGGATGATTACCTCGGCCAGGGCACCATCATTTCTTTCCAGCATGTTGGAGAGTAGCGGATCTTTGAGGATACCCAGGGTGGACCATCCTCCGACCGTTCTGATGCGAACATCAAGCCCCTTTTCTTTCAGTAAATCAGCTTCTTTTTTGGCTTTTTCCAAATCAAAAAAACCTTTGTACGGCATTTCGCCCAGAAAAGGATACTGCCAGGTGTAGGCTTTAAGTGCATAGGGCTCGCTAGCTGAGACATTCCAAAGGAGTGTTTTGCCTTTCTGATCATACAGCTCCGTGTAATTATCTGACTTGTTTAGCCCCAGGCTATCTACCGCAAAGCCGCGAACGGCCATGGTGAGTTCCAGTTTTTGTTTTAATGAATCTGGAAAATTGGGATTCTGGAGGAAATCTTCAATAGGTCGGGATTGGGTAATGACTTTGAGTTGTCCTTTGGCCTGATTATAGCCATAGGAGAGCCAATTCCAATAGTATAAGCACAATGCTATTAATATAAGCAAAATACCCCACGATATTTTTTTGAGCATTTAAATACTAATTATTTTAGTTTTTAAGAAGGAAATTCGATCAAACGCGGTATTTTTGTTAAGTTGTAATTACTTCGCATTATAAATAAACTTCACTAAGTATAAGCATGTCTGATAATACAGAAAAACTCAAAGCACTTCAACTGACCATAGATAAGTTAGAGAAGGCTTATGGCAAAGGTACCATCATGAAATTGTCTGACAATAAGGTACTGGATGTCCCTACGATTTCTACAGGATCATTGGGGCTGGACATGGCATTAGGTGTTGGTGGTATCCCAAAGGGTAGGGTGATCGAAATATATGGCCCTGAGTCTTCAGGTAAGACTACTCTGGCTATGCACTGTATAGCTGAAGCTCAAAAGAAGGGTGGACTTGCAGCTATTATCGATGCGGAGCATGCGTTTGATAAGACCTATGCTGAAAAGCTTGGTATTGATACCGAGAATCTTTTGATTTCACAGCCGGATAATGGTGAGCAGGCACTTGAAATTGCCGAGCACCTTATTCGTTCAGGAGCTATTGATATTATTGTGATAGATTCTGTGGCAGCTTTGGTGCCCCGTAGTGAGCTTGAGGGTGAAATGGGCGACAGTAAAATGGGTCTACAAGCCAGGCTGATGTCTCAGGCACTGAGAAAACTAACTGGGGCTATTAACAAAACGGGCTGTGCCTGTATTTTTATCAACCAGCTGCGTGAGAAAATCGGTGTGATGTTCGGAAACCCGGAGACTACCACTGGTGGTAATGCTTTGAAGTTTTACGCTTCTGTTCGTTTAGATATCAGGAGAATTGGCCAGATCAAGGAGAGTGCGGACAATGTGCTGGGTAACCGCACGAGGGTTAAGGTGGTGAAAAACAAAGTGGCGCCTCCATTCAAAGTGGTGGAGTTTGATATCATGTATGGCAAAGGCATCAGCAAGTCAGGCGAGCTGATCGATATTGGTGTGGAGCTGGATGTGATCAAAAAGGCAGGTTCATGGTTCTCCTACAATGACAACAAGCTTGGCCAGGGACGTGATGCTGTCAAACTCCTGATCGAAGACAATCCGGAATTGATGGAAGATATCGAGCTGAAAATAAAGGAAAAGATTCAGGGAAGCGTCATCAAGGAGCCAGCTGATGCTGAGTAAGGTCTGATGTTCCCGTAGCTTCATGAAAAAAAACGAAATCCCGCCTTGGCGGGATTTTTTTGTTATTGAGACCTGATGGCAATCACCGGATCAAGCCTGGCTGCCATGGCGGCAGGGATGATGCCAGAGGCCATGCCTATAATGGCAGACACCCCAAGTCCGAGCACAATATTCGAAAGACTCAGTACCAGATCCAGAGATCCCAGACTCACAAACGAAAGGAGCCAGACCAGCAATATGCCTACCCCACCACCAATCACACTTAAGAAGACTGATTCGAAGAGGAACTGGAACAGGATGAAATAGTTTTTGGCGCCCAGTGATTTCTGAATGCCAATAATGTGAGTTCGCTCTCTGACGGATACAAACATGATGTTGGCAATTCCAAAGCCACCCACAAGGATGGAAAAACCACCAATGACCCAGCCTGCCAGCCCGATGACGTCAAAAGTAGATCCAATGAAATTGGCAATGGCCTCCGGTCTGTTCAGCGCGAAGGTATCTTCTTCTTTCGGCTTGAGTGAACGTTTTTTGCGCATGAGGCCGCGCAGCTCCGCCTCCAGTTCCACCAGCCCAATGTCCTTATCCAGTCCTTTCACTGTAATGTGAGACTCTACCCCTGATCGCTGGCCTGAATAATAGATCTTGAGGAATGACCGGTAGGGCATGTAAATATTTTCATCATTGGACGGGGCACCCAGGAAGCCATCACCTTCTTCCTTGATTACTCCGATCACGTGATATTTGAGCCCCTTTATTTTAATGGATTTCCCAATTGGGCTTTGATTAGGAAAAAGTTCTTTGGCGGGCCTGAATCCCAGGATGACCACATTTCTTCCTGCTTCCGCTTCCTGAGGTGTAAAATACCTGCCTTTTTCTATCGGAATTTCATAGACGTCTTTGTGTCCGTGTACCACGCCCAGTAGGTCCAGGTCCACACTGCTGCTACTTTCGTATTTGGCCGTCACTCCACCCCTGACAGTGAAAATGGACATGCCCTGAGCGTTTTTCACATTGTCCCTCAGAAATTTGTATTCGTCATAAGTAGGATAGGGGCGCTGCATGTATTTCCACCAGGGGTAGGGCCCACCACCAAATCCATAGGGCCATTTCTCCACATTGATGTTATTGGTGCCCAGAAAATTCAAACTGTCTTTGATGCTACGCTCCAGAGAATCCACCAGGGTGAATACTGCGATGATGGCAAAAATGCCGATGGTGACACCCAGCAGAGACAGGGTGGTGCGCAGGATATTCATCCTCAGCGCATTCCAGGCAAAACGAAAACTTTCAAGTATGAGTCTGACGATGAGCACGGTGCTTTATTATGGGTTTCAGATACAAGGTTATATCGATTTTATGCTAAATAAACAAAACTATTTGCTAATTTTGCGCACTTATTTAATTCACGACTTTTGGTCAATCCAAGCTTTCAATATGAAATTATCAGCGTTCAAATTTGATCTACCTTCCAGCCATATTGCCCTTCACCCTACTGAAAATCGCGACGAGTCCCGATTGATGGTGATACACAGGGATACTGGTGAAATCGAGCATAAGACGTTTAAAGATATAGTAGATTATTTTGACGAAGGGGATATGGTAGTGATCAATGACACTAAAGTATTCCCAGCCAGATTATACGGCAATAAAGAAAAGACGGGTGCTAAAATTGAGGTTTTTCTCCTGAGAGAACTCAATAAGGAAATGAAATTGTGGGATGTGCTGGTAGATCCGGCCAGAAAGATCCGTGTGGGAAACAAGCTGTACTTTGGAGAAGGAGAGTTGGTGGCAGAGGTCATCGACAATACCACATCCAGAGGTCGTACCATCAGATTCCTGTTCGATGGCGAGGAAGATGAGTTTTACAGAATGATCGATCGTTTGGGCGAAACGCCACTTCCAAAGAGCATCAAAAGATCGACTGTGCCTGAGGATCGCGAGCGTTTCCAGACCATTTATGCTAAAAATGTGGGCGCCGTTGCGGCACCTACCGCAGGTCTTCATTTTACCCAGCAGGTGCTTAAGCGTTTGGAAATCAAAGGGGTGGATATTAACCCCGTGACACTCCACGTTGGGCTAGGTACTTTCCGTCCAGTGGATGTGGAAGACCTTACCAAGCATAAGATGGATTCAGAGAATTATTTTGTGCCTGAGCCAACTGCCGAGCGTGTGAACCGCGCCCTGGATGAGAAGAAGCGTGTGCTGGCTATTGGTACCACAGTGATGCGTACGTTGGAATCTTCTGTTTCGGCCAATGGCAGACTGAAGGCGAATGAGGGATGGACTGACAAGTTTATCTTCCCACAATACGAGTTTAAGATCTGTAACGCTTTGGTGACCAACTTCCATTTACCGGAATCTACCCTTCTGATGATGGCCGCAGCCTTTGGTGGGTATGATCTGATAATGGAAGCTTACAAGATAGCCATGAAGGAAAAGTATCGTTTCTTCACCTATGGTGATGCGATGTTGATCCTCTAAAATGCAAAAGAGTGTAATCATAGTAGCTGGTGGTAGTGGCACGCGCATGCAGCAGTCACTGCCCAAGCAGTTTATAGAAATTCTAGAAAAGCCTATAGTGGTTCATACCATTGAGGCTTTTTTAGCTTATGATCAGTCCATTTCGGTGGTGCTGGTACTTCCCAGCGCTCATTTCAGCACCTGGAGAGCACTGGCTGAGCGATTTTTTCCCAATACCACTATCCACCTGGAAGCGGGTGGAGCCACAAGGTTTCAAAGTGTCAAGTCAGGACTAAGGGTGATCAACGAAGGGCTGGTAGCCATACATGATGCCGTTAGGCCACTGATCTCCCCTCAGGTGATCGCAGAGTCATTTCTTTCTGCAGCGCAAAAGGGTTCAGGCGTGGTGATGGTGCCTTTGAAGGATTCGATCAGACGTAGAGTAGAAGGTAAGACGGTAGCTGAGGATCGGACTGCCTTTTTTACAGTACAGACCCCACAGACCTTTCAGGTAGCTCAGATCAAAAAGGCTTTCGAGCAAGCGGAGCTGGAGACTTTTACAGATGATGCCTCCGTGTATGAACATGCCGGGATGCTCGTGTCACCGGTCACAGGGGAGTATACCAACCTCAAAATCACTACGCCGGAAGATTTGACTTTGGCGGAAGCGATTATGAACCAGCGAAAAAAATAGAAAAGCCTCCCGATTAGCGATCGCAAGGCTTTTAAACGTTTTTAGATGGATGCTTAACCCTTAATACTCATCTTCATTGAAGAAAAAGTCTTCTTTGGTGGGGTAGTCAGGCCAAATCTCCTCAATGTTTTCGTAAGGCTGTCCATCGTCTTCAAGTTCCTGAAGGTTCTCTACAACCTCTAGCGGAGCTCCTGATCGAATAGAAAAATCTATCAATTCGTCCTTACTGGCTGGCCATGGTGCGTCTTCAAGATATGAAGCTAATTCTAATGTCCAATACATATTCTTATGCCTTTAAAAATTTCGTGCAAAAATAGGTTTTCTATCGTAAAAACAAATTTTAATTTAAGTTTCTACTTTATCTAACCCTTAATGCGTAAACTAATTTTTTTGTTTCATTTATCAAAAAAACTTTTAATCCTCCCTTTTAAGCAACTGGAGTAAGGTTTCTTTTACTTGAATTTTCCCTTTTTGTTGCGATAGTTTCTTTTCGATCAGGTCCATTGTCCCACCAAAAGAAGAGGAAAAGTTGGCCGAATTCTCCTGGTATTTGTCCAGATCCGCTTTATCACGGTTGATCAGTTCCTCCAAAATGCCAATTCTTATCTGACGCTTTTTCGCTTTTTCCAGTTCTTTGAAGTTTTTAAAACGCTTGTGGGCCAGTTTGTCGATGAAGTCACGTTCCAGTAAAAGCTGAATGCTTTGGAAAGCATTTCTTCTTAGGTTTTTTCCTTCGGGATCACTTGGCCGGTAAGATTTGAGTTGAGTCTTAAGCTCCTCCAACTGTTTGAAGCCATAGGGTTGCTCACCATTGGTGAACCGCTGGAGCGTTTTGTTCAACTCGTGGATGTCAAAACTCTGCGACTGGCTGGGTCTTGGTCCTGGTTTTAATTTATTGTTAAACGCCCGGAGCAAGGGAGAATAATCTTCTTTTTGGATGTTGCCAATCTCTCGCCATTCATCTTTCAGGGTCTGAATGAAATCGAATCGCTCTTTGCCATGGAGGTTCTCTAGCTCGTCGGCTTTGGCAATTACATTTTGATAGTCGCGCTTGCGCTTCTCTCCAAGTCTTTTTTTGTCCTCGTAAAACTCCTTTTTCTTATCAAAAAACTGATCAATCAGTCCCCAGAAGGCGGTGTCCAGTTCTTCCTGAAGCTCTTCTTTTGGATTTCCGGTTTTGATCCACCGGGCTTTTATGTCATGTATTTCCTGTGTGGCTTCCTTCCAGTTTATTTTCTCCACCGAGACGCGGAGCTCCTCTATCAGGGCCTGTTTGATCTGGGTATTGCGTACTCTGTTTTTCTCTATGGTCTCTTCCAGATAGGCCTCCTGTGCAGTGAGTCGGTCCAAAAGTGACTGGTAATTACCCAGACCATCATGTGTCCCCAGAAGTTCCTTGAGGTGGATCAGCTTCATGAGAAATGAGCCCTTATTCTCAGAGCTTTCAATCTCTGTTTCCAGGGCAGTAATTTTAGCTTCCAGCTCAGTGAAGCGCTCTTCGAAATACTTTACTGAAGTTTCCTCATCTTCTCTCACCTCACCGATTTCACGGTCAGGGTAAGCTCCCCAGCCATTGAGAATGATTTTATTTTCTAATATTTTCCCGAAAGGTATTTCCTTTGCACTCACGACTTAAAACTGTTATACTGTAATCTAATCTGGACAGATAAAAACAGTAACTTCAACTTCTTTTCAAATTAAGCAAAAATGTCAGACGAAAAAATAATCTTTTCAATGGCGGGGGTAAACAAGATTTACCCTCCAAAGAAACAGGTACTGAAAAATATCTATCTATCCTTTTTCTACGGTGCGAAGATAGGAGTGTTGGGATTAAATGGATCAGGAAAATCTTCCTTATTGCGAATCATTGCCGGAGTAGATCAGGATTATCAGGGCGAAGTAGTGTTTTCGCCGGGATTTAGCGTGGGTTTGCTCGAGCAGGAGCCCAAACTGGATCCGGACAAAACAGTGAAAGAAGTGATCAGCGAGGCGGTCACTGAGGTCACCGAGCTTTTGAAGGCCTATGATGAGATCAATATGAAATTTGGTGATCCTGAAATATTGGATAACCCTGATAAGATGAATAAGCTGATCGAAAAGCAGGGTGAGGTACAGGATAAGCTGGATCAGATGGGCGCCTGGGAGCTGGACAGCAAACTGGAGCGGGCCATGGATGCGCTACGAACGCCACCTGAAGATGCCATTATTAAGAATCTGTCTGGTGGAGAGAAACGTCGGGTAGCCCTTTGCCGGCTGCTACTTCAGGAGCCGGATGTGCTGCTGCTGGATGAGCCTACCAACCACCTCGATGCTGAGTCAGTGCACTGGCTGGAGCAACACCTTCAGCAGTATAAAGGCACGGTGATTGCCGTCACTCACGATAGGTATTTTCTGGACAACGTGGCTGGGTGGATTTTGGAGCTGGACAGGGGGGAAGGAATTCCCTGGAAAGGAAACTACAGCAGCTGGCTTGATCAGAAACAAAAGCGCCTGGCTCAGGAAGAGAAATCAGAATCTAAGCGACAAAAAACCCTTGAGCGCGAACTGGAATGGGTTCGAATGACCCCAAAAGGTAGACAAGCCAAAGCCAAAGCCAGACTGTCTGCTTATGACAAACTCCTGGGTGAAGAGGGCGCACAGAAGGAATCTCAGTTGGAGCTTTATATCCCGCCAGGCCCCCGATTGGGCGCTAAAGTGATTGAAGCAAATGGAGTGTCCAAGTCGTATGGAGACAAGCTATTATTCGATAATCTGACTTTCAGCCTGCCTCAGGGCGGCATTGTGGGGGTAGTAGGCCCCAATGGAGCCGGTAAGACCACCCTGTTCAACCTGATTACTGGTAGGGAGCAACCCGATGCAGGAACATTCGAAGTAGGAACGACCGTGAAAATGGCTTATGTGGATCAGGAGCACAATGACCTCAAACCGGATGACACGGTGTTTCAGGCTATCTCCGGTGGCAATGAGATCATTCACCTTGGAGAAAAGGAAATGAATGCCAGGGCTTACGTTAGCCGATTTAACTTTTCAGGTTCAGACCAGACCAAAAAGGTGGGCGTATTGTCAGGAGGGGAGCGTAATAGAGCGCACCTGGCCATCACACTGAAGCAGGGTGCCAACCTTATCTTACTGGATGAGCCTACCAATGACCTGGATGTGAATACGCTCCGTGCCCTGGAAGAAGCGCTGGAAAACTTTGCGGGATGTGCGGTAGTCATCTCCCACGATAGGTGGTTTCTCGATAGGATATGCACGCATATACTGGCTTATGAAGGCGATTCTCAGGTGTACTGGTTTGAAGGCAACTTCACCGATTACGAGGAGAATAGAAAGAAAAGGCTAGGGGATCAGGCACCAAAAAGGATCAAGTATAGAAAGCTGAAGTAAATGAAAAAGAAAGAATGCCCTTCCTGCGCTATGGAAGTGTCTGCTAAAAGCAAGGAATGCCCCATTTGTGGGTATGAGTTTGCTGATTTCAGTCCTGCATATAAATGGGTAGCTATTCTGCTTATTGTGATGATGTTGCTCTACCTGGTGTTCTGAGGGCTGAAAAGGACTGCTGGGGAGGGTCAATGAGGATCGTCCAGGTCGAGGAAAAGCGCCGAAATCATGTGAATTATTTTTGAGACCCACTAAATTTAGAAAAACAAACCCTGAAGACCATGAAATTCGGAAGCGTAGACAACCCCGCTCTTGTAGATTTTACCTTGCCTGCTGACCATCCTGGCACGGAGCGGGTGCTGGCTAGTAAGGGGGGTGCCGGACTGTCCGAGATTTATGTGGGTTGTGCCAAGTGGAACAAAGGGGACCTGAAGAAATTTTATCCAAAAGGAGTAAAGGATGAATTGGCTTACTATGCCCAGCAGTTTAACTCAGTAGAACTCAATGCCACTTTCTACAATAACTATGGTCCCGAGCAGATAGAGAAGTGGAATGAAAAAGTGCCGGATGGCTTTAAGTTTTTCCCTAAGGTATCTCGCTACATCAGTCACATCAAGCGATTGAATGCCGTGGGCGTTTATGTGAATGATTTCTGTCAAAACATTTCCACGTTCGGCCCGCATCTGGGGATGGCTTTCTTGCAGGTGCATGATAATTTTTCCCCTAAAAATAAAGATCGGATCAGCGAGTTTATGGACGTCTGGTCATGGGATATTCCGCTGGCTGTGGAGCTCAGGAACACGGATTGGTTCAATGATGAAGAGGCCAGTGAGTGGATTTATGATCTTTTTGAAAAATATGAAGTGTCCAATATTGTCACGGACACGGCTGGTAGGAGAGATCTGCTGCACATGCGCCTGACCTCACCGGTGGCCTTCGTGAGGTATGTAGGCGCTAATCACGAGAGTGACTATCAGCGATTAGACGATTGGATAGCCCGCATCAAAATCTGGAAAGCGCAGGGACTGGAGAAGCTCTACTTTTTTGTTCACCAAAACCTTGAAAAGGCTTCCCCATTCCTGTCGGCCTATTTTCTTGAGCAATTCAATAAAGAATTTGGAACAGATCTCCCGCTCCCTGAGTTGGGAGAGCAGGCACAGGGAAATTTATTTTAACCCTTCCTGATCGATCAGGTAGGTCATGGCGGTCATGGTGCCAGCACCAAGTTCGAGCTCTCGTTTGTCCACCGCCTCAAATACATCCGCTTCTGTGTGATGATAGTTGAAGTATTTTTGAGGATTGGGCTCCATCTCCATCAAAAACACTCCCTGATCCTCAAGGGGGCTGATGTCTGCACCACTTCCCACTTTATCAAAATTCCAGACAAAATAGGGTAGGAAATAGGGTTTCCAGCTCTTGATTTTATCTCTTGACGTCTCTTCTCCCATGGAGGAAAAGCCCATAGGACCAAAAGCTCCCGAATCCGATTCCAGACCGGCAATGTGTTTCTCTCCTTTTTCTTTGGCCACCCTAGCATATTCTTTTCCACCCCTTAGTCCATTTTCTTCATTCATAAACATCACGATCCTGATGGTGTGTTTTGGTCGGATGCCTAAAGCAAGAAAAGTGCGACCTACTTCTATAGACATCATACATCCTCCGCCATCGTCATGTGCTCCTTCTCCCACATCCCAGGAGTCCAGATGGCCGCCTACCACAATGATTTCCTCAGGGTATTCAGCACCTTTGATTTCACCAATCACATTGTATGAGAGCACATCTTCCTGCATCTCGCAGTGGGTTTCCACATACATTTTCAAACCTTTCTGATCTTGCAGTAAATCGCTGAGCAAATCTGCATCGTTGGTGCTGATGGCCAATGCTGGGATTTGCGGCATGAGTGGTTTGTACACCAGGGAGCCAGTGTGGGGAATGTCGTCTCTACGATTGGTCATGGATCTTACAATCACCGCTTTTGCACCAAACTTCCCGGCTTCAGACGCACCATAGGCCCGCTGTACCACCGCACTACCATAGGCCTGAAAGGTATTGACCAGGGTAGGGTCCATCTCGCCATTGTAGAAAACTATCTTACCTGCCACCGCTTTGCCGAGTGCATTGACTTCCTCGATGCTCTTTACCTCTACTACTTCGGCCAAAATGCCCGCGGGACCGGTGCCCACTGAGTTGCCCAGCGCCACGGTTCTTAACTCTCGTGTGCCGACCTTGTCAGAATTGGTGATTCTGGCGATTTCTGTGCTTCCCCGCACCCATTTCGGAACCATCACAGGCTGTAAATACACTGTATCAAAGCCATAGTCTAACATCAACTGGCGGGTGTATTCCACTGCGGCTGCTGCCTGGGGTGAGCCTGACAGTCGTGGCCCAATCTCTTTACAAAGTGCCCTTAGGTTTTCATATGCGGGGCTTTCAGAAAGCTGATGGTCGTATATTTTTTTGATCATGGCCGTATGGTCCTGACCAAAAACACCTACAGGTAGGAAGAGAATAAGGAAGAGTGCTTTTTTCATGGAAGCGAATATAAAATGATTAAGCTAAAGGGGGATTTGGAACTTACAAGATTCTGTCTCTTTTCAACGCATCCATGAGCGTACGTGCAAACGGGCTGAGCTGTGGAACACCCGGGGTTGCCGCATCATATTTGTATTGATAAGTCCAGATGAGGTTATTGTTCACATCCTCTGAGGTGAGGTCGTAGGCATGTGCTTCGTAGATGAAGGTGCTGGATTGGGTGTAATAACCTGGCTGATAGATTTCCTTATAGGTACTGATGTAGGTGTTCCCAAAGCGGCTTCTGTCTGCCGGAATGATGTAATTGGATCCTGACACGAAAACAGCTCTGGTGCTCACATCTACCACGGCAAGAGAAATCACCGCATCCACACCCTTAGATATGAGGTGTTTGCGAATGCTTTTTACATCCAAGTCTTTTACCCATTCAGGAGGAATTACGGTCATGCCTGGAATGGAGAGGTATCCGTCTTTTCTGAGCTGACCTACCATTCCCACTTCAAAATCGCTGGCATCCTGGAGGTCTCGGGTTAGCCCAAAAACGGCAATCTTATCAAATTTTTTGAAGTCATGATCAGGAGCCACCCAGTTGTAATAGGAGACAGAAGGCACGCAAGCTGATAGGATGAGAGCGAGTAGGGTGTAACGCGATATGGATTTCAGTAAATACAAGATTTTGGGGGTGGTTAGGTAGTAAAAGTAAAAAAAGCGGAGGTTAATCCGCTTCTATCATTGATCTTTTAGCAACATCCCCCTCCATCGTAATGATAGGTGCTTTCGGAGAGGTAAATGTCATCCCGCTTCAGTGCAGCCAGATTTCGGGCTGTTTTGTCACACACCGCCAGTGGCTGGTTGGGAGTCATCACGTGACCATTGTGGTCATCAAAGTATTCCTGGTCTCCAAAATAGATAGCCGTTTTGCCAGTAAAAACGCACGGTCCATCCGCAGGCATAGGGTCTTTGATGGCGCAGACCTCCACACTTTCGATGAAGATAGTCTCCGAAGTATCGTAATTCTTGGAATCAAGGATTCGATACGGGCGTTTGGCGCGAATCTCGATTGTTCCAAAACCAGCATCAGTAATTAGCTTGATATAATCTTTCAAGGGCAGTGCCCCACTCAGACAGAGTCCTCTCAGTTTGGGATCATTTTTCAATGCCTCAGGCATGGATGATTCGCTGACCGGATCAGAAAGCACCAATCGCCCATGAGGCTTCAGTACCCGGTACATTTCCTCCAGTGCTTTCTTAAGATCTTCTTCATGAAAAATATTGAAGAGGCAGTTTTGGGCAGCCACATCAATCGTGGAATCTTCTACTGGCAGATTAAGCGCATCACCCTTGCGTAAGTCCACAAAGTTTTCTTGAAACCAAGGGTTTTCCTCCTCGGCTATTTTGAAGTTTTTTCTGCTGGCTTCCAGCATTTCATCCACAATGTCCACACCTATGACACCACCTCTCTGACGGCTAAAGTAGGCGAACTGCAACAGCTCCATGCCTCCGCCTACACCAACGTAGAGAATTTTCGGATCATTGATGAGGTCGCGGGGGTGTACTGTGCTCCCGCATCCATAGTTCATCTGCTGCATGATTTTTGGGATTTCCAGCCCCGGGAAAGCCCAAATAGGGGTGGTCGTACAGCACAGGCCTACATCCGGAGTGATGGCCGCTTGTTTGTAAATGTCTTTGGTTACTTCTAAGTATTCCATTTTGTGATTTAATTAATGGTGTTCTAGGTTTTATGTTGTGACTCCCCCACAGCTGGAGCCTGCGCCGGCTGTGCAGCCAAAGCAATGCTGGCTGATGCGTATGGTGCGCTCGTTGGTGGAGATCAAATCAAAATCTGAAATATGAACAGGCACGTCTTCGAGCTTCAGGTCCAGCATCTGATTAAAGTCACAATCGTAGAGGTATCCATCCCAGCTGATGCTGAGTGTGTTTCTGCACATCACGCCACTCGCAGCTGCCGGATTAAAGGCATTGACTAGCTCGTGCATATAGTCCTCGTAATTTTCAGAAGTGATCAGGTAGTCCAAAAAACGACTGATGGGCAAGTTGGTGATAGCGAAAAGCTCGTTGAACTGAACTTCATATAACTCCAAAAGTTTTTGCTTGAACTGCTGCTCAAGCTCGGCCTGGTCTCCGGGTAAAAAAGCCCCGGATGGGTTGTACACCAGATCCAGCTTGAGGTTGGAACCAGGCATTCCGTAGCCCACCTCATTGAGCATCTGCAGTGCCTTGATGGACTTTTCAAATACTCCCTCTCCGCGCTGGGCGTTGGTGCGTTTGGCGGCAAAGTAGGGGAGTGAGGAAACCACGTTTACTTTGTGTTTTTTGAAAAAATCTGGCAGGTCGTGATACTTAGGATTGGCGAGAATGATGGTCAGGTTGCATCGCACAATCACGGATTTTCCCATGGCCGTTATTTCCTCCACAAACCACCGGAAGTCAGGGTTCATCTCAGGAGCACCACCGGTCAGGTCTACCGTTTTCACCTCTGTGCCCCTGAGGGCATCCAGGATTTGCTGCATGGTCTCTTTGGTCATGATCTCCTGCCGGTCAGGCCCGGCATCCACATGGCAGTGTTTGCACACCTGGTTGCACATCTTCCCTACGTTGATTTGAAATATTTCTATTCCCGTAGATTTGAGTGGAAACAAGCCAATGTTTTGCAGCTTTTCCTGAAAGCTGGGAATGCCTATCGCTTCATGATCGTCTAGGATTTCAATCTGCCGATTGGTGTTAGCAAGGTTATGGTTTTGTCGCTTGAGTGTTGCTAAATTCATGATTATCAGATTAATGGGTTTTCAAAACGGAGGAGTGACTTCACATCATTTTGTCTTTCACCTGATTCATCATTTGCACACCATGCACCAGCGAGGCTCCACCACGTATGGCAGCAGCTACATGTATGGCTTCCATCATTTGCTCTTCGTCCACCCCTTTTTTTAGGGTGTCGGACGTATAGGCGTCAATACAATAGGGGCACTGGATGGCGTGGGCTACGGCCAGTGCGATCAGTGATTTTTCTCTGGCAGTCAAAGCTCCCGGGGCGAAAACGCTTCCATAATAGTCGAAAAATTTATCTCCTAATTCCTGTTGAAACTCTGTGATGTTGCCAAATTTCCCAAGGTCTTCGCGGTTATAATAAGTCTCTTTCATCTGTTAAATAGAGGATTGTGAGCCTGCTGGCTCGGTGATAAATAAATAGAAGGACAATGAAGGAACTTAGTGGGAAGGGGGAGCTCGTAAGGGGAGATTTGCGACCAGGAGGAGTGGCTTACATGAAAATGACCAGACTGCTGGCAGAAAGATTTGACCTAGCAAGTGCAATAAAGGCAGCAGGATTGATCGTCGTATTTTGGTTTTGAGTACCTCAACAAAATCCTCCGGACGGTTAATGTCTGAAAGCTGCTCCAGGTGGGCGACGTTTTCCGAAACGGAGGAAAGCACCTCGCAGAAACGGTTGGTATGCCAGGGCAGATTGACCAGCCAATCCTTGTGAAATATCTTTTTAGAGATACCGATAAGGTAGGCGCCGCCATGACTATCCGGACCGATGACCAGGTCGCGGGAGAGCAGTAGCTCATTGGCAAGGGTCAGATCAGCTGATTTCAACTGGGGGCAATCGTTGCCCACCACAATGACGTTTTCAAAACCCTGATCGAATACTTCTTTTATAGCTAGAAAAAAACGGACTTCTATGGGGCCTTGAGTTGGCTCCATATCCACTTTCTCAAATACCGGCAGGTTGGTTTTGGAAATCAGGTTTCTCGTTCGATTCTGAAAATACCTAATGACCTTGGGGGTAGGATGAAGCGATTTGGATCGGATTTCATCTTTTTCCCTGCGGGTAAAGAGTAATATGGCCGTACTGGTTTTCATCTGCTGAGACAAGATAACCATTGTGTAGATCAAAAAGTTGTCTGATCTACTTACGCAGGCTCAATTGTCGGCAGATTTTCAAATGACCTAAAAAAGTCAGATTTGTTCTATCACTATTCCCACACTCTGAAAGTCCTTCCAGAAATCAGGGTAAGATTTCTGAACCACGGAGGGGTCATCTATGGTGATATCGTTGATGGCACAATACGGCGCAAAAGCCATGGCCATGCGGTGGTCATCATAAGTATCGATCGTCTCCACTGTCACTGGTAAGGTTCCCGGGATCATCGTCCATGTACTCCCTTCCTCGATCAGGCTCGCTCCAAGCTTTCGGAGTTCATTTTGCATAGCCGCTATTCTGTCCGTTTCTTTGATGCGAAGACTTTCCAGTCCGGTCATCTTCAGGGTAACTCCCTTCGCTGCAGCGGTCACCATCACTGTTTGGGCCAGATCGGGACAGGTTTTGAAGTTTATTTCGATTTCTCCTGCGACCTCACCCGTTTGTGTCAGGGTAGCGCCTTTGTTATCATATGTGGTTTTGATGCCCAGCTTTTCCATGATGGTGGCTATCTCCTGATCTCCCTGCAGACTTTCCGATCGAAGACCCAGAAGTGTAAGTTCAGAATTCATCCCAAGCGCAGCCAGGGAGTACCAATAGCTCGCTCCTGACCAATCACTCTCTATGGTGTAGGCACCTGATGAGTAGGCCTGAGGGGCTATTTTGATTTCGTTGCCTTCCCACAGTGACTCTACTCCAAATCGCCTCATCAGATCCAGGGTCATTTCTATGTAGGGCTTACTGAATACTTCGGTGGTGAGTCGTAGGGTAAGTCCGTCGGGTAGGCTTGGCCCGATCATGAGCAGGGCGCTGATAAACTGGCTGCTGATGTTGCCTGGTATTTCTATCAGGCTGGTTTGTTGGTCTTTTATTCCTGAGATTTTCAATGGCGGATAGCCATCTTCCCCAAGATATTCTATCGTTGCTCCCAGCTTTCTTAAGGCACCCACTAAAACTCCGATAGGTCTCTGGCACATTCTGGGAGTGCCAGTGATGGTTTGTCCGGAGCCCTTGATGGCTAAAAATGCAGTGCAAAATCTCATGGTGGTGCCGGCATCCAATACATCCCATACCTCACCTGATTCCTTCAAAAGACGCTCCATGGTCTGAGTGTCGCGTGCTGCAGACAGGTTGTGAAGCTGAAGCTGATTACCGCTCAATGCATTGATGAGGAGTGCCCGATTACTTTCACTCTTTGAAGAGGTTAATTGCACGGTTCCGTGGAGGTGTTGGTCGAATTTCTTAACGAGATATTTCAAGCAGAATATATATTTAAAGTAAGGTATAACAGCATTACAACTGTTTACGTTATACAATTGTCTTAATGATTAATTATGTCTTTATCAAAAACCATAGGAACCCTTATCGCTACAGTTTTAGTAGGTTCATTGACGCTTTTAGTTGCTACTCCAAAGAAAGTAATGAAAAACAAAGCAAAGACCACCAAAACTAGTACGCAAAACGGGATTGAGGAAAAGGAAAATCTATTTATTTGAGGTTTTGATAATATTGGAACGATTCATCGATCCACTTCAGGTCAATTAACTCATCAAAAGAGCACTTACCCACCCCATCCAGCAATGAGAAACTAATTTCATTGCCTACATTTTTTTTGTCCTGTAGCATCAGTGGCATAATCTCATGGATAGGAGGTAAATCAAATTTCCCGAAAACCGAAATGAGATAGTTAGACACCTCATTCAGGTCAGAGATACTCAGCTTCCCCAGTTTATTGGCCAGAAAGCCCTCCAGAATCATCCCAATGGAAATGGCTTCCCCATGCAGCAGTGACTGTCTGGAGTTGAGATACCATGTTTCAATACCGTGCCCCAGGGTGTGGCCAAAGTTTAGGATTTTCCTGAGCCCGGCCTCACGGGGATCTTGAGCTACCACCTCACTTTTGATTTCCACCGACCGCTTAATCACCTCAGTCCAGTTAAGATTGGGGAAACTGGATTGGCTGATTTGGTGGAAATAATCCTTGTCGTAGATGAGTCCATGCTTGATCACCTCTGCAAAGCCGGATCGGAGCTCTCGCTCGGGCAGTGTTTTTAGAAATAAATCGGAGATGACTACCGCATCCGGGTCATTAAAGACACCAATGTGATTTTTGAAACCCCGAAAATCGATTCCCAATTTCCCACCGATATTGGCATCAACAGCGGCCAGCAGTGTAGTGGGGATGTTGATAAACCGAATTCCCCGCTTATAAGTAGATGCAGCGAATCCGCCCATATCGCCAATTACTCCTCCACCCACATTGACCAGCATAGATTTTCGGCTAAAGCCGCTCGTGGTGAGTGCCGCCCAGATGAGTTCACAGCTATTGAGGTTTTTGAAGATCTCGCCACTATGGATTTGGATGATTTCAGCATCCCCACCCACTCTCAACAAGGGGAGGCAATGTTCCCTGGTGTTTTCATCCACCAGATAAGCGATTTTGTCCGGTTTAAAGGTTTCCAAAAGCGATTGAAGCTTATTCGCAGGGTCGTCGGTGAGCGTGATGTAGGCTGGTATTTTCAAAGTACTTGATTATAAAGAGTAACAGTTGTAATGAAGGTGCAAAAATGATTGAGGGCTTACTATCTTTGCCGTCAGTTTTCAAAAGTATGTCAGAAAATTCAAAAATCAACTTCGAAGATACGGCAACTGCATTTGCGCACAAGAGTACCGCCAGGCTCCGGAAGTCTCATTTTGTGTTCTCTACCATGAATTACCCCTGGGTAGTGAAGTTGGGTACCTCTGTGACAAGCGCAGCTCTCAAGATGCGTCTGCCTGTAAAAGGCTTGATCAGGAATACTCTTTTTGATCAGTTTTGTGGCGGAGAATCGATAGAAGGGAGCGAGCCTCGAATGATTTTATTGGCCCAGTCCAATGTGAAGACGATCCTGGATTATTCAGTAGAGGGTGAAGCCTCTGAGGATGGCTACGACGAAGCTGTGGAGGAGGCGTTGCGTGTTTCTGAATATGCCAAACAGCATGTAAGCATACCCTTTTGTGTACTCAAAATGACGGGGATAGCTTCTACCAGATTGATGGAAAGGAAGCAAAAGGGAGAACAACTCACCCCTCAGGAGGAGAAGCGCTTCGACAGAGTACTCGAACGAATAGACACCATCGTGGGAAGGGCTGTGCAGAATGATATGAAATTTATGATTGATGCGGAGGAGTCCTGGATACAGGATGTAATCGACCGCATTACCTATGACCTCATGCTGAAATACAATAAGGAAAAGCCTTATGTGTACAATACTTATCAGTTGTACAGGCATGAAGCGCTGGCCAACATGAAGGCCGGTTTTGAAGAAGTGACCAAAGCGGGTTGCTACTTTGCGGCCAAGCTGGTGCGAGGTGCCTACATGGAAAAGGAGAGGGATAGAGCCGAGGAGAAAGGTTACCCGGATCCGATTCAAACCAACAAGAAGGAAACAGATTACGATTATAACCAGGCACTGCAGTTTGCCATTGAGCATATCGACAAGTTTGCACTCTGTGCTGGTACCCATAATGAAGAATCCTGTCAGCTACTGGTGAACCTCATGGACACCCACAGCATAAAGAAATCTGATGACCGGGTGTATTTTGCACAGCTTCTGGGAATGAGCGATAATATTTCCTTCAAACTGGCTAGTCTGGGCTACAATGTGGCCAAGTATGTGCCGTATGGCCCGGTAGAAAAAGTGTTGCCCTATTTATTCAGAAGGGCCGATGAGAACACCTCTATAGCTGGTCAGAGCGGCCGGGAGTATAGCCTGATCAGAAAGGAATTGAAAAGAAGACGAAGTAAATCATAAAAAATGCTAAGCGAACAAGAAATCCAGCGAAGAAACGAGCGAGAGGCTTTGATGAAAATGGGGATAGATCCCTATCCTGCGGACCTTTTTGAGGTGAACGTAAGCAGCAAAGACATTAACGAAAACTACGAACGCAATAAAACGGACTATAAGAACATCTCTATCGCCGGAAGACTAATGAGTCGCCGGATCATGGGATCGGCTTCCTTCGCGGAAATACAGGATAGCTCTGGCAGGATTCAGATTTATCTTCGTCGTGACGACATCTGCCCGGGAGAGGATAAGAGCCTCTACAATGAAGTATTCAAAAAGCGTCTGGACATAGGCGACATCATCGGGATCACCGGTTATGTTTTTACCACTCAGGTGGGAGAGATTTCCATTCATGTGACGAGTCTGAAGGTGCTGAGTAAATCTCTGCGACCGCTCCCCATCGTCAAAGAGGTGGAGGATGAAGAAGGGAATAAGAAAACCTATGATGCCTTTACCGATCCGGAGCAGCGCTACAGGCAGCGTTATCTCGATCTGATCGTTAATCCACACATCAAGGAGACCTTTAAGAAACGTACCCAGCTGGTGAACACCATCCGGGATTTTCTGAATGACAAAGGATATCTGGAGGTGGAAACACCCATCCTTCAGCCGATTCATGGAGGTGCTGCGGCGCGTCCTTTCGAGACCCATCACAATACGCTGGACATGAAGTTGTACCTGCGAATAGCCAATGAGCTTTACCTCAAGCGGCTGATTGTAGGTGGATTTGATGGGGTCTATGAGTTTGCCAAAGATTTCAGGAATGAAGGGATGTCGCGCTTTCACAATCCTGAATTTACACAAGTGGAGCTCTATGTGGCCTACAAGGATTACAACTGGATGATGGACCTGATGGAGGCGCTCGTGGAGCAAATCGCCATCAACCTGCACGGAGATACTAAAGTACAGGTGGGGCCACATGAAATTAATTTTCAGCGCCCATGGAAGCGCTTCACCATGTTTGAAGCCATAGAACACTTTACAGGCATAGACATTTCCGCCATGGAGGAGGCTGAGCTGAGAGAAACGGCTAAGAAACTGCATGTATCTGTAGACGATAGCATGGGCAAAGGGAAGCTCATAGATGAGATTTTTGGGGAGAAGTGCGAAGGGCAGCTGATTCAGCCAACCTTCATAACGGACTACCCGGAAGAGATGTCACCATTGACCAAGAAGCACCGATCCAAGCCTGGTCTGGTGGAAAGGTTTGAGGCCATATGCAATGGTAAGGAAATCATGAATGCCTACTCAGAGCTCAATGATCCAATCGATCAGCGCAAGCGATTTGAGGATCAGATGGAGCTGGCTAAGCGTGGTGATGACGAGGCGATGGCGCTGGATGAGGACTTTCTCAGAGCACTGGAGTTTGGGATGCCACCTACTGCAGGTGTAGGCCTGGGTATTGATCGACTGACCATGATTATGACCAACTCCAACTCCATTCAGGATGTGCTTTTCTTCCCTCAGATGAAAGCTGAGAAAAAGGCTAAAATCGTGACGGATGCTGAGCTAATGGCGCTTGGAATCAGAGCTGATCTCTTGCCGATCATTCGAAAACTGGCGCTCAATACCATTGAACAGATCAAACACAGCGATGTAAACAAATTGCACAATGATGTGTGTGGCACTCGAAAAAAACTAAAGCTGAACGATGTGCAGAATCCTACCAAAGAAGAAGTACAAAGTTGGATCGAGGGATGAGGTCTTCAATGACAAGTTGACAAAGAAAGAGGCCGCTCAATGCATTGAGCGGCCTCTTTTTTTACAATTTTCTTCTCATGGCCACCTGATCAATGGCCTGGTTGCCGTTTTCGATGATGGGTTGGTTATAGTATTTGAGGAAGTGACCTTTGGCAACAAAATAGTGCTCAAATTTCATCTTCTCGTAGTACTTGATGGTATCCGCACTCGTGTCAGCGGTTTTCACAACCAGGTATTCGTAGCCCTCCATTTTGGAGATGCGCATTACATATTTGATGATTTCTTTACCAATGCCCTGACCCTGATATTGATCGACAATGGAGATATTCTTGAGCTCCATTTCCTGGGGGTTGTTAGGCATGAGCACAAATACACCCACCACCTCATCGTTCATCTTGGCCAGATAGCACTCCCCTGAGTATAGGTACTTTTCGATCATCTCTATCGAAGGGTCTGCCTTGAACAGCAAATCCATGGGTGCCTTTTCAGTATGTCCTAATTTACCAATCTCCAAATTCATTCTTATCCAATCTTACTTTTAGCGTGCTCTATTCCGAGATTTATCCACCCCATCAATTGCTCTTCTGTATCAAATCCATTAGCACTTACATAGACAAATTCCTTCATGGCACTTTTGGTGAAATCCATGGGACGTACATGTGGTTCGGTAAGTACTTTTTCCATTTTATCCGCAACTACCCTCACCGCCAGGTCGTCTTTCACCACTCCCACAGTCATTTTCCCCTCATAGAGGAATGAGAGTCCACCGAACATTTTCTTTTCAGTATACTGAAAGGAGTGAATCAAATCCATTGCCATACGGATTCGCTGAGCCGTCTCTTCGTTGAAAGCCATGTGTCAGGTTTTGTCTCTTAAAGATGCACAAATTCACTTAAAATCGACTGCCCAAAAAAGGTCTTTGCTTTTTTATTGAAGTTTTCAGTTTCGTCTGTGGTCAAAAATCGAAGTTGATGGTTTTTGAGGCAAAAATCAGAAATTTCCGGATGACGATTCAGATAATCTTCAAGGCTGGGGGCCACAATTTCGCCCTGATTCAGTACGGTGATGCCAGCCGGAATCCGGGTCATGATCTTTTCGATGAGCAGGGGATAATGTGTGCAGGCAAGGAGAAGTGTGTCTATTTTTTCTGACTGACTGAAAAGCTCCCGGAGATACTTCTCCACAAAGTAGTCCGCCCCCTCAGAGTCGTGCTCTCCGTTTTCCACCAGTGGCACCCACATGGGGCAGGCTTGTTGGAATACTTTGAGTTCAGGTGATTGCTTTTTGATTTCCAGTAAGTAGGACTCAGAATTTACCGTACCGCTGGTGCCAAGTACACCCACATGCCCGGTCTGGCTGTATTGCCCGATCACCTCGGCCGTTGGCCTGATTACCCCCAGCACTCGTCTGTCGGGTGCCAGGCCCGGGAGATCTCGCTGTTGTATGGTTCTTAAAGCTTTCGCTGAAGCGGTATTGCAGGCCAGAATGATCAGTGGGCAACCTTCATTCAGTAGATATTTGACACTCTCCAGCGTATACTCATATATGGTTTTAAAAGATCGGTTGCCGTATGGGGTACGGGCATTATCACCCAGGTACAAAAAGTCATGATGAGGCAGCACTTTCACAATCTCCCGCAGAACCGTGAGTCCGCCATATCCCGAATCAAAAATGCCAATAGGTCCTTGCTCCATGCCGCTAAGCTAGTTACTCAAAGGGCAACTCATCAACTATTTTCTGCAATTTGGCACGGCTATATAAGCCTGAGGTGGCATATATGATTTTGCCCTCTTTATCCAGCAGGTAAAAATAAGGTAAGTCTTTGTCCGTGATATTCAGGGCATCTTTGTATTCTTTCAGTGTGCCCTGATAGAAAAGAACATTTGGGTGCAGGCGTGGGTCCACATCCTTTTCCACGTTTTTCATCACCTGCTGATACGCTGGTCGCTTGGCTCCTGTGAGCATGGGTACGAAATAGACGTTCACGTCGTAACTGAATGCAAACAGACCTGCCTCAGGTTCTTTGATCAACTGGTCATAGACGGGGGTAAACCATGAGTTGAGGAATTTTTCAGATTTCTTGGAAAAAGCCAGACCAATCAATGTATGCTTTCCTTTCACATCTTCCGGTAAATTCACTTCTCCATGCATGAGGTTTTCACCAGCCAGGTTTGGGAAAATGGTTCCTTTTTGTGCAAATAATAAAGCTGGAGAGCAAAAGATAAAAGCGAGTATCAGTTTTTTCATGGGTTTCTTCTTTCCTTATAGTAACTCCCATGAAGATAATATATTTCATTCATCCGAAGTATGAATGAAGCCGCACCACCCGAATTAATTGTAATTCAATTTGCTGAGCCTTTCGTGGGCCAGTAAACTAAAGTTCTCACACGAAGGAATATACTGACCGACCTGTTCAGTAGTGGCCAGGCTTACATACTTCACCTGCTGTTCGCGGTATTTTTCGGTGAGAAGCATGTCACATTCCATTAGCGCTCTTAAGATGGGATTGTTGCTTTCGAGTCGCTGGATTTCATTCAGGCGTAGCCTGTATCGTTCGTGGTGTTTTGGATGCTTGATGAGGTGAAACAATGTATCGAAATAGAGTTCAAAGGCTTCTTTTCGATTGTTGGCCCGAGTAAACTTCCCTTTTAAGTGTTGATCAAAAGTATGCTGCTTGAAAGTGGACCAGGTGCGCATGATCAGATCCAGACGATCTTCTTCAGCCATGAAAAACACATCCGTCCGATAAATAGAGGAAATGATCAGTGAGTGACTGAGCGTAAGTGACTCGATCAGTGAGCGAAAGTTCTGTGCATCATGATCCTTAAACCAGAAAGACGGAGCGCAACTCCCTTGTATACTGAGGTATTGAATTTCTTTCATTTTTGGAGGGGTGATATGATGAAATGATCAAGGAGGCCGGCTACCATCCCTATGAATTTATGAAAAAAGTAATTAATGTACCATTTCTGTCTTTGTTTTCTTACAGGTGGCTCACTTGTCTGGTTACTCGTTTGGTCGCTTCCTTTGGGAATTTTTAGAAAAAGATACATTAGAGGTATTTATTGAAATCTTACTGACATAATTTTAAGTTATGACACTGAACCAACTAGATTATGCCCTGACGCTTTGGCGAATTGGCAGTTTCAGCAAGGCCTCGGAGCGATTGGGGATCACACAGCCCGCACTTAGTTCTCAGATCAAAAAACTGGAAGAGGAAATCGGAATAAAGCTGTTTAACAGGAATACCTCACCTATCGAGATCACCAGAGATGGGCAGAGATTTCTTGAGCGTTCGCAGCAGATTTTGACGGATGCACGGCGATTGATTAATTTCTCTCAGGAGCTTAGTCAGCAGTACAACGACGTGATTCGCGTAGGGGTGATTCCCACCCTGGCACCATTTCTGGTTCCATTGTTTTCCGACGATCTGCAGAAGGATTACCCGGAATTTCGCCTCGATATCCATGAGCTCACCACGGAAAATGTGGTGGCCGGGGTCCGGGATGGGAGTTTGGATGTTGGTCTGATCTCCACACCCATCAGTGTCGCAGGGATCGTTTTTGAGCCTCTGTTTTATGAAAAGTTCTTTCTGTATATGTCCTTTCAGCCCGAGACCAAGACTCATTTCGACCTACAGGATATCAGTTATGACGAACTCTGGCTTTTGAATGAGGGCAACTGCTTTCGGGACCAGATCAATAATTTTTGTGACCTGAATAAAATCAGACAGCATAAGCATTTCATCTATCGGAGCAACTCCATCGATGCGCTGATCAGGATAGTGGATACCAAAGGTGGGATGACCATTCTGCCAGAGCTGAGCATGCTGAGCCTGAATGAGGAACAGGAGGAGCGTGTGATCCCGATCGGCGGTAAACCAAAGGCCCGGGAGATTAGCCTCATCATGACCAAGCACTACGACAAGCAAAGGTTTATCGACAAGCTGGGAGAATACATCAGGAAGAATATTCCCCGACATATGCTCTCACCACAAGACTATGAAATTGTAGATCCACAAATCAATATTGGCTGATTTGGGGTTGCCGTCCATCAAATTGCCGCAGATCTTGGTAACCTTTTCGCGCTGGAGGAGTAAACTAAATGGTCAAAAACTCTAATTAAGTCGCCATGTTCAGCCTGTTTAGCAAAAAGAAAAAATTTAAAGCCTCCTGTGATCTGAGTGGTAGTCCGCTCGAAAGAGAGTCTGCTTACCTGGTGTCCACCGCGCAGATCATCTCCTCCCGAAAATTCTGGGACAACATCATGACGGAGCCCGACACCATGACTTATACGGAAGCATATTTCAAAAGCGGTGATCAAACTGCCACTAATATCAGAGGAATGATATTTAAGAAATATGCAGATAAGGATCGTGCCTGGGTCATATCAGACTCACATCTCCATCTTTTTGATATTGATGAGTCAGCTGCCAAGACAGTGGCCAATGACTGGTGGGACTCCGAGGGAAAAGAGGTTCCGCAGGAATTGGAAAACTCTCTGGCTAACCTGGATGAGCATTCCTTTGAAGAGATCAAGTCTTACGCCGTGAAAGAGGCAGGGAGAAGGTTGGTTCAGGTATGACAGGCGTCATACCTGAATTGAAATCTTAGGCAATGTTGGTATAGACGGCCTGCACGTCATCGTCATCCTCTATCTTATCCAGCATTTTTTCTATTTCTTCCATCTGCTCATCGGTAAACTCCACCGGGCTAGTCGGAATCCTTTGCAGGCTAGCTTTTTTAACTTCTATGTTCTGATCTTCCAGGGCTTTGGACAGGGAGCCAAAGTTGGTGTAATCTGCATATAGATAAACCATTTCCTGATTCGTCTCTATCTCTTCAAGGCCTGCATCTATTAACTCCAACTCCAGTTCTTCCAGTTCCACACCTTCAGGTTTTTCAAACTCGAATACCGCCTTGCGACTGAACATGAACTCCAGAGAGCCATTGGGGACTATGCCTCCGCCAGCTTTGTTGAAATAGGACTTTACGTTGGCTACCGTTCGCGTGGTATTGTCCGTGGCACATTCCACAAACACCAACACACCGTGTGGACCTTTTCCTTCATAGGTCACCTCTATGTAATCCGCAGCGTCATTGCCCAATGCTCTTTTGATGGCATTTTCGATATTGTCTTTGGGCATGTTTTGCGACTTGGCATTCTGGATAGCCGTACGCAGCTTGGAGTTTGTTTCCAGTTCGGCCCCACCTTCTTTCACCGCTACAGTGATGGCTTTGGCCAGTTTCGGAAATATCTTGGACATCTTGTCCCAACGTGCCTCTTTGGCTGCTCTGCGGTATTCAAATGCTCTTCCCATGGATTTTATCTTTTGGATGGCAAAAATACATAGTTGAACAATATCTAAAAAAGTTTTCTCAATGTCTGATCAACAATATTCAGGAGTACCAGATTTTGGATAGGCAGATCAATTAATATGGGCCAGGGCCTCTTGTAGTTTGATCAGATCGATGGGTTTTTGCACAAATGCAGCATAGGGAATCTCACTGTAATGAGCCGCCATGAAATCCTCAGAATGCGCAGAGACGATGATGATTTTTGGCCGATGTTCAAGCAAGTCGATAAACTCGGGCCCTTCCAGCCCGGAAATGTTGATATCTAGAAAGATAAAGTCAGGTTTTTGTTTTTCAATCTGGATGGCGGCATTCACTGTGTCCGTGTACATGCCAAGAACTTGAACTCCACCTGTCTTTTTCAGATAAAAGGACAAAAGATCCTGATGGTGTATTTCATCTTCTACGATGATGCATGTGCGCATGGTCTGGTTGGGCATTTTAATAAAGGCTGGTTTGGGTCACAAATGAACACATTATCCCTTTCATTTGGAAATGGAAAGATCAACTGATTACTGACCAAAGAAATCCTGGAAGCTTCGTCGCTTTTCGATTTTCAAATCCTGTAGAAGCGCTGATTTTGGTCGAATGATGAGACTAAACGATTGGTACCTGCCAAAAGGTACCCACGAGAAGTTGAGCGTCCAGCAGTGCAGATCACGGGCCACTCCTATATTAGTTTGAGTAAAATCCTTGTTTTTGATATCATACCCAGAGTTGAAAGTGATCTGCGTTTTGTCTGTGAGACCCAATGTACCACTGAACTGAACACCATGGCTGGAGATGAGCGCATCATCCAGTCCGTTTTTGGTTCGGTTCACATTATAGGCCACTCGAAGAGACCAAGGCACATTGAAGTCCACATATGCCTCCGGATTTTGCTTGATGTATTCTTTTTCGTCTTCTGTGCCAAACGGACTTCTGTCTATTGCCGCGCCATCGTCAGCAAATGCACTGCGGTCATTGGGGTTGCTATTTGGATTATCATTGGATTCTTTGGATCCCTTAGGCTTTAGCGAGAAACTCACCTGGGAGCTCAGGGTTCTCAATGTGCCTATTCCTTCGCCGTTATTCCAGGCATAGCGGTCTATTTTTTGTCCGGAGGAGGTTCCGTCTTCAATGTAGAGGTAAGGGTCATAGGCACCACTCAGGGTGAGGTTTACCTTTTGATTGAAAAAGCTTGTTCTGGCATTCCAGTTGATGTTGCTCAGTCGAAAGGAGTCTGCAGCGAAGTTGTACCCACTGTTGACGGAAAGGTTCTCAAATATTTTCACTTTTTTGAATTCATTGACTGAGTCTTTCCTTGCCCGTACTTTCATTTCCAGGTTGTTGGTGAGGCCGAAACTCACTGTCCGACTTTCATTGCCTGATGGACTTCCGTAAGCGAAATTCTGATATTTGGATAACCGTTTCGTTCGCCCTAGGGTATCCATCTGTACCGTTTCATATACTCCGTATTTTTCATCACCAAAGTCTGGGTTGTAGCTGAAGGATAGGCTGGGAGTCATTACATGGCGGATGGCTTCTATACCAGCAATACCCCTCACATAGTACATCCCGTACATCCGGGTATTGACGGAAGCGCCGGAGCTCCAGCTGCCAGCTCTTGAAAAGCCCTCTACGGTATCTACTCTCACGCCATTTTGCTCAGGCACAAAAGTGTAGTCCAGTTCACGGGTATACCATACCTCCTGATAGTTAAAGCTGGGGCTTACTGTGAAGTACTTTAGAAGGTTAAAAGACGTAGAGACCGGAATAGTGTGCTTTCCTCCAATTTTCGACCGGTCATAGATATCTCCCAGGTTCTCTATATTCAGCTTGATTGGGTCTTCGTCTTCTGTGACATTACCGTTAATGGGGGTAAAACCTAACGCAGTTGGTGATACAGGTGAGTTGCTGATTTCATTTTTGGCCACGAAATTATGGCTAAAGCTTATTTTGGCGATCGGTGAATTGGAGGACTTAACCACATTTTTGAAGGGGTACATCCTGTTCATGTTCAGCGCAAAATCAGGCAAACTCATGTTGTAGATGCCTGACTGTATGTTCTGTCTTTGCCTGAAGGTAGAGGACATATTGAATGGTATACGCTGAAACTTCTGACTATAGCTCAGGCTAGACTGAAACTCAGAACTGATGCTTTGCTGTGGATTGTAGATAGCGACGTTATTGTTGGTATTAAATCCTCTTGTACCACCATTGACAGATGCGCTGAAGCTGGAATTGCCTCGGGTCTCAGGGCGATGACTCCATCGGATCCAGAAGTCGTTGGTTTCATTGGGTACAGTTTCTGTTTCGGTGACGTTCTTGTTGTAAGCAAAATTCATGGACCCATTGAATTTGTACCTCACCTTATAGTTGGTGGTGGCATCCAGGGCATAGCCTCCTTTGGAGTACACATCACCGGTCAGTTTCAGGTCAAAGTATTCACTGAAGCCAAAATAGTACCCACCACCCCTTAGAAAAAAGCCCCTTCGGGTCTCTTCACCATAAGACGGAAAAACGATGCCCGAAGCTTTTTGGCGAGGTTGGGGGAACATCCCGAAAGGAAACCACAACGGCGTGGGGACTTCTCTAAACTTAAGATTGAAGGGGCCTGACACCACTTTGTTTCCAGGAATCACTTTGATTTTCTCCGACTTAATGAAAAAGTGAGGATCTGACAAGTTGCAGGTGGTGTATTTGGCTCCTTTGATGAAGAGTTCGTTTTCTTCATTTTTTTTCACATCCTCCCCATGCATGATGGCTCCGTCCTGCTCCGTAATTACACCCTTGATAATGGCCCTCTTGGTCTTGAAATTGTAAAGGATATCATCCGTTTCATAAACACTCCCCCCTTGAGAAAAGACCGGTTTTCCACGCTTTCTTCCCAGTGTATCCAATGTGTATTTCGACTTAATGTTTCGCTCATTCCAGTCGATCGTGGTTTGGTCAGATTCCAGGGTGATGCTGCCGTAATCTATGTGGGTGTTGCCATAAAGAAAGAGTCTCCTATCCTCAATCTCGAAGATCATGGAATCTTTGGCAGTATAGTTGATAGTGGTTTCTATGTCATTTTTTTTAGAGGCTTTTTTGGAGGGAGCCGCTGAGGAATCAGAAGGTGAGATGAGGGAGTCTGCAGGCATCAGTGCCAGGTGGGAACTATCGTTGGCCTGTATGAAGTCTGATCCGGTAAATTGGAGCTCAGGATTGGAGCCAATCAGGCCTTTATCAGTGGACTCAGTGGAGGTAGAATCAACTTGCGCCTGTAATCGAATAACAATCGATAAAAAAATAGTCACTAGCGCAATTCTCCTCAAGCCGACAGATTTTATTAACTGGTTAAAAATTTACAATTTTGCGTAAAATTATGGGAATTTAAGATATAACCGAGTAGGCATGAGAAATATTGTAATTCCATTTGGCATTTCTATACTGCTGGTGCTGGGCTCCTTTAATACCGTAGGTATTACCAAGTACAAAGTGCGGAAGATTGTGATTGATCCCGGACATGGAGGAAAAGATCCGGGTACGCATGGCAACATCTCAAAGGAAAAAGACATTGCACTGAAAATTGCACTGGAGGTGGGGCGCGTGATTAATGATAATCTCCCGGATGTGGAGGTGATTTATACGCGCACCGACGATAGCTTCCCGAAGCTCCATGAGCGGTCTAACCTGGCTAATAAGAAGGATGTGGATCTTTTCATTTCTATTCACGCCAACTGGGTGTCTAATCCGAGTATTTATGGAACTGAGACCTATGTGATGGGTGTGCAGAATACCGCCGGGAATTTCGAAGTGGCAAAGCGTGAGAACTCCGTAATTCTATTGGAAGACAACTACGAAACCAAATACGATGGTTTCAACCCTGAGTCACCAGACTCGTATATTCTTTTTTCGCTGACTCAGTCAGCCTTCCAGGAGAGGAGCCTCAGACTGGCTGGCCTGATAGAAGATCAGTTTAAGAACAGAGTGGGAAGAAAGAGCCGGGGTGTCAAGCAATCCAGTTTATGGGTGCTTTGGAACACCGCTATGCCGAGTGTTTTGGTCGAAGTGGGGTACCTTAGCAATGAAAAAGAAGAGAAGGAGCTTAATGATCCACTCAATCAGGTTTACATTGCATCCGGTATTTACAGAGCCTTTCGTGATTATAAAATGGAACTAGAGTCCATGAACTAATAAACTAATGCCTTAGCATGTCAAAAGAATTTAAAGTAGGTCTCATAGCGCTTGTCACAGGTGTACTTTTATATTATGGTTTCAATTTTCTAAAGGGGATAGATTTCTTCTCACCTACCCATAAATACTATGCCGTCTACGATAATGTGGATGGACTTAATAAGTCAAACCCCGTCATCATCAATGGACTTACAGTGGGGCGGGTTAGCCGCATCAGGCTGTTGCAAAATCAGGGCAATCTTATTTTGGTAGAGTTGGATATTGACGAAACCATTACCTTGGGAGATTCCACCGTGGCATCCCTGATGAATACCGATTTTCTAGGGAGCAAAGGTATTGTACTGACTGTGGGGCCCCTCAATAATCCGATACAGCCCGGAGATACCCTTACGTCATATGTAGACAAGGGACTTAATGAGATTTTGGCCAGCGCAGAGCCTGTGGCCAGTAATCTGAACACAACCATCACCAGGGTGAATGAGATCCTTATCGGTCTTAAAGGAAGCGGAGAGAAGATCAATGCCACGATAGAGGAAGTGCGCAAAACCACTGTGAGCGTAAATGAGATTATTTCGGAGAATCAGGCTGAACTGGCGGTGATCATGACCCGGACTGCGATACTTATACAAACACTGAATAGCAAATTGGATAAAATAGATCCGATTCTGGTGAAAACAGGAGGGGTATTGGACTCATTGAGTAACCTCGAAATCAACCAGACCCTCGCTTCTATCCGTGGGGCAGTGGACAACCTGAATGTAACGATCAATGAAATCAAAAGCGAGGAAGGTACGCTCGGAAAACTGATCAGCGATGACTCCTTGTACAACAACATAAACCAGACCATGACCGATCTGGATAAACTGATTCTTCATATGGATCAGTATCCCAAGCACTTTTTCTCGCCTTTGGGCAAGAGCCATAAGAAAGTGATGGAAGACATGAAATGAGGGGGTTAGTCACCCCTTTTTTTAATTATCCTTAACACCCCAAATTATCTTTATGGATATTAAATTCAACAAAAACGAGGATTCAAATAAACAACTGATCTCCGAACTTCACCGAAAGCTCAAAAAAGTGCATGTAGGTGGGGGCGAAGGAAAAATCGAGAAACTTCACCAAAAAGGGAAATTATCAGCCAGAGAACGCATTGCACTTCTGGTGGATTCCATGGACACTTTTCTGGAAGTGGGTGCTTTTGCAGCAGATGGAATGTACGAGGAGTGGGGTGGATGTCCTTCCGCAGGAGTGGTCACAGGCCTGGGAGTAGTGTCCGGCAGGCAGTGTGTGATCGTAGCTAATGATGCCACCGTGAAGGCAGGAGCGTGGTTTCCCATGACTGCCAAAAAAAACCTGAGAGCCCAAGAAATAGCCATAGAGAATAAGCTTCCGATCATCTACCTGGTGGACAGCGCCGGCGTGTTTCTGCCTATGCAGGACGAGATATTTCCTGACAAAGAACATTTTGGCCGGCAGTTTAGAAACAATGCGCGCATGTCTTCAGAAGGGATCATCCAGATAGCGGCCATTATGGGTAGCTGCGTGGCTGGTGGAGCTTATTTGCCCATCATGTCAGATGAGGCAATGATTGTGGATAAAACCGGATCTATTTTTCTGGCAGGGAGCTACCTGGTCAAAGCCGCCGTTGGGGAAGATGTGGACAATGAAACACTTGGTGGGGCTACTACTCACTGCGAGATATCCGGTGTTACAGACAATAAATACCCTGGGGATAAAGAGTGCCTGGAGGCGATCCGAAATATTTTTGACCGGATTGGTCATTTCGAAAAGGCAGGATTTAATCGGGCGGAACCCAAGCCACCCAAGGAAGATCCCAAAGAAATTTATGGGCTTTTTCCGAATGATCGGAACACGCCGTACGATATGTTGGAGATCATCAAGCGGCTCGTGGATGATTCGGACTTTGAGCAATACAAGGAACTTTATGGCAAAACCATCCTTTGTGGTTATGGCCGCATAGATGGTTGGAGTGTGGGCATTGTGGCCAATCAGCGGACGGTGGTCAAGACCAAGAAGGGCGAGATGCAGATGGGGGGGGTGATCTATAGTGACTCTGCGGATAAGGCTGCACGTTTTATTATGAATTGCAATCAGCGAAAGATTCCATTGGTGTTTCTACACGATGTGAATGGATTCATGGTGGGCAGCCGGTCTGAGCATGGAGGTATCATCAAAGATGGCGCTAAGATGGTGAACGCAGTATCAAATTCCGTGGTACCAAAGTTTAGTATCATCCTGGGATCGTCTTATGGCGCGGGTAATTATGCCATGTGTGGCAAGGCTTTTGACCCGAGACTTATTTATGCCTGGCCAAATGCTCAAATAGCCGTAATGAGTGGTAAATCAGCCGCCAAAACCCTCCTGCAAATCAAGGTATCTACCATGAAAGCCAAAGGGAAAGTGATTTCTGATGAAGACCAGCAGACCATGCTGGATGAGATTACAGATTCTTATGAAGCCAAGCTCAGTCCGTATTATGCGGCTTCCCGGCTATGGGTAGATGGCATCATCGATCCCCTGGAAACACGTCGGGTAATATCTACCGGGATTGCGGCAGCGGATCATGCTAAAATTGAAAAACCCATGAACGTAGGGGTTATTCAAACTTAAGGTGGGTGGATTGCCCGATTCATGTGATAAGAATTATTAATTTCGTCTTTTATAATCCTACTTTTAGAAAGAATTGATCAAGGAAAGCGAACTTAAAGCACTGGTAACCCTACTGGAAGATGATGACGAGGAGATTATCTCTCATGTAGAAAAGAAGCTGATGGAAATTGGTACGGGTGTGATACCCTTGTTGGAGCAGGAGTGGGAAACTAACTTTAACCCACTCATTCAGCGCCGGATAGAGGACCTCATTCATACTTTGCAGTTTGAGCTTTTTCAGGAGCGCCTGGAGGATTGGAAGGTAAACCGCGAAGATGATTTGCTGGAGGGGTTGTGGTTAGTAGCTACCTATCAGTATCCTGACCTTGATTTGGAGGAACTTCGTCAGCAGGTCCATCAACTCTATGTGGAAGTCTGGCGGGAGTTCAGAGAAGATCTCAATCCTTTTGATCAGGTGCGGGTGATGAACAGTGTTTTGTTTAATCGCTTCAAATTCAGAGCCAATACCAAGAACTTTCATTCGCCGGCCAATAGCATGGTGAATGCTGTGCTGGAGTCTAAAAAAGGAAATCCGATCTCCCTTTGCGCTGTATATCTACTGATAGCCCGCAAGCTGGATTTACCTATTTATGGGGTAAATCTGCCAAACCTTTTCATCCTGACTTACCGTAGCCAGCAGTCTGATTTCTACATTAATGTGTTCAATAAGGGCCTGATCTTCTCCAAGGAGGATATTGACAACTATCTGGATCATCTGGACATTCCTCCGCAGGAGATTTTCTACGACCCCTGTCCGAATATCGATATCGTGTTGCGATGCTTGCGCAACCTCATTGTCTCATTTGAGAAACTGGGAGATTACCACAAGAGCGATGAGATCAAAACAGTTTTGACCAAACTGGACGATAAGAACATCGGGTTCCCTTAAGTAACTAGCCAAAAGCCAAAAGCCCAAGGCTAAAGGCTATAAGCCAAAAAATAGTCTCTTACGGCCTCATAGTGGATTCTGTAGTGCAGTTCCATCTGATCCTTTTGGATGATTCCGTTCATCACACTGTCCGTTTCAAACTCAATGAAAGTTTCATCCCGCATGCTCAGCTTCCGGCGACCGTAGATTTTGTAAAGCACTTCTTTGCCACACCAGATGGCACATAGCTTTTGGAGATTATCCCGGTATTCAATCTCGCGTTCATTGATAAACTTGTCTTGTATTTTGATCAGTTTGTTACGGGCACGTTCCAGATCTATCCCACAAGGATTGTGCAGGTGGATCATGGCTGCCGCCATGGGGAAGGAGTGCGAAATGGAGATTTCAGCAGTAGATCCGATCAGAAAGGGTTTACCGGACTCATTGGGTGTGAGTCCCCGGTACTTCAGCGCAAACTGTGCACACAGGTTTTGGATGAGAATCCTCCCAACGATCCATTCAGCCAGCCTTGTAGGGTTCAGCCCTTCGGGTACCTCTTCTTTGATCAATCCCAAAAGAACCTGATTGGTTTCTTGAATGTTCCACACTGCGTAGGCAGAATATGGGCTGATTGGCTTAGATAATAACAATGGCATAGTCTATTCTGATCACCTATGGTTAATTTTACCCCAATTTATTGATTATGAGTTCAATTCAGGTAAAAAAGCAGCATACTTTAACGGGGCATAAGGATAGCCTGTACACCTTGTGTGCTTACACTGATTCTGCTTTTTTCTCCGCTGGTGGGGATGGTATGGTGGTTTTATGGGACTTGAAATCTCCCGATACAGGCAAGATGATCGTGAAGGTGCCAGCCAGTGTCTATGGCATGTCATACAATAAGGAGCGGGATATATTGGTGGTCGGGCAAAACTTCAGCGGCATTCACCTGGTGGATGTAAATACAAAAAAGGAGATTGGGTCTTTGGCACTTACTACCAAAGCTATTTTTGATATTCAGACCACCTCAGAGGCTATTTTTGTGGCCACGGGAGAGGGTGAAGTTTTTAAAATTGACTGGGACCTGCAGATTTTAGCTTCTAAAAAGCTGAGTGTGGAGAGCGCGAGGAGCATAGCAGTGTCAGCAGAAAGAAAGGAAATGGCTGTAGGATTTAGTGACCACCATATCAGGATTTTCGACACTGAATCTTTACAGCTGAAAAAGGAGTTTAAAGCTCATGAAATTTCTGTGTTTTCGGTTCGTTATCATCCGCAATTGCCCGTATTGATGAGCGCGAGTAGGGATGCACGGTTCAAACTCTGGGATTTGGACAATGATTATAAGATGGTGGAGGAGGTCGTGGGCCACATGTACGCCATCAATCATATAGAGTTTGGCGAATCAGGGAAGTACTTTGTGACCTGCAGTATGGACAAGTCTATCAAGGTGTGGGATGCCACTGAGTTTAAACTGCTCAAGGTGATAGATAAAGCACGGCATGCCGGGCACGCCACTTCCGTGAATAAGCTCCTTTGGATGAATTATCGCAATTGGTTAGTATCTTGTAGCGACGATCGCACGATTTCGGTTTGGGAAGTTCTTTCAGAACATTAATTTAGTAGCATATGAAAATCACGCCGATAGAGATAAGGCAGAAAAACTTCGAAAAGAAACTTCGAGGGTATGACAAAGATGAAGTCAATGCCTTTTTGCTTTCTCTTTCGAATGAATGGGAGCGGGTTTTGGATGATAATAAAGAACTCAAAATCAAGCTTGATCAGGCCGAGAAGGAAGTGAGAAAGCTGCGCGAGGTAGAGAGTTCGCTCTTCAAGACACTGAAAACCGCAGAAGACACAGGGGCCAATCTGATCGATCAGGCCAATAAGGCCTCAGAGCTTCACCTCAAAGAGACGCAAATGAACGCTGAGGCCATGATGAGTGAAGCCAAAGCCAAAGCCAAAAACCTCATAGAGAAGTCTGAAATGGAAGCCCGGCAGATGATAGAAGAAATGCAGGATGCCATCAAGGACCTGGAGCAGAACTATCGGGCGCTGGAAAATCACCGGGATAACATCATGGCGGAGTTGAAGAATTTTGCCGAGGACATCCATGACAGGATTAATAGAACGACTAAGCAGCAGGCACCATTCAAGATGGAGGATCATACCAAGAAAGTAAAAGCACTTGTTCGTGAATCCGAAGCCTGGATCAATAAAGAGAAACTGGAAGTGAAACCGGTGAAGATGACTCCACTGAAGCAGCCGGATCTCAACAATACCCGATCTCACCGCCCGGCACCTAAGCCAGCACCAGCTCCACCGGCAGCTAAGAAGCCTACTGAGTCTGTCAAAAGTCAATCAGGTGGGGGTTCATTTTTTGATGATTTGGAAGAGTAAGGATGGGATTGGTTTCACTGGAAGGCATGGAGTTTTATGCGCGCCACGGCTACTACGAGGAGGAGCGCAAGATTGGGAACAAATACAGTGTTGATGTACAGCTGGAAGTAGACTTTGCGGAAGCGGCCAGTGAAGACAAGCTGGAGGGCACAGTCAACTATGAAAAAGTCTACGAAGTAGTGGCGGAGGTGATGAGCATTGATGCCATGCTATTGGAGCATTTGGCCGGAAAAATGATCAGAAAGCTGAAAGAAGCCTTTCCAAAAGTGAGCAAGGTACAAGTGAAGGTGAGTAAGTACAACCCCCCGATTAAAGGCTTGTGCCACAGAGCGATGGTCACTTTAGAAGGCTGAGTTCATGACGGAGAGGGCGTGACAAAAACGAATCCACGGGCATCCGCACCGTCATAAAAATCCACCTCTTTTCCCAGCAGGAACATCATCTCACGTTTTTGGATATAGACTGGAATTCCCGCAATGTCATATGCCTGATCATTCTCCTTTTGTTTATCAAAACCCAGCACAAATGTCACACCACAGCCACCACCTTTCACACCCACTCTGAGGCCATAGCCCTCCGGGATGTTTTTATTGGCCATGATGTGTTTAATTTCTTTTTGTGCTTTCGGGGTTATGTGTACGGGCTCATTCATTTCGCCAAAGAAAATACTTATTTTTGATCTTTACTTAAGCGCTAACACTTAGAAAATGGAGATGGTTTACGACCTGTTGAAAATAACAATACCTGGATTGCTCATTTTGTATACTGCATATCTGATTGTGAGGTCATTTATGAACAAACAACTGGATGAACTACACCTGAGTCTCAGGCATAAAAATCAGGAGGTGGTCTTGCCTATTCGGCTGCAGGCCTATGAGCGAATCTGTCTTTTGTTGGAGCGGATTTCTCCCAACCATATCATTCCTCGCCTGAATGAAAAAGATTTAAGTGCTAAACAACTTCAGGGAGCGCTGGTTAGTGAGATTAGAAGTGAGTTTAGTCACAACCTCTCTCAGCAGGTCTATATTTCTGAGGAAGCCTGGATTTATGTGACTGGTGCTATCGAGCAGCTGATCTCACTTATCAATGAGTCTGCAAATGAACTGGATGATTCGGCCACTAGTCTGGATTTGGCTAAAATGGTGTTTGAAAAAAATATGCGTAATCAGCAGGACACCCTTCGGGGCGCACTCTCGTTTATTAAAAATGAAATAAAGGAACTTTTCTGAAAGAAATATGGGCAACGCGAAGCTGGATAGGATTTTCACGAAAGCAAAGGAGACAGTTACTCAAAATGAGAAAGTGAAGTCTCTGCTGACTGAAGTGAAAGCGAAAATGGACAAGATCAACACAGACTCGGAAGAGCGATCTACCTTCATTTATCAGATACAGGTACTGATTAGGATGATTCGCGCCCATTTCAATGGGAAGTATTCAGCTTTTTCTACCTCCACTATTCTGACCTTAGTATTTGGCCTGATTTATTTTATTACCCCGATTGACCTGATCCCTGATTTCATACCGGCTTTGGGATTGACAGACGATATTTCACTGATTTACTTTATTTTCAGAAATCTGGCCGAAGATATAGGGAGATTCAGATCTTGGGAAGAAACAACTGGCTGATTTTTCACCATAAAAGAATCGAGTAATGTCTACACACACCGCACTAATCGTAGGAGCTACTGGCCTTGTAGGGAAGCATTTGCTAGACCATATGCTTACCAAAACGTACTACAGTAAAATCAAAATTTTATCCCGCCGCGCGCTGGAAATGGATGATCCCAGGGTAGAGGTGATTGTTATTCCTGATTTTGCAGAGATGAATTCTATCAGTGAGCAGTTACAAGCGGAAGATTACTATTGTGTGCTGGGTACCACCATCAAGTTGGCAGGATCCAAGGAGAATTTTAAGAAAGTTGACTTAGACTACCCCCTGATGCTCGCTGAGATCGCGCAGAAATCTCCGGAGTTCAGGCAGTATTTGGTGGTGACGGCCGCTGGATCAAATGCTGATTCGCCATTGTTTTACAATCAGGTAAAGGGCCAGCTGGAGGAGGGACTTAAGCAGCTTCACTTGAGGGGATTGAAAATTTTCAGGCCTTCATTGCTGCTGGGGGAGCGCACAGACTTTAGGTTGGCGGAGGAATTTGCGAAGGCTATTTCCAAAATATTCTCTTTTTTCATGGTGGGCCTGAAGCGCCGCCTCTGGTCGATTAATGCCTCAGATGTGGCCAAAGCCATGCACATAGTGGCCTCAGAAGGCAAAGAAGGCACCAGGGTATACAGCTCCAATGACATGTTTAAAATTGTAAATACTCAGGGACTTTGATTGCCGTTATTCAGAGGGTTTCTGAGGCCTCGGTTACCATTTCGGACAAAGAGGTTTCCAGGATAAGTGATGGTTTGCTCATTTTACTGGGCATTGAGGAGGCAGACAACAATGAGGATATTGACTGGCTCACCAAAAAGGTGGCCAACTTAAGGATTTTCTCAGACGAAGAGGAAAAAATGAACCTCAGTTTGCTGGATATCGGCGGTGAAGTTTTGGTCGTCAGTCAATTCACCCTTCATGCGCTCACAAAAAAAGGAAACCGACCTTCTTACATTCGCGCAGCGTCACCGGATGTTGCCATCCCTCTTTACGAGGCTTTTGTGAAAAAAATGGAATCGTTTGGCAGGCCAGTGTTTACTGGTGAATTTGGTGCAGACATGAAGGTGGGCCTCGTCAATGATGGTCCGGTAACCATTATTATCGACACCAAAAACAAACAATAGACCCTGAGAATCCTTTTAGATTAGCATGACTATTGACCCATCTTTATACTACCTTTGCAGACTTTTAATTGGATATGAAGCACATTAGGAATTTCTGCATCATTGCGCACATCGATCATGGTAAAAGTACCCTGGCCGATAGACTCATACAGTCCACAGAGACTGTTTCGGCAAGAGACATGCAAGCGCAGCTACTCGATGATATGGACCTGGAGCGTGAGCGAGGGATTACCATCAAGAGTCACGCCATTCAGATGTATTTTCCCTATGAAGGCAATCAATACACTCTCAATCTGATTGACACTCCGGGCCATGTGGATTTTTCTTACGAAGTTTCCCGGTCAATAGCTGCCTGTGAGGGTGCCTTGCTAGTGGTGGATGCTGCTCAAGGTATAGAAGCACAGACCATTTCCAATCTTTACCTGGCTCTTGAAAATGACCTGGAGGTGATCCCTGTGCTTAATAAAATAGACCTTCCCGGAGCCATGGTCGAGGAAGTTTCAGATCAGATCATTGACTTGATCGGTTGTGACAGAGAAGATATCATCCATGCCAGCGCCAAAGAAGGCATTGGAATACAAGAAATACTGCAAGCCATAGTGGAGCGCATACCGGCGCCTACAGGCGATACTGAGGAGCCGCTTCAGGCCATGATTTTTGACTCAGTTTTTAATACCTATCGAGGGATAGAAGTTTTCTTCAGGGTTTTCAATGGCACCCTGAATAAAGGAGATCACGTGAAGTTTGTCAACACAGGCAAGACTTATGAAGCTGATGAAATAGGTGTACTCCGACTTACCCATGAGGCAAAGAACTCTATTTCGGCTGGAAATGTGGGCTATCTTATTTCTGGGATCAAAGTGGCCAAAGAGGTGAAAGTGGGAGACACCATCACCCACGTAAGTCGCCCTACTCAGCGTACGGTAAAGGGATTTGAAGATGTGAAGCCGATGGTTTTCGCAGGGATTTACCCTGTGGATACCACGGAATTTGAAGAGTTGAGAGCTTCTATGGAAAAACTCCAGCTCAATGATGCCTCTCTGGTATGGGAGCCTGAGACTTCCATGGCCCTTGGTTTTGGATTTAGATGTGGCTTCCTGGGGATGCTGCATATGGAGATTGTGCAGGAGCGTCTGGAACGTGAGTTTGATATGACCGTGATCACCACGGTACCTTCGGTACAGTTTCATGCGATCATGCCGGATGGCGCAGTGCTGAAAGTGAATGCACCATCAGAGCTTCCGGAGCCCAACTATGTTTCGCATGTAGAGGAGCCTTATATAAGGGCACAGATCATCACCAAATCAGAATTTATAGGGTCGGTTATCGGATTGTGCATGGACAAGCGCGGTGAGATCAAAAATCAGGTATATCTCACCAGTGATCGGGTAGAGTTGACTTTTGAATTGCCACTGGCGGAGATTGTTTTCGACTTTTTTGATAGACTGAAGACCATTTCGCGAGGTTATGCTTCACTCGATTATGAGCTGATAGGATACAGGCAGTCTAATATGGTGAAGCTGGATATTATGCTAAATGGGGAGAAAGTGGATGCCCTTTCTGCGATCGTTCATAGAGACAAAGCCTACGAATGGGGAAAGCGACTTTGCGAGAAGCTGAAGGAATTGATTCCTCGTCAGATGTTTGAAATTGCCGTTCAGGCTTCTATCGGCACCAAGATCATTGCCAGGGAATCTGTGAAAGCGATGAGAAAGAACGTATTGGCCAAGTGCTACGGGGGTGATATTTCGCGTAAGCGTAAACTCCTTGAAAAGCAGAAAAAAGGGAAGAAGCGTATGCGACAGGTGGGGAACGTGGAGATACCTCAGGAGGCTTTCATGGCAGTCCTTAAACTAGATAGCTAATCAAAATAGAATCATAATGCCTACACTATTAGACGGTAAGAAAGTTGCCGGTGACATCAAGAATGAGATTTCAGCCCGCGTACAAGACCTGAAATCAAAGGGAAAGAGGGTTCCCAACCTGGCCATTATTATTGTAGGTGATGATGGTGCCAGCCATACCTATGTGAATGGTAAAATAGCAGCATGCAAGTCAGTGGGGTTCGATTTTACCCTCATGCATTTTGCCAGTACCATCTCCGAGGATAAACTAATTAAGCATGTGGAGAACCTCAATGCTGATGAAGACATTGATGGTTTCATTGTGCAGATACCATTGCCGGAGCACATCTCAGTAGAGCGGGTCACTGAAAGTGTGAAGCCTGAGAAAGATGTAGACGGATTTACGAATCAGAACTTCGGGAGTATTGTTTCCAAGCACCAGCTCATCATGCCGGCTACACCTTTTGGAGTGGTGGAGTTGCTGAGGAGATACAACATTGAAACCGAAGGTAAGCATTGTGTCATTGTGGGGGCCAGCCGATTGGTTGGGGCACCTCTGGGTATGATGATGACTGAAGATGGAAAGGCTACGGTAACACTTTGTCACAAATACACCAAGGACCTGTCCAGCCATACTAAACTGGCGGATATTCTGATCGTGGGAGTGGGTAAGCCAGGTCTGATTACGGCCGATATGGTGAAAGATGGAGCTGTGGTTGTGGATGTTGGGACTACACGCATAGAAGATAAGTCAAGAAAGACTGGCTTTAGGTTAGCTGGTGATGTAGAGTTTGATACAGTAGCTGAGAAATGTTCATTTATTACTCCCGTACCCGGTGGAGTGGGCCCTATGACCATTGCTTCTTTACTTTTGAATACAATGAAGGCTTATGAAGATCAACACGGAGGATAAGGTGTTGACCGATCTCCCGTTGATGGAGTACTTCCTCACCATTCAGGGTGAGGGTTACCATACGGGCAGTGCGGCCTATTTTATCCGCCTTGGCGGATGTGATGTGGGGTGTGTTTGGTGCGATGTGAAAGAATCATGGGATGCCGATGCGCACCCAAAAGTTTCCTTAAGTCAGATGGTTGCTGATGCCAAAGCCTCCGGTTCTGAGATCGTGGTGATCACAGGTGGCGAACCGCTCATGTACGATCTGGGTGATTTTACCAACCAGCTGCATGATGCAGGATTGAAAACCCACATTGAGACTTCCGGAGCTCATCCATTATCCGGTGATTGGGATTGGATTTGTTTTTCCCCTAAAAAATTCATGGCCCCTTTGCCGGAGTTTTATGAGGAATCAGATGAACTGAAAGTCATCGTTTACAATAAGTCTGATTTTGCATGGGCGGAATCCCATGCAGAAAAATGCCTCCCCAAGACCAGGCTTTTTCTACAACCAGAGTGGTCAAAGAAGGACGACATGATGCCGCTTATCGTGGATTATGTAAAGAAAAACCCAAAATGGAGGATATCTTTACAGACACATAAGTATCTGGACATCCCATAATGACCCCACGAATCCTATTTGTTTTTTGTTTTTTTCTTATCACAGCGGTCGGTTATAGTCAGCCTTATAATAAGCGTGCGGTAAAGCTTACAGAGAAAGCAGAGGAAGCTGCCAAATCCAGAGATTTTGAAGAAGCTAAGACACTCCTGAAGAAAGCCATTGGGGCGGATCCGCTATACCCCAAGGCCTACCGGCGGCTAGCCACCATTTACAGTGTCTATCTGCAGCCGGACTCCGCAGCTTATTATTATAACCTGCTCACCGAAATGATTCCCGCCGATCAAATAGATGAACGTTTATGGGATCGCATTGCAGGGCTAAATTTCGAAGTTGGCGACTATCATAAAGCACAGCAGGCTATTTCCCATGTGTCTGACCCGAATCCTTTGCTGGCTCAAAGCATTGCTTTCTCTGTGAAGTCTGTACAGGAAGCCCGACCTCTGGAGATCCAGGAGCTACCACCCGCAATCAATGCCTATCAGTTGCAGTATTTCCCGGTGCTCACGGTGGATGAGCGCACGATTATCTATACCAAGCGAGATGCCAATAACCCGTCATCCGACGAAGACATGGTCGTGAGTGTACGAATCAATGATGAGTGGATTCCGTCTCAGTCCATTTCCAGGGAGATCAATTCTCCCTTTAACGAGGGGGCCTGTACCATTTCTGCAGACGGGAGCACATTGATCTTCGCTTCTTGTGAGGGAAGGTCGTCATTTGGTAGTTGTGACCTGTATGTCACATACAGACAAGGAAATAAATGGACGAAGCCAGAAAACCTCGGTTCCGGGATCAATTCCAGATATTGGGATTCTCAACCTTCGCTCAGTGCCGATGGGCGAGTGCTTTATTTTGCTTCCAATAGGCCTGGGGGAGTTGGTAAACGTGACATTTGGAGCTCTCAGCTTACAGAGACAGGCTGGAGCGAGCCGGTAAACCTTGGTAAACCCATCAATACACCTTTTGATGAAACCACCCCTTTTATTCATGTCAATAATGATTTGCTTTTCTTCTCCACACAGGGCTATCCTGGTCTTGGAGGATTCGATCTTTTCTTTTCTGAAAAAACCAATGGGCAATGGTCACTTCCTACCAATCTCGGTTATCCTATCAATACGGTAAATGACGAACTCTCGCTTTTTATTAATGCCTCAGGCACATTTGGCTATTATGCCATTGAAAAGACCGAGTCCGGAGTTACGAGTACTACTAACATTGTGAAATTCAAAGTCCCCTTTGACTCTTTGGTGAAAAAGAAAGCGAGTTATGTGACGGGCCGGGTACAGGATGGGATAACGGGGAAGCCTTTAGGTGCCCGGATGAGAATGTCCAATTTGAATGATACCACAGATACCTATTGGGTAAACTCTGATTCCATTTCAGGGAGGTATTTTCTGGTATTGACAGAAGGTAATGAATATGGTGTCTTTATCAGAAAGAAGGACTATCTGTTTGAAGACTTAAAATTCGAAGCTCAAAGTTCTACCGCATTAAGACCAGATACCCTGGACATCTTGCTTCATCCCATAGAAGCAGGCGCTTCACTCACTTTAGAGAACATCTATTTTGAGTTCAACGAGCACCTATTAAACCCCAAGTCGCGTTCAGAACTCAATGAGATCGTGGAATACCTAAAGCTTAACAAAAGTTTAACTTTCGAGATTCAGGGACATACAGATACCGTAGGGACTGAAAGTTATAATCTGGCATTATCTGAGAAGCGGGCCCGTACCGTGTATAATTATCTGCTGTCTAAAGGTGTGGATGAGTCCAGAATGTTTTCGAAGGGTTATGGGGGTAGTCAGCCTATCGCAGATAATAGCACTGAAAATGGTCGGGATTTAAATCGAAGGATCACTTTTAGAGTTATTTCCAATAAGTGATTTTTTGTGAGGTTACATTTTTTAACAATTTTTTTATTTTTTTTCTCAGAATTTAAATTATGAAAATAATCCAATTAGAGATGATTATTTCGCCTTATTGAAATCTATAGTAGAATTGTAATTTTTTATAGTGTAAAAAGGCCTTTTCGCAATAAATAGAGGGGTTTTCTCACAATCACTTTAGTTTTTCCCTTTTTGCTGATTACGATCAAATTGTTATAAATTTAGTAGTTGAAACATAATGTACAATTTAAAACAGTATAATATGAAGAGGATTCTACTACTCAGTTTCATGTTGACTTTCGTCTTTGCGTTCAGCGCATTGGCGCAAAGGACAGTATCTGGAACCGTTACCTCCGCAGAGGATGGTAGCGGCATTCCGGGTGTAAACGTTGTGCTGAAAGGAACAACGACAGGTACTACCAGTGATTTAGATGGTAACTACCGTTTGAGCGTTCCAGAAGAGGGCGGAACGTTAGTATTTTCATTTGTAGGTCTTGAGCCAAAAGAAGTTGAAATTGGCGCTAGATCTGTTATCGATGTAGGAATGAGCTCTGATGTTCAGCAATTGACTGAAGTCGTTGTAACGGCTTTGGGTATTGAGCGTCAGGAGAAGTCACTTACATATGCAGTTCAGGACGTAAAAGGTGATGGCCTTACCCAGGCTAGAGAAACCAACATCGTTAACTCCCTATCAGGGCAGGTAGCTGGTGTTCAGGTGACTAGCTCAAGTGGTACTCCAGGTGCTTCTTCTCGTGTTGTACTTCGTGGAGCTTCTACTATCAGTGGTAGCAACCAGCCTCTATTCGTAGTAGACGGTGTGCCGATTGACAACTCTAACTATGGTACTGCCGGTAATGGTGGTGGTTATGACTTGCCAAACGGAGCTGCTTCACTTAACCCGGATGATGTAGAGTCTATCTCTGTATTGAAAGGTCCTGTTGCAGCTGCTCTCTATGGTAACAGAGGTGCAAACGGTGTAATCCTCGTGACTACTAAAACTGGAAAAGGCAAGAAAGGTCTTGGCGTCTCTGTCAACTCTTCTACAATGTTCCAGACTCCTTTAAGATTGCAGGACTTCCAAAACTCTTATGGTCAGGGAGCCAGCAATACTTACTTTGAGTTTGTAAACGGACAAAGTGGATATGGTGACGGTGTGGATGAAAGCTGGGGAGCTCCTCTTGATGTAGGATTGGAATTCGTTCAGTGGAGCGATTACAGAGACGATGGAACAACGTCTAGTCCAAGCCCATGGAAGTCTTATCCAAATAACATTAAGGATTTTTACGAAACTGGTGTTCAGTTGAGTAATAACGTAGCAATAGCTGGTAGCGATGGAGACAATGCTTTCAGACTTTCTGCTACTAATATGAATCAGACAGGTATGGTTCCTAATACTGATTTTAACAGATGGAACATCAACTCTTCTGCTAGCCTGAGATTGCTAGAGGGGCTTGAGGCTTCTTTCTCTGCTAATTATATCAAGGAACATGCGGATAACCTTGCTTCTATTGGTTATACCAATGATAACCCTGTTCAGCAGATGATCTGGTCTGGAAGAAACGTGGATCTTGCAGCTTTGAAGGATTACAAGAATTTGCCATTGTCACCAGAAGGAACAGCAGCAGCTGGTACTCCTTTGAACTGGAATACAGTATTCCAGAATAACCCTTATTGGGGACAGGATGTAAACCTTCAGGGTTACGACAAAGATCGTTTGATTGGTAACGTTAAACTTGCGTATCAGTTCAACGACTGGTTGAGTGCTTATGTAAGAACCGGTATTGATAACTGGGACATGAGAAACAGCAACATTAAGGCTATCGGTACTAACTCAGCAGCAGATGGTTTCTATTCAGATCAGGTGAGAAGATTCACTGAGATCAACCATTTCTACATGATCACAGCAAACAAGACATTCGGTGATTTCGGTGTAGCTGTGAGTTTTGGTGGTAATAATATGATTCAGGAGTACACAAGACACTATGTAGGTGTTCCTGCATTAGAGCTTCCAGGATTGTATAACGTTTCCAACCTGAAGTCAGGTAGTACTCCTACTTTGATTAACACGTTGGAAGAAGAGAAAATCAATAGTTTGTTGGGTACTGCTCAGCTTTCTTTTAGAGATTTCGTTTTCTTGGATATTTCAGGCAGAAATGACTGGTGGTCAGTACTTCCAAAGGCTGATAACTCATATTTCTACCCATCGGCTTCTTTAAGCTTTGTTCTGACCGACATGTTAGACATTTATTCCAACGCACTTCCTTACTTGAAAGTACGTGCTGGTTGGTCTAAAGTAGGTAGTTCAGGTGGTCTGAACCCTTATAGCTTGCAGCAGTTGTACAGCTTCAGAACAACTCCTTACGGATCTGTTTCTTTGGCATACAATCCTGAAACTTTGAACAACCCAAACATCAAGCCTGAAACAACTACGGGTATTGAAATTGGTTTGGCAGCTAAGTTTTTCGATGGAAGAATCTCATTGGATGCGACTTACTACGACCAGACTTCTGAGGACTTGATCGTTCAGGTGGAGGTTTCTCCTACTAGTGGTTATGAGTCAGCTTACGATAACGTTGGTTTGATTGAGAACAAAGGTATTGAGCTTCAATTAGGCGCTACAATTGTAGACACTAAGGATTTCTCTGCCGGTTTGAATGTAAACTTTGCTACTTACAATAACGATGTAATTTCCGTTAATAACATTGATGGTGATGAAGGCGCAATTGTACTAGGTGGTCAGTGGAATGTGGATTTGCAAGCACGAGAAGGTCATCCTTATGGTGTGCTTTTCGGCCCTGGGTATCTTAAAGACGAGGATGGTAACATCGTTCACGTAAATGGTAGACCACAGATCGACCCTACATACAGAGTATTGGGAGACATTCAGCCAGATTGGACAGGAGGTATAGCAGTGAACTTGCGTTACAAAGGTCTTTCTTTGAGCAGTTTATTTGATGCCAAATGGGGTGGTGATATCTATACTATGACTACTACTTGGGGTAGATATGCTGGAGTACTTGCTGAAACTTTGAAAGGAAGAGAAGAAGGTATTGTAGGTAAAGGTGTGATGCAATCAGGTACTGACACAGATGGTAACCCTATCTATGTGCCAAATAACATTGTAGTAACTGCTGAAACTTATAACAAAGCAGCATTTAGCAACGGTGTTGCTGAAGGATCAGTTTTTGATGCGTCTTATATCAAATTGAGACAAGTTACATTGAACTGGAAATTGCCAAGTCAGTGGTTTACCAACGTTCCTTTCAAAGATGTAAACATTGCATTAGTAGGGAGAAACCTTGCGTTGTTGTACTCTAAAGTACCACACATAGATCCAGAAAGTGGATTTAGCAATGCTGATTCGCAGCAAGGCCAGGAATTTGGTCAGTTGCCATCTGCAAGAAGCATGGGTTTCAATATCAACTTTAAACTTTAATCGATGATGAAGTCTATAAAATATTTATTCACGGGAATTTTCTTCGTTCTTTTTGCAACGAGCTGTGATAAGGGATTTGAGGAATTGAATCAGGATCCTAACAACCCGACAACTGTTCCCTCAGATCTTCTGACAGCAGATATCATTAGGAATGCTGCCAACAACTTGCATAGCACGTTTGTAGGTGGAGATATGGGTTCCACTTGGGCTCAGCTTTGGACGAAAGTTCAGTACAACGACGAGGAGCGTTACGTTCCAAGACAGTCTGTAATTGAGTCTACTTGGGATAACATCTACGAAGATGTAATCTCTGATGCCAGATCAATGGAGATTTTGGCTACTGCAGAAGGTAATGATGTATCTAAAGGAGTAGCACTTACGCTACAGGCTTGGGGATATTCATTGCTTACTGACCTGTATGGAGATATCCCTAATACAGAGGCCATCCGTGGTACTGAGGGTATTTTTGCTCCTGCATATGATGAGCAATCAGTGGTTTATGATAGCATCTTGGCAAAGCTCGACAGAGCTAATGCGTTGATCGCTGGAGGAAATGGATCACTGAATGCAGCCACTGATTTGATGTATGGTGGTGATGCTTCTAAGTGGAGAAAGTTTGCTAACTCATTGAAAATCAGATGTCTGATGAGGATTTCTGGTGTTCGTGATGTGTCTGCAGATTTACAAGCAACAGTAGCTCGCCCAATATTCACTTCAAATGCTGATAATGCTGCTATTGTTTATTTAGCTGCTCAGCCTAATGCTCACCCATTTTATGAGACCATTGATTATGGTAGCAGATTAGAATGGAAAGTTTCTGAGCTTTTGGTGCAGACTCTCGAAGGATTTAGTGATCCTCGTCTTGCAGTAATGGCTGCTAAGAATGCTGATGGTAACTACAGAGGTAAGCCAAACGGAATTCAGGATGTTCCTAGTGAAGACTTCAATTATGAGAACGTTTCTGGTATCGGTGAGTTCTATTTGAACCCCGAGTTGCCAGGTATGTTTATGTCATACGCGGAGTTGCAGTTCTTGCTAGCTGAGGCTGCTGCTTCTAATTACATTAGCGGAGATGCTGCCACATTCTACAATGCTGGTATTCGAGCTTCTATGGAAGAAAACGGAATCACCTCAGGTGTGGACGCTTACTTGTCCCAGTCTGGTGTGGCGTATAGCGCAGGTGCTTCTGCTGAGTTGATTGGAACCCAAAAGTGGATCTCTCTATTTGCTCAGGGAGTAGAAGCATGGACAGAATGGAGAAGAACAGGTCAGCCTGCTTTGTCTCCAGCTCTTGATGCTGTACTATCTCAAATTCCTTCTCGATACTCTTATCCTGCTTCAGAGCAGACTACCAATAAAGCTAGCTATGATGCAGCTGTGGCAAGTCAAGGTGCAGATGTATTGACTACCAAAGTTTGGTGGGATAATTAATAATTGTCAATTAACATTAAATTGAAATTATCATGAAAAAAATAAATATATACATAGCCATCCTAACCCTTGGTCTTTTTGCGATCTCGTGTAATGAGTCTGAAGATTTGGTTACTGCGGAGGCTAAAGAGGCTGCCCTAACCACTATTGGAAGTTCTGGCGGTGCTTTGCTAGGAAACCCTACGGAAACTGGCGAGGTGATTTTTGTTACAGCGATGTTAGATTATTCTGTGACAGTATCTTCTCCAAATGTTTCTGATGTTCAGTCCATGACTGTTTACAAATCGTATGGAACTGAGTCTGTGGAAATCACTACGGCTTCTACTTATCCGATAGAAGTGAACTATTCTTCTATTGGGGACTTTATGGAGGGCTTTAGTGCCACTGCTGCTGATCTGGCCATCGGTGATGTTATCGGGTTTCATACTGAGATGACAATGACTGATGGACGTGTATTGGCTCAGGCAGCCAATAGAGTGAGTCTTACTGTTCAGTGTTTGTCTGACTTGGCTGGATCATATTCTATGACTGGTCAGAGAGATGATGGGGCTTCATACTCATTCCCTGTAGTGATCACAGAGCTGGGACCTGGAAGTTATGTTTCTAGTAGAAGTGGATCATGGGCTAAAGGAGTGTTAGCAACACCAACTGGTGAAGCACCTATGTTGTTCAATGATGTATGTGGTCAGCTTTATATTCCTATGCAAACCCTTGGAGATTTCTATAGCAATGGTGTGTGGGGAGAAGGAGATGGCGCTGAGGTTACAGGATCTGTTGACCCGTCAACTGGTGTGATTACTTACTCCTATACGATTGAGTTTAGCGCTGGAAACCGAGTGTACACGGAAGTTCTGACTCCTAATTGATCTTAAATCTTTAAATGAAATTAACTATGAATAAGATATATAGATTATTACTGATTTTGGTAGTAGTGAGTTTCGGCTTCACATCTTGCGATGATGAGGACTTTACCGGACACTCGTCTTTGGTACCGACTAGTCCAACGATTTCGATTTCGGCACCAAGCTCTATCACTATTGATGAGCAGGATACGACTTTCTCGTGGACTGTCACAATGAGTGAAGCGCAGATAGTAGATGTTGCTATTTATGTTACAGTGGCAGAGGGAACTACTGCTACAGAGCATGACGATTTTGATATCGAGAATAGCAATAGCAGAGTTTATATTCCAGCTGGATCTACTACAGGAACGGCTATGGTTACCCTTTATGCTGATGATGATACAAGAGAGGAGACTGAAATGTTGATGATCCAGATTGGAGATTCACGTACAGCCAATGCAAGTATCACTCCTACTACTGTGGCGATTACCATCAACAATACGCCTGATTTTGCTCCTTTAGAAACTGTAACGCTTACCGCGGTATGGGATAACGGAGACGAAACTGCTGTTGGTGAGTCATTCTGTAGTTCTTTTGATGTGGACGTGTTGTTTTTGGTGGAGGATTTCTCTGGTTATCATCCAGATTTCTCTATGGCAACTGGTTCATGTCCTGAGGTAGGTGACCTGGACTGGGCTGATGGACATTACTGGGTAACAACAAACCTTTATGGAAGTGTGGATCTAGGTGAGTTTGCTACAGATATACCTGTATCACTTCAACTCACCAGATATAACAATGATGGTTCTGTTGCTTCTTCGTCTACTGTTTTGATTGACGAGCAGTTGCATTCTGATGATGACGGTTCTTCTCTTTATTTGGTAGGGTATATTACCGTGACCAATGGAGTATACGAATTGTTTGATGCAGATGATACTTCTTATGGAGATGTATCTGTGCAAAAAATGGATCTTCCTGCGGGCGTAAAATAGTAGATTTAAGTGCTATTAATATTAGAACAAAAGCCGTCTCGTTCCGAGATGGCTTTTGTTTTATTTATTCTTGAATATTAGTACAGTTGCTTTGAGTGAAGGTTGTTATACCACATAATCAACCAATTAGTTTTATGAAACGATATTTACTTAGCCCAGTCCTATTTGTATGCATTGTTACTGGGGGTGCAGCTCAAGCCACGCTAGGAGGAAATGACGCTAGTGGTCTTGATATGAATACTGAAATCGGAGGCATGGTTTCCGTTGTGGATTTCACAAATTACGATCCTGTAGGAAATGTCTATTTGTTTGAGGATTGGAAATCCGGAAAACTCACTCTCAAAAATGGTGTCCAAACGGGGAATCTTATATTAAGAGTGAATCTACTGAACAACAATGTGGATGTCAAGGACAAGAATCGTGTAAGAACCTTCAGTATCGAAAAAATTCAATTCGTCGATATATCAGTGTTGAGCGATAGTGCGATTAGATACATTAACCCAAATGAATATCGATATAGCGATCAGACACCAATAATTGGCTTGTTGCGCGACGTTTCTAGAGGAGAAACCTGGAGTCTTGTCGAGCGGCATTTCATAAAAATTTACGAGGCGAATTATGTAAAGGCATTGGATGCGGGATCAAAGCAGGATAGATACGAATCGGCTAAGGAATACTATTTCCTGAGAGATGGGATTGTATACCCTGCAAGTGGCAATAGGAAGAAATTTGCCAGTGGTTTAGGCCTTTCGGAGAGTGAGCAAGAGGCTTTGGTTGATTATGTTAAATCAGAAGGCCTTTCGACTAAAAATGTTGATCATTTGACTTTGATCTTGAGGTTTTTAAACCGAGGTTAGGACTTGTAATACAGTCTTCTTGTTGCCTTCTTTTGGCAAATTGTTTAATTTGTTATCAAATGAAATTATGAAGAATAGGATGTCTATTTTGGTCTTTATAAGCCTTTCGACCGTGTTGTGTAACTGCTCATCCAGATATACGAACAAATCGATAAGTGATGATGATTTATTGGCCATTGCTAAAGAGTCTTTAAGAACAACCGATTTTGAGACCCAATACAATCCTGATAGCTCATTCGTTCTCCTTTCAACCTTTGAAGAAACGGGGTATTCACCTTCTACCACATTTGTGGTTGTTCGCTTAACAAAAAAGCCAAAAGCAATATATAACTCGGGTTTCCGCGGCGATTACCTTAATTGGACTGGTATTTCAACTATTATGATCAAAGAGAAGACCGGATTAGCAACTCCCATGGACAATGGTCTAAAGACCTTTGAGATTGATGTTGTAAGCGGCGATAAAAAAGAAAAAAATAATCCAAACGATGAAAATAAAAAATAAAAGCGCAATTTCTGCAGTAGGAGCATTGCTGATTTTGCTGTGCACTGTGTATTGGATGAAGCAAGGGGATCAAGAAATCTCCCATGATGATACAATTGTCAAAGAGGAAGTTTCCAGATTCGAGAGGAAACATCTGATGCTTCCGGAAGAAAGATTTAAAATCCGACAGCAACTTACCTATAGGGAGGGTGGCGTTAATTATCAGCCAGGTTATCTTCAGAAGGAACTGGTTAAATCACTTGCTGCTGCAAATGTATCCAAAAGCCGATCTGTCCCTGTTAATATAGTTGAGCGTGGACCATCAAATGTTCCTGGAAGAGCTCGTGGTTTGATAGTGCTGCCTCAGGATGATACTCATATGACTTGGCTGGTTGGATCTTCAGGAGGTGGAGTCTGGAAGACCACAGATGGTGGTGCTAGCTGGATTGACAAGTCTCCTAACTTTCCCACTTTGGCGGTTACTAGTCTTGCATATTGCGAGAGTCAGCCGGATGTTATCTATGCCGGTACAGGAGAATATATAGCGTCTGCATATACCAACATCAATGGAGATGGAATTTTCAAATCGCTTGATGCCGGAGAAACATGGACACAACTGGCATCCACGGCTGGAAATGAATTGTGGCAGTCTGTTACACGGGTAATAGTAGATCCAAACAACCCGGATGTTGTGTTAGCTAGCACTGCACCTAATTTTTGGGGATCCTACACTTCAAATATTATGAAGTCTACAGATGGTGGACTGTCTTGGAACTCTGTTTTCAATGCTCAAGCTGGAGCTATTGAGCAGATTGTAGCTTCTCCAAATGATTTTAACATACTGTATGCCGGACAAAGTGGTGTTGGTGTTTTAGGTTCTCTGGATGCCGGGGATACTTGGTCATTGATTTCGAACGGAATGAGCCCAAGCTCCAGAGTTGAGTTGGCTGTTTCTCCGGTGGATCCAACCCGATTGTATGCTTCAGTTGTAGGGGGATTGGACGCTTCACAGGAAGCTGATATTTATTATTCTAATGACTCTGGTAATAATTGGACCTTGATTACTGACCCGTCTAACACCGTTGATGTATTGGGAGGCCAGGGTTGGTATGATAATACCATCTTAGCTCATCCATTCAATTTGAATGAATTTTATGTAGGTGGAATAGGTATCTATAAGTATACCGTGGATGTAGCAGCAGGCGTTGGTGAAAGTGACCCTACCTTTTTAGGCACTGAAACTGGAGGTACTGAGGCATTCATGGCTCGAGTTAATTTTACTGCAGAGCTAGATGGTGGAACCCTTGCGCTGGGTTCTGCTCCGGCAGATGAGTTTACTTCAGTGGAAATAAGGTTCGGTCCGGGGAGGTCACAGAAGGCTCACAGGTTTTTGGTGCCTAGTGGCAGAGGTTCTGGTGTCGGTGATGCTGAATATACTTACCAGGATTACGTAGATGTACCTTTTGAAGTTTGGGATGTGGATGCCACACCGGAACGTCAATTGATGGTCGCGTTTAGAGATCAACAGCGTGACGGCATTTTTAATTTGATTTATAATAATACTGAGGGCGGTGAGAATGATGCAAACAATACTCACTCTCGCGAGTATTTGTACATCAACTCAAGGACTTATTCAGAAACGCCATCGGATGCCATAGCAACTACTGGTGGACATGTGGATGATGACCTGTTTTTCATTTGGCCATACCTGGTTGCAGGTGCCACATGGGATCCTGATAATCTTCCTGAATCTGCCTTCCGAATTAATTGGGGAACTGTAGTAAGTGGCCAGTATGATGTGGTGAGCGCTGCAGACCCATATGGAAGAGTTGACGGAAAGAATAGTAATGTTCACCCGGATCACCATAACCTGGTAGCCGTAATACATGATGCAGAGGCCAAGGAATGGCAGATAGTAAATGTCAACGACGGAGCGTCCTATGCCTCCAATGTCTCAGCTAATCCTGGTGTTTCTTTAAATTCCTGGCATTTTGCAGGAAGCATGATGAATACCACTCAATTTTATGGAGCAGACAAGGCTCCGGGTGTTGATCGTTATGTGGCCGGTGCACAGGATAATGGTAGTTGGTTTAGCCCTTCAGGAGAAGACGCATCAAAGACTACCGAATATGAGGAAGCTTGGGGTGGAGATGGATTTGATGCCGTATGGCACCCCACCGACATAAACAAACTGATTGTGACCAGTCAAAACCTTGGAATTGGTAGGTCTATTGATGGTGGAAATTCCTTTTTGAATGCAACAGTGGGCTTGGGAGCTGATCCCGCATTGCCATTCATCGGGCAATTTAGTAACGCCCCCCAACGTCCTGACGTTGTGTTTACCCTTGCAGGAAATGGAGTTTATAAATCTGAGGACTTTGCTGGCTCTTGGCAGTTGATTGATATGACAGGCTATAGTGACTGGGCAACTTCTTCGCTAATGAGTATTGAAATATCAGATGCAACCCCTGACGTGATGTGGGCCGGAGCTTCCATTAGCAATAGTGGTTCTTTGTTTCTATCTACGGACAAGGGCGAGTCATTTGCTCCTGTTCCAGATAATGGGATAAACACAGGGTTGATAACGGGAATTGCGACCAATTATCATGATTATAAGACCGTTTACGTGTTATTCTCTTATGCAAAATCAGCGAAGGTGGTACGATCTACCGATCTTGGAGAAACCTGGGAAGATATTTCTGGTTTTTCTGCGGGAAGTACGAGCACCGGATTTCCAGATGTAGCAGTATATGATTTGCAGGTGATGCCTCATGATCCAAACACCATATGGGTAGGATCAGAAATTGGTATCATAGAGTCTACGGATAATGGAGCTTCATGGCACTTGCTTGACAGCAATATGCCTCGGGCATCGGTATGGGAAATTGATCTCAAAGAGGATCAATTGGTCATAGCGTCTCATTCAAGGGGAATCTGGTCTTACACGCTTCCTGAGGTTCCGCTGATCACTTATTACCCTGAAATAACTGACGTTTCAGCAGGTCTGTCAAATGAAGTTGGAGTGTTGGTGAATTTTATTTCCGACTTTGACTCTGCTCAGCTCTATATTAATGGTGATTATGCGTCATCGGTGGTGAGTCCTGATCTGGGAGAAAATCTTTTCACTGCTTCCACTTCGGAAACGGAACTGGAAATTGTGGTAAGAGGCTTTAAAGGTTCCGCTCCATATACCTCAGACGCGTTCGAGTTTACTACATATAGTTTTGCTGCAACGCAATCGTCCTATGTAGATAGATTTGATACCGACGATGATCATTTTACAGGATCTATGGAGATCAAAAAGGTGACTGGATTTCCATCTCAGGCGATTCACTCTGCACATAACTATGAGGCAAATTCCAACAAAGTGTTTAATCTGCTTATTCCTATTGAAGTCAAAAGTTCTGATGCAACCTTTAGTTACAAGGATGTGGCTATTGTGGAGCCAGGGGCCGATTATGTGACGTTGGAAGGGTCTACGGATGGAATTTCGTGGGTAACCATTGCCAAGTATGATGCCAGCGCTAATGATAAATGGACGGCTGCTTTTGAATCTAAACTATCAGGAAGAGAAGACTATTTTGTTGACCATGAGTACAATCTATTGGATCACTTTAATGCTGGAGATGTGGTGGTATTTAGGTTCCGCCTACAGTCTGATGCACAGGTCAACTCTTGGGGATGGGCAATTGATGATGTAGCTATACAAGGAGAAATTCTTGCCGCTGATCAGATTTTGTCCTCACTTATAGTGTTCCCAAATCCGACCACTGATTTTCTGGCGATAGAATCACAGGTGCCTTTGGCCAAAGTGGAGTTGTTTGGACTTGATGGAAGTGTGAAAAGAGTTTCCTTCAATAACAATCAGTTGGACATGAGAGGATTGAGGACCGGAATATATCTGCTTAAGATCGTTTCAGAAAACGGGTCTGTTCAAACCCTTAGAGTGAGTAAAGACTAGAATATATTTTATCAAAAGAGAGCCGGACTGTTGTGTGGCTCTCTTTTGTATTTAATAATAAGTCATATTGAGCAGGTAGTTTTTAATATAATCATCAACACCTGCTTCAAGAGTTGTAAAGTCCATTGGGTATCCAATGGACTTTATTTTTTTTATGTCAGCCTCTGTAAAGTACTGGTACTTCTCCCGAATGTCTTCCGGGGTGTCCACGTATTCAACTTTTGACTCGAGCCCGAGAGATTTGAAAATAACAGTAGCAAGCGAATTGAATGATCTGGCCTCACCTGTTCCGATGTTATAAATGCCGCTGTTTTTCCGATGGTGCATAAGCCAGTACATCACCTCCACGGCATCCTTTACATAGAGAAAATCTCTTTTTTGCTCACCATCCTCAAAGTCCGATCGGTGTGACTTGAAGAGCTTCAGGGTATTGGATTCAATGATTTTATGAAATGAGTGATAGACCACAGAGGCCATACGCTCTTTGTGGTATTCATTGGGCCCATAGACATTAAAGAATTTGAGTCCAGCCCAAAAGAATGGTTTTTGCTCCTGGGAAATGGCCCACAAGTCAAATTCCTGCTTGGACTCACCATAGGCATTAAGTGGCTCCAGGCTTTCAAGAGTGTTTTCATCATCGGAAAAACCATTTTCACCTGCACCATAAGTAGCAGCACTGCTGGCGTAGATCAGTGGAATTTGCTCATTAACACACCGTTTCCAGATGGCTTTGGAATAGTCAGTGTTCAATTTCCTAAGGATATCTGTATCCTGTTCTGTGGTATCAGTATGAGCACCAAGATGAAAAATAAACTCCACCGCCTCGGCATTCTCATCAAGCCAGGGAAGAAAGGCCTCACGATCTATAGTGGCTCGGAGCTTTTTACCAGCCAGGTTTTGGTTTTTGAATTCATTCTGAAAGACATCCACAGCGATGATATTATTGAAATTACTCTCATTGAGCCTGGCTATCATGCAGCTTCCGATAAATCCCGCTGCCCCTGTTACTACGATCATACAAGTTGTTTTTTCAAATTTAATCATCCACGGCATAAGCCTTTAGTAAGGTGACAGAACTTTCTATCTTTGTGGCAGATTTTCAGCGGTTATGATTTACGTAAGTAGAAAGGAACATTTTAACGCAGCCCATAAGCTGTATAATCTCAATTGGACGAGGGAGCGAAATGTGGAGGTGTTTGGCCCATGTGCCAATGATAACTGGCACGGGCACAATTTTGAACTCATTGTAACCGTAAAAGGCATGCCCGATCCAGAGACGGGCTTTGTAGTGGATCTGAAGAAATTGAGTACGCTGGTGCGTACTGACATCACGGATAAGGTGGATCACAAAAACCTGAACCTGGATGTCGATTTTATGCTGGGCAAACTTGCCAGCTGCGAAAACCTGGTGATTGAGTTTTGGAAAATCCTCGCACCTAAGGTTAAACTGCTAGGAAGTGATTGTACACTTCATAGTTTGAAATTATACGAAACACCACGCAATTACGTAGAGTACTTTGGCGAAACCAAAGGATGAGATACTTTATCGTAGCCGGAGAGAGGTCTGGTGATTTGCATGGTGCAAACCTGATTCGGGAAATTACCAAGCAAGACCCGCAGGCTGAGATAGTGGGTTGGGGTGGAGACCTGATGGGGTCAGCCGGTGCTAGGATTCTCAAGGACTATCGTGATTTAACAGTAATGGGTTTTTGGGAAGTTTTCAAAACCTTCTGGACACTTCGTTCCCTATTGAAAGAGTGTCAGCGAGATATTCGTGAATTTGCTCCTCAGGTACTTGTTTTGATTGATTTTGGAGGTTTTAACCTCCGATTGGCTACTTATGCTAGAAATTTTAAGATCAAAACCTGCTACTATATTGCTCCCAAACTATGGGCCTGGAGACCACAGCGTATCAGCAGGATCAGGAGGAGTGTAGACAAGATGCTGGTGATCCTTCCCTTCGAAAAGGACTTCTATCAGGGCCTCAAGTATGAGGTGACTTATGTGGGCAACCCAGTCATGGAGGCGCTGAGTGCCTATGAATGGAATGACACTTTACTTCATGTACTGAAGCGACATAAGTCCATAGCATTTCTGCCGGGAAGTCGGGAGCAGGAGATCAGACAAGCCATTCCCGTAGTCCAGAAAATATCTACGGTCTTTGATGACTATCAGATTTTGGTCTCAGGGGTCAGTAATGTTGATAAGTCGATCTATGAACCGTTAAGAAATCTCGGTAACATCTCTTTGGTTTTTGATAAAGCTTATGAACTGATACAGTCTGCCGAGGCGGCAGTGGTAACTTCTGGTACTGCCACTCTGGAGACGGCACTCATTGGTAAGCCTCAGGTGGTGGTGTACAAAACGAGCTGGCTGACTTATCTGATCGCCAGAAGAATGATCCGGGTACCTCACATCTCTTTGGTTAATCTGATTGCTGGGAAGGAAGTGGTCAGGGAACTTATTCAGGGGGATTACAATGCGGTCAACGTAGCTTCCGAACTGGAGACTTTACTTTCCGATGTAGCATCCAAAAAAAGAATCTCCGAAGGTTATTCGGAGATTCGCAGTATTTTAGGTGAAACAAACGCTTCAGAGAAAGCAGCCAGACACATTATTGACTTAGGCCGCTCTTAACTTATTAAATTTCGATTTTTCAAATTTCTCCTCGGCATAGTCCTTAGTGACTTCCATTTCTTTCACATCCTTGCTGGAAGGGATTTCAAACATGGCATCCGTAATGATAGCCTCACAGATAGATCTTAGCCCGCGTGCTCCCAGTTTGAACTCTACGGCTTTTTCTACAATGTAGTCAAGCGCCTCAGGAGTCATGGTGAGTTTTACGTCCTCCATTTCAAACAGCTTTTCATACTGTTTGATCAGTGCATTCTTTGGCTCTGTCAGAATCTTTTTCAAAGCCACACCATCCAACGGATCCAGGTGTGTGAGCACCGGCAATCGCCCAATCAGCTCCGGGATAAGCCCAAAACTTTTCAGGTCTAATGCGGTAATGTATTTAAGCAGGTTGTCCTTATCCACAGACTCTGTGCTGAAATCATCGGCGTTGGCAAAACCAATCGGCCTTGTATTGAGCCTGTTGGCAATGTGGCGCTCGATGCCATCAAATGCTCCACCACAAATGAAAAGGATGTTTTCAGTATTAACCGTAATCATCTTTTGGTCCGGGTGCTTCCTACCACCCTGTGGCGGTACATTCACAGAGGTACCTTCCAGTAGCTTCAAAAGCGCTTGCTGAACACCTTCGCCACTTACATCCCTTGTAATGGATGGATTGTCAGATTTTCGCGCAATTTTGTCCAGCTCGTCTATGTAAACGATCCCGCGCTCGGCTGCTTCTACCTCATAATTGGCAGCTTGTAGGAGCCTTGTGAGGATACTTTCCACATCTTCACCTACATACCCAGCTTCCGTCAGCACTGTAGCATCGGCTATGCAAAACGGCACCTGAAGTACTTTGGCTAACGTGCGGGCTAGGTAGGTTTTACCTGTCCCGGTTTGTCCGACCATGACAATGTTAGATTTTTCAATCACCACATCATCCTTGCTGTCTGCCTGCATGAGTCGCTTGTAGTGATTGTAGACAGCTACTGAGATATACTTTTTCGCTTCATCCTGACCGATTACAAACTCATCAAGATGTCTCTTCATGTCTGTAGGTTTGATCAGGTTAAACTTTGGGCTTTCCGCCGAGCTTTTTGTTTTCAGCTCTTCGTTGAGGATTTGCTGAGCCTGTGAAATACATTTATCACAAATGTGAGCATGAATACCTGATATCATCAGGTCTACATCCTTCTTATTTCTTCCACAAAAGCTACAGGTAACTTGCGCCATTATTTCTTTGGGTTTCTTTCTAATACTTCGTCAATCAGGCCGTATTCTTTAGCCTCAGATGCACGCATCCAGTAATCACGATCCGAATCTCTTTCTATATCTTCATAAGATCTGCCCGAATGATTGGCTATGATGGTATAAAGATCCTTCCGGAGTTCCTGCATTTGTTTTAAGGTAATCTCCATGTCTCTAGATTGACCCTGCATTCCACCACTTGGTTGGTGTATCATGATTCTTGAGTGTGGCAAAGCAGATCTTTTGCCTTTGGCACCCCCGGTCATCAGCACCGCTCCCATAGAGGCAGCCATACCTGTGCATATGGTGGCCACATCAGGACTCACATACTGCATGGTGTCATACATCCCCAATCCGGCGTATACTGATCCTCCAGGGCTATTGATGTATAGCAGGATATCTTTTTTAGAATCTACAGACTCCAAAAAGAGCAACTGAGCGGTAATAATATTGGCAATATTCTCCTCTACTTGCATACCCAGGAATATAATCCTGTCCATGATGAGTCTGGAGAAAACATCAATTTCTCTGAAATTGGTTGGTCGTTCTTCAATGACTGCACGGGTCATGTTTTCCACGCGATCCGTATACGCGTCAAAGGTCAAACCATTTATTCCTTGGCCTTTTACGGCAAATTTTCTGAATTCTTCTTTATTGATCATGTTTCAATTTAGCTTAACTAGGCAAAAATATAAAAGTCCTTAGCACTAAGGACTTTTATTTAAACTTGTTTTGGTATGACTTAGTTTCCTAAAGTTTTCTGAATTCATCCATCGTGACTTTCTTGTCCTTGATGGTGATATTCTCCTTGAGGTAACTAAACACCTTATTATTTTGTACCTGGTTGTAAATCTTCATGTAATTATCTCCATTTTCTGCCTGTAGATAATTCTGAGCAAACATTTCCAGTTTGTCTTCCATCTGCCCAATCAAACCAGCTTGTCCGAATTGCTTTCTGATAAGGTTTTTGGCTTCCTCCACCACTTCATCGTTCTCCACTTTGAAGTCCTGATCTTTTACAATTTTATTTCTGATCAGTGACCATTTCAGCTCCTTAGCATATGTCGCATACTCATCCTGAAGGATTTCGGGAGTAATTTGATCGTTGGTTTTGAGTAACCAGTTTTTCAAAAACTCATCAGGCAAGTTGATTTTAGCTTTCTCGATGAGCGTCTCTTTCAACTGATAGTCGAAATACTGCTCTTCTTCATTCTCAAAACTTTTGCCAACAGACTCTTTTACTTTTTCCTTGAATTCCTTTTCATCCTTTACAGTCCCCTCACCAAAGGTCTTGTCAAAAAGCTCCTGATTCACTTCTGCGGGAACCTGACGGTTAATGCCTTTAACAGTGAAAGTCATTTTGCCCTTCAAAAGATCAAAAGCATCATGAGAGATGTCCAACTGATGATGGAGTTTGTGACTGTCTGTGTAGAGTTTTTTGGGATCCAGCTCTACCGAATCTTCTGCTTTCAGACCTGTTAATTTCTTAACAGAGGCTTTTTCTACATCATTCAGGTCGATGCTTATCTCCTTATGAATGCTGCCATCGGCACTTTTGATGGGGCCATAGAGGGTGTCATTCGCTTCAGAAACTTCAGCAGTGATCAACTCACCAAATTGCTTCTGTAAGTTTTCGATGGTTTCACCAATCACTTTATCGTCTATTTTGATAGAGTGCTTGTCCACCTTCAATTTGTCATTGATAGCGAGCTCAAATTCTTCTGCAAACCCTACATGGTAAGCAAATTCGAAATCTTCCTGGCTGTCCAAATCGATAGATTCGAAATCATCTTTCGGCATGGGCTCTCCGAGAAACTGCAAATCACTCTCTCTCAGGTAAGCATTAAGCTTTTCAGAGAGCAATTGATTCAACTCCTCTAACAAGATAGACTTGCCATACATCTTCTGAATCATCCCTAAAGGCACTTTGCCGGGACGAAACCCTTTGATGTTGGCCTTCTTGCTATATTCTTTGATCTTTTGCGCTACACCAGGTTGGTAATCATCGGCCTTTAAATTAACTTTAATTACCGCTTCAGTTTTGTTGATTTTATCCAGTGAGATGTCCAATGTGGTAAGTATTAATGTTTATAAATTAAAAACCCTCTTTCACGAAACTATTCGGAAAGAGGGTTGTTTTTTGGTGCGGATGGAGGGACTCGAACCCCCATGCCTCGCGGCGCTAGATCCTAAGTCTAGTGCGTCTACCAATTTCGCCACATCCGCTTTTTTTGGAGTGCAAAGATATATAAAAGTTTAATTTCGCAAAACCCTAAAATAATTTTTATTCATTGATGATTGAAGTTGATTTAGAAGAAGAGAAAAGGGAGATTATTAGGAGGTATCGTAAGCTGCTACGTCATGCCAAGCCGATACTAAAATCTGGAGATGCCAGGATCATCAAGAAAGCCTTCTACATGTCTATGGAGGCGCACAAGGATATGCGCCGTAAATCCGGTGAGCCTTATATTTTCCATCCCTTAGAGGTGGCCCAGATTTGTGTTAGCGAAATTGGATTGGGCACTACTTCCATTGTTTCGGCATTGCTCCATGATGTGGTGGAGGATACGGAAGTGGAATTGGCGGATATTGAGCGGGGTTATGGTAAAAAAGTTGCCAGTATTATCGACGGGCTGACCAAAATAGCTGGTGTTTTCGATCAGGGGAGCTCTCAACAGGCGGAAAACTTCCGAAAAATGCTTCTGACACTGTCGGATGATGTCCGTGTGATTCTGATCAAGCTGGCCGATAGACTCCATAACATGCGTACCCTCGGGAGTATGCCCAGGGATAAGCAGCTCAAAATCGCCAATGAGACCATTTATCTATATGCCCCACTCGCTCACCGTCTGGGACTATATGCCATTAAGTCAGAACTGGAAGATCTATACCTCAGGTATACAGATGGGGATGCGTACAGACATATCGCATCTAAGATCAATGCGACCAAAGACGCTAGAAATAAGTTTATCAGAAATTTCATCAAGCCCATCAAGGATGAACTTAATAGCCAAAGCTTTCAATATGAGATAAAGGGACGTCCCAAGTCGATTCATAGTATTCATAATAAAATGAAAAAGCAGAATGTACCTTTTGAGGAAGTGTACGATCTGTTTGCCGTTAGAATCATCGTCGACACTGAATTGGAGAATGAAAAGGCAGCTTGCTGGCAGGCCTATTCAATCGTTACTGATTACTATCAGCCCAATCCGGACCGCTTGCGGGATTGGATCAGTATTCCTAAATCCAATGGCTACGAGTCACTTCATACCACTGTGATGAGTGGCAGAGGACAATGGGTGGAAGTGCAGATCCGAACACGCCGAATGGATGAAATTGCCGAAAAGGGCTATGCTGCCCACTGGAAATATAAAGAGAGCAAAAATGGTGACGCTGACAAGGGGCTTGAGCTTTGGATCGGAAAAGTTCGGGAGATTCTTGAGCAGAATGATGCTTCAGCCATAGAGTTCGTTGACGACTTCAGGTCCAACCTCTTTCAGGAAGAAGTATTTGCTTTCACCCCAAAGGGAGACTTGGTCACCATGCCCAATGGCTCCACAGCTTTAGATTTTGCATTTGATATACATACAGAAGTGGGAGCCCATTGTCTGGGTGCTAAAGTGAATCAAAAACTGGTACCTCTCAATTATGTATTGAAAAATGGTGATCAGGTTGAGATCCTGACCTCTAAAAAGCAAAAGCCCAATGAGGATTGGCTGAAGTATGTGGTGACTTCCAAAGCCAAATCTAAAATCAAGGATTCCCTCAAAGAAGAGAAAAAACAGTTTGTAATGGAAGGCAAGGAAGTCGTCAAGCGCAAACTGAAGCAGCTCAAAATCAATTTCACCCAGGAGGCCCTGTTACAACTAACAGACCATTTCGATGTAAAAACCCCCACGGATCTTTTTTACCTGATAGGTAAGGGAAAGATTGACCATAGCCTCATCAAAAAATTCAACGAGAAAAAGGAAGAGGAGCACAAATACCGGAGGGTCACAGATCCCAAGGGCATGCAGTCTCAGATTAAAAAAGTCAGGGAAAAGGACTTTGATCTATTGTTGATCGGGGAGGATATGGATGTGGTGGACTATAAGTTTGCCAAGTGCTGCAATCCCATTCCAGGCGACGATGTGTTTGGTTTCGTCACCGTCAATGATGGCATCAAAATTCATCGCACTACTTGTCCCAATGCGGCTGAATTGCTCTCTAATTACGGCTATAGGGTGGTAAAGGCCAAATGGACCTCTAGTCAGGATAATTCGTTCCTGGCAGGTTTGCGAATAATAGGTACGGATCGTATGGGATTAATCAATGACGTCTCAAGTATTATATCAGGAGAGTTGAAAGTAAATATGAGATCAATTACCATCAACACCGAAGGAGGCATATTTGAGGGGGAGATTCAATTGTATGTGAGCGACACCAAACATGTGGATCAGCTCATCGGCAAATTGGAAGTGGTACCGGGGGTTGTTTCTGTTACCCGGGACAACTGATTAATTTTGAACTTCTAACTTGTATATTTGCACCAAATTGAAGCCAAGTGATCGTATTTGAGGAGGTTAAGAATATTTTTACCAAGTACCTGGAAGAAAAAGGCCTGAGGAAAACTCCTGAGCGATACGCCATACTTGAAGAAATCTATTCCAGAAACGGCCATTTTGATGTGGAGTCACTCTACATTAGTATGAAGAATAAAAATTACAGAGTGAGTAGAGCTACTGTATATAATACACTTGATTTGCTGGTGGAATGCGAGTTGGTTACTAAGCATCAATTTGGGAAGAACCTTGCGCAATACGAAAAGGCCTATGGATACCGCCAGCATGATCATCTGATTTGTACCGACTGTAATAAAGTCATGGAGTTTTGTGATCCACGCATCCAAAACATTCAAAATACCGTTGGTGAACTTCTGCAGTTTGATGTAATGCACCATTCTTTGATTTTGCATGCCAACTGTAAGAGAGAAAATTGCGAGAATAAACCGAATATCAAATAATGAATTATAAACATACAACCGCCGGCGATCAACTCAGACTGGTTTTCAATGGTGATTTAATAGGGGAGAATAATGGGCCCGAGCTTGTAGAACTCGTCAATGATTCTCTTACCAAGGGGATGAAGTATTGTCTTATTGATATTTCGGATGTCCGTTACATCAATAGTAGCGGTATTGGAGTTTTAATAACTTTGCTTACAAAATTCAGAAACAAGGGAGGTGAGCTATTTTTGATCAAACCCTCCGAGCATGTCCAGAAGCTACTTATTATCACCAAACTTCAGGCAATTTTTAACATAGTAGATACAGAGCAGGAAGCGCTCAGCAAAATCAAATAATTTAATGGCATCAGTTGATATTTTATTAGGCCTTCAATGGGGAGATGAGGGTAAAGGAAAAGTTGTGGATTATTTGGCACCAAAATACGACGTGGTAGCCAGGTTTCAGGGAGGGCCCAATGCAGGTCATACCCTCGAGTTTGATGGGCACAAACATGTGTTACATCAGATTCCGTCTGGTATTTTTCACGAGGGTATCCTGAATGTCATCGGAAATGGTGTAGTTCTCGACCCCATTACTTTCAAGAGAGAAATTGAAGAACTTGCTCCTTTCAATCTGGACTTGAAGAGACATCTGGTCATTTCTAATAAGACCCAGATGATTATTCCTACTCATAGGATGCTAGACAAGGCTTATGAAATTGCCAAGGGCGATAAGAAGATAGGGTCAACCCTTCGCGGAATAGGTCCTACCTATCAAGACAAAGCAGCAAGAAAAGGATTAAGAATCGGAGATATTAACGAACCGGATTTTGATGAGCGCTATAAGCAACTCCGGGATTTTCATCTGGAGATCCTCGAGCGCTATAATTTCGAAGCTTTATTAGAAGAGGAGGAAAAGCAGTTTTTTGAGGCTGTGGAGTTGGTACGTGAATTTGATATCCTTAGCACTGAGTATTTAATCAATCAGGCTTTGGTAGATGGTCAGAGCGTGCTGGCAGAAGGAGCGCAGGGCTCCTTGCTCGATATCGACTTTGGAAGCTATCCTTTCGTAACCAGCAGCAATACCATAGCAGCAGGTGCCTGTACAGGGTTGGGCGTGGCTCCAGGTAGGATTGGCGAAGTGTATGGCATCTTCAAAGCTTATTGTACCAGAGTCGGTAGCGGACCGTTCCCTACAGAACTTCATGGAGAGGCTGGCGAAACGCTGAGGAAGCTGGGCAATGAATTTGGAGCGACCACAGGAAGACCCAGGCGGTGTGGCTGGTTGGACTTACCAGCGCTAAAGTATACATGCATGCTCAATGGAGTCACTCAGCTTTTCATGATGAAGGCAGATGTTCTTTCGGATATGGATGAAATAAAAGTATGCCATAGTTACAAATTGGGCGATCAGATCACAGAAGAACTCCCACTTTATTTGGACACCCAAAATGAAGGCTTGCTTTACGAGTCGTTCAAAGGGTGGAAAGACAATAACATTTCTGCATTTGAGAATCTACCTCAATCCTTGGATGAGTACGTCAAATACATCGAAAATCAGACGCAAACACCCATTAGTTTGATCTCATTGGGTCCGGATAGGACTCAGACACTGCTGAAAGAAAAAATATCTTAACTATTTATTCCTAATCCCTTTTGGACTTCAGGAGTTTTACTATCTTTGCCGTCCATTCAGCGGGGATGGGGAGATGCTTGAGAGGATGAGGTGAGATTGGGCTTAGAAATAAAAAAATATTTTTCTCACAATAGGGTTTGATATTAAAAAATAAGTTCTAATTTTGCATCCGCTTT